>NZ_CP160205.1:4018446-4688187 GCF_041080815.1 Mucilaginibacter yixingensis | reverse complement strand
GCTGTAGAGAAATGGATTGCTGCCATGCCGAGGTTTCGGTTGTTATAAGCATCCATCGCAAGGTCAAAATGTTTCTGGTAAAGTGATGGGTCGAGGTCAGCAAATCGTTGATTTTGGGGATCGCCAGAGGCCCCGTAACCATCTAAACGGCAATCAAATTCGTAACCTTTGCAATACAGATCCAGCGCCCAGTACATCAGGTTGCTTTCATCAACAGGGAACTCGGTAGCGTCGCCGGTTAGTTCATACAGGGCATCAATTTGTGTTACTGGTTTAATCGTGTAGCCATAATTCTCAGATAAAAACTTGCCCAGCCGTTCCAGTTTATCCTGCTTGTCAGCAATAAAAACAAAGTCATATTGAGCTAATGAATACTCCTGCATGCCACTTTTTGAGCGGGCATCATAAACATCGCCGGCTGAAACCATTTCGCGGCCAAAGCCATTATGAAAAGCATCTTGAGTAAAAAATCTATCAGGCATAGGTTGCTAAAATTGTTCCCTATTCTACATAAATATTACAAGTACCGCAAGTATCCATTAAAGGTTTACCTGGATTGATGCAACAACGCTGGCATATACAGCGCGCATCTTTACACAAACGCCCTCACCTCATCTCAAAAAATCTGACATTTCCATACCACACAAATAGCGCTTTCTTCAGATAAAAATCCGTATTTTTGCCGCTCTAAAATTTGAAGGCAACTACACTGATGTACAAGGAATATAAGCAATTAAATCTTTCGCAAACGGGAAAAGATGTACTGGAGTTCTGGCAACAGAACAACATCTTTGAGAAAAGCATCAGCAGCCGGCCGGCCAGCAATCCATATACTTTTTATGAAGGTCCGCCATCTGCAAACGGCATGCCGGGCATTCACCACGTAATGGCCCGCGCTATTAAAGATATTTTCTGTCGTTATAAAACGCTGAAAGGCTTCCAGGTAAAACGTAAAGGCGGCTGGGACACCCACGGCCTGCCAATTGAGCTGGCGGTAGAAAAATCGCTGGGTATTACCAAAGACGATATCGGTAAAAAAATATCTATTGAAGATTACAACGCCGCCTGTCGCCGTGAGGTAATGAAATATACCGACGTTTGGAACGACCTGACCGAGAAAATGGGTTACTGGGTTGATCTTGGCGATCCGTATATCACCTACAAAAACGAATACATCGAAAGCCTTTGGTGGATACTGAAAGAGCTTTACAATAAAGACCTGCTGTATAAAGGCTATACCATTCAGCCGTTTTCGCCAAAAGCAGGTACAGGGCTTAGCTCGCACGAGCTGAACCAGCCAGGTACCTACCGTATGGTAAAGGATACCACCATTGTTGCACAATTCAAGGTGAAACAGGGCGATAACACGCTGTTTGATGGTGTTGATACCGAGCTGTTCTTTTTAGCCTGGACGACCACGCCATGGACCCTGCCCTCAAACACGGCACTGGCCGTAGGCGAAAACATTGAATACGTTTTTGTAAAAACATTCAATCCATATACCCACAAGCCGGTTACCGTAATATTGGCCAGAGATCTGGTAAAGAAGTATTTCAAGGCCGAGGCTGAAAATGCATCTTTTGAAGATTATAAGGATGGCGATAAAGTTATCCCGTGGGCAATAGTTAAACAAGCAAAAGGTGCTGATCTGGTTGGTGCACATTATGAGCAGTTAATGCCGTATGTAACCAATGCCGATCTGGAGCAAAATGCTTTCCGCGTTATTGCCGGCGACTTTGTTTCTACCGAAGATGGTACCGGTATTGTGCACATCGCCCCAACTTTTGGTTCGGATGACTTTCGTGTTGCGAAGCTGAATGGGGTGCCTTCGTTACTGGTTGCCGACGAAAACGGCAAAGAAGTGCCGCTGGTTGACCGTCAGGGTCGTTTTGTTAACGAGGTGACCGACTATGCCGGTCGTTACGTAAAAGAAGAATATTATAGCGATGAAGAGCGCGCACAGCCGGATTTTAAACCGACCGATGTGCTGATCTCTATCAAGCTGAAAGAAGATAACAAAGCCTTCAACGTACAGAAATACGAGCACAGCTACCCGCATTGCTGGCGTACAGATAAGCCGATTTTGTACTATCCGCTGGATAGCTGGTTTATCCGCACCACGGTGCTGAAAGAAAAGATGGCCGAGCTGAACAAAACCATCAACTGGAAACCGGAGAGCACCGGTACTGGCCGCTTTGGTAACTGGCTGGAAAACCTGGTTGACTGGAACCTGTCGCGCTCGCGCTATTGGGGTACTCCGCTGCCTATCTGGCGCGAGGAGGGTGGTGCCGAAGAGAAATGTATCGGTTCTATAAAAGAATTGAATGCAGAGATTGAAAAATCAATAGCAGCCGGATTTATGCCTGCCGGATTTACGCTGGCCGATATGCATCGTCCTTATGTAGACGATGTGATACTTACCTCGGCTGCTGGCAAAAAAATGTTCCGCGAGCCTGATTTGATTGACGTTTGGTTTGATAGCGGCGCCATGCCTTACGCACAATGGCACTTCCCGTTTGAAGGTCAGGAAGAGTTTAAGAGCGCCTACCCGGCAGATTTTATTGCCGAAGGTGTGGATCAAACCCGTGGCTGGTTCTTTACCCTGCACGCCATTGCGGTGATGCTGAGCGAGAGCAGCGATGTGATCAAACAGATCAACGCCGAGGTAGGCAATAAGGGTATCGCCTTTAAAAACGTAGTGTCAAACGGTTTGGTGCTGGATAAAAACGGCAACAAAATGTCAAAACGTTTGGGCAACGCGGTTGATCCTTTTGATACCATTGAGAAATACAGTGCCGATGCTACCCGCTGGTACATGATCAGCAATGCATCGCCATGGGACAACCTGAAGTTTAACATGGAAGGTCTGGACGAGGTTCGCCGTAAATTCTTCGGCACGTTGTACAACACTTACTCGTTCTTTGCGCTGTATGCCAACATTGATAAATTTAATTACAGCGAGGCCGAAGTAGCGCTGAAAGACCGTCCGGAGATTGATCAGTGGATCATCTCCCTGCTCAACACCCTGAGCCAGGATGTGGATGGTTTCTACGCCGATTTTGAGCCTACCAAAGCAGCCCGCGCTATACAGGATTTTGTTGACGAACACCTGAGTAACTGGTACGTGCGTTTGAGCCGTCGCCGTTTCTGGCGTTCAGAAAACAGCGATGATAAGCTGTCGGCTTACCAAACGCTGTATACCTGTCTGGTTACTATCGCAAAATTGATGTCGCCCATAGCGCCATTCTTTGCCGAGCGTTTGTACCAGGATCTGAACAGTGTAACAGGGCAGGACGCTTATGAATCAGTCCACCTGGCAGATTTTCCGGTTTACCATATAGATCTGGTGAACAAGGAGTTGGAAGAGCGTATGCAACTGGCACAGGATATTTCGTCACTGACTTTATCGCTGCGTAAAAAGGTAAGCATCAACGTGCGTCAGCCGCTGAGCAAGATCTTGTTGCCTATTCTGAATGATCATTTCAAACAGCAGGTTGATGCCGTAAAAGAATTAATTCTTTCTGAAACCAACATTAAGGATATTGAGTATATTACCGACACGGCCGGCGTGATTAAGAAGAAGGTTAAACCCAACTTCAAGGTGCTGGGTCAGAAGGTGGGTAAGGATATGAAAGCGGTTGCCGCTGCCATAGGAAACCTTACACAGGAAGATATCGTACAACTGGAAAGCGACGGTTCGTTAGCATTGCCATACGACGGTTCGGCAGAGGCGTACTCACTACTCACCAGCGACGTAGAGATCATAGCCGAGGATGTTCCCGGATGGCAGGTTGCAAATTTGGGCAAACTAACCGTGGCTTTAGATGTTAACATAACCATCCCGCTCAAACAGGAAGGACAGGCGCGCGAGCTGATCAGCGATGTACAAGGTTTACGTAAGACAAGCGGTCTCAACGTTACAGACAAGATCAACGTTACCCTGGGTAAAGCTGATTTTCTGCGTGAGGCTGTAGATAACTATTTGTCATATATTTGCGCCGAAATTTTGGCTGATACCATTGTATTTGATGCGCAGCTAACCGAAGGCGAAAAGGCGGAGATTGACGAAAACGAAATTGTGATTGTAATTAATAAGATATAAATGAAAACCGAATCAGAAAAAACAAGATACTCTGACACCGAGTTACAGGAGTTTAAAGATATCATCTTAGAAAAACTGCGCATAGCGAAAGAAGAGTTAAGCTCTCTGGCCTCATCACTAAGCAATCCGAACGCAAACGGTACGGATGATACTGCCGGTACTTATAAAACCCTGGAAGATGGTTCTGCTACTTTAGAAAAAGAAACCATTAACCAGATGGCCGCCCGCCAGAAAAAATTCATCGAGCAGTTGGATGCTGCCCTGGTACGCATTGAAAACAAAACTTATGGCGTTTGCCGCGAAACCGGCAAACTGATTCAGAAAGAACGCCTGCGTGCCGTGCCACACACTACGCTGAGCATGGAAGCCAAACTGAAGCAATACTAGATGAAAATTGCTTACATAAAGCCCTTCGCCATTGCGCTGCTCATCATTATTGTTGATCAGCTCATTAAAATATGGGTGCACCAACACATGTATATTGGTCAGGAAATTCATTTTCTGGGCGATAAAGGCATGCTGCGCTACACCGAAAATAACGGCATGGCCTTTGGCTGGGAGCTGGGCGGTGTTAGCGGTAAACTGGCGCTCACCATTTTCCGTATTGGTGCAGTAGCTGCCATTGGTTATGGCTTGTACTATTTAATTCATCATAAATACCACCGCGGACTGATACTGAACGTTGCGCTGATATTCGCCGGTGCAGTAGGTAACATTGTAGATTCAACCTTTTATGGTGTCATTTACGGTTATGCGCCTATCTTTCAGGGCAGGGTGGTAGATATGTTTTACTTCCCGCTCATCCGCACACAATATCCGGCCTGGTTCCCGTTTTGGGGCGGCCAACCGTTCGAGTTCTTCGAGCCGATATTCAACTTTGCCGACGCTGCAATATCTGTAGGTGTAATAGCCATCCTGATTTATCAGAAACGCTATTTTAAACACGAGCCAGCGGTAGAAACCAATTTGAATAGCGAAGTGGTAGAGGAATAAAGATTAAAGATTAGACTATAGGAAAGGCGCCGTAAGGCGCCTTTTTTGTTTTTGCAGTCGCTCGCGTCTTCGCCACAGGTGTTGGGAAGATGTTAGAATCTCCTCTTGAGAGGGGGCGCGTTGACGGTGCGGCTGCAGGGGTGTGTCATTTCGCACGCATAAAGGACACGCCCCTCCACCCCTCTCAAGAGGGGAATCGCACTACTCCACCGCTTCTTTTAATCTTCCCAACACTTACAGCATCTTCGCGAGTGACGACTATCCTGCGGCCTCTGGCCGCCGCCAGGCACAATAACAGGTCATCCGAATTTGTTTTGGCCACTCTCAGGACAAGCCTGTCGCATTGCCTGACATGATGGGAGGTTAATCATTAATACTCTGCGCGAAGCGCTACCTAGCCCTCAATAATCTCTTCGGGGAAATTTAGCTCAAACGTACTGCCCACTTTTTCTTCAGACAGTACGGTTACCCGGATGTGGTGAAATTCGGTGATGGACTTTACAATAGGCAGGCCCAGCCCGAAGCTATCCTGTTGCATGGACTGGCGGAATTTTTTGAAGCGGTTGAAGATGTGTGGTAGCTGTTCTTGCTTAATGCCAATGCCCGTATCGCTTATTGCAATAATCAGGTTGTTCTTCTCGCGCCTGCCGGTTATTTTGATGGAGCCGCTCTCTACGTTGTATTTAATGGCATTGTTAACCAGGTTAAAGAACAGGTTAAACAGTAAAAACTTGTTCACTTTTACCAGGTGCACGTGGAACGGTACATCTATCTCAAAAGTGAGATTCTTCTCCTGCAGGCGGATGGAGATCTCTTCATAAACCTCGTTTAGCAGATCGGTTACCAGCACCGTATCCTCACGGATGAACTGCTCGTTCTCTATCTGTGAGATGAGCAGTAGCGTTTTGGTAATACTTTTAAGGCGGTTAAGAATGCGCTGCATTTCCAGCAGGCGGATCTTCTGCTCATCGCTCACCTCCTCGATCGAAAACATGTTCTCGATCTTTGATTGCAGGATAGAGATCGGCGTCATCAACTCGTGCGATGCGTTGGAGATGAACTCACGCTCTTTCTGGAACGTGCTCTCAATGGTTTCCATCATGCGGTTAATGCTGCTGTCCAGGTACTCAAAGTCGGATGTGGAGGTTTGTACCTTCTCATACTTCTTAAAGTGCGGAAACTTGGCCCCGACAAGCTTTGTTTTGATGATCTGTCCCAGCGGGCGCAGTACATAGTTGGAGTAGAATAAGTCGGCCAGAATGGTAAGCAGAATCATACCCAGCAATACCTCAAAGGCTAGGCTTTGCAGCGGACCGCTGGTTTCGGCAATGGTGCTGACGCTCTTGCCAATCTCCAGCAGGTAGTTCTTTTTACCGATAACGAAGGTATGACTCAAGATACGGTACTGTATGGTATCTCCCTCAACAATGCGGCGTTCGTTACGGATGGTGTCCAGCCGGTCATGAAAGGGCACAATGTCCATGCTCACATACTCCTCTTTGAGCAGGGTGTAGCTGCCGTAGCCTTCATCGTTAGTAATGTAGTATTTGATGCCGTTTTTGCGAACGGTCTGGATCACCTTGTCCTGCTGTTTACGCAGGCGGTTATCGGTGTAATTTCGGTTAATATTTTGGATAAGCGTAGGTAGCAGCGCCACAAATAGCAGCACTATCACCAGTTTAGATACGGCGTTAAATAAGGTAAGTTTGGTTTGAAGTTTCACTCACTTACAAATTGATCCGGTAGCCCAGGCCGCGCACGGTCTCCAACCACTCGGGCGATTCATACACGTTCAGCTTTTTACGGATGTTTTTGATATGCGCATCAATATAATTGCTGTCATAATCATCATTAACCACGCTGCCCCAAATATGTTCGCTCAATTGCGGCCGGGTTAACGTACGGTTTTTGTGCAGTATCATGTAAGCAATCAGGTCAAACTCCTTTTTGGTTACCGCGCTGATGATGGTATTGTTGTATGAAATATGCCTGTCGGTAAGGTTTACCACAAAGTTACCCAAGTGTACCAGGTGATGTTTCAGCCCGAATTTTCTTCGAAGGATAGCCTGCATGCGGCTTTGCAATTCCATTAATGAGAAGGGTTTGGGCAGATAATCATCGGCGCCCATATCCAGGCCGGTAATGCGGTCGTTCACCTCGGCGCGGGCAGTCAGAATGATGCAGGCGGCCTCGGGGTTATCGCGTTTAGCCTCTTTAAGCAGGTCAAGCCCGTCATAATCAGGCAAACCCAGGTCAATCAAAATAAAATCATACTGATTGGTGGCAATCTTTTCAGATGCCGATACCCCATCGTAACAAGTTTCGCACAGGAAATTGTTGCCGCTCAGAAAAATTTCCAGTTCGCGGGCCAGTGCCTTTTCATCTTCAACAATCAGAACGTTCATTTAATAAAACAAGTAATAAAAAGTCAGATTCAGAAAAAACTCCTTACGGTTGCGTATGTTACCATCCACATTTACAGGGATAGAGTATTTGGGGCTTACCTCAAACGTATAATGCGGCCTGTTGTAGGCAATGGGTAATTTAAAGCTATAGTTAAGCACATTCAGATCGCGGTTAGGGTAATGATCATTAGGTGCAATCATGCCAATCAATCCACCATCGGCATTGGTGTAGTTCTCCACAAACTTTTGCGTACCGATGATCATGCTCACGCCCGGGTTAAACGTCAGGTAATCTTTGTTATCAAAAATACCAAAGCTGGTTTCAATGTTACGTGAGATGCTGGGCGTCAGAAAGATGTCTGTCGTTTTGCCAAACAGGTAATCAAAAGAAATGCTGGTTTTGATAAACTTCCAGTCGTAACTATTCTTAAAGTCGATATCGTTAGTGGCTGCCGATTTGATCACCTGTGCCTGGCGATTAAAAAAGAAACGCGTATAACTGATAGAACCGGACGATCGCTTGGTTAAATGATATACGTAACCGCCGCCCACATCAACCTCATCCAGTTTAGGATATGAGCCTGATACCTTCCAGACAGAGCTGTAAGCAAAAAAGCCCGATTTAGAGTTATAGATCAGATCGGCAGTATAAAAAGGATAACGCTGGGTACTGGTACGGCCAAAGAAAACCACATCGCTGCCATAGGTAATGCCTACAGAAACAGACTGTTTGCGCACCAGCGTATCGGTGTCGGCCACCATAGTGCGGTCTGTGCCGTCGTCTATGAGCAAATGCTTATAGCCGGCTTTGCAGTGCAATGCTGTTAGGATAAATAAGAGTGTCGAAAGATACTTCATTAATCGGCGGCTTTGTAAATATATTAATTATCGTTTCTTCTTGGTATTTCAGGAGGTCTTTCCATACCGTCAGGCCTGCGCTCACGTTTTGGCTTGGCATCTGGTTTGGGTGGGGTGTTGTCGTCAACCTTTTCAGGCTTGGGCTGTTTTTTGGCCTTGTTCACCTCTTTCACCTTGCCGTCTGTTTTGGCGGTGCTTTTAAGCGTTTTGATGGTATCAGCAACCAGGGCATGATCAGCCGCGCCGCCATTTAATGCAGGCGGAATTGTGAAAACACCAGTTGCATGCGCACGGCCGGGCTGGGCCAGCAGCAAGCATGGCGTTAACACCAATACCAAAACTATATACCTAAAACACCGGGCCATTTTGCCAATAAGCAGACGCTGTCATTTCTTTCCTCAAAGAAAAGAATTTGTAGCTGCGTCTTAATGAATACACGTTAAAAAATTTTATTACAAAGCCTTTGCAAGTAAAAACAGCGCACCTTACGGATGCGCTGCCTGTTTTATATAACAAAGGGGAATATTTAAAGGGCAGTACAAACTGCCTCAGATTATACAATTTCGTTTAATACCATGTGGCGCGATGCAAATACCTGGTCATACTCGTCAACAAATACACAGGCAATTTGCTGCAGCCGGTTAACCAGTTCTGTGCCTACGCTAACGCCAAGCATAATAATAGGGTTAGTAAGTGCACCTGCCAGCTCTGCACTTGGGCTCATTACGCAAACGCTTTTGGCGCCACCGGCCAGCTCATTCTGGCGGTTTACAGAAGTAGCTATCGCCATATTGCTGATGCTGTAATCGGCATAAGGTTGTTCGCACTGTTCAGGATCTGCACTGGCAATGGTCCAATCAGAACCATCGGGCTGCATGCCCCAGGTAACCAGGCTGCCACCAGCATTAATCACACCGTTGCTAACACCTTCAATCTGCATTACATATTTAGC
This sequence comes from Mucilaginibacter yixingensis, assembly GCF_041080815.1. NCBI lineage: Bacteria > Pseudomonadati > Bacteroidota > Sphingobacteriia > Sphingobacteriales > Sphingobacteriaceae > Mucilaginibacter > Mucilaginibacter yixingensis. The sequence continues at coordinate 4,678,877 of NZ_CP160205.1, read as the reverse complement.
ACGGTCTGCCGCATAGCCTGTAGCTACACCGCCAAAATACAGGCGCATGCCTTTGTTTTTCAGAAACACAGTATGCTCTGTAACACTCAGCATCACATTAGCGTAGCCAGAGTTAGTGCCGTAAGTAATATCAAAAGCGCCTTGAGTAAGCTCGGCAATTTCGAGCGAGCGCTGGATCAGTTTAAATAGCTCGCCGCTCACTTTTACGGGGGCAACGCCGGCATTGTGGTTAATGCGATTAATCTGGCTGTCTTCGCTCAGGGTGGTTAATAACTTATCAACCCGTTTAATTTCGGCAAGGGCGCTGTTAATACGCTCAATAGCCCAGGCGGCTTCAGTGCTCACAACCGTCAGCTCAAAATGCGTACCCATCAATGTCGCCTCGTGGCGGTGAACTGCTGCCTTGCTGATTAAATTTTTAACGGCCTGCATATCAAAATAATTAAGTAAATATTACCACCCCGCTATTGCCTTAACACTGTTAACAATACGCTAACAATATCGAAAGTAGGTGGTAATCATGAAATTGAGATGAAATGCCCCTGCCGATGTTATGGCTTCATTAAAACTTCATTAAGAATGCCTGCTTAGATCCTCTGAAAAGGAGAGGGCTTTTCCCAGCTTTTGGATAATAACTTTAAAGCCCCTCCGCTTTTAGAGAGGGGGTGGGGATGAGGTTTTTTTCCTATTTTTGTTGCCACTGTTACATATTTTCATGAGCGAGGAAAGATCATTAAACTTTATAGAAGAAATTGTAGAAGAAGATATCCGCGAGGGTAAGCATGGCGGCCGTGTGTTAACGCGTTTCCCGCCAGAGCCTAACGGGTACCTGCATATTGGTCATGCCAAGTCTATCTGCTTAAACTTTGGATTGGCCAATAAATACGGTGGAAAAACCAACCTGCGTTTTGACGACACCAACCCTGTTAAAGAGGATACAGAATATGTAGATAGCATTAAAGCCGATGTGAAATGGCTGGGGTTTGACTGGGCCGAGGAGCTTTACGCGTCTGACTATTTCGATAAACTTTATGAGTTTGCCGTTGAGCTGATTAAAAAAGGCCTGGCTTATGTTGATGACAGTACGGCCGAGGAAATTGCTGCGCAGAAAGGTACCCCAACCGAGCCGGGTGTTGGCAACGCCTATCGTAACCGCAGTGTTGAAGAAAACCTGCAGCTGTTTGCCGAAATGAAAGACGGCAAATATGCTGATGGCGAGAAAGTGTTGCGCGCTAAGGTTGATCTGGCATCACCAAATATGCACCTGCGCGACCCGCTGATGTATCGTATCAGGCACGCGCATCACCACCGTACCGGCGATAAATGGTGCATTTACCCGATGTATGATTTTGCCCACGGCCAGAGTGATGCCATTGAAGAGATTACCCACTCGGTTTGTACGCTGGAGTTTATTCCGCATCGTGCATTATATGACTGGTTTATAGAGAAGCTGGATTTGTTTGACTCGCACCAGTACGAGTTTGCCCGTTTAAACATGACCTATACCGTAATGAGCAAGCGCAAGCTGCTGCAACTGGTAGACGAAGGCCATGTGGAGGATTGGGACGATCCGCGCATGCCAACCATCAGCGGTATGCGTCGCCGTGGTTATCCTGCTGCTGCCATTCGTGAGTTTTGCGAGCGTATTGGCGTGGCCAAGCGCGAGAACATGATTGACCTGAGCCTGCTGGAGTTCTGCGTGCGCGAGCAACTGAACAAAAGCGCCTGGCGCCGTATGGCCGTACTCGATCCCATTAAACTGGTGATTACTGATTATCCGGAAGATAAAACCGAGATATTCAGCGTCGAGAATAATCCGGAGGCCGAAGGTGGCGATGGTAAGCGCGATATTCCATTTAGCCGTGAGGTGTGGATTGAGCGTGAAGATTTTATGGAAGTGCCACCAAAGAAATTCTTCCGACTGGGTGTTGGTCTGATGGTGCGTTTAAAAGGTGCTTATATTGTTAAATGCCATGATTTTGTGAAAGATGCCGATGGCAATGTAACCGAGGTGCATTGTACGCATATTCCAGAGTCGCAATCGGGTAATGACACCAGCGGCATCAACGTAAAAGGCACCATCCATTGGGTGAGTGTGCCTCACGCTAAAACGGCCGAGGTGCGCCAGTATGAACGTCTGTTCAAAGTAGAAGATCCAAGTAATGAAGACGGCGATTTTAAAGAGTACCTGAACCCAGACAGCTTGCAGATCATCGAAACAGCCTACATTGAGCCCGACCTGATGAATGCCGAAGCCGGCACCGCCATCCAGTTTATGCGCAAAGGCTACTTTACCCTGGATAAACACTCAACCGCAGACAAACTGGTGTTTAACCGCACCGTGACCCTGAAAGATGGCTGGGGATTTAAAGGGTGATAATAAGATTGGAGACTAAATATTAGAATTTATAAGAAAGGCGCCGTAAGGCGCCTTTTGTTTTTTTTAAGTCATCCCGAACTTGTTTCGGGAACTCTCTGGACAATCCTGACGATAAGCTAAGCAGTTGGGGTGCCGAAACAAGTTCGGCATGACCTGACATAAACAAAGCTATCCTGTAAATCTCCAAAATTCAATGAATTCTGGTTCAGATATCCTGGTGCATCCTTACGGAAACTTATAAATCACACCCAGTGCCAAACCTTCCGTAGCCTGTATCTTTTTAGACTGATCATTGTCAAACAATGCCGTGCCGGTCACATTTACATTGATAAGCCTGTTTACTTTGGCAATCAGCGTAGCATCCAAACGGTGGTCAATATTAATCATACCACGACCGTAAGGAATGAAACCCTGGTAACGCGTGTTTAAATGCAGGTTGGGCATAATGTCTTTATCATACACGGCTACCACCTGAAAGGCCAGTTCGTTCTTGAAGGTTTTGCCCGGGGCCAGGCCGTAATTAGCCGCTATGTTTTTGTATAGGGTATCATTACGCAAAATGGTTTGACGGGCGGTACCGGTACCAATACGTAAATCGAAAGACGTGTTTGGCTTATACTCAATACCGAATGACTCGGTAACGTAGCCGGGCGCCATAAACTCAGAGATAAGCAATGGTTTAGCCAGCGCAGCGCCGGCTCCATCTACGTATTGATAGCCATTACCAAACTGCGTTTCAATAGTTACCGAACCGAAGATAAACCAGCTTTTAGATAGTTGCGAGGCTATCTTGTTATCAATAAACAGGCGGTCATTTGTTTTCCGGGCAACCTGACCTTTGTTGGCTACCATGCCATATTGTGCAAGCAATTCGCCGGTATAATCAAACGGGGCTTTGCTGTATTCGGTCTTGTAATCAAAGTTACCACCCAAAGCCAGCGAGCTTACGCCACCACTGGCCCAGTTATTACTAAAGGCAGATTGATTAAGGTTTAACCCAATCACCACCCATTTGCGCCAGTAATTAACCTTATAATCCAACATTGATACTGGCACCTGTTCTTCTTGTACTTGCAGGGGCCTAACACGTACGGGCAGCGCATTCCGGCGCGGTTCAATGCGGTAGCGGTTAAGCAGGTTGGTGTCAATTTTAATGCTGTCTGTTCTTACAGAATCGGCGTTTTGGGCAAAAACGGTTGCCCATAGACAGGTAAACGCGATGATGAGCAATGAGCGCGTAGCTTGTTGTATCATAGTGGCAAAGAAAAGCAAAAAAGCATAAAGGTGGAAGTAAAAGCTTGCAGCCGAAGGTATATGTTGATACGCAGCTGCTTATCGCAATAACGATAAAATGTTTGCTAAGGTATAGGCGGCCCGCCTTGCGGCGTAATTAAAGTTGGCAAACCATAAACATGCGGATTGCGCAGATATCGCTTCAGATTGGTACGGATGGAGGCAATAAATTCATACTGATTGGCCGTAGTGACCAGGTAATACCCCGGCCGGTACTTAATCATAAAGTCTGATAATTGCGGATCTTTCAATCCGGTAATGCTGGCCACAAAAGTTTTATTGAAGCGATAGTTAATAATATCTTCATGATAATCGCGCTCAATTACCTCGCGCAAGCGGGCAGCGTTCCGGCCGCTTCTACTAATGGAGTTCCATATCGCGTCTATACTCAAACCTGCGCCCAGGCCAGGAGTAGAAGTAAGTATATCGCTGTAAGCATTAGATCCATAAGCCTTGCTGTATTCCTTTTTTACAGCCAGGTATCTTTTCTGCGGAGTTTGTGCCGTGTCGGTAATGGTTACCTGTTTAAGCGCAATGGCTGTCGGCTTTAGGTAAACAATAAGACTGTTGCCCGTGGGCACACGCACCGTATCTGGGAAATAGCCGGTTTTGGTAATAATCAGCTGGTCATTATTCTGTACGCTGATCTTAAACTCGGCTTTCAGCGTGTTGTAAACCGATTCTTTGGTGCGCGTGTTCTGCACGTTTACCTTGGCAATGCGCTCGTTGGTGTTTTTATCATACACCACGCCATCCAGCATGCGCTGTTGCGCCAGTGCGGGGAGGGAGGTGATCAATACTATGATAAATAACCAGAGCTTCTTCATTCGGGGTGTAAAGCTAAACGTTAGCTGTTGCTTGCTATTACAATTTAACAAATATTAACACGGTTGGATTAATGGAGGAGGTGAAAATTGTTTGAGTGAAGGGGGATGATGGTCATGTCATGCTGAGGAACGAAGCATCTGTGAGGATGGTCCTATTTGCTTGTCCTCAGAGATGCTTCGTTCCTCAGCATGACATGTTGGAAGGGATTCGATAAATCGTTTCGCTCCTTGCAATGGCATTGACGGCATTCTTACTTCGCCACCACCAATTGCTGACCAATCTTAATATTGTTATCGGCCATGTTGTTGAGTGCTTTCAGCTCATCCACAGATAAGCCGAAGCGTTTAGAGATGTTAAATAGCGTATCGCCGGTTTTAACGGTGTACAGATTGTTGCCTGGGGTTGATCTCGTCAGCGAGTCTTTGGTTGCCTGACCAATGTTTTGGTTTATCTGTGCCAGTACACGGTCTTCACGTTTGATTTTTTGGATGTCACTTTCAGATCGATCATACTGATCAAGATGATAACGCTGGATGATACCGATCAGCAGATCCGGATATTTGGGGTTGGTGGCGTAACCGGCATCTTTCAGCCCGTGCGCCCAGCCTACGTAATCGTTTTTGTCCAGTTCAAATAGCTTGGCGTAGCGCTTGCGTTTCAGAAACTCAGAATGATCGCGGAAGGAATCCTCAGGATGATCATACACGCGGAAACATTCGTTATGCGCATCATCATCCTTAAAATAGTTTTTACCGTTCCAGTCGCTGGTGCATTTAATGCCAAAGTGGTTGTTGGCTACGCGGGCAAGCTCGCCATTGCCGTTGCCACTTTCAAATAGCCCTTGTGCCAGGGTAATGCTGGCGGGGATGCCATACAGGTTCATTTCCTGCACAGCTATAGGCTTAAAGCGATCTATATATTGCTGCACGCTATAGGTAGGATAGCTTGAAATGGCATCGCGGTTTTGCTTTTGTATGCGCGCGTTGTTACGGCGGGCATCGCCATTAGAGATGGTGTTGCGGTGAGGCGTACAAGCTTGCAGGCACCATAGCAACAACAAAGCAAGAGCCCAACGGCCCGGTAAGTATGGCTGAGATTTGCTGGCTGTCATTGAGCCAAACATAAGCTTTTTTGTGAATTATTATTGAGCTTGCGCCAGTTTAGTAGTTGTACTGTCGGTTTTGCTGTCAAACAGGTTGAGCTTGTATTTTTCAATAATAGCCAAAACCTGTGCACCCCATTTACGGCTGCCGGCATAGCCACTGCGCTGGATGCCTTTTACCCAAGCTGTATAATCAAGCGGGTCAAGCTCGCTCAGGCGACTGAATTTTTTGCGCTCGGTAAGTACCCGGGCAAAGTCTTCGAACGATTCCATGATCGAGTCGTACTTTTTATATTCAGTGCGTACCTTCTTTTTGTTTTTGTAGTAAACGTTGGTGGTGTTGCCCTTCATGCCAAACTGGTTGTTCAGCTTGCGGGCTATGTTGCTGTTGCCGCAACCGCTCTCGTGCATGGCTACACCCAAAATAATGCTGGCTGGGATGCCGCTTTGGTGCATTAGGGCTATGGCGTTCTCTTTAAATTGCTCGATGTACGATTGCGAAGTGTTTTTTTCTTGTGCTGAAGCAGCAAAGGTTGAACCTAACAGGAATAGGAACAGTAACGTTTTCTTCATAATTTACTTTTTTCTGATGAGCAGTATGCCATCGCGCACGGGCAGTATTAATTTTTCTACCCTGGCATCGGCGGCCACTTTTTCATTGAGCTTGCGGATCAGTTGGGTATCGGTGTCTTTAGCGTCGCCATACACCTTTCCTTTCCACAAAACATTATCAATTATAATTAAACCTCCCGGTCTTACTTTTTCAAGTATGAGTTCAAAGTAAAGTAAATTATTCTTTTTATCGGCATCAATAAACACCAGATCAAATACTTCGGTGGCAAAATCGGCTATTACGGCCTCTGCGGCGCCAATATGCAGTCTGATCTTTTTTTCCACATTTGTGGATTGAAAGTTGCGCAGCAGCATTTCTTCCATCTCCGGGTTTACCTCAATGGTGTGGATAATTCCATCTTCGGTAAGCCCTTCGGCCAGGCAAATAGTGGCATAACCGGTAAAGGTGCCAATCTCTAAAGCCAGCTTTGGCTGCATTATTTTGCTCAGCATACTCAGCAAACGGCCCTGGTAATGGCCCGAGAGCATGTGCGGTTTCAGCACTTTCAGATATGTTTCCCGGTTGATCTTTTGCAGCGCCTCTGGCTCGGCATCCACATGGGTGTCGAGGTAGGCTTGCAGATCATCTGGTAATATTTCTAACATGCTGTTTTACTTTGAACGGCGGCAAAGATAAGCATTTTAAAAAATATGGGTGGCGCGGGATGGTTGGTGGTGGCGATATAACGTCATCCCGAACTTGTTTCGGGATCCCACATGCCAGGTTAGTCTGGTAAATTGATTTGCATGTGGGGTGCCGAAACAAGTTCGGCATGACGTATTAATAGCAAACAACAAACGCCTGCTCTGGAGCGGGTGTTTGTTGTAGCCCCCTCTCCTTTGGAGAGGGCAGGGGTGAGGCCCTTTTACACTACAGCCGATCTTCTGATCAAGCCCAGCAGGAATGCGATAATGGCAATAACTAACAGTACATGTATAAGTCCAGTGGCTGAATACATGAATACGCCCAATGCCCATCCGATGATGAGGATAACGGCGATGATATACAATAGCGATCTCATGGTAGATTGTGTTTTAGTTAAATAATTATACACGCTAGTAATACAATCCCTGTGCCAGACTGAACGATTTCTGGTTTTTAACTCAAAACGGAGTAATTGGGATACCTCATCCCGCCTGAATTTTGCATTTTTGCAGCATGACAACTACCACTCCCAAAGCCCTCATTTTTGATCTTAACGGCACCATGATTAACGATATGGATTTCCACAGTCGCGCATGGTATCATTTGCTGAATGATGAGCTGGGCGGAAATTTCACCTGGAAAGAGGTGAAGCAAAATATGTACGGTAAAAACCCCGAGTTGCTGGTGCGCATGTTCGGTCCGGACAGGTTTACCCAGGCCGAGATGGAAACGCTATCGGTAGAAAAAGAAAAACGTTACCAAAAAGAGTACCTGCCGCAACTGACGCTATTGCCGGGTTTAATGGAGTTTTTAGAGAAAGCCCATCAGGCAGGCATCCCTATGGCTATCGGCTCAGCGGCCATTCCTTTTAATATTGATTTTGTGTTGGATAATCTGAACATTCGCCACTATTTCAAAGCCATTGTTAGCGCAGATGATGTCCTGCTCAGCAAACCACACCCCGAAACGTATTTAAAAGTAGCTGCCATGCTGCAGGTAAACCCTGCCGATTGCCTGGTATTTGAAGATGTGCCTAAAGGCGGCGAAGCAGCCAATAACGCAGGTATGAAGTGTGTGATCTTAACTACTACGCACGAGGAGCATGAGTTTAAATACCTACCCAACGTGCTGCACTTTGCGGCGGATTTTACGGGAGAGTATTTTGATGAGTTGGTGTGATCTTTCATAAAGCTTGTCATTCCGAACGAACTTGAAGAGATTGTGTAATGGGGTGAGGAGGAATCTTGTACGTGCGATATGGCGACTTGCAATGTAAATCACTTTGCAGTCGTATAAGATTTCTCGTCGCGCAACACAACATTCCTGCCCTTCGCTCGCTCGAAATGACAATCTTCTATAGAACAAGAAAGCCTGCTCAATTGAGCAGGCTTCCTTGTTCTATTAAACTCCCGTTCCTTTGTCCGAAGGACTACTTAGGAGAAGAGAGGAGGGTGAGGCCTCTTAGAAAAATTTAAAGCCGACACTCAGTGCCCATAGGTTAGGTCGCTGACCGTAGCTGTCGTTAATTTTGGTCAATGCCCCTTCATAACGTAAGTCGGCGGTGATGGCGCCTATATCAACACCGGCACCGGCCTGGTAACCCAGGGTGCTTTTTTTGTAGTTGCCAAAATCAACAAGGGCGCCGTTAAAGTTATCAGAGAAACTTTGGTTTTTGCTCATGTTATAGCTGTAGATCGGGCCAGCCATAACACGCAGGTTCACTTTATCGGTACCTACTACGCGGCCGCCTAATAATAAAGGCACGTTAAGGGTGGTAAAGGTTACCTTGCCGCTCACAGTATTGTTATCGTTTTGAAACTTACCGCCGCGACTGCCTACATAAACCTCTGGCTGCAGGTAAACGGCGCCACCAAAACGGGCAAACAAACCCGCCTGGTAACCGGTAGTGGTTGATTCTTTTAGATTGTCGGTATTAATTTTAGAGAAGTTTACCCCGCCCTTAATACCTAAATTAAACTGAGCTTTAGCGCTGATGCTTACCGCCACCAGCATTGCTATACTTAATAAGATCTTTTTCATAATGTAGATTGTTAAATTAATTTGGCAATAAAACTCGGTTTTATAACCATTTATTGTAGCGGGGATATTACAAAGGTCTTGCCAGTTTTTTAAGCCACCCTCTCTAAATCTGCCCAGAAAAGGGTGCTTTGACTTTAATAGTTGCTAATCTTTTAAAAATCCTCCCTTTCGGGGAAGGTTGGGAGGGGTTGATATTTTTTATACTTTTGCACACAAATTGTATCCTTTTTAAAACAATGGCAGAGATCAGCATCAGCAATAAAGACTGGCCGCGCGTTAAGATCAAACTTCAGCGCAAGTACAACCATTTAACCGACGAGCAGTTGCAGTATACCGAGGGGCAGGAAGAAGGCCTGATCAGCAAGCTGGAAACATTGGTTAACCGCGACCGTAAATACGTGGTTTTCACCCTGAAGAAAGCGTTGGTTAATATCGACAACAACCGCCTGTAATCTTTTATTGCTGGTTAATAAAACCGTTATGCTTTTTTGTATCTTTATCTTTACGCGATAAAGGCGCTCTACAATGAAAAGGATAGCGAGTACTCCAAAAAGATTTTTACGTGTTGGGTTGATAGGTGCAGGCGTGGCCGCGATGGCCTTAACCCTGTGGAGCTTTGACGATGATTTGTTCCAGATCTCTAAAAACCTGGACGTGTTTACATCGGTATATAAAGAAGTGAACATCAACTATGTTGATGATATCAACCCGGCCAAAATGATCAAGAACGGTGTGGATGCCATGCTGGACGGCCTTGATCCCTATACCGAGTTTGTTCCCGAATCTGAGATTGAAGATTATAAGCTGCACTACGTAAGCACACAATACGGTGGTATTGGCGCCGGTATTTTTGTGCGCGAGAAGAAAGTATACGTGTCCGACGTATTCAAGGGCTTCCCCGCTCAAAAGGCAGATGTACGTGCCGGCGATCAATTGCTGAAAATAAACGATGTTGACCTGAACGGTAAAGACAATGATCAGGTAAGTCAACTGCTTAAAGGTCCAAAAGGTGCCTCCATTAAATTGTTGATCCAGCGCGAGGGTGCGCCGCAGCCGATAGAGAAAAGTCTGCTGCGCGAGGAGATCAAACAGCCTAATGTAAGTTACTATGGTATGGTTGATGGTAACATGGGTTACATCAAGCTAGATAAATTCCTGGAAAACTCTGCTGAAGAGGTGACCAACGCCCTGGCTGCACTGAAAAAGCAAAACCCTAGTGGTATCATTCTGGATCTGCGTTCAAACGGCGGCGGAATTTTGCAGGAGGCTGTAAAAATTGTGAACCTGTTTGTGCCAAAAGGGGTAGAAGTGGTATCGCAAAAAGGAAAGATCAAAGAGAAAAACTACACCTATCATACCGAGAATACCCCCATGGAGCCTGATCTGCCGCTGGTGGTGTTGGTAAACGGGCGCTCGGCATCCGCGTCGGAGATTACTGCCGGTGCACTGCAAGATCTGGATCGCGCGGTGGTTATTGGTCAGCGCAGTTATGGTAAAGGTTTGGTGCAACAAACTTTTAATCTGCCTTATAATAGCCTGGTGAAAATTACCATTGCCAAATACTTTATTCCGTCAGGCAGATGCGTGCAGGAGATTGATTACGCGCACCGCAAAGAAGACGGTAGCCTGAGCAAAGTGGCCGACTCGATGATGCACGAGTTTAAAACCAAAGATGGTCGCTCCGTATATGATGGTAGTGGTGTTTACCCTGATCTTCCGGTTAAACAAGAAAAATTTGCAGAGATTACCCAAACCCTCATCGGCAAACTGCTCATTTTTGATTATGCTAATAAATATAAGGCGGCACACGCTACCATCGCGCCAGCAAAAACTTTTACTTTAAGCGATGGTGAGTACGATGCCTTTGTAAAATATCTTGCCGGTAAAAACTACACCTATAGTACCACCACAGAAAAAGTGCTCACCGCGCTAAAAACTGAGGCCGACAAAGATAAATCGCTCAGCCAGATTCAGGCCGAGTATGATGCGCTGAAGAATAAATTACTCGCCAGTAAGAAGAATGACCTACAACTGCATAAGGAAGAGATTAAGGAAGTGCTGGAAAGCGAGATTGTAGCGCGCTATTATTATGAAAGCGGCAGGTACGAAAACAATTTCAGACACGATGACGAGCTGGCCAAAGCCGTAAAGACCATGCAGGACAAAGCACTTGTAGATAACATTCTGAAAGGTGTGGGTAGCTATAAGGTAATAGGTAAACCGGAACTGGCTATAGCAAATGCTAAAAAAGATTCAGACGACGATAATTGATATTGGCCTGGCGGAACGCTTATATAATCGGCTTAGTTCTTAAATCTTTTCTGTGGTATGAGATTTATCTTGGTGATTATTCTTCTTGTTGCAGGATGTTGTTGCGGTTATGCACAGCAAAACAAGGTGAAAGATGTTCCTGAATTTATAGAGATAAAGCACCTGGGAGTAGAAGAGAAGCCCATAAATATTATATATGTCAGCGTTAAAAAGTTACGGCTGAATATCAGCGGTGATTCTGCTTTAATAAACGGGCAGAAATCTATGCGTTTAAATGAAGAAGATAGATGGTTGATTGAATATCACTTCTACACAATGTTTACCCTAAGCCAACTGGCTTTTAATAAATTGAAGCAGGCGGTTGATAGTTATCCTTATAATACTATTAAAAAGCCAGATCCTAAGTTGACCGGTTATGCTATTGTGATCAACGGCATAAGTCATTATATTACGTATAAGCAGACGGCATCTTTCTTTGCATACATTACCAGGTCCTTGAAAGTTATTAAGGGCGGGAGGCGAGATGCTAAAGATCTGGTAGCTTATATCAATGAGTTTTTGCCTCAATATCACCAGCCCAACGCCCGGTAGGTATTCAGGCTTGATTGTCTATTATTAGGTGGCGAAGGCGCTTAACCGGGCCAGTTTGCAAATTTTTGTACTCTTGTGCGTTGCTAATTTGCGGGGGAAACATCTCAAGTTCCTCACAATCGTTAAAAACAGCGATCAATAAATTGGGCTTTTGTGCCTATTTTTTCCTTGTAAGAAAGGTTGTTTCTTCTTTTGTGCCTCATTTTTCCCCGATCTCGAAACACTAAGCCCCTGTTTTTCGGGCAAAACATAAACTCATGATTTGGTTTCATTGTCAAAAACGCGTAATCTTTTTAGAATGTTTCTAAATAGCTAATAATCCAATAATAACCATAAACCGTTTCTATATTCATCATATAATAAATATTTTTGCGCGAAATAAATCATACTATTCATGAGCCAAATTAAACAAACCTTTAACTCATCGCTGGGCAAAAAGCTCATCATGGCATTAACGGGCTTGTTTCTGTGTACCTTCCTGATTGTACACTTAGCAGGTAACCTTCAGTTGTTTTCAGACAACGATGGATATGCGTTTAACGTGTATGCCAACTTCCTGACGCACTTTCCGCCGATTGAAGTAATTGCATACGTTTTATATGCATGTATTGTAATCCACGCATTGTATGCGTTAGTTCTGACTGTCAGAAACCGCAAGGCCCGCCCGGTTAAGTATGCGGCCACTACCAAGTCGCCAACATCATGGAGCTCACAAAACATGGGCCTGTTGGGTTCAATTCTGTTGTTATTCATTGTTGTCCACATGGGCGATTTCTGGTACAAGTACAAGTACACCCACAACGTAGGCTATAAAGAATACCGTACCGATGTGCTGAGCAATCAGCGTACCGTTACTGATTTCCAGCCACAGGATCCTGCTTTTGAGCACTCTGCAACTACCGAGGGCAATTATGAGATTGTTCGGGTAAAAGACCTGCGTGCTAAAGTGGCAGAAACTTTCCATAACCCTATTCTGGTGCTGGTTTATGTAATTGCCATGGTATCATTGGCTTTTCACTTACTGCACGGTTTCCAGAGTGCTTTCCGCAGTTTGGGTTGGGTGCACCGCAAATACACGCCGATAGTTGAATTTATTGGCACCTGGCTGTTTGCCGTAATTATCCCATTGGGATTTGCGCTGATGCCGATAGTGTATTTTTTAATGAATAAATAGTTTGGTAATTAGTTGATTGAGTTAGATTAAGTTGACTAAGTTGAATTGTTGAGAGGGTTTGGAACCACTCACTAAATCAACCCAATCAACCACTCACTATAAAGACAAAAGACATGATCTTAGATGGTAAAGTGCCCCAGGGCCCGATAGCCGACAAATGGAGCAAGTATAAATTTAACCTGAAACTGGTTAACCCTGCCAACAAGCGTAAATACAACGTTATTGTTGTAGGTACAGGTTTGGCCGGAGCATCTGCCGCGGCTACGCTGGCCGAGTTAGGTTACAATGTAACCGCATTCTGTTTTCAGGATAGCCCGCGCCGTGCGCACTCAATTGCTGCACAGGGTGGTATTAACGCCGCAAAAAACTATCAGAATGATGGTGACAGCGTGTACCGCTTATTTTATGATACCATTAAAGGTGGTGACTACCGCGCCCGCGAAGGCAACGTGCACCGTCTGGCCGAAGTTTCGGTAAATATTATTGACCAGTGCGTGGCACAGGGTGTTCCTTTTGCCCGCGAGTACGGCGGTCTGTTGGATAACCGCTCATTTGGTGGTGCCCAGGTATCGCGTACGTTTTACGCCCGCGGTCAAACCGGACAGCAGCTGCTGCTGGGTGCTTACTCTGCCCTGAACCGTCAGATCCATGCCGGTAAAGTAAAGATGTACACCCGTCATGAAATGCTGGACGTGGTTGTGGTTGACGGTCATGCCAAAGGTATTGTTACCCGTAACCTGATCACCGGCGAGATTGATACCCATGCCGGTCATGCCGTATTACTGTGTACCGGTGGTTACAGCAACGTGTTCTACCTGTCTACCAATGCTATCGGTTCTAACGTAACCGCAGCGTGGAGAGCTCACAAACGTGGCGCTTTCTTTGGTAACCCTTGCTACACCCAGATCCACCCAACTTGTATCCCGGTAACCGGCGATCACCAGTCTAAGTTGACGCTGATGTCTGAGTCGTTACGTAACGATGGCAGGGTTTGGGCGCCTAAAACAGTAGAGACTGCTAAGAAATTACAAACAGGACAAATTAAAGCGGCCGACGTAAAAGAAGACGATCGCGATTACTTCCTGGAAAGAAAATATCCTGCATTTGGTAACCTGGTACCGCGTGACGTTGCTTCACGTAACGCCAAAGAGATGTCAGACGAAGGCCGTGGCGTAGGTTCATCAGGCCTGGCCGTATTCCTTGACTTTACCGACGCGATCAATCGTTTAGGCGAAGACACGGTACGTGCCAAATATGGTAACTTGTTCGACATGTATTACCAGATTACCGATGAGAACCCGTACAAACAGCCAATGCGTATTTACCCTGCGGTACACTATACCATGGGTGGCCTTTGGGTTGACTACAACCTGATGACCAGCGTACCGGGCCTGTATGCTTTGGGCGAGTGTAACTTCTCAGATCACGGCGCTAACCGCCTGGGTGCATCAGCATTGATGCAGGGTCTGTCAGACGGTTACTTTGTAATCCCTTACACCCTGGGCGATTACCTGGCAACCATCGGTCCAAAAGCTGTTGATGCAAAACACCCTGCGTTTGAGAAAACCAAAGCTGAGGTTGTTGCGCATGTAAACAAACTGATTTCATTACGCGGTAACAAAACCGTGGTTGAATACCATCGTGAGCTGGGCCACATTATGTGGGAATACTGCGGTATGGCACGTAGCGAAGAAGGTTTGACCAAAGCCAAAAAATTGATTCAGGAGCTGAAAGCTGATTTCTGGAAAAACGCTATCGTACTGGGCGAAAACGAAGAAGTAAATGCTTCGTTGGAGCGTGCCGGTCGCGTTGCCGACTTCATTGAACTGGGCGAGCTGATGGTAACCGACGCATTAATGCGCAGAGAATCATGCGGCGGTCACTTCCGCGTAGAGTCGCAAACACCAGAAGGTGAGGCACTGCGTGACGATGAAAACTTTGCTTTTGCTGCGGCCTGGGAATTTAAAGGCGAAAACGTAGAAGAAGAGTTGCACAAAGAGCCGCTGGTATTTGAATCAGTGCACCTGGCTCAGCGTAACTACAAATAGTGAGTGGTTGATTGTGTTGATTAAGTGAGTAGTTTTTATTTCATCAACCGGTCAGCAAAATAAAATAAGAAGAATGAGTAGTTGATTAAGAGGAGTGTGAACCACTCACTTAATCAACCTAATCAACCCAATAAACTCAAAAAACATGAGTAACGGAAATATGAACCTGACGCTTAAAGTATGGCGCCAGAAAGATGCCAAATCATCAGGTAAAATGGTGACCTACAAGGCTGAGAACATCTCGCCTGATATGTCGTTCCTGGAAATGCTCGACGTGGTAAACGAAAGCCTCATCCACAAAGGTGAAGACCCGATCCACTTTGATCATGACTGCCGCGAGGGTATTTGCGGTATGTGCTCGTTGTACATCAACGGCCGTCCGCACGGTCCAAAAAGAGCTATCACCACTTGTCAGCTGCACATGCGCAGCTTTAAAGATGGCGAAACCATTACTATTGAACCATGGCGCGCTGCTGCCTTCCCGGTAGTGAAAGACTTAGCGGTAGACCGCTCTGCTTTTGACCGCATTCAGCAAGCGGGCGGTTACATCTCTGTAAACACAGGTGGTGTGCCAGATGCCAACGCTATCCCAATCCCTAAAGTAATTGCTGATGAGGCTTTCAACTCTGCTACCTGTATTGGTTGCGGTGCCTGCGTTGCCGCTTGTAAAAATGCATCAGCTATGCTGTTTGTATCAGCTAAAGTAACTCAGTTGGGTTTGTTGCCGCAAGGCCAGCCAGAGCGTTACCGTCGCGTACAGGATATGGTTGCCCAGATGGACGAAGAAGGTTTTGGTAACTGTACCAACACCGGTGCCTGCGAGGCCGAGTGTCCAAAAGAAATCACGCTGACCAATATTTCACGCATGAACAACGACTTCCTGAGCGCCAAACTGTTCAGAGAAGAAGAAATAGTTCACCACGGCGATTAATTTCCAGCGTTTTCTGGATGATAATATAAAAAGCCGCTTTATGCGGCTTTTTTGTTTTGGAGCAATTTGCACACCACACCGTCATTGCGAGGAACGAAGCAATCTCTGCGTAGGCCAGTCCGTATTGCATGGCCGATTTGCATGTACAGAGATTGCTTCGTTCCTCGCAATGACGGTGTGGTAACCAGATAAAGAAATGATATGAGGGGAAAGGGCAAATGTTAATCATCCCCCCAAACATTTTCCCTAAACTTTGTTTTTCTTATAGCACAGCGTGAGCGTCACAATTCATGTCAATCTTTACTTATAAACAGCGTAACAACATTACCCTGATCAGCATTGTACTGCTGGGCTGTTTGCTGTTTTATGCGCTTACAGATCTGTTTAGTTCTATACTGGGCGCTATTGTGCTGTATACTATTTTCAGACCGCTGTATATCCGTTTGGTAGAGGGCAGGGGCTGGAATAAATCGATGACGGCTATACTGTTGATCATTGCCTCCATCATCATTGTGGTGATTCCGTTTCTCACGCTGTGTATCATGATGATTGGCAAGATTTCGGGGCTTAACCGTGATAACTTCCCGATAGATCAATGGCTGGGCAAGCTGGATCATCTGGCAGGTTCTAAGTTTAAGCAGGCGCATATTGCCGATACGCTGATGCTCAAACTGGGCAACCTGGCTACAGATCTGTTCCCGTCCGTTATCAGCAGTACCATTAGCATATTTATTACCCTGCTGGTAATGTACTTTCTGCTCTATTTTATGTTTGTGCAATTCAGAGAGTTTGAGGCGGGCCTGTTGCGTTATGCGCCCTTTCGGGAGCAACATGCACTGAAGTTTGCCAAAGCGCTGCGCGATGCTACCTATTCTAATGTTTTGGGGCAGGGCATCATCTCCATTACTCAGGGCTTGTTGCTGGCCAATGGCTTCTTTTTGTTTGGCATCCCGGATCCGGTTTTTTGGGGCGTGGTGGGCACGTTTATTTCGTTCTTGCCTGTAGTGGGGGCGCCAACCCTGTGTATCCCGGCGGCCATTATTTTGATAGCTAATGATCATACCTGGAAGGGTGTAGGGCTGCTGATGTATGGCATCCTGTTTATTGGCAATGTTGATAATGTACTGCGGATGGTTATTAATAAGCGGGTGGCAAATACACATCCCATTATTTCCATTATCGGGGTATTTATAGGTATTCCGCTATTTGGTATATTGGGTTTGGTATTCGGGCCTGTACTGTTATCGTACTTTTTGCTGCTGGTAGAAATTTATGAAACTAACCGCATGGCCGCAGAACGATTGGAACGCATCAAAACAGGTCCGGATATTCAGGATTAGTAACAGGACAGGCGATTTGATGATAATCAGTTAAAAAAAACATCTTGCTTGCAGAGGATGGGCATTAATAATATATTGCACGGACCGATACTTTGCTATTGGACCAAACGTTAAAAAGGTGGTTATTACTTGTTTTAACAAAAAACACCACTTGTAAAAAACAAAATCATCAACTTAAAATTTATATTATTATGAATGATAACACAAAAGTAGTTGTAGCAATGCTTGCCGGGTTGGCAGCAGGCGCTGCCTTGGGCATATTGTTTGCACCAGACAAAGGTACCGACACAAGAGACAAGCTGAGTGAATCATTAAAAAACCTTGGCGACTCTATCAAAGAAACTGCAGCTGCTGAAATTGATAACCTGGTAGGTTTGAAAGAACGTGTGGTTGACAGCATTAAAACTAAAGTAAGAGGCGCTGAAGAAGAGTATCAAGA
The DNA here is from genome assembly GCF_041080815.1 of Mucilaginibacter yixingensis. Classification (NCBI taxonomy): domain Bacteria; kingdom Pseudomonadati; phylum Bacteroidota; class Sphingobacteriia; order Sphingobacteriales; family Sphingobacteriaceae; genus Mucilaginibacter; species Mucilaginibacter yixingensis. Next base: position 4,661,182 of record NZ_CP160205.1, on the reverse strand, counting down.
CGATCTGGAGCACGCCTGAATTTAATACCGGTGATGGTTTGCAAGGCCCGGCTTTGCAAACCATTATCTAAAGCCCGCTTATGGAAGAAAAATCTACTACCACAGAAGAGCAGCAACAACACAGACCCATTTTAGATCAGGTTAAAGAGTATCTGGAAACTTACTTTAAGCTGGCCAAGCTTCGTGCCATTGAGCAGGGAACTTCTATTACGGCCGGCATTGTTACAGATATACTGATTGTGCTGGTGGTATGCATTGTTTTCTTGTTTGCAAGCATCGCGTTGGCGCTGTTTATGGCCGAGGTATTTGACTCCTTCTGGAAGGGGTTTGGCACCGTTGCGCTGTTTTATCTGGTGGTTGTCTTTATTATTGTGGCCTTCAGGAAAAATGTAGAGAAACCTATTGTTAACTTTCTTATCCGTAAGCTTTTTAAATAATCTATCTGCACATGGCAAGCATTACTAATATACAGGATCTACAGGCCGAAATAGCTCGCTTAACCGTTGCGCAGAAAGAACAAGGCGAGGCGCTGGGTAAGCGCTTTAGCAGTCCGGGGCATACCTTCTCTACGTTAATGACGCTGTTCCCTAAGGCTGCCGATGGCATGCAGGTGGGCAAAATATTGGGACAGGATATTGTGGGCCTCCTGTCGCGTATTGCATTGCCGTTTGCGCTCAACAAAACCCTCTTCCGCAAATCAAACTTCCTCACCAAAACGCTGGTTGGCCTGGTTTCGCAAAAAGCATCTCACTTTATTAACGAGGCTTCGGTGAGCAGCGCTTGGCACAACCTGATGGGGCTGTTCTCTAAAAAAGATAAAAAGAGTAAGCCTAAAGACCTGCGCAACTACGGCATCCCGCCCATGTAGTATTTCATTTTCTTAAAACAAGCAGCCGCATCCAGTGGTTGCACTGTAAACTCTTTGTTACTGTTCAGGGGCACTTAGGCCTGTTTGCTTAAGATTACGCGTTTTTGAACGTGTTGAATGGCGTATTGGTTAATAAATAGCCATTCTACACAACTATTAAAGGAAACCCTACGTATTAGTGTTAAGGGGACGTTAATACATTTTAGCCGACCAGAACATTTTTTCGACCGATATACCTATGATCTCTTTTGCGCATCGTGTTTTTATGGAGGTAGCCGCCAACTTGAGTTTCTCTAAGGCAGCCCAGGTGTTGTTTGTTACGCAGCCAGCCGTTAGTAAGCATATTAAAGGACTGGAAGATCAGTACAAGGTGGCTTTTTTTGAGCGAAAGGGAAATACCATTCTGTTAACCGAGGCCGGTAAAAAACTGAACGAATACCTGCTGCAGGCCACAGAGATTGAACGCAAGGTGGAGTATGATCTCTCGGTACTCAGCAACTTGTCTAACGCTGCCGGTCATTTGCGTTTGGGGGCCAGTACCACAATTGCATTGTATATTTTACCATCAATACTTTCAGGTTTCCAGAACGAGTATGCCAATGTAGATGTGCAGCTGGTTAACCGTAACTCAGAATATATCCTGAACGCCCTGCTCAACCACGAGGTGGATATAGGTATTATAGAGGTTGATAATAAACTCACCACCGTATCTTACCGGCCGTTTATGAGCGATGAGGTGATCCCGGTATGCTCGGCTAAGAGCGAGCTGGCCGGCAAATCACTTACCCTGAAGCAATTGCTAAAAACCCCGTTGGCCCTGCGCGAGCGAGGCTCTGGTACCCTGAATGCCTTGTTAAAGGCGCTATCGGCGCACCATATTAAACCGTCAGATCTTTCAGTGAAAATCCGTTTGGGTGGTACCGAGGCATTGAAAAACTTTTTATTGGCTGATAAGTGTCTGGGCTTTATGCCGCGGCCATCCATTGTGCGCCAACTAGCCGAGGGTGACTTAGTAGAAGTGCCAATTGAAGGCCTGAAGATTACCCGCGATTTCTTTTTTATCCGTCGTAAGGGAACTGAAGATTTCGGCCTCACCAGCAATTTTATGAACTACGCCCTGAGCTACGTGTAACAACCAATTTAATGAGTTTAGACTTACGAACTTTTAAAACTTCGTAAGTCTTTGTGTGCCGTATGTTCTTTAGCGATGGGTTTCAAATCCATCGCTAAAGGATGAGCTCTTTTAAATAAAACCAAACTTCCCGGTAAATTATCTGTAATTATATTATCTAAAGGTTAATAACGCCATTGCCTGGGGCAATAAATGCAACGCTGCGGTGAAGGAAGCGAATAGGAATATCACTCAACTTAAGTTATCTTGCAGAGCACATGGCGTAATGTATAAGAAAGCAAACTGATAAAATACTCGCTGTTTAAATATGTAGGGGCGTTTCTGTAGCGGAGATGCCCTTGCTTTTATCTAACTTTACCTAACCGCAAATCAATGGTATGAGAAACTCTGCACCCGTAAAACTGGCCGCCATTATTGGATTGATTTTATTGCCTGCCAGTTTCTTCATTAAACATTACTGGCATGCCGAGCCCGACGGTGCCGATGGGCTTATAAAGGGAGCAGCCATTGGCTTGCTGCTGGTCAGCTTGATTAAGCTGGCTAAGTACCGAAATAAAGCCACCTAAATTCTCCTGAAGTTTGGCGCAAAAGAGTGCAGTTGTTATTGGCGCCGGTGTTGCCGGTATTGCCGTGGCCATCAGGCTGGCGGTGAAGGGTTATGCGGTGCATGTTTTTGAGGCCAACAATTACCCTGGCGGTAAGCTTTCTGAATTTACCAAAGACGGTTTTAGGTTTGATGCCGGCCCCAGCCTATTTACCATGCCGCAATATGTAGATGAACTCTTCAGGCTGGCCGGAAAAAATCCCCAAGATTATTTCTCCTACCAAAAGCTTGACACCGTTTGCCATTATTTTTATCCGGACGGCACGCGCATCAAATCAACAAGTGATGCAGATCTGCTGGCGGCCGAAATCCAAACCCAAACCGGCGAGCCTGCCGGGCACGTAAGCCAATATCTCCAAAACAGTAAAAGGATTTACGGTATTACCAATCATGTTTTCCTGGAGCAATCGCTGCACAGGTTGCGCACTTATTTGAGTTTTAAAACACTAAAATCGGTGCTGCAACTGTTTCAGATTGATGCCATGCGCACCATGCACCGGGCTAACCAAAGCTTTTTTAGAGATAAGCGTTTGGTGCAATATTTTGATCGGTATGCCACTTACAATGGTTCTAACCCCTATCAAGCCCCGGCTACGCTCAACGTAATTCCGCACCTGGAACAGCATTTGGGCGCTTATTTCCCTGAGGGCGGCATGTATAGCATTACGCAGAAACTGGTGGAGCTGGCCACGTCATTAAGTGTTAAAATAAATTATAACGCCCCCGTTGAAGAGATTTTGCTGCGCGATAATCGCGCCACCGGCATAAAGGTGAATGGCGAAGTTATTGAAGCCAATATAGTGGTATCTAATATGGATGTTTACCCTACCTATAAAAAGCTGCTGGGCAAACGCCCCGATCTGCATCCGCAGAAAACATTACGGCAAGAGCGCAGCAGTTCGGCGCTGATTTTCTACTGGGGTATTTTATCACGTTTTGACGACCTGCACCTGCACAACATCTTTTTCAGTGGCGATTACAAGGCCGAGTTCAACGCCATTTGGAAGGAGCAAACCATTAGCAATGACCCAACGGTTTATATCAACATCAGCTCAAAGCTGCAACCGGGTGATGCCCCCGATGGTTGCGAGAATTGGTTTGTAATGATTAACGTACCAGCCAACAACGGGCAGGATTGGGATGCGTTAGTTAACACATCACGCAGGAATGTGATAAAAAAACTTTCGTCAATGCTGGGCACGGACATCGCCCCGCTCATCGTCAGCGAGAGCGTGCTTGATCCACGCAATATTGAGCAGCGCACATCATCCTATAAAGGTTCTATTTATGGCAGCAGCTCCAACAGCCAGCTGGCAGCATTTCTGCGGCACGCCAACCGGCAGTCAAAAGTAAAAAACCTGTATTTCTGCGGGGGCAGTGTGCATCCGGGTGGCGGGATTCCGCTGGCTTTGCTATCGGCAAAGATTGTGGCAGATTGGGTTTAACCGATTTACTTAACTCGCTTGTCATTCCGAACAAGCGGCGCATTTCTCTAAGAGAGGTAAAACTGACAAACTCGTCAGTTTGTGCCGTGATCGACCACATTTTTATAACAAATAGGCTACAGAAACCCCTTCAGTTCAGCCAATTTTGTTAATCTTGACTTAATATCGTAAAATGGTTGATACATGCAACTATTTATATAAACCACTATCTATTTTCGTGGTTCAATACTACCAATGGAAGTTACGGAACCTATTTCGCGTAAATTGATACATGTAGCTAAAGTGTACTTGAATGTGCTCTCAAAAAGGGTTGAGCATCTGGGTATTAACCGCTATTGGTATGTGCTGTCGCTTATTCATGCCAACAACGGCAAGCTCACCCAGAAAGCACTGGGCGACAAGCTGGGCAAGGATAAATCGGCCATGGTAAGTATCATTGATTTTTTGACAGACCGCGGCTATGTATACCGTGAGGTAAACCCGAACGACAGGCGCGAACACTTTTTAAAAGTGACCGCCAAAGCCGAAGCCGCCGTGCCCGAAATTGTGGCCGCATTTAATTCCATTAACAACACCGTGGCCAAAGAAGTGACCGCCGAAGAAATGGAAACCTTTTTCAAGGTATTGTTTAAAATGGAAGAGAATTTGAAACCATACGCAAATAAAGAACTCAACATAAAGCTAAACCTCAACAAGTAGCCATCAGGAGAAAATGAAAACCAGGTATATTGCATTTACTGTTATAGGCTTAATAGTAGCCTTTTTATTGTATAATAAGCTGTGGGGCGCCAAGGCCAAAGAGTCGGCCGCCATTGCTGCAAAAAGCGGCAAGGGTAAAGGCGGCAAAAAAACAGGTCCGGTATCGGTAAATATCATGGTAGTGAAAGATACTGCCGTGAACAATAACATCGATATCACCGGTTCTATTGATGCCAACGAGCGCGTAAACCTCATTAGCGAAACCGCCGGTAACATTACCGGTATTTATTTTAACGAGGGCAGCAGCGTTAAAAAAGGACAGTTGCTGGTCAAGGTTTACAATCTTGACCTGGTGGCATCGCTTAAACAAACCCAGTACCAGGTATCACTGGCAAAAGAGAACGAGTATCGTAACCGTATCCTGCTGGAAAAAGAAGCCATCAGCAAGCAGGAGTATGACACCTCGCTCACGTCACTGAACTCTTTGCAGGCCCAGGCCGAGCTGATCAAAGCACAGATTGCCAAAACAGAGATCCGCGCGCCATTCTCGGGTACCATCGGTTTACGTAATGTAAGTCCGGGTGGATACCTGTCGCCGTCTACGTCTATCGCAACGCTGGTTAATATTGATCCGGCCAAGGTGACTTTCTCTGTACCTGAGCGTTACCTGCCATTAATTAAGCCGGGCAGCAAAGTGAAATTTACCATTGCCAGCTCGCGCGATAATTTTGAGGCTACTGTTTATGCGCTTGAGCCGGCTATTGATGTCACGTCGCGCAGCATAACGGTTAGGGCAAAAGCACCTAACCCTAAAAATCTGTTAACTGCCGGTGCTTTTGCCAAAATCAACCTGACGCTGGATCAGATCCCGAAAACCATTATGGTGCCAACGGAGTGTGTTACGCCAGATTTAAAAAGCAGCAAAGTTTGGTTGCTTAAAAAAGGCATAGCCACTCCGGCATACGTAACTACGGATATGCGTACCGATACCAAGCTGCAGGTAGTAAGCGGCCTGAAACCTGGCGATAGCCTGGTGGTATCGGCTATTATACAGATGCGTCCGAAGATTCATCTGAAAGTGAATAAAGTAATTAAATAGTACAGCTATGAGTTTATCCTCAGTCAGTATAAAAAGGCCGGTACTGGCAACCGTATTTTCGGTTGTAATTGTGCTGTTTGGCGTAATGGGCTACAACTTTTTGGGTGTACGCGATTTTCCGTCGGTAGATCCGCCCATCATTTCTGTAAGTACCAGCTACGCAGGTGCCAACTCAGACGTTATCGAATCGCAGATTACCGAACCGTTGGAGAAAGCCATTAACGGTGTGCAGGGCATCCGCAACATTTCGTCAACCAGTAGTGTGGGCAGCAGTAACATTACGGTAGAATTTAACCTGGATGCCGATCTGGAAACTGCCGCTAACGACGTGCGCGACAAAGTATCTCAGGCCCAGCGTCAGCTGCCGCAGGATATTGACGCTCCGCCGGTAGTAACCAAGGCCGATGCCAACGCCGATAACATCATCACCCTTACGGTAAGCAGTAACACCCGCAACATTAACCAGGTGGATGATTATGCCGAGAACGTGTTGCAGGAAGGCTTGCAAACCATCCCCGGCGTAAGTGCCATTAACATACAGGGCCAGCGCCAATACGCTATGCGTTTATGGATTGACCCGAACAAGTTGAGCGCCCTCAAACTAAGCGCAACCGATATCAGCGCGGCTATGGCAAAAGAGAACGTGGAGCTGCCTGCCGGTAAAATTGAAGGTAACAATACCGAGCTGGCTGTACGTGCGCTGGGTAAACTGCATACCGTTAAAGATTTTAACGATCTGATTATCCGCTCAGACAGCGACCGCGTTGTGCACTTTAGTGATATTGGTTATGCCACCCTGGGGTCTGCTAACGAGGAAACTTCGCTGAAAGAATCGGGTATCCCTGAGATTGGTTTGGCTGTGGTGCCGCAACCGGGTGCTAACTACGTGCAGATTGCTAAGGACTTTTATAAGCGCTTAGATCAGATTAAGAAAGATTTGCCGCCTGATATTAAACTGGAGGTGGCGCTGGATAACACCCGTTTCATCACTCAATCTTTGGATGAGGTGAAGGAAACCTTGCTGGTGTCTTTCGTGCTGGTGGTAGTAATTATCTACCTGTTCTTCCGCGATTGGCTCATCGCCTTCCGTCCGTTGATTGATATTCCGGTATCGTTGATCGGTGCGTTCTTCATCATGTATATCTTCGGGTTCTCTATCAATATCCTCTCACTGCTGGGAATTGTGCTGGCCACCGGTCTGGTGGTGGATGACGGTATCGTAGTGACGGAGAATATTTATAAGAAGGTGGAAGCGGGGATGCCTATCCGTAAGGCGGCGTTTGAGGGCTCGGCAGAGATTTTCTTTGCGGTAGTATCAACCTCGGTAACGCTGGCGGCGGTGTTTTTGCCTATTGTGTTTTTACAGGGCTTTACCGGCAGGTTATTCCGCGAGTTTGCGGTGGTGGTAGCAGGTTCGGTATTGATTTCGGCTTTCGTATCGCTGTCGTTAACGCCGATGCTGAACGTAAAACTGATTCGCAAAAACCACGGGCACTCTAAATTTTATGAACGTACCGAGCCTTTCTTTGAGCGCATGACCAATGCCTACAAAGAAACGCTGGAAGGGTTTATGAAGTATAAATGGCTCACCTGGCCAATTATGGTGGCATCGTTCATTATCATTTATGTGTTGATGAAGGTTACACCGTCAGAGTTGGCTCCGCTGGATGACCGTAGCTTGGTTCGTTATACTGTTACTGCACCGGAGGGTTCATCATACGAGTATATGAGCCGTTATATGGATAAGATAGGGCAGCTGATAGAAGATTCAATCCCCGAGAAAAAGGTGAGTATTGCTATCACGGCAGCAGGGCAGGGTGGTAGCGGTGCGGTTAACAGTGGCTTTGGCCGTATCGGTTTAACAGAGCCTGATCAGCGCCATCGCACCCAGGCGCAGATTGCTGATTGGTTTACCAGTAAGTTAAAAAAATTCCCTGATGCCCGCGTGATCGTGGTGCAGGAGCAAACTATATCTGGTGGTGGCTCGGGTGCTAAAACATCCTTGCCTATCCAATTTGTAATCCAGAATCAGGACTTTGAAAAGATCCGTAAGGTACTGCCAGATCTGATGACCGAGGTGCAAAAGAGCTCCATTCTGCAAACGCCGGATGTGAACCTGAAATTCACCAAGCCGGAGCTGACGGTAACTACAGACCGCGACAAGGCCCGCGATCTGGGTGTATCGGTAGCAGATATTGCCCAAACACTGCAATTGTACTATAGTGCCGGCAGGTTGGATTACTTCCTGATCAACGGTAAGCAGTATCAGGTAGTGGCCCAGGTAGACCGCGCCAACCGCGATCAGCCGCTGGATCTGAAATCGATCTACGTACGTAATGATAAAGGTCAGCTCATTCAGCTGGATAACGTGGTGAAAATTGCAGAAGACGCTACACCACCGGCTATTTATCACTTTAACCGCTTTAAATCGGCTACAATACAGGCTGGTCTGGCGCCAGGCCATTCTATGAGCGAGGGTATTGCCGAGATGCAGCGTATTGCCAACGAGAAACTAGACGCCACGTTCAGCACCGCGTTGAGTGGTCCGTCGCGAGATTATACTGAGAGTTCATCAGGTATCTTCTTTGCCTTTGGTTTTGCGTTGCTACTTATTTACCTGGTACTGGCCGCGCAGTTTGAAAGCTTTATAGATCCGTTTATAGTAATGATGACGGTGCCGCTGGCCATTGCCGGTGCATTTATATCATTGTGGTTGTTTAACCAAACACTCAACATCTTCTCAGAGATTGGCATGATCACCCTGGTAGGTCTGGTAACCAAAAATGGTATCTTGATTGTAGAGTTTGCCAACCAGCGTATGGAGCAGGGGCTGGATAAATACGAGGCGGTGGTAGAAGCGGCAACTGCCCGTCTGCGCCCAATCTTGATGACCAGTTTGGCGGTTGTGCTGGGCTCGGTGCCTATTGCATTTGCATTGGGTTCTGGCGCCAAGAGCCGTGTATCACTGGGTATTGTAATTATTGGTGGTATGATGTTCTCGCTGATCCTGACGCTGTATATCATCCCAACTATTTACATGATGATTGCTTCTAAAGAGCGCCATAACCCGGATGAAAATCCTGAGGACATAAAATCTGGCGATAGCCATCTTCATCACCACGGCCATCACCAGCCTGACGATAGTGAACCTAAACTGATTGAAAACGTCTAACATTGATATGAAATTTAGTAAGATAATTTGCCTGTTAATGTTGTGCATGCCTGCGGCGCTAAGCGTTAAGGCTCAAAATGCGCCCTACCTGTCGCTCAAAGAGGCGGTAGAGATTGCGTTGAAAAACAACTACAACATTCAGCTGTCGCAAAACAATAAAAGCATTGCCCAAAACAACGTTACTCCGGGCAATGCCGGCATGTTACCTGTACTTACCGGTAGTATAAGCCAAAGTAATAGCCAGCAGCATATTGAGCAAACGCGTAGCGATGGTACGGTAAATACCATCCCCAGCGCTAAAAACAGTAACCTTACTTATGGCCCAACCTTAAACTGGACCATCTTTAACGGCTTTGCCATGTTTGCCAATTATGATCAGTTGAAACAACTGAACCAGCTGAGCGATATTCAGCTGCGCGATACCGTGCAGAGTACTATGGCCGCTGTGCTGAGCACTTATTATGATCTGATTAATCAGAACGAGGAGATCCGTGCGCAGAAAGGTGCTATTGACATCTCGCGTACGCAGTTGCGCTATGCCAATGATAAATTTGGTGTAGGCCGTGCCTCCCGCCTGGATGTGCTGAATGCCCAGGTGAACCTGAATACCGATACTGCTACATTGCTGACATTGGTGCAGCAATACAAAAGCTCAAAGATCAGGCTGAACCAGTTATTGATCCGCGATTTACAGACAGATTTTAACGTGGCCGATACCATTAAGGTAGATGAGTCATTAAAACTGGGCGATATTATTAACAACGCGCAAACGCAAAACCCCGCCATACTTTCGGCAGATATTAATAAACGTCTGGCCGAAATTAACCTGAAACAGGTACAGTCAACCCGTTACCCGGTAGTGGGGGTGAATGGTGGTTATGCGTGGACTAACAGTAAAACCCCGGCAGGCTTTACCCGTACGCAGGATACCCGCGGTGTTAGCTATGGCGTAACGGCATCCATCAATATATTTGATGGCTTTAACCAATGGCGCCGCGAGCGTAATGCCAAGTTGCAGATCAGCAACGCAGACATTGATTCTAAGCAAATCAGGATGAATGTGGAGGCGCAGATCAACAACCTGTACGTGGCTTACCTGTCAGGTTTAGACCTGATGAAGCTGGGCCAGAACAACGTTGAGATAGCTCACCGCAACCTGGAGATTTCGCTGGATAAGTACAAACTGGGCAACATTACGCCGCTGGAAATTCGTGAGGCACAGCGCAATTATCTTGACGCACAGTCTAAGTTTTTTGCCGCTCAGTATCAGTCTAAAATTGCTGAGATTACCTTGCGCCAGATTACCAGCAGCATAAATATTCAATAAAAAGCGTAACAAAAATTGTTTTTATCCGTAAAAGACTATTTTTGAAGACTATATGTTGCCCTGCTATAAAATATGTTTGCTGATTGATGACAATTACATTGATAATTTTGTCACCAGGAGGATATTAGAAAGCGGGCACTTCGCTGAAGAAATTATTGTGCGGCAATCGCCTGCAGAAGCCATCGAGTCATTACGGAAAGGTGATGTGCGCCCGGATGTGATATTTTTAGACATCAGGATGCCCAACATGAACGGCTTTGAGTTTTTGCAGGAGTATGATAAACTGGATGATAATGTAAAGAGCGCCAAGATCTTCATGCTCTCGTCATCGCTCGATCCTAACGACTATAAACGGTCTACAGAAAACAAATACATTACCCAGTTCATCCACAAGCCGCTTACCCATAAAGTATTGGAAGAGCTCTGTGCATGATTTTAGTTGCTGATAGCGGTTCGTCAAAAACAGATTGGTTGCTAAATGTTCCCGGCCAGGAACCGGTAGAATATTTTAGTGATGGCCTTAATCCCTATTTTTTAACCGAGAAGGAAATTGAGAAAAAGATAAAATCTCAATTGCACCCCTTGGTGGCCCAATCTCAAAAAGTTACCGAGGTTTATTTTTTCGGTGCCGGCTGTTCCAGTCCGGACAGGCATGAGATGGTATCTAATGCTCTGAGCGCGGTGTTCCCCAAAGCGTTTGTGAGTGTGGATAGCGATCTGCTGGGCTCGGCCTATGCCACCTGTGGTAAGGAGAAAGGCTTGTGCTGCGTATTAGGTACCGGCTCAAACATTTCCTTTTTTAACGGCGAAGATATTGCCGAAGGCAAGCACGGTCTGGGCTACGTATTAGGCGATGAAGGCTCTGGTACCTGGCTGGGTAAGATGCTCATTACTGATTACCTGTACGGCCAGATGCCTGCAGATATTCATGCTCAATTCAAGAAGCAATACCACCTGGATAAGGCCGATGTGATTAAGAACGTTTATCAGCAACCCGCTGCCAACGCTTACCTTGCCTCGTTCGCCCGGTTTTTAAATGAGGTGCGACATACCGATTACGGACAGGCTGTACTCCACAAATCATTCCATGATTTTATTGACAGCAACATCAAAACCTACCCGGAGTATCACGAATACAAATGCCATTTTGTAGGCTCCATTGCCTACTGCTTCAGCGATGAGCTGAAAGCGCTTTGTTCACGGCACCGCATCCATGTGGGCAAAATCATCCGCAAACCTATCCATGATTTGATGAAGTTTATTGTGGCAAGGGGATAACGGCTTCCCAAAGAATAGTTTTATCGCCGTCGCTCGGCTCCAGCCGAGTGACACACTATCTCGCGGCCTCTGGCCGCCGTAATAGGACATTTTGCATGGCGGCGGCCAGAGGCCGCAGGATAGTCGTCACTCGCGAAGACGCGAGCGACTGCATTTTTCTATCTATCAATACGCCAACAACCTTTCCACACTTTCCTTCAATCTCGCCTTTGCCAAAAAATTATCTTCCAACTGTTTATTCATCGGTATAGCGGTATCCAGTCCCGCGCAACGGATAACGGGGGTATCTAAATACTGAAAACAATGCTCGGCCAGGTGGGCGGCAATCTCTCCGCCGAAGCCGCTGGTTAAGGTGTCCTCATGCAGAATAAGTGCACGTCCGGTTTTCTTTACGCTGGCTTCCACGGCTTGCTTATCCCAGGGCTGCAGGCTGCGCAGATCGATGATCTCTATGGAAAGATTGGGGTTTTGTTCCAGGTACTCCAGCGCCCAATGCACGCCCCATCCGTAGGTAATTATGCTGGCACGGGTGCCGGTGCGCACGGTGCGGGCTTTGCCAATCTCTACAGTATAATCGCCATCTGGTACCAGGCCGCTGTTGCTGCGGTAAAGATATTTATGCTCGAAGTAGATAACGGGGTTAGGGTCATTAATGGCGGCCATTAGCAAGCCTTTGGCATCGTCGGGGAAGGCTGGGTATACCACTTTCAATCCCGGTGTTTTGGTAAACCAGGCCTCGTTGCTTTGCGAGTGGAACGGTCCCGCACTGGTACCTGCGCCTGTAGGCATGCGCAACACCACATCTACGTTCTGTCCCCAGCGGTAATGCGTTTTAGCCAGGTTGTTGATGATTTGGTTAAACCCGACGCTCACAAAATCGGCAAACTGCATTTCTACAATGGCCTTGTAGCCATTAAGCGATAGCCCCATAGCAGCTCCGATCACGCCAGACTCACACAGCGGCGTGTTGCGGATGCGACCGGTGCCAAATTCTTCGGCAAAGCCTTCTGTCGCTTTAAAGGCGCCGCCATATTGGGCAATATCCTGACCCATTATTACGAGGTTTGGATACTTGCGCAAGCTTAACCGCATAGCATCGCTAATGGCATCCAAAAAACGCTTCTCGTTAAAGTTACCTGGTAGGGGCGAGGGTTGGTAAGCGTGTGGGGCGTACATGTCGGCCAACTCGGTATCGGTATCGACCTGAATATCTTCGGCATTAAAAGCCGCTTCAACTTCCCTTTCAATCAAATTAGAGAAATCTTTGCGTAGCAGTTCAATCCACTCAGGTTGCAGAACCTGTTCGTTGATGAGGTATTGCTCAAACTGTAGCAGCGGGTCTTTAGCGCCCCATTCTTCAAACAGTTCCTGAGGCACATATTTGGTGCCCGATGCTTCCTCATGGCCGCGCATGCGGAAAGTTTTGCACTCCAGCAGTATCGGCCGCGGGTTTTCTCGGATGCTGGCAGCCAATTCGCGTACGGTGTAGAAAACGTCAAGGATGTTATTGCCGTCTATGGTCAAGCCTTCAATGCCGTAGCCAGTGGCTTTGTCGGCTAATGATTTGCATTTAAATTGCTCGTCGGTAGGGGTAGAGAGGGCGTAGCCATTATTCTCTATCAGAAATATCACCGGCAGTTTCCAAACGGCCGCAATGTTTATGGCCTCATGAAAATCGCCCTCGCTGGTAGCGCCTTCGCCGGTAAACACCAGGGTGGCTTTTTTGCGGTTGCTCAATACATCGGCTAAAGCAATGCCATCGGCCAGCGCCATTTGCGGACCGAGATGTGAGATCATCCCGATAATTTTATGCTGCTGCGAACCGAAATGAAACGAACGGTCGCGCCCTTTGGTAAAGCCCGTGGCTTTGCCTTGCCACTGGGCCATGAGTTTAGAAAGCGGGATGTTGCGGGTAGTAAATACCCCCAGGTTGCGGTGCATAGGTAAGATATACTCATCGCTTTGCATGGCCAGTGTGGCGCCAACGGCAATGGCTTCTTGCCCAATGCCAGAGAACCATTTGCCAATACGCCCCTGCCGCAGCAGGATCAGCATCTTCTCTTCGATCATGCGTGGCCACAGCAGGGTTTTGTAGAACGACAGTAACGCGTTATTGTCCAGATTTTTTCTGTTAAAAATCATATAGCCTAAGCTAATCATTTTTTAATTCTTTGTATGTTTGAGCAATTCCAGAACGTTTAATAGATGAAGTTCAGAACCCATGTTGTAATAGCATTACTGGTTATGCTTTCTGCCGCTGCCAGTGCGCAGGATAACTACCTGCTTCCCGAAGTTTTCTATCTCCACAAAAATGATACGCTGAAGGTGCACCAATATACCGGCAGTGGTTTTAAGGCTGATGATGAGCTGAAATACAACTCATCGGCCACCAAACGTTTTGCGCTTAACGAGGCCGGCAAAAAAGCCAATCTGATGACGATGGCTAAAGATAGCGCCGCGCCACTCATCACCTATAAGCTGATGAACAGCGGCCTGGCCATGATAGAGATGATTAGCAGCCCAGCACCGGCGTCTATTGACCGCGAGGTATATGCCAAGACCCTGAGCGATGAAGGCCTGGTAAAACTGGCGGATCAGGTGAACAACAGTAATCAGTCGCAGTTTCGTGAAAAGAGCACCCGTTGTATGAAGGCGCTGGTAGCTGTTGATAAACCAAGCGGTGGCGATTTTGATAAGCCAACCGGTCAGGACTTTGAGATTGTGCTAAAGCAAAGCCCTTATAAGATGAATTATGGCGATGACATTACCGCCGTGCTTTATCTGAAAGGCAAACCTTTGCCGGCTGCCCAAGTGGATGTTTACATCAAGACCACCAGCGGCAACATCTATCCGCAGACACTCTCTACCGATGCTAACGGACAAATTTCGTTCAACGCTAGTCGAGATGGGTTGTACATGCTGCGTGCGGTGAAAACCGAGGAGGCCACCAACAATACCGATTTTGACTTTGAGACGCTGCAGGCGGCATACGTGTTTCAGTTTAGCAGCCAGAACGAAATGCCTAACGATTATCACAGCTTTGGCTTCGGTAACAAGCACTAAGACTGTAGCCATACATTCATGAAAAAGAACCTGCTGCTTTCCGTTTTATCGGGCCTGTTGTTGTGGATAGCCTGGCCACCCACACCCTACACCACTTTCCTGCTTTTTGTAGGACTGGTGCCGATGCTGGTAGTCATGGAAAACATTATCCGATCGGATACGCCGAAGAAAGGAAAAAAGCTGTTCTGGACAACCTTTCTGGGTTTCTTCATTTGGAACACCCTCTCCATTTACTGGGTTTATAATGCACTGAAAGATATTGGCGAGGTTGCGGCTATCCCTGTTACACTGATCCCTTACGCTTTGGGGCCGCTGCTCATGTCGGGTGCTTGCTGGTTATATTACCGGTTCAGACTGCAGGTTGGCCGTAGCTTGAGTTTAGTTGCCTTTGTTTGCTTTTGGTTGGGCTATGAGTACCTGCACCAAAACTGGGCGCTCAACTTCCCGTGGATGACGCTGGGGAATGGTTTTGCCCTGGTACCTGGCTGGGTGCAGTGGTATGAGTTTACCGGCGCCTATGGCGGCAGTGTTTGGGTGCTGGCGGTTAACATCCTGTTATTCCTGATTTATATTGGATTGAATGAACCGCAAGGCAAAGCCGTTCGTGTGCGTCTGATTATCGCCGTGTTGCTTGTGCTCGGCTTACCTATCGGCTGGTCTATCAATCGATACAGCACTTACGAGGAAGAGCGCAACCCATCAAATGTGGTGGTGGTGCAGCCCAATATTGATCCGTACGCCAAGTTTAATGAGATACCGGCGGCAGCGCAACTGGACATTCTCACGCATCTGTCAGACTCATTGGCCCAGGTCAATACCGAGTATTTCATCTGGCCCGAAACGGCGATTGCTTCCAGCACCGATGAAGACCGCATCCGCACCAATCCATACTATACCCGTGTGCAGCACTTTTTGGATAAGTATAAAAACGGAAATGTGCTATCGGGCATTGAAAGTTATAAGATCTACCCTGATCGTTCTACAGAAACGGCTAGTCCGTTACCTGGTGGTGGCGGGTTTTATGACAACTTTAACGCGGCCATCAATATAGAAAACTCCGCAGAGGTGCAATTTTACCATAAATCAAAACTGGTACCAGGTGCTGAAACTATTCCTTTTGGCAGCACGTTGTCTTTTCTGAAACCTATTTTTGAACACCTGGGAGGCGCAGCCGGCAGTTATGGCGCCGATAAAGACGTAAAAGTGTTCTACTCGCAAAGCGGCATCGGGGTTGACCCTGTGATTTGTTATGAATCTATTTATGGTGAATATGTAGCCCGCGCTGTGCGTAAGGGCGCACAGTTTATTGCCATTGTTACCAATGATGGCTGGTGGGGCAATACCTCGGGTAAAGATCAGCATATTGACTATGCTCGTTTACGTGCTATTGAAACACGCCGTTGGGTGTGCCGATCGGCCAATACCGGTATTTCGGGTTTTATCAATCAGCGCGGCGATGTGGTGCAACATTCTAAATGGTGGGTGCGTACCGCGTTGAAGCAAGATATCAACCTAAATTCAGACCTTACCTTCTACGTAAAATATGGCGATTACCTGCCGCGCATTTTCAGTATGCTGGCAGTTGCAGGCGTTGTATTTATTGTTGCAGGCATACGCCGTAAGCCAAATCAGCAACGCGTTATAAATTAAAGTTATCACTCAGGGTCGAAAAGTTTGCAAAATTCATAGCCTTTTCGTTACTTTGAATATCAAAGTACTTTCACGTGGAAAAAGATCGTATACACGAAGACCTGGCCTCCATCCGCAATATGATGGAGCGCTCGTCGCGGTTTATCTCGCTCAGCGGGCTGTCTGGCATTATGGCCGGCATTTATGCGTTGGCTGGCGCAGCGTTTGCGTATTTTAAGATCTATAATATGCACGCCGTCCGGGCCGAGTTATCATACAAACTCGCTGATCCTACAGGTGCTAAAGAGCATGTTGCTGAGCTAATTGCGGTGGCAATTATTGTATTGGTACTTTCTATAGGCACCGGCGTATTGCTAACTATACGCAAGGCAAAGAAAGCCGGACAAAAAATAATGGGTAAAAGCAGCAAGGCGCTCATTTTTAACATGCTGTTGCCGCTGTTAACCGGAGGGGCTGTGATATTGATATTTATAAGCAGAGGGTATATTGGAATTGTTGTGCCATCATGCCTGATATTTTATGGACTGGCACTGGCTAACGCATCGCATTACACATTTACGGACGTAAAATACCTGGGTATAATGGAAATTATATTGGGGATACTTGCGGCCCTTTATGTTGGCTACGGGTTAATATTTTGGTCTATTGGGTTTGGTTTGCTGCACATTATTTATGGCAGCGTAATGTATTTAAAATACGATAAGTGAACGTACCGTTTGACAAGCTCGACAAAGCTTTTGAGAACCGGGTAAGGTTGCAGGTGATGAGCGTACTTGTTGTAAACGATAAGTATGATTTCAACTCACTCAAGGAACTATTGGGCGTAACCGATGGTAACCTGGCCTCGCATCTCAAAGCTTTGGAAAAGGAGGAGTACATTGTGGTTAACAAGGTGTTTCTGGGTCGTAAGCCCAACACCAACTATGCTGCTACCCCACAGGGCAAAGAAGCTTTTAAGAGACATTTAGATGCATTGGAAGCGTTGATTACGCAACAAAAATCCAGTTAGCTATTTTTTTTGAATAGATACTCTGAAATACAAAGTACTTTTAAAATATGAAATCATTTGAAGATCAACCACAAGTAAGTTTGTACGACCGGTTACGTAATTCGGTACTGCTCAAACTGGCATTTATCGGTATTTTGATACTGGTGCTGCTCATCCCCACTGTATGGATACAAAACTTGATTACAGAACGTGCCGGGAGACAAAATGAAGTGATTAGAGAAGTTGCTGCCAGTTGGTCAGACAGCCAGCAGGTGAAAGGCCCCACGCTACTCATTCCCTACAGATATTACAGCCAGGTGAAAGACACCAGCAAAAAAGCAAACGGACAATTAAGTATTCATTTACTGCCCGATGTGTTGCACATAAAAGCAAACGTCCAATCGTCGGTTTTGCACCGGGGCATTTTTAATGTAATTGTTTACAATAGTAAATTGAACATCGCAGGCAGTTTTTCGCCTCCTGATTTAAGAAAGCTAAATATTGACCCCAACCTGGTAATGTATGATAAGGCCCGTTTAGTGCTTGGGATGACCGATCTGAAAGGGTTAAAAAATGCCGCGGTTATAACCGTTGGAGACACCGCGCAAAACGCCGAGCCTGTTTTTGACAGCGATGCCGGAATAAGCGACGGCATACAGGTGCCGGTAAAAGCACAAACTATCAATAGCGGGCACATACCCTTCTCTGTAGTGCTTGATATAAAAGGTAGCCAGAAACTTAGTTTTATGCAACTGTCACAAAATACAGATGTTGAGGTTACCGGCGATTGGCCTCACCCTAGCTTTGAAGGCCGCTATCTGCCCGATGAGCGGACGGTAGATGCCAAAGGTTTCTCGGCTGTTTGGAAAATGGCATTTAACCGGATATTGCCACGCCAATGGGCTACAGATGCCACCCTGATTAATGATGATAAAACCATCGAGCAAACTTCGTTTGGGGTTAAGTTGCTGCAACCGGTAGATCAGTATCAGCAAACCATGCGTACCAGCAAGTATGGGGTGCTGATTATCATCCTCACCTTTGTATCATTATTTCTTACCGAGTTGATACGGCAGCAGCGGGTACATGTGTTTAACTATGTGTTGATTGGCGCGGCCATGGTTGTTTATTACACCTTGTTACTATCGTTTTCAGAGCAAATAGGTTATAACCTGGCTTACCTGGTGGCATCTATAGCAACCATCGGTCTGATTTCATTCTTTTTAGCATCGATACTTAAAAACAAAGGTGCAGCAACGCTGTTTGCCTTTATTCTGACTGTTATTTATGGTTTTATATACATCATCGTCAGGTTAGAAGATTATGCCCTGATGGTTGGTAGCATAGCCCTGTTTATTATTGTAGCCATGCTGATGTATTTCTCGCACAAGATTAATTGGGATAAACGTGATAGTGTAAACTAAATCTATCAATTTTCAGAAATTTTAATTTAGCTATTGTTATGCTTAGTGTTATTAAACGGCCCATATTTAAAACTGCCATATTGAGCAGCGGATTGTTGCTGATTACTTTACTCATTCTTGAACGTTTATGGAGCGAAGCCAGGGTTGAATGCGCTTTGTTGGTAGGATGCGTTGGATTATTCTATGCAGTAACCTTTTTGTGGACGGTAGTTTTCTGGATTGAAAAACGCCATTACCGCATCCCCTACGTGCCGTTTTGTATCAGCCTGATAACTGGCCTGATAGCCTATTGTATTCCGCTCAACCGGGTGTGTGACCGCGCCGAGTTTGCGGTACTACATAACAAATATGAAAAAATGGCCAACCTGGTGCTGCAAAGCCGTGGTGATACCAATGTGTATAACTATCGCCTGCCGCATAGATACCGTAAGCTATCGGTAGGTGGCGGAGACGCTGTGGTGGTACAAAATAAAGACGTCCGCGCGGTGATGTTTTATACCTTTAGAGATGCAGAGCGCAGTAAAGGTTTTATTAAGCTATCCAGAGGGCAAAATATAACCGAATGCGCCCACAGCCTTTATAACGAAGTAAATTTGGTAAAACCCATGGGCAACAACTGGTATTATATCACAGGCGAGTAACCTGTTCAGAGTTTAAAGATTCTGTTCATCAATACCCATTTTTCGCCAGGTTTGGTGCCGGGGATGGCCTGTTGATATTTCCACATCTGGGCTTCCCAGTCATCAACCCTGGTATTCCCGGCATCCATGGCCGCTTTACGTTCAAAGCTGAAAGTTTCATCTGTATCCATAATCATAAACAGGCGATTGCCAAAACGATAGATTTCCATATCGATGATGCCGGCATCGGTTATGCTCTTCAATATTTCGGGCCAAACAGCACGGTGGTAGGCCTCGTATTCGGCAATTAAAGTAGGGTCATTCACCAGATCAAGGGCAAAGCAATAGCGAGTGTTCATAGCAGGTTTATAAGTGGTTGCGGTGCTTGCGCAGGGCAAAATACGTTTTTTAAGCAGAACAAAATGCTTACCTTAGCCGCTTAATTTTACATCCCTTCAATGAAACCAGGAATTAAGTTAGCAATAGGGGCAGACCACGCCGGATTTGAGTATAAACAAGCATTGGCAGGCAGCGTACAAGCCAGCGAAGTGAGTGATTTTGGTACCTATTCTACAGATTCTGTTGACTATCCTGATTTTGCTCACCCCGTAGCCAACGCCATTGAGAACGGCGATGCCGATTTTGGTATATTGGTTTGCGGCAGCGGCAACGGCATTGCTATTGCGGCCAATAAACACCAGGGCATACGTGCAGCAATTTGCTGGAACGAAGAACTGGCAGCGCTGGCGCGTCAGCATAACAATGCCAATATTGTGGTAATCCCGGCGCGTTTCATTTCGCTGGAGTTGGCCAAAAAGATTGTCAACGTTTTCTTGAGCACCGATTTTGAGGGCGGTCGCCATGCTACCCGGGTAGGTAAAATTTCCTGCTAAGCAAACAAAGCAAACAAACATATACTGCCGGAGCCATCCGGCAGTAACGGATTAACTAACATCATGAAGAAAATTGCTCTACTAACGGTGGTGGTGGCTGTTGCTGCATCTGCCTGTGCCCAGCAACCAGATGTACTGGCTAAAAAATATGCCGGTTACATTACCCCTCAAAACGCCAAAGCCCATTTAACCATACTAGCCGCCGATGATATGGAAGGCCGAGAAACAGGTAAACCCGGGGCCGAAAAAGCCGCCCGTTATCTGGCTGGCGAGTACAAAGCCTTAGGCCTGCTGCCTGCCAACAAAGGTTCTTACTTTCTGGATGTTGCGTTGGAGGAAACCTCATTGCGGGCCGATAAATTTATGGTTAACGGTGCCAGCCTGATTTACGGTAAAGACTACTACGCACAGGGATGGGCCGATCCAAAGAAATTAAATGAAAGCAGTATTGTATTTGTGGGCTATGGCTCGCCCGCAGAAATGACTGCCGATGTGACCGGCAAAATTGTACTGCTGATAGGTGAGGAGCGCCCTGGTACGGTCATCCCGCAAACCACCAGCGCCCGTCGCCGAGGGGTGATCATGAGCGAGGCCCGCCAGGCCATTATGCAACACCTGATTGCTAAGAACCCGGCTTTGATTTTGCAGGTAAGTAACGCTACTGCCGCTAACGCTGCTCGTTTTGCAACACCGCGCGTTAGTATGAGCCTGAAAAAAGAGAATACGGAAGTTGTACCTGTACCACCGGTTAACTTCTTCATCACCCCGGCAGTAGCCAATCAATTGCTAAAAAATACCGGTAAAACGTATGAAGCATTAAAAAGTGCCATTGAGGAAGGCAAGCCGCAAACCCAGGTGGTAAAAGTGCCGGTAGTGGCCGATTTTGGTACCATACATAAAGATATTAACGCAGAGGATATTGTATCATATATCCCCGGGTCTGATCCTAAGCTAAAGGATGAAGTATTGGTGTTCTCGGCTCATTACGATCACATCGGCCTGAATGCTGATGGACCGGACAAGGTAAACAACGGTGCTGATGATGATGGCTCGGGCTCTGTAGGTATTCTGGAAATTGCACGCGCCTTTATGCAGGCAAAGAAAGAGGGCCATGGCCCGAAACGCACTATCCTGTTTCTGGGTAACGTGGGTGAGGAAAAAGGCCTGCTGGGTTCTGAATATTATGCCGAGCATCCGGTGTTCCCGTTGGCTAATACCATTACAGATCTGAATATAGATATGATTGGTCGTGTGGGTGAGGAGTATTTGAACAGTCCGGATTCAGCCAACTTTGTTTATCCAATTGGCTCGGCCATGCTGAGCTCTACACTGCGCAAGGTATTGGAGAATGCTAATAACACGTATACGCATCTGAAACTGGATTACAAATACGATGATCCGAAAGATCCGAACCGTTTTTATTACCGTTCAGATCATTACAACTTTGCTAAGCATGGTGTGCCAATTATTTTCTTTTTTAACGGCGTGCATGCCGATTACCACAAGCCAAGCGATGAGGTGAGCAAGATCAACTTCCCGCTGCTGGCCAAACGTGCACAGCTGGTATTTTATATTGGCTGGGATCTGGCCAACAGGGCTGAGCGACCGGTGGTGGATGTGAAAAGCCCGATGGCGAGCGACAGATAATCTTTAGCAGATATTTTATTTTATATAACGCCCTTGCTGATGTGCAGCAAGGGCGTTTTTGTGTTTTATATCGGCTTTGTTCCTGGCAATGACGTGGTATAATTATACCGCAGTTTTGGTGCCGGTTACACCTTTGTGGTATTTACGCGGTAATAACCGCGCCTATATCCGTAACCCTCTACGTAGCCGTTACACTAAGTCTGCATAGAATTGGTCGTCTTCATGCAAAAATAATAAGTCAAAAACGCCCTCCACTGTTAAATTTTCAGCATTTTGGCCAGTATATTTAAAAAACTATAATAATATTCATAGGTTTATGTTTTGATGATCTTTGTTTAAATTGACCCTGTAAAACCGAGTATGAGAATCTACCACCTCAGTGCAGAATGTTATCCAGTTGCCAAGATTGGCGGTTTGGGCGACGTTGTTGGAGCACTGCCGAAATATCAGAATAAAGCCGGACTGAGCGCCGCTGTTGTGTTGCCGCATTATGACCGAAAGTTTGTGCGCGAGCATCAGTTTGACGTTGTTTTTCGGGCCACCAACCTGTTTGGCGGCAAGCGTACTGAGTTTGAGGTTTGGAAAGAGAAAGCGGATACACTGGGTTTTGAATTATACCTCATCCACATCCCCGGTTTGCTGGACCGCGAGAATATTTATAGTTATCCAGACGAAACCGAACAGTTTATCGCCTATCAGCTGGCATTTCTGGACTGGATCAACTGGTCGCAGCAAGCGCCTGATATCATTCACTGTCATGACCACCATAGCGGGCTGATTCCTTTTATGCTGGCGCACTCTGCCTTGTATAAACGCCTGGCCAATACGCGTACCGTGTTTACCATCCATAACGGACAGTATCATGGTGCTTTCGGCTGGTCAAAGTTTGCCTACCTGCCGGAGGTGGACATGACCTCTACCGGATTGCTGGATTGGAGCAACGGCATTAATCCGCTGGCATCTGCGGTGCGGTGCTGCTCAGCTTATACCACCGTTTCGCCAAGTTATATGGATGAGCTCACCTGGCAATCTAACGGATTGGAGCATTTGTTCCAGATGGAGCGCCACCGTGGTGTGGGCATTGTTAACGGCATTGATACCCAGGTATGGAACCCGGAAACCGACCCGATGATTGCGGCTAACTATTCCTTAAAAAACATTGCCGAAGGCAAACAAAAAAATAAAGAAGCACTTTGCAAACGCTTTGATCTGGATACCGAGAAACCATTGATCTCTTTCATTGGCCGCCTGGTTGATGATAAAGGCGCTGATTTACTGGCCGAGGCCATTGACCGAGCCATTGAGCAATACCCATGGGAAGCCAACTTTTTAGTACTGGGCACCGGCGATCCTGACACGGAGCAGGCGCTGGATGTATTAAAATTGCGACAGACCCAACAATACCGGGTATATATTGGTTATGATGAACAACTTTCGCACCAGATCTATGCCGGATCTGACTTTCTGCTGATGCCATCGCGCGTGGAGCCTTGTGGGTTAAACCAACTCTACTCGTTGCGCTACGGCACAGTGCCCATGGTGCGCAGCACCGGTGGCTTGAAAGATACCGTAATTGATTATGGTGATGAGGGGGGCTACGGTATCAGGTTTGATCAGGCCAGTGTGCGGGATATTGTTTATTCTGTGGGCAGGGCCATATCGCTTTATCGCGATGCCGCACACATGGCGCAGTTGCGTAATCGCATGATGTCGCTCGACTTTTCGTGGGATCGATCGGCCCGCGAGTACATTCACCTCTATGAACGCTTAATAACCAACATATGACATCAAAAGTAATCAGCATTGTGCTTGGCGGCGGCCAGGGAACAAGGCTTTTCCCGCTTACCGCAACACGCTCTAAGCCTGCCGTGCCTATTGCAGGTAAATACCGCCTGGTAGATATTCCTATCTCTAACTGTTTGCACTCGGGCATTAGCCGCATTTTTGTGTTAACGCAGTTTAACTCGGCATCGTTAAACAAGCACATTAAGAATACTTACCACTTCAGCAGTTTCAGCGATGCTTTTGTTGACATTCTGGCGGCAGAACAAACTCCAAGCAGCGTGGCCTGGTTTCAGGGTACGGCTGATGCGGTGCGTCAAAGTCTTCACCACTTGTCTGTGCATGAGTTTGAGTATGTGCTGATCCTTTCTGGCGATCAACTTTACCAGATGGATTTTGACGATATGATCAACGCGCACATCGCACAGAATGCCGAGATCTCTATCGCCAGTATTCCGGTGCATGCCAATGATGTCCCTGGTTTTGGTATCCTGAAAACAGATGATGAAAACAACATCACCGCGTTTGTTGAGAAACCGAAGAAAGATTTTGAAAGCTGGGCTTCTGAAGTGAGTGATGAGATGCAGGCAGCCGGCCGTGTTTACCTGGCCAGCATGGGTATCTACATCTTTAACCGCAAAACGCTGTATGATTTACTGCAGGGTAATGACCGTACCGATTTTGGTAAGGAGATTATTCCGCAATCTATCAAAGATCATAAAGTGGTGAGCTTTCAGTACGAAGGTTATTGGACCGATATCGGTACCATCCCATCATTCTTTGATGCCAATCTGGGGCTAACTGATGATATCCCAGAGTTTAACCTGTTTGGTAACCGCCCAATTTATACCCGCGCGCGCATGCTGCCGCCATCAAAGGTATCGGGCACGCATTTGCAAAAAGCTATCGTTTCTGAGGGTTGTATTGTAAATGCATCATCTATCACCCGCTCGGTGGTAGGTATCCGTACCCGCATTGGCTTTGATACGGTTATTGAGAATTGCTACATTATGGGTAGCGATAACTACCAGACCCTGGAGCAGATAGAGCAGTGCAAAGCCAATAATACCCCGGTTATGGGTATTGGCGATCGCTGCCACATTAAAAATGCCATTATTGATAAGAACTGTTACATTGGTAACGACGTAATTATTAACTGTGGCGAGACGCTGGAAAATGGCGATTATGGCTGTTATACCGTTCAGGATGGTATAGTGGTGGTTAAAAAGCGTGCCGTTATTCCAAATGGAACTGTAATTTAATTAACTATTGGTAAACTTTTTAAAGAAGTGTGGCGTTATTGATTAGTAACACTTATTCAATAATCAAATACACCATCTATGAAAAAAGTGATTGGTATGGTTGCCCTGGCAGCCATTTTAGCCGGAAGCGCTAGTGCATATGCGGCAACTGTTAAAAGTTCAACGACGTCAGCGCAGCAAGACACCACCAAGAAAAAGGTGAAAGAGAAAAACGGTAAAGTTAAAAAGAAAGAAAAAACAGAAAAGGATACTACAGCAACCAAGATGTAGTAACTCACCAACCACAAAAAACGCCCCGCAAGTAATTGCGGGGCGTTTTTTGTGGGTATAAACTTCCTGTCATGCTGAGGGACGAAGCATCTCTGCGGACAGTCCACATGATTTGCGTCAGAGATGCTTCGTTCCTCAGCATGACATTATGGTTCGTGCTTAACTCATATTATTCTTTAATCTCCGTAAAACTCAATCATACCTATACCGCTCCAGATCATAATCAGACTGCCCGCTGATGAGTTTCTTTTTGCGCTCTACATCGGTGCTGAGGTTATGATCAAAAAGCTGGTCGGTTGCGGCCATATCACGCTCTTTATCACGTTCGGCAAAGTGCATATTGGCCTCGCTTACCTTTGCCAGCGCTACATCATACGGGCCTTTAGGCGACATCAGCTTAACAAACACCGGCAAACACTCAAAGAGGATGAAGAGGTAACCAATGAATGAGACGGCCAGATAGGTATCCAGATCGCGCGTGCCGTTGTCATTATAAGTGATCTGTCCCAGCGCCCAGTTGCGGTCGGCAAAGCCGGCTACGTTGGCCAGGCTGTCCAGCTGTTTATTGGTGTATTGGCGCATGTTGGTCAGGCCCTCGTAGTCCTTACGGGCGGCCAGGTAATCGTCCATCTGACCTAAATCATCGGTTACGGTTTTGAGGCGGGCCTGTTTTTCATCCAGCACCGCCTGCTTTTGCTTGGCATAGGTGCCATAACCTGTAATGCCCGATGTTTGGTTGGTTTTATCGCCAAATACTTCCTGGTTCAGCTGAAAGCGGGAGCGGTTGATATCTTTTTCCAACGAGTCTTTCTCTTTCTTCAGATCGTTGTTTTTGCCCAGCTCCATGGCATACTTTTGCTTGTAAGCCAGTTCGAGTGTGTCCAGACGGCGGTTTTGACCTTTGGTATAGGCCACTTTCAGTTTCTGCCGGATCTCTTTATCAAAGATCTTCAACTCCAGTGGACGCGAAATCACCACCCCAATCATAATAGCCAGCAAAATACGTGGCGATGCCTGCATGATCTGCTGATTGGTGGTACCCTCTTTGTTGATGCTGGATACGATGTATCGGTCCATATTAAAGATGGCCGTACCCCACAGTAAGCCAAACAAAATGGCGAATATGACCGCCATAGCATTGCCCGCAAACACAAAATACATGGCATAGCCGCCAGACAGGGCAGCAAAAAGCGCCGTAAAGAAAATGGTAGCCCCAATGCCCACATATTTATTGTGTTCAATAGGGTATTTTTTTAAAGTAGCTATATGGGCTCCTGAACAGAACCAAAAGAAGCGGGTAACTTTATGCATTAATAGTTTTTTCTGTGTTTTAGTATGAAACGCCTTAACCGACTTATTGTTACAGATTTATTTGTATGTTTTCTGTAAAAGTAACAGTAATTGCCGGTAGTGCTATTCGATTTTGTCATTGCGAGGAACGTAGGGAAGGTGGGTAGGGGTGACGAAGCAATCTCGTCGCATGTTAAACGTGCGACAAGATTGCTTCGTCGTTCCCGGTGCGCCATGCCCATAGTACTCCTCGCAATGACAAATTAGGTAGTTTGCCACTCTGCAAAGGTAAAATAAAAAACCCTGCGCAGCGTTGCTGGGCAGGGCCGGTTTACAAGTGGCCGAAAGGCTCCTTTTTTTATAAGTTGTTCAGTAAGTAGCTTTTAAAATCGGCAAAGTTTGGTTGCAGGGCGGTAGCCTGTTTCTCACGCTGCTCTAACTCTTTCACTTGTTCAGGTATCTGTACCGCATCGGCAATAGCGCCGGTAAATACGTCTGGGAATTTGCACGGGTGCGCGGTTGACAGGAACACGCCGGTAACATCGCCCGGGTGTTTGCTCAGCCAATCGGTAACCGCCAGCCAGGCAATGGCCGTATGCGGGCAAACCACGTAGTTATATTTTTGATACACGGCCTCAATGGCTTTCAGCGTATCGTCATCATTAAAGCTGTAGCCGGTAATCATGTTTTTCAACGCTGGCAAGTCGTTTTTAAACATATCGGCAATACGTACCCAGTTGCTTGGGTTACCCACGTCCATAGCGTTTGACAGGGTTTGTACTGATGGTTTCGGCTCGTAAACACCGCTGGTCAGGTAAGCCGGAACAGTATCGTTTACGTTGGTAGCCGCAATGAATTGCTCAACCGGCAAGCCCATTTTCCAGGCCAGGATGCCGGCGCCAATGTTTCCAAAATTGCCGCTTGGCACTGCAAAAGCTACTTTGCTTTTACCCTCGCGCCGCATTTGTGCGTAGGCATTAAAGTAGTAGAAAGTTTGCGGGATCAAACGGGCAATATTGATAGAGTTGGCCGAAGTCAGACGCAATGCTGCATTCAGATCAGCATCGGTAAATGCTTGTTTTACCAGTGCCTGGCAATCGTCAAAAGTACCGTCAACTTCCAGCGCACGGATGTTCTGGCCGTTGGTGGTTAATTGCTGCTCCTGCACGCCGCTCACCTTGCCTTTAGGGTAAAGAATGGTAACGCGGGTATTTGGTACACCCAGGAAACCCAGGGCTACAGCGCCGCCGGTATCGCCAGAAGTGGCTACCAGTACGTCCAGCTGTTTCTCGCCAGCTTCAAGGAAGTAGGCCATTACACGGCTCATAAATCTGGCGCCAAAATCTTTAAACGCCAAAGAGGGGCCGTGGAAAAGTTCCAGCACGCGCACGTTATCTTCCAGTTCTACTACCGGTGCCTCAAAGTTAATAGCATCTTCAATCAGGGCTTTCAGATCACCATCCGGGATGGCGCCTTGCAGCAGATGCTGGGCTACGGTATAGGCAATTTCCTGTAACGACAGGATGCCCAGGTTATCAATAAACTCCTTTGGCAGGCGCGGGATGCTAACGGGCATATAAAGGCCTTTATCCTGCGGCATGCTGTTGAACACCGCCTCTTTAAAATCTACACGGAGATCGGGGTTGTTGGTACTGTAGAGGTTCATTTTAATGATTTCGAAAATCGGATGTCTGATTTCGGATTGTTTTGTTATTTATGATTTCGGTGTGAACCGATTATGCTTAATTCTTCTCGTCATTGCGAGGAACGAAGCAATCTCTGTACTTGCAAAGCCGGTTTGTATGTCCGACTATCCTATGCAGAGATTGCTTCGTGCCTCGCAATGACGTGGAGTTATAGTTCCCCCTTCAGGGGGCTAGGGGGCTTATCCAATCACCTTTGGCCCTGCATCATTGATAGTTGATACATAGCTGAAAGAATCGATCTTCATGCCTTCTAAAAAGCTTTGCAGCTTCTCGGTAATTTTTTGTGCGGTAGCTTCGTCTCTGGTAAATGCAAATACCGATGGACCAGAGCCTGAAATACCAAAGCTAACGGCGCCAAGTTCCATAGACATTTCGCGCATTTGGTAAAAACCAGGGATCAGCATAGAGCGTACCGGTTCTACCAGCACGTCTTTCATGCTGCGGCCAATCAGGTCTATATCCTGCATAAACAAACCGCTTACCAGGCCGGCTACGTTGCCCCATTGGGTAACAGCATCTTTCATATCCACTTTTTTGCGGATAATTTGGCGGGCTTCGCGGGTTGGTACATCAACATCAGGGAATACAATGGCGCACCACAAATCTTTCGGGTGTGGCAGGCGCACTACATCCAGCGGCTCATAGCTGCGGATCAGCACAAAGCCACCAAACAGGGCAGGGGCAACGTTATCAGCATGACCTTGTCCGCATGCCATTTCCTCACCTTTCATGGCGAAAGGTAGCAACGCAATTGGGTCGCGGTCATCGCCTAAAATAGTTTTGGCGGCAAACAAACCAGCCACTGTACTGGCCGAGCTTGAGCCCAAACCACTACCGATAGGCATTTTTTTATGCAGCTCTATATCCAAACCCAGATCAGAGCGACCGATGCTTTCCAGGTAATGCTTAACGCTTACGCTCACGGTGTTCTTAGCCGGATCCATTGGCAGGCGACCGTTATCGCCGGTAATTTTGCTAATGGTAATACCCGGTTTGTCAGTTACACGCATTACCACTTCATCGCCCGGTGCGTTTACCGCAAAGCCCAGCACGTCAAAACCGCACACCACGTTAGCCACCGTAGCCGGTGCAAACACGGTAACGCTTTTTTGTTTTACCTCAAAGGTCGGTGTTTTTTCTGCCACCATTAATTCTTCCATTTTATTGTATTCTCCTTCTCCCGGTTTGTCCTTCTTCTTACATATCATTTCGACCATCGGGAGAAATCTTTTCGATCATGCTTTTACGCCTGGCGAGCCTGTCGCTCCAAAAAGATCTCTCACTGTCGTTCAAGATGACAACCTGGGTTATTTATTCACTCCCCTTTCGGGGGATGAGGGCTCTTAATTAGCGCCCACGTTAATCAAATCTGCAAACACGCCCGCGGCGGTTACTTCTGCACCTGCGCCAGGGCCTTTTACCACCATTGGGCGCACCTTGTAGCGGTCTGTTGTAAAGGCGATGATGTTATCGCTGCCGCTCATGGTATAGAACGGATGCTCTTTATCAACCATTTCCAGGCTGATGCTGGCTTTGCCGTTATCAAGCATACCGATGTAGCGCAGCACCTTACCTTGTGATGCTGCGGTGTTTTTCAGGTCCTCGAAATAAGCGTTCTCTGATTTCAAGGCTGCGTAGAAATCGGCTACTGTGGCTGCTTCCAGACATGCTTTTGGCAGGATGCTGTCTATCTGCACGTCTTCGGCTTCCATCTGGTAACCGGCATCGCGGGCCAGGATCAGGATCTTGCGCATAAAGTCGGTGCCGCGCAGGTCATCACGTGGATCTGGCTCGGTGTAGCCCAACTCTTGTGCGGTTTGTACCACATCGTGGAAAGTAGCATCGCCATTAAAATTGTTGAAGATGTAAGAGATGGTACCCGAAAGTATCGCCTCGATCTTCTGCAGGCGGTCGCCGCTTGACATCAGGTCTTTCAGCGTGCGGATGATTGGCAGGCCTGCACCCACGTTCGTCTCATAGAAAAAGTCGACCCCGTGACGGCGAGCCGTATCGCGGAACATTTTGTAGCGGCTGTACGGACCGGAGTTGCCGATCTTGTTACAGGTTACTACCGATATGTTTGATTTAAAAATCTGCTCGTAAAACTCAATTGGTTTAGGGCTGGCCGTGTTATCAATAAACACACAGTTAGGCAGGTTCATGGCTTTCATCTTGGTGATGAAATCGCCCAGGTCTGCCACCTCGTGGCTGGCCTCCAGTTTAGCTTCCCAGTTGTTCAGGTCAAAACCGTCGGCATCAAATGCCATTTTACGGGTGTTGGCAATACCTGCAATTTTTACAGAGATGCCGTTGTTGGCTTCCAAGAACTCAACGTGGTCATTCAATTGTTTGAACAGGGTTTTGCCAATGTTGCCAGTGCCCAGACAGAACGCATGCAACGTTTTGTTGAGCTGCGCAAAGAATGAATCGTGCACCGCATTCAGCGCTTTGGCCAGATCGCCACCGCTGATGATTACCGAGATATTATACTCTGATGAACCTTGTGCAATGGCACGTACGTTAACACCGTTACGGCCCAGCGCATGGAACAATTTGCCCGAGATGCCCGGGGTTTGTTTCATGTTCTCGCCCACAATGGCCAGCACAGCCAGGTCTTCTTCAATTACCGGGTACTCCAGTTTTTTAGCCAGCAGTTCCAGCTCAAACTCTTGCTCCATCAGTTGTTTGGCGCGCTCAGCGTCATCAGGTTGTACGGCAAAAGTGATGCTGTGTTCTGATGATGACTGGGTGATCAGGATCACGTTGATCTGCTCGCGGGCCAGTAAAGAGAACAGCCTGCCGCTAAAGCCAGCTTTACCCACCATACCGCTACCCTGTAAGTTAAGGATGCTGATTTTGTTAACCGATGAAATGCCTTTGATAGCCAGGTTTGATGCACCACAGTCATGACGGATCACGGTGCCTTCAAAAGAAGTATCAAAAGTGTTTTTGATAACAATTGGGATCTTTTTCAGGAACGCCGGGATCATGGTTGGCGGATAGATTACCTTGGCGCCGAAGTAAGAAAGCTCCATGGCTTCGGTATAAGTCAGCTCCGGTAATGAGAATGCTTTTTTCACCATGCGTGGGTCGGCAGTCATCATACCGTTCACATCGGTCCAGATCTCGATGGCAGAGGCGTTCAGTACCGCACCGAAGATAGCTGCAGTATAATCGCTGCCACCACGGCCCAGGGTGGTAATGTTACCAGCCTCGTTACTTGAAATGAAGCCGGTTACAAATAATATTTTATCGCTGTTATTGCGGTATAAATCGTTTACCAGCAGGCTGGTCAGGTCCATATTTACTTTGGCCTGGCCGTAGCTGCTATCTGTTTTTACTACCTCGGTAGCATCAACAAATAAACAAGCCGGGAAGTGCTGCATCGCAATGCGGCTAATCATCATTGATGAGCAACGCTCGCCATAGCTTAAAATCAGATCGCGGGTTTTTGGTGTTAACTCGCGCAGGGTAAGCACGCCTTGCAGCAGGTCTTCCAGTTGGTTAAAGTAAATTTTAAGGCGGGTGAGTACCGGGTTTTGGTTCTGCACATCCAGCAGTTCTTTAACAACACCGTAGTGTTTGGTCTCCAGCTCTGCCAGGTGTTGGGTAAACTCCCGGCCGGCAGCAGCTTGCTCTGCCATTTGTACCAGCAGGTTGGTAACGCCGCTCATGGCCGATAGTACCACCACTGGGGCGCCCTGGCTCATATCTTCCTGTTTAAGGATGTCTATTACCGTACTGATGCTTTTTACGCTGCCTACAGATGTGCCGCCAAATTTTAAAACTTTCATTGAGATGCTTAATCGTGATTTAAACAAAAAGCGCCTTCCCCGTTTACCGGAGGAAGGCGCTTTTTGGTTTTATCTTGTGTTACACCATGTGGCTTATCTTCCTCCGTGATTATACCCGGTGGTAATAATTGAGCCAATAATGGTGATGTTCTTAGTCATGTTTTTAATGACGACAAATTAAGTAGTTTTTTCTTTAACGTGCAAGGATAAAATGAATTTTATTTATTGGGTGGAAAATATTGATTTTCACGTCATTGCGAGGAACGAAGCAATCTCTGTACTTGCAATGCCAGCATCCATTGCAGACTATCCTCCGCAGAGATTGCTTCGTTCCTCGCAATGACGTGGAGGATTGGAGAGATTTATCGTACTTTTGAATCATCATGCCCGAGCGCAATAAGATTTACTTCGCATCAGATTTTCATTTAGGCACACCTAGCTATACCGCCACCCGTGAGCGTGAACAACGCTTGATCAATTGGCTGGATATAGTGAAAGTTGATGCCGCTGAACTGTTTCTGGTAGGCGATGTGTTTGACTTTTGGTTTGAATATGCCACTGTGGTGCCCAAAGGCTACATCCGTTTTCTGGGCAAGCTGGCCGAGCTGGCCGATGCTGGCGTTAAGTTATGGTTCTTCAAAGGCAATCATGATATGTGGGTGTTTGATTACTTTGAGCAGGAGTTGGATGCCACGATCATCGATAATGAGATGATTATAGAGCGTCATGGCAAAAAGTTTTTCATCCATCATGGTGACGGACTGGCTGCGGGCGATCATTCCTATAAGCTACTTAAGAAAATCTTCAGGAGTAACCTTTGTCAATGGCTCTTTGCCCGGATCCACCCCAACCTGGGGGTGGGGATAGCCAACTACTGGTCGCGCCATAGCCGCAAAAGCAATATGAAGAAGAAAGACCCGCGCCCGGCGGAGTCTGAATGGTTGGTAGCATACTGTCGCCAGCACCTTGACCGCGAATATGATTACATGATTTTTGGCCACAGTCATTTACCGGTAGACTACCGTTTGAACGATAAAACCCGCTACATTAATCTGGGTGAGTGGTTGATGTATGATTATAGTTATGCGGTGTTTGATGGTGAGGATGTGGTGTTGCATTATAAGGAGAGGGAGTAGAGTCTGGGCGTCCTTCGCTGGACTTGAGGCTTATTATATCTATGAATGTTTCTTGCAATTTTGTTCTGTAGTCCGCTCATTGCCCGCGGAGGCTTGTTACTTTTTGGCGAAAAAGTAACCAAAACGCTTTGACAGCGGAATGCTTCTTTTTTCGCACAGACCTTTTCCTGCAAATCAGCCAGAACCACAGGGCGCCACTTCAACGCCTCGGCTTGCGCTACACACTGGCCACTGCTTCAGGCGTCGAAGATGAATGCCCCCTGCTGCCGCACAGTCCAACTTGTTCTGTCTGATTTCGGCCAGAAGCTGCCCGCTGTCGGACATCGCACATTAGCATTAGAATTTGCCCCTAGTTTCCCTGTCCAAATAAAAAGCTTAGGGCTGTCAAAACGCCGGGCCGGGCGTTGGCGGGAATGCCGTAAAATTTGACTGCGCTGTGCGCGTCAAATTTGCGCAGGGCGCGGAGAAGGAATCGTTTTGACTTGATTTTTTGGTTACTTTTTGATCAAGCAAAAAGTGACTAGGCCCCCGCGGCCATGAGCGGACCAACGATAATAATAGAACGAACCACCTAAATTAGTAGAATCCTACGACAGTGAAATTTGGAATGACACGCTTGTCAATAGTCAGTACCCTGTAAATCATACTCATCGACTAAATCCCGGTTCAAGATTTTTGCCTACCTTTGCATACTTTTTGCAGTACCTGTTCGGTATAAACCCGATTGAAGTGGATACCGGCCTTGTGGCTAAGGCCTGCAGGCGTATGAACGGAAAGCGGGACCGCTGGAACCGACGAACTACTGCAATTGATTTTCTGGGAGAAAAAATAAGATGTTAGATAAATTAGAACTGATTTACGAGCGCTGGAAAACAGTAGAAGGTGAGTTGAGCAGCCCTGAGGCCATGGCCGATATGAAACGCTTTGCGCAACTGAACCGTGAGTATAAAGACCTGGGTAAGATTGTGGACGAATACCTGGTGTACCGCAATATTATGAGCAATATTGACAGCAGTAAGGCGATTTTGGCAACCGAGAAGGACGAGGAGTTCAGAGAGATGGCCAAAATGGAGCTGGATGAACTGTTGACGCAACAGGAAGAAAAAGAAGAGCAGATTCGTGTGATGCTGATTCCGAAAGATCCGGAAGATAGCAAAAATGCTATTGTGGAGATTCGCGGTGGTACTGGTGGTGATGAGGCGGCCCTGTTTGCGGGCGACCTTTACCGCATGTATATGCGCTATTGCGAGAAACGCGGCTGGCGTACAGAACTGGTTGATTATACCGAGGGTACCAGCGGCGGCTATAAAGAGATTGTGTTTAACGTGCTGGCAGAGGATGCTTATGGTACGCTGAAATATGAATCGGGCGTGCACCGCGTACAGCGTGTGCCTGATACCGAGACGCAAGGCAGGGTGCATACCTCGGCTGCGTCGGTAGTGGTGTTGCCAGAGGTTGATGAGTTTGATATTGATTTGCAGGTAAGTGATATCCGTAAAGATCTGTTCTGTGCTTCGGGACCAGGCGGACAGTCGGTAAATACCACTTATTCAGCCGTGCGTTTAACCCACATCCCTACGGGTATTGTGGCGCAGTGCCAGGATCAAAAATCGCAGTTAAAGAACTACGATAAGGCGCTGCAGGTGTTACGTTCTCGTGTTTACGAGATGGAATTGCAGAAGCACATGGAAGAAGTTTCCAAGAAACGTAAAACCATGGTATCAACCGGCGACCGTTCTGCCAAGGTGCGTACCTACAATTATCCGCAAGGCCGGGTTACTGAGCACCGCATTGGTTTGACCATTTACAACCTGCCTAACGTAATGAACGGCGACCTGCAGGAGATAATGGAGCAGTTGCAATTTGCCGAAAACGCCGAAAAACTGAAAGAAGGCACTATAGCCTAACCGCATTTGACGGACGTTTAGAGTGGGAGAGAATAGAGATATTAAGTTTTTTAAATTGGAAATCAGTGCGTTAAATTCGATTGGTTGACTTTTTTAAGATTTAATTTGGATAGAAATATATCGTTCGTATATTTGCAATCCCAAACGGGAGGAGTGGTAGTTCAGCTGGTTAGAATACATGCCTGTCACGCATGGGGTCGCGGGTTCGAGTCCCGTCCATTCCGCAAAAAAGCCTTCAGATTTTTTCTGAAGGCTTTTTGCTTTTATGATCTTTTTGTTTAGATAATTATTGGATAAAAAGATATCATTCTTATATTTGCCATCCCAAACGGGAGGAGTGGTAGTTCAGCTGGTTAGAATACATGCCTGTCACGCATGGGGTCGCGGGTTCGAGTCCCGTCCATTCCGCTAAGAAGCCTTCAGATTTTTTCTGAAGGCTTTTTGCTTTTATGACATTTAGCCCCGAGCGCTTAGATTAATAGTCCAAGCGCTTTTTTTATGTTCAAAACTCCGTATTGTGTTCTGGCATTTTCCTTCAAACATATACCTTAAAAGCAACCAAATCTATATACAAACCGTCCTAATTCTGGAAATAGCTGTTACAGGTGTGCAATTTTGTGTATACAACTGTAAAGAAACCAATAGTTATGTTACAAGTTAAGAGCAACATGCTATAAACCATTGATACCCTGCATACTGATTTAATAAATTTGATGTACGGAATGAGATAATTCCAGTTGCTTTTGATTTGGACAGCCAATCAAAAGATGACCGGTCATCTGTTTTGTTCCAAGGCACACCGTAAGTGAGGTAGCGAAGCTGTGCCGAGCCAATGCCTTAACCTATAAACCAGTCAATATTTTATCAGATGCATTACATCCTGTGTCGCAATAATCCAAATCATGAAAGATAATAATTTGATGTTGAGTGTGTGTTGTATCACTTATAATCATGAAAAGTTTATAGGTGAAGCACTTGATGGGTTTCTGATGCAAAAAACCAATTTCTCATTTGATATTGTTATCGGAGATGACTGCTCGACTGACGGTACTTCTGATGTAATAACGACATATCAAGAGCAATATCCCGATAAGATAAAATTGATCCGGAGTAGTAAAAATATTGGCGCCCATGAGAACATGCGGAACGTAGTTAAAGCTTGCACCGGGAAATATATAGCGCTTTGCGATGGCGACGATTATTGGACAGATCCAAATAAACTGCAAAAACAGGTGGATTTTCTGGAGCAGCATCCTGATTATGTAATGTGCTGCCACTACACACGGGTAATAGATACCAATTATAACACCCTGCATGTTGATCCGAGCCCGAAACCATTGGTACACACCTATCATGATCTGTTGGTTGGGAAGCAAGAAGAAACTAAGACCGCTACAGTTGTATATCGCAATGTTCAAGAGATTAGCCAGATTTTTGACGAAGCCTGGTATCTTGATTTCAACGCAGCTGATAAACTGCTGAAGATTTTTGCCACTTATAAAACAGCAGGTAAAATATATGTAATGCCCGAGGTGATGAGTTGCTACCGCAATCATGTTGGCGGTATATGGAGCATGATAGAGGCTGATGCCCGGAGAGATAAAGTAATCAACGATTTTAATCAGATCATCAGGCGCTTTAGCTACCGGGGACGTGAGAAGAGAAAGCTGTTATTGCTGTATTTAAAGAGAGACATTTTATTTGAATTGCGACGATTTAGAATACGCAAAGCATTTGATACCCTTAGATACCTAATCTAATTTAAACATATATTTTTATGGGATACCGTAGTTTTACTGTACAATACAGAAAAGAATGGGATGACTACGTCAATAGATCACTGCTGCACGACGTATTTCATTCTTGTACCTATCAGTCGTTAAACACTGAAGGAGAGCCGTTGCTATTTGTGTATGAGGAGGGCGATATGTTTATTGCTTTGCCTGTTGTGAAAAGAAAAGTTGAGGGTACTGATTTTTATGATATGACGTCGGTATACGGTTATTGCGGCCCAATCTCTAACGTTAATATAACAGAACTATCAGAAGTAATCTTGGCTGACTTTACGGCAGCATTTAAGCGTTTTATGACCGACCAGCGCGCCATTTGTATATTTTCAAGGCTTCACCCGTTTATAGATCAGTGCCATTTGCTGGAAAATATAGGCGGCGTAGTTGAAAATGGGTCAACTTTATACATGGATCTGTCCTCGTCCATTGATGATCAACGGAGCGGTTATGAAAAGAGACTCTCCCGCCAGGTACGGCAACTGCGCAATAAGGGTTATCTGATTAAAGAAGCAACCAATGCAGACGAGATTAAGGCTTTTGTTGATGTTTATCACAAAAACATGGATCGCTTACATGCCGCACCCATGTATTACTTTGACGAGGCATACTTTACCACCATATTAGAATTGGAGGGGTTTGACAGTAAGCTTCTGCTGGTGTATGACGGAACTGTGCTCACTTGCGGGGCCCTGGTATTGCTGTCAGATACTATTATCAGAAACCATCTTTCTGCCACATCTCCTGATTATTTGAGTGAATCGCCAAGCAAGCTGTTAACAGACGAAATAAGCGTGATGGGAAGGCGGCTTGGCAAAAAGATCTTTCATCTTGGCGGCGGTGTGGGTGGTAAAGAAGATTCACTTTTTGAGTTTAAAAAGCGTTTCTCAAACCTGCAGGTAAAAGATCATATATGGCGCTACGTTAATGACCGCGAGGCGTATGATGCTATTGTTGCCAAGGCAGGCGCCGATATTGATCTGCAATCGGGCTACTTCCCGCTTTACAGGCAGCCAAAAGAAAAACGAGACCCTATATTTCAAATAGCAAATTAATAACATGGAAAACAAGTTTAAATATTCAGACGCCGATTTGGATTCATTTGACCGTGTTATTAAAGAGCATGGTTGGATTATTTATGAAGACGTAATCAACCCCGCTCTTTTGCAGGAAATGATTGATTCGCTAAGTGGTTCATACCAAAAAAGGCGGGAGATACAGATAGCGAACGGGATAGCCGAAAATATGGATGGAACACTACATCACCTGGTAGAGCGGGATACGTTTGCCCTCCATTTCCTCGATCAAAAGTATTGCGATGCCCAGATAAGGCATTTTCTGGGTGGCAATTATATCATCAACTCGTTAGGGGCCGTCATCAATACCAAAAGTGCCGGGAGATATGTTCAAAACGTACATCGCGATATCAGGAGTTTTACGGGTGATTTTAAGCTGATGCTTCAGTTTATGGTTGTCCTTGATGACTTTACGCTTGAAAACGGCGCTACCTGGTTTCTATCCGGCTCGCACACCAACGAAGAAAAACCGGATGACGAGCATTTTTACAATAATGCCGATCGTGCTGTAGCAAAAAAGGGCAGCATGATTGCGTTTGATGCCAATTTATGGCACGCTGCCGGTAAGAACTATACCGACCAGCCCAGAAGAGCGCTAACCGGGGCTTTTACCCGCCCGTTCTTTAAGCCACAACTGGATTACCCAAGAGCGCTTGGTTATGCCTTTGGCGAAGAGTTAAATCCACATTTAAGGCAGGTTTTAGGTTATAACGCCAGGATTCCTGAAAATCTGCAGGAGTATTATCAGCCGGTTGAAAAAAGAATGTATCAACCAGGGCAAGGTTAGTCTGACAAGAACAGTTTCGTTTTTTCTTCAAAGTCTGTGGCTGTCATAATAGTTGACAGGCTTTGTAAAAATAAAGCTAGTAACATAGCTTATTGCTGGAGTGGGCCCCGGTGTCGTCCACTCCGCAATCAGGCCCTTATCCCGGCACTTGTGCCGGAATGAGGGCTTTTTCTGTTTATATAGGTATTTAAAGGAGATACGGGACGTAAAAATAAGCCAGTTGATCAACTAAAGATCGCTGCCATCTTATCCAGGCTTTGTTCAAGACCAATTTGGGCAAAGTTGCTCATGGTGCCAAAGTCTGCATATTCAGTAACGGTCATTTCTGTTTGGTTTGGCCCAAGCTCGCGGAAGGTTACTATCGTTTGGATCTCTGAGGGAAAATCTGCCGGCATGCCTACGCTGACAGGGTTGGTTTTCTGACCGTTCTCATCTGCCAGGCTTTGTATAAACTCAATTGTTTTTAGCGGGTCGATTTTTACGTAATCCCAAATAGAATACCATTCGCGGCCGCCCATTTCCTGCGGAGCCTTCATACTCACCAGCGATCGGCCACCCACCCGGAAGTCAATTTGCGCCATTGGCGATATAAAATGCCTGGGTCCCCACCATCGTTTAATCAGCTGCGGCTCAACCCAAACCCGCCACACCATTTCTACAGGCGCATTAAATACTTTAGTTACCTGAACTTGCTTGGCCATAATTTTTACCTCCTGATCTTTTTATTGCCTAGGCATTTTTCAAGGTTTCAATATCAAATTTCTTCATCTGCATAAATGCCTGTACCACACGCGGTCCTTTTTGAGGGTCTGACATTAGCTCACCTAATATGCTTGGCACTACCTGCCATGACAGGCCAAATTTGTCTTTACACCAACCACACTGGCTCTCCTGCCCACCGTCTGACGTCAGCCGATCCCAGTAATGATCAATTTCCTGCTGATCTTTGCAGGGGATAACAAAAGAAACAGCTTCATTAAATTTAAAATGAGGGCCGCCGTTCAGACCCATAAAGAGGGTCCCGTTTAGTTCAAAGTTTACGACCATCCCAGAGTCATTGATGATTTTTGAGTCAGGGAAGATGGTGCAGTAA
Source organism: Mucilaginibacter yixingensis (assembly GCF_041080815.1). Taxonomy (NCBI): domain Bacteria; kingdom Pseudomonadati; phylum Bacteroidota; class Sphingobacteriia; order Sphingobacteriales; family Sphingobacteriaceae; genus Mucilaginibacter; species Mucilaginibacter yixingensis. The sequence continues at coordinate 4,621,383 of NZ_CP160205.1, read as the reverse complement.
AAATCTGCTGCAGCCCTGGCCTGACCATCAAACCATAAGCAAGGATACATTTGGTTGTTCATCTCTGTTTGTTTTATGTGATTAATAATTACTTGTCGGTTTTTGGCGATGCCTGCATTTCTTTCAGCAGGTCATCAATCGCATCAAGCCGTGTTTCCCATAATTTGCGGTAGGGTTCCAGCCATGCTGCTACTTCTTTTAATTTATTGGCATTGAAATGATAAAAGATTTCTCGGCCGTTTTGTGTTTGATTCAGCAGTTCACATTCAGTTAAAATCTGGATGTGCTTGGAGATAGTTTGTCTGGATGAGTTAAAGTTTCCGGCTATGGCGCCCGGCGTCATGGCTTGGGCAACAACCAGCGCCAGTATGGCCCGGCGGGTAGGATCGGCTATGGCTTGAAATACATCTCTACGTGTCTCCATTATTTATGCAGCTAAGTGACTGCAATATAATGCAGTTATTTGACTGCGCAAATTTTTTTAGAGAAATTTTTGTTCCCGGATCTATAATATGTAGTATCGGGCAGAATGAAAAGCCCTCATTTCTTCTGTAGAAATGAGGGCTTTTATGCTAATTAACTCAAGATGATGGCTAAACATACACTATCACGTCATTGCGAGGTGCGAACGTGATGACAAACTTTTTTTTATGCTGTAACAACAGTATGTTTCTTTACATAATCCGGGTCGATATCTACACCCAGGCCTGGACCTTGTGGTATTTTAACCACACCGTTCTCGCTTTTTAATGAAGAGTCTTTACATTCAAACGGCAGATTTTTGCTCAGGTCTTTAAACTCGTGGTATTTGCCGGCGTTAGGAATAGCCGAGATAAAGTGCGCCAGGTACACATAGCCAAAGCCATCACCTGTGGTGTGCGGCGTGCATACAGCGCCCATCACTTCGGCCATACGGGCTACGCGCATAGAGCGAATCATGCCGCCAAAGTAAAACTGGTCTTGCTGTACTATTTTGAGCGTTTTGGTGCCCAGCAACCAGCGGAAGTTACGCAGGCTTGGTTCCTGTTCGCCACCGGCAATTGGGATGTTAAGCGCGTCGGCCACTTGACGGGTTTCCTGATACCAGTCAAACGGTACGGGTTCTTCATAGAAGGCGTATTTATACTCTTCCATGATCTTACCAATGCGAATGGCTTCCTTCACGTCATAAGAACCATTGGCATCGGCAGAAATCACCATATCATCGCCAAAGGTTTTGCGCACCAGCGGGATCAACTGTTCTGAGCGCTTAGCCGGATATTCTACATGGCTCATCCGGCCGCCCAGCTTAAATTTAATGGCTTTGGCTTGCGATTGCGCTAGTTGCGCCTGCAGATGCCTGATGGTTTCTTCAGCGGTAATATCGCGCTCGCTATTGGCTTGGTAAACATGAATTTCTTTGTGATGAATATCGCCAATCAGCTGACCGATGGATTTGTTGGCAATGCGGCCCATCATATCCAGCAGGGCAAACTCCAGGGTAGCTACCGGATCCCAAAAGGCAACGCTTTGCAGCTTGTAATTGCTATCGTACACATAAACTTCTTCCAGCAGGGCCTCCAGGTTACGGGCGTCTTTACCAATAAAAAACGGCTGCAGGCGATTAACGAAAATGGGGTACAGGTAACGCATTTGCAGGCTGTTACCCACGGCCATGCCAACGGCGCCGTCTTTTGAGCGTACGCGGCATAAAAAGGTATCCTTGTAGCGCAGCAATTCAATGTTGTCAATAATCACCGGGTCTTTAAAAAGTTCTTTTTTTAGTACCGGGCGTTTTGCGGCTGCGTCAAGTCGGGCGTATTCGGCCTCGGTGGCATCATTGGTTTTGCCGAAAGAGGTTAATGGCAACGCGGCGGCCACGCTGCCCAAAGCGGCAGTAGCCAAAAAATTACGTCTGTTGGTATGCATATCGGTAAGTTGGGGTGGGCAGGCGCCCTGTTCATAATTGTTTCACCTAATATAGTTAACCCCATGCATGAATGGCGCGGTTGTTAAGTAACGATTTGAATAGATTTCAATATTTCAACCGTGTAAATGGAACACTTAACATTGCCCTTTGTTAAATTTACCACACAACTGATTATATATAATATTTCCTATGAGAAAATTCCGAATGGTATTGTTTGCCGCAGTGGCCCTGCTGGCATTTAGTTTGAAAAGTAAGGCACAAGCCTCTTTATTAGGTGGCATTAGCGATGAGTCTGAGTACTACAAATTTGCCAGCCTGGTGCGCGCATCAAACATTGGTGCAGATTTGGCAAAGGCGGTAACTTACACCGTATTTGCACCAGATAACACCACCTTCCGCGAAATGCCCACCAGCAAAATGGATAGCCTGAGTGCAGATCCTGCAGCTATGGCCAACTTCCTGAAAGGACACATTGTAAAAGGCAAATTGACCATGATGGCACTTGCTGCCAAGTTAACCGCGGGCAAGGGCAGAACCACGTTGGTTACGCTTTCTGGCCAAACACTTAAAATACAAAAAGTAGCTGGCAATAAAATATTGCTTACCGATGCCGCAGGCAATCAGATCCACTTTCTGGCATTTGATATTAAAGACCCGCATGGCGTGGTGCATGGTATTGACCATTGCATAGGTGTGAAGTAATTATCGTATGATTTATAAAAAGAGAAGGCCTGCTATCAATATAGCAGGCCTTCTCTTTTTTTATGAACTGTCGCGAGGTGCAGTAACCAACACGTCATTGCGAGGAACGAAGCAATCTCTGCAAAGGATATTCGAACATGCAAATCTGATGTGCAAGTACAGAGATTGCTTCGTTCCTCGCAATGACGAGATTGTCATTCGCGTCTCAATTATCTTCCTTTCTTTACTGCCGGAAATTTCATTTTATAATCAACACTTACCATCCCGCGTGAAATTTCGCCCAGTTTCTTTTCAATCAGGCGCTTGCGTAGTGGGTTTAGTTTATCGGTGAACAGCTTGCCTTCAATATGGTCATACTCGTGCTGAATTACGCGGGCAGCCAGACCTTTAAAAGTTTCTTCGTGGTGTTTCCACTCCTCGTCATAGTATGACAGGCGCACTACCGGCTGGCGGTAAACGTCCTCGCGAATGTCTGGTATGCTCAGGCAGCCTTCGTTAAAAGCCCATTCTTCGCCGGTTTCTTCTTCAATACAGGCGTTGATGAATACTTTTTTAAAGTCTTTCAGCTCCGGCTCGTCATCATCAAACGGCGAGGCATCAATTACAAACATGCGGATAGAGTGACCCACCTGCGGCGCAGCCAGTCCTACACCCCGGGCGTTATACATGGTTTCAAACATGTCTTCGGCAAACTGTTTAATGTTGGGGTATTCTTGCGGACTAATATCGCGTGCCTTTTTACGCAGTACTGGGTCGCCATAGGCGATGATCGGTAATTTCATAATACAAATTTACAGCCTTTTTAGATTGATTACAAACAGGGAGAAGGTGGCCGGGGTGGGTTTCTTGCGTAGCTTTTTGATGTAATATCTTAAATTAGTATTGTCATATCATTAACCGGAACCATATCATGAAAAAAGCAGCAATGCTAATACTGTTTATCTTATCGGTCTGTTCAGTCGCCAACTCGCAGAAGATCAGTATTATAACCTGGTCAAGCCATATTGCTGATTCATTAAGAAACGCGGGTGTAGATACCATGCTTTATTACAATGAAGTTTGCGGCGAATGTTCTGTTGCAATATTGCCCAAAGACTCATTAACAAAGGCCGGTGTAGGATGCGATGTGAAAGAGAGTTACACGCAACTAGCTAATATTTTTCTATATCGGCAGCGTGGCAGGTATTACTCGCTTGAGTTTAACTGCCAATATCCGATGATTAAGCGGGCATTGGGCGCATGTCTGTCAATACCCTATGCTTTGACCATTATTAAAATATTGAACGCTCGTGATGCCTGGTTCAAGAAAAGGCGAAAACTTAAATACTTTTTTCTTCCACCAATAGTTACGGATGTTGCTCAATATGCTGCCACTATCAGGGCGGGAAAGTTGAGACAAGAAGCCAATATTAGTGCGGATCAGCAAGGCGAGTATCACTATCTATGGAAAAGATACTTCTGGATCGACCCACAAATAAAACTGTTCCGTTTGATACACCAAGATTTGAAATAGATGAAGCAAGTCTCCCCTTCGGGGAGATTTATAGGGGTTATTCCGGTTCAAAAGTTAAAACAGATAATGCTTCGGGCTGCAAAATCTCATTGCTAATTTCCAGCAATTCCTCGGCTGTTACGGCGTTTACCTTCTCAAAAACTTCTTCCAGTGTATCAATCCGGTTAAAATCAAGCAGGCTTTTGGTCATGGATAGGATGAGGCTCATCCGGTTTTCTTCGGCCAGGGCTATCTGACCTATGAATTTTTGTTTGGCCTGGTGCAGTTGCACGGTGCCCAGCTTTTTATCGCGCAGACGCTTCAACTCGCGGTATACCAGTTTCATGGCCTTGGCTGCTTTCTCCTCATCGGTACCAAAGTAAATGTTGAAAATGCCGGTATCGGTAAGCGAGGTATAGCTTGACTCGATGGTATAGGCAATCCCATGTTTTTCTCGAATTTCCAGGTTCAGCCTACTGCTCATGCCCATGCCGCCCAGATAGTTATTGAGCAGTAAAAGGCCATAACGATAGGGGTGAGCCGATGAATAGGCCTGCCCGCCCAGCACGCAATGTGTTTGGGTGATGGGTTTGCTCACGCTGATATCTTCAGCTTTAACTGCTTTAGGCGCTAGGCGATGCTTAACCGGATGATGCGCCGGGATGGCTGCAAAATACTTTTCAAACAGTTTGATCAGCTTCTTAAAGTCATAATCACCAGATACGCCGAAGATCATCTCGGCGGTATTGTAATTGCTTTGGATAAAGTGATCAATATCCGTTTTGCTCAGGTTCTTTACGCTCTCTGTCGCGCCCAGAATGTTGTTGCCCAGGGTATGGCCTTTAAAAATCAGTCCCTCAAAATCATCCATAATGGCTTCTTCGGGCTGGTCAAGGTACGAGGCAATTTCATCCAGTATCACGCCGCGCTCTTTCTCCAGTTCCTCCTGCGGGAAGGTGGAGTGAAACACCAGGTCTTCAAACAAGTCGAGTGCGCGTTCAAGGTGTTGCTTTAGTAACGATGCGTGCAGGCAGGTATATTCTTTGGTGGTGTAGGCATTCAGATCGGCCCCCACCAGTTCCAGGTGATTCAGGATCTGGGCTGTGTTACGGCGCTTGGTAGCTTTAAATAAGAGGTGTTCTATAAAATGGGCCAGTCCGTCTTTACCTTCGGCCTCATCGCGTGCGCCGGCATTCACCATAAAGCAGCAATGGGTAATGTGCGATGGGGTGTGCTTAAACAATAGTCTGATGCCGTTGGGCAGCGTGTGTACCTGGTGATCGATCATATAAGGGTATAAAGATAAGCTTATCTGCAGGATAATATTTTATCGGTTTAAACGATTAATATATAAATTAGTAGGATGAAAATTAAAGTTGCCGACCTTGAATTTGAAAAACTGATTACTGCCGAGACCATCCAGCAACGCATTGCCGATCTGGCGCGGCACATCAGCGAAGACTATCAGGATCGCAACCCGATTTTTCTCGGTATCCTGAACGGCAGCTTCCTCTTTATTGCCGATCTGATCAAACACATCGACTGGCCCTGCGAGATCACTTTTACTAAACTGGCTTCTTACTACGGCGGTACTGCCAGCAGTGGAAAGATCCGGGAGGATATTGATATCACCGTAGACCTGAGAGATCGCCATGTTATAGTAGTTGAAGATATTGTTGATACCGGCAACACCCTGGCTTACCTGGTAGAAAAGCTATACCAGCGTCAGCCAGCCTCTATCACCGTATGCTCGTTATTGTTAAAACCCGAAGCTATTGTGGTGCCGGTAGAAGAACTGCACTATGTAGGTTTCAATATCCAGAACGAGTTTGTGCTGGGTTATGGATTGGATTACAAAGAGCAGGGTCGTAATTTGAATGATCTTTACAGGAAGGTGTAGGTTATGTTGCGCTTGCCGGTAAGTTGGGCCTTCGCGCGCCCTTCGACGGAGCTCAGGATGACATCCTCCGCTTCTTTCGAGTCACCCCTATTCGCCCGGTTAAGCGTCTGCGCTTGACCGTAATATAAACTGCAAGCGTCCACGCTTGCTTTCTTCAGCGTGGACGCTGAAGGCTTTTGTTTCAGTCAAGCGTGGACGCTTGACCGGGCAAAAGAGGGTAGTGTGAGATTATCGTCTCCCAAACAAAATCAGGATATGCTATCTTTATCCTGTATGATCCCATTACTTACTGCCACCCAGATTAAGCAAGCCGATGCGCATACCATAGCGCACGAGCCCGTCTCGTCCATCGATCTGATGGAGCGGGCCTCCAAAGCTTTCGTGGGCTGGTTTGTTAATCGTTTTTCTGATAAAAAACAGGGTATTAGCGTGTATTGCGGCACTGGCAATAATGGTGGCGATGGATTGGCTATTGCCCGCATATTGGTAGATCATGGTTATAAGGCAGTTAAAGTATTTGTAGCTCGTTTTAGTGCCAAGGCAAGCGATGACTTTAACGCTAACCTGCAAAATTTGCAGCAGGCCGGTATCGGCTTTAAAGAAATTAATAAAGGCGATGATTTACCTGCGGATCATAATCCGGTGATGATTGATGCACTGCTGGGTAGCGGCATCAACAAGCCGCTGGATGGCGACTATGAGCGGCTGGTTAAACATCTTAATGGGATGCAGCGCACGGTTGTATCCGTAGATGTACCTACGGGTTTATTTACAGATGGCGAGATGCCGAAAGGTATAACAGCGCTACGTGCCAATCTGGTGATCACCTTTCAGCAGCCTAAACTTAACTTTCTGTTGCCAGAATCGGGCCCGTATATCAATTGCTGGGAGGTGGTAAATATCGGACTGGATGAAAGTTTTATCCATTCGCTCAACTCGCCCTATCAGTTTGTGGAGGAAAAAGATATCAGGGCGATGTTGAAGCCACGGCATCGCTTTAGCAACAAAGGTACTTATGGCCATGCGCTGCTCATTGCCGGTCAGCCGGAAACGATGGGGGCGGCACTGCTTACTTCGTCGGCCTGCGTGCATGCCGGGGCGGGGCTAACTACTGCCTGCGTGCCCGAGAGCGGCTTGACGGCCTTGAACAGCTATCAACCCGAGGTGATGGCCATTGTGCGCAAAGGCGGTGGTTTGCCTGAGATTAGTTGGGATAAGTTTAGCGTGATTGGCATTGGTCCGGGTTTGGGTAAAGATGATGACGCACGTGCGCTGTTATCGGCCTTATTTCAATATTATAATAAGCCGGTGGTGATTGACGCCGATGCCCTGAACCTGTTAGCAGAAGATAAAAATCTGCTAAAACGGATCCCTAAAGGGAGCGTGCTTACGCCGCACATGAAAGAGTTTGACCGTCTGTTTGGCGATCATCAAAACTGGTGGCAGCGTATGCAAACGGCCATGCAAAAGGCACAAGAACTGCAACTCGTCATCCTGCTTAAAAATGATTATACTATGGTAGCCACGCCAAATGGTAAGCTCTATTTCAACTCCACTGGCAACGCAGCTATGGCCGGCGGTGGTATGGGAGATGTGTTGACAGGGGCGATTACGGCGCTAATGGCCCAGAAATACTCGCCAGAACAGGCCTGTATTATCGGCGCTTATGTACATGGTAAAGCGGGTGATGAGCTGGCGCTACCCAACCGGATGCATGTGGTATTGCCGGGTAAGTTGATAACGCAACTGCCGGTTACGATGGCGAGACTGAGGGAAGCATAGCACAGAACTGCTGTTGAGGGAGGGTGTCATCCTGAGCTTTGTCGAAGGGCGCGCGAAGGCCCAATTGCAAAGCCAAAGCACGATGATCAGGCCCCCGCACGTGTTTCGACGAAGCTCAACATGACACCCCTTTTATTTTTATTCTTTCCTATTGAAATCCAGATCCGGCATTTTTTACTAATAAAAAAAGGGATGCAGGTATTATGCATCCCTTTTTTTCTATTAACTGATCTTATAAAGAACAAAATACTCTTTCGCCTTATAAGACGCAGTAAGTCAGGATATATTACAGAAAAAAGTGTTAAAAAATGTTAAAATTGCCCCAGCACCATCATGTTGCTTAATGTGGGATTAACACTGCCGCCGTGGGGTTCAAGCGTTACGGCGAAGGCTTGCGGAGCATCTACCGATTTCATGACCTTCATGGCTTCGGCGCTGTCGGGCTTCATGTCAAATACGCCCAGATCAACGGGTTTGCCAGCCACAATGGCCCACAACTGGTATTGATGGGTGCTATCATTAACTGGTAGTTTGGCGCTGGCCATATCAATCATTACTTTTTTTGCTTCGGGATTCCAGGCCACCATCATTGATGATGCCGGGCTTTTAGCCTGGCCTTTCATCCTGATCATGTGGTAAGCCGTATCTCTAAACATATCCAGCTGATCTTGCTGGTAACTTACTGTTTTGCTGAAACGCTGGTTCTGTGCGCTCATGGCCAGCAACTTGTCATTTGATACTTGTAGTTTGCTGTAGATATTGATTAATGCAGCCACGCTTACCAACAATAAAGCCAGGCAGGCGGCAAAGGCATATTTGTAAAAATTATTGGGTTTTGCAGCTGGCAGTTGTGCCACTTTAGCCGGTTCTTCCGGTGCTTTTCTGCTTGGGAAAGTATGGTCATCAGCCAGGTTGGTGAGCAGGCTGTTCAGCACACGGTCGCGCAGGGCTTCAGATGGTTCTATGCTTTGTGCGGCAGCATAGAGTTCAAGCGAGCGTTCAATTTCATTTAGCTCGGCCTTAACGGCGGGGTGTTTCAAAGCCATATCTTCCACCCCTGCTTTTTCCTGCGCGGTAACTTCGCCCAGTACATAAAGCTCCAGGATGCCCGATTCGATATATGCCTTTACGTCTTCCACCATTAGTTAAAATGTTTCCTTAGTTCCAGTATTGCCATTCGCAAACGGGTTTTAACGGTCCCCAACGGGATGCCAAGCTCATCAGCTGCCTCCACGTGAGTGTAACCTTTAAAATAAACCAGCTCAAGGATTGATTTTTGCTCGGGTCTTAGCGTATTGACCAATTCTTTGATACCCAGCAGTTCGGGTTTGTAAACTGCGCTTCTGTTCTCGTCGATCAGATTTACGTTGTTTTCGATATCCTGGTTTTTATTCTGGTTACGAAAATCTTTGGAACGTATTTTGTCGATAGAGAGATTGCGGGCAATGTTTACCATCCAGGTAAATAAGCGTCCTTTATCAGCACTGTAGCTGCTGAAAGATTGCCAGATCTTAACAAAGGTTTCCTGCAAAATGTCTTCTGCCAGGGTCTCTTCATTAACTATGCGTAAAATAACGCCGTACAACGAGGCGGAGTACATATCATACAACGCTTCGGCGGCAACCTTTTCGCGTCTGCGCAAAAGTTGCACCAATTCCTCTTCGCTGAGTGATATTTGGCGTTTCTTACTCAATCTATGATGAAGATAGAAAGGAAATTCTATATTTCAAACAAATGCTTTTCGGCATGGTATGATGAACGTACCAGCGGGCCGCTTTCCACATACTTAAAGCCTTTGCTCATGCCCACCTCTTTGTAATAAGCAAATTGATCAGGGTGGATCCAGTCAATAACCGGGTGGTGGTTACGGGTTGGTTGCAGGTACTGGCCCAGGGTGAGGATGTGCACGCCGGCAGCCAGCAGATCGTCCATGGCTTCCAGTACGTCTTCTTCTTTTTCGCCCAGGCCCAGCATAATGCCAGATTTAGTGCGTAAACCGGCAGCAGAAATACGGCTCAAAGCCTCCAGACTGCGGTCATATTTAGCCTGAATACGTACTTCGCGGGTAAGGCGGCGCACGGTTTCCAGGTTGTGCGATACCACTTCAGGTCGCACAGCAATAACACGGTCAAGGTTATCCCAAACGCCGCGGAAATCTGGCAATAGGGTTTCCAGTGTAGTTTCCGGGCTTTCGCGACGGATAGCGTTGATGGTTTCGGCCCAGATGATGGAGCCGCCGTCTTTCAGATCGTCACGGTCTACCGATGTGATTACGCAGTGTTTTACCTGCATCAGCTTTACTGACTGCGCTACGCGGTTAGGCTCGTCGGTGTCAACAGCCAACGGGCGACCGGTTGCTACCGCACAGAAAGAGCATGAGCGGGTACAGATGTTACCCAGTATCATAAACGTGGCCGTGCCTGCGCCCCAGCACTCGCCCATGTTAGGACAGTTGCCGCTCTCGCAAATGGTGTGTAGTTTATGTTCGTCAACCAGGCCGCGCACATGTGCATACTCTTTGCCAATGGGTAGCTTTACACGCAGCCAATCTGGCTTGCGTTGAACCTGGTTTGCTGGAATTACCGGTAAATCAATCATCAATGCAAAAATAGGTAAAAAAGTTAGAAAGGTTAAAGCCGTAAAAAACGTGACGGGAAGGCGACAGTTTTGGACCTGGATTTAACGAATTTTTAGGATTTACAGAATTTGGGTTAAGATTTAAACTTTTAAGAGGTTATTGGGTATAGTATCCTGTAAATCCTGGTTTTATAAAAAAAGCCTGCTTTTGGCAGGCTCCTCTTTATGCGTGTTTTTGTTTTAGTTTCTGCTTTTTACGCGCACGGGTTTCAACTCCCGGCGGTTTTGCATTGTAGCAGTTACTACAAAGAAAGCCGAAATTAGAAGCCCTGCAACGGCGGCCATCATGCGCCAGCTCTGGTTCAGCTCAATGCTTTTTATTAAGAAAGCGATATCAAGCGTTGCAAAAATTAACCAGGTGATAAGGGGGGTAACCAGTTTCTTGTTCATAAGTACTTGGATTTAAAGTAAAGCAATGTATGTAAAACGTTTAGTAACCCGAAATATTTCAGGTTGATAATTACGGTTAGCCCCCACCCCAACCCCTCTCCTTGGGAGAGGGGCTTGAAATTGCATTTGGAGCCTTACGCCGAGGTTTATTTCTTCTCCGGATAAAGGATCAACTTAATAAGATTGTTGCCGCTCAGGTACTTGTTGGCCGCATCTTTAGTGGTTTGCACGGTCACTTTTGGCAGGTCGGCAATGTGGCTGAGTACTCTGGCAGGGTTTTCCTGGTTTTGTGATGAACTAACCAGTGTGCTTGCCCAGAAAGTATTTTCTTTCAGTTGCACCTCGGTAGAGCGTTTCTCTTCCGCGGCAAATTTCTGGATATCGCCAGGCTCGGCACCGTTTTGTTTAATCTTTTCAATTTCCTCCATGGTGGCGTTCACCAGTTTATCTACATTGGCCGGGGCACAGGTAAAATAAACGGTAAAGCTGTAGCGGTTGGCTGGCAATTTGCTGTAGCCCGCCCGCACACCAGGTGCATAAACACCGCCTTCTTTCTCGCGTAGGCGTTCAATCAGTTTAATGTTCAGTATTTCTTCCAGCGCATCAATTTGCAGGTTGTTGTCATCGTTGTAAACATAATCGCCGCTGAAAACAATTTGTACGCTGCTCTTATCGCCAATGCCTTTATAAACCTCTTTGGTTATTTTGCCGGCAGGAGCGTGAATACCCAGGTTTTTATAAGTTTCCTTGCTGTTGGTTGCCGGCAAGCCGCCCAGATATTTCTCTAGCAGCGGTTTAATTTTCTCTACATCAAAGTTGCCCACCAGGGTAAAGGTAAAGCCCGATGCATCCGCAAAGCGCGCCTTGTAGAAATTGTAGGCCACATCCAGGTTGGCTTGGTTAAGGCGCTCGGCAGTCATGGTCATGCGGCGGATGCTGTGATTGCCCAGTGTGGCTACTACAGTATCCTGATAAACCGAGGAAGGGTCAAGACTGCGGTTAGCCAGTACAGACTTAGTTTGCGTCATGTTTGATTGCCAGATATCGGCATCCTTACGCGGCTGGGTAAAGTAGAGGTAAACCAGTTGCAGCGCCGTTTCAAAATCTTTTGGGGTTGATGAACCGCGAACGCCCTGCGTAGTTTCTGAGATATATGGCGATATGCTGATGTTTTTGCCCGCCAGCATTTTGTCTAGCTGTATTTGAGTAAAGTTGGCTATACCGCTGCTTCCCACAGTGTTGGCTGCCAGACTGGCCGAGGTATAATCAGCATCGCTGACCAGTGATGTACCACCGAAGCTATAACCATTGATCAGGATCTGATCGTTCTTAAAGTCGGTTGGCTTTAAGATCACTTTAACGCCATTTCCAAGGGTGAGGGTGGTGGTGTTAATGGCTGCATCTTTGGTTTCAGCTGTTATCTTGCTGCCGGTTGGCTCTTTAGCCAGCAGCGGGTCTTTGCTTACGTTATCTACATAAGCAGTAACACCCTGTCCAGATTCTTTGATCCAGTTCAGCAGCGTTTGCTCTGTTGGCAGGTTGGCTTTCTCTTTCTCTGGTGCCTGAACAATTACCACGCGGTTTTGATCGCTGATGAATTTGCCGGCCATAGCGTTGATATCACTCAGCTTGATACCGTCAATGTTCTCTTTGTAAAAGTTGTACTCAAACTCTATCCCCGGAATAGCTTCGCCTTTAAGGAAGTTACGCTGATACTCCTGTACAAAATTTACCGAGCGGGTTTTGTCTTTCTCTTTATAAACATTCTCCATGCTGGTCATGGTGGCCTGTTTGGCGCGCGCCAGCTCCGTTTCGGTAAAACCAAATTTGCGGGCGCGTTCCACCTCATCTAAAACTGCGGTAACGGCTGTTTTTAACTCTGAGGCAGATTTGGCCACCGCTGCCGTGTTAAACGCATTTTGATTGGCCAGAAAACCGCCATAACTAGCCTGTGCAAACAGAAACGGTGGGTTTGGTTTTTGTAGCAGTTCGCCCAAACGCGCGTTGATCATCTGGTTAAAAAGATCTACACGGATATCTTCCAGGTACTGGGTAGCAGTTTTTGAAACCGTTGCAGGGTGCTTTACATAAATTTGTACCACGTTGTACGGATACTCTTTATCGGTAACAATTTTAACCGCGGTGCCGGCTGTGGCCGGTACCGAGTATTTGGTGCGCGGTTTTTCTTTAGCCGGATTTTTTAGCTCTGAGAAGTTTTCTTTAATTAGCGCTTCAACGCGTTTCGGGTCGAAATCGCCAACGGCAATTACGGCCTGCAGGTCCGGGCGATACCAGTCTTTATAGAAAGACTTAATGGTCTCTGGTTTAAAATTGCGCAGTATATCTTCTTTACCAATAGGCAAACGCTCGGCATAGCGCGAGTTGTTAAGTAATACCGGCAACACCTGCTGCTGCATACGCTCGCTGGCGTTTTTGCCGCGCAGGCGTTCTTCTTCCAGCACTACGCCGCGCTCGGCATCAATTTCTTTTGGGTCAAAAGATAACATGCCTGCCCAATTGGCCAGTATGTCAAAGCCTTTTTCAAAAATGGCGGTGCTATCGGTTGGTAATGGTAGCTGGTATACCGTTTCATCAAATGAGGTATAAGCATTTAAATCGGCACCAAACTTTACGCCCGATTTTTGCAGGTAGTTTACCAGCTCGTTCTTCGGGAAATCGCGCGTGCCATTGAAGGCCATGTGCTCTGTAAAGTGGGCCAGACCACGCTGGTCATCGTTCTCTAAAACAGAGCCAGCTTTGTTAACCAGGTATAACTCAGCCCGGTTTTTGGGCTCGATATTTTTGCGGATGTAGTAAGTTAACCCGTTTGGCAGGTGACCGATAATTACATTCGGATCAACCGGCAGTAAATCCCCGCGCAGCTGGGCGGCCAGCGCCGCTGGTTTTTCAACAGGTGATACTACAGGTTTTCTTTTGACTTGAGCAAAAGCGCCGCTAGTAGCCATTAGCAATGCCAACGCAGCAACGGCGTTTCTGTTATGAAGTTTCATACGTGCTTATTTTATATGGCTAAGATGCAAAACTAACAGGGTAGTTACAACAAGGGGGGTATTTTTGACCGTGGCATATAAAGCTACGCACCCGTTTGGGGTCTACGCAATGTCTTCAATCCTGGTAATCTTAAAAATCTTTTAATCCTGATTCTGCCTATTTCAACGCATCCTGTAACATCTGCTCCATTTCAGCACGATGCTCATTAAATGCTTTGCGCCCCAGTAACGCTGAGGTATCAAATAACAGAGGGCGTTTTTCCAATAGCTTTTTCCCCGTCGGACTGGTATAGAACGCAACCATTTGTCGTAACTCGGCTTCGGTAAACTCGCGGGCGTACATCATACAGAAATCGTTTTTCAGTACCGCCCAACTGCAATATTTATCTACAAAGAGCCGCATGGTTTTTTTGAACTGCTGCAATTTATCGGCAGGCACACGCGCGGCATACTCATCAATCATGGCCGACATATTTTGGTCGAAATCTTTATCGGCTCCGCTGGCCAAAAGCATGGTTTCTGCTGCCTTTAACGCTGCCGCCGACGGTGGGTTGGCAAGCGCTGCACTTTTGGGCTGCTTAGCTATTTGTGCCGATGCTCCAATGGCGATTGAAAAAAATATAATTAATAAGATGCTTCTTAGTCCCGTCATCAATCTTAAACTTTAATGAAGATTTTCTTTTTATACAACCAGTACATGGGTATCCATGATATAAATACATAAATAATGGCCCGTGCGAGCGACGCATTGTAGGGCGAGAACAGCTTCATGCAAATATCGCGGTTGATCCAGCCCATTAAGCGCACGCCCTGCCCCGTCGGAATAAAATCTAACACGGAGCCAATTACATCACCTACCACATAAGCTGTAATGGCATTCATCCCAAAAACAACAAAAAACCATACGCCTTTTTTGCGGCCTTGTACGTCTATCATCCAGTAACTTAACGCCAGTGCAATGGTGGCCAGCCCGCCTGTATATAATACAAAGCTACTGCTCCAGAGCGCTTTGTTGATAGGGAAGAACAGGTCCCAGATTAAACCCAGTATTACCGCCAATACGCCGTACACAAACATCCAGCTTACTTTAGTGCCGGGCTCAGTATCGGTGCGTTTTAGCCAGGTACCCACCCGTATGCCAAATAAACAGGTGCCGATGGCGGGTATGGTTCCCAGCAGGCCTTCAGGATCCCACGTGTGCGATTCGCGCCAGAGGTGGTTAACGCCAAATACCAACCTGTCCAGCCAGGCACCAATATTAGTTTCGGGTTTCAGGTTGGCAGGGCCGATACCGGGTACAGGAACGAAAGTCATGATCACATAGTAACCAATCAGCGCAAAGGCCATGAGCCAGTCGCGGGTTTTCTGCGTGGTTTTAAGGTAAAGGATAGTGCAGATAAAGAATACTAAACCAATGCGCGACAACACGCCAGGGAGGCGTAAATGCCCTAGCACATAACCAACTTTTGACCAGAAACCGGTAACCTCTGGCGGCGTATCATGATGAAAAAATAACTGAATAATCCAGGAAATTGCCCATAGCGAGAGCATGCGGCGAAACGCCACCAGAATCATGTGGCCATGATTCGCCGGATCTTCTTTTCGGGTCTCCATGGCAAAAACAATGGCCACACCCACCATGTACAAAAAGAAAGGGAACACCAGATCGGTAGGCGTGCAACCGTTCCATACCGAGTGCTCCAGCGGGGCGTAGGTATGATCCCAATCGCCGGGATTGTTTACCAGTGTCATGGCGGCAACCGTGGCGCCGCGCATCACATCAAGCGAGAGCAGGCGTTGTTTTTGGGGGAGTTTATCGGTCATGGATGGTTATTGGATGAAATCGAATTTACTTATTTTTTCTTAAACACCACCGCAGTCGCTCGCGTCTTCGCGAGTGACAATTATCCCGCGGCCTCTGGCCGCTAAAATAGTGGTCACTCGATTGGAGCCCACAGGAGTTGGGGAGATGTTAAAATCCCCTCTTGAGAGGGGGGCCGTTGAATGTGCGGCTGCAGGGGTGTGTCATTCGCAGGTATAAAGGACACACCCCTCCACCCCTCTCAAGAGGGGAATCGCACTATTCCACCGCTTCTTTTTATCTTCACAACAACCTGTTGGCAGGAGCCGAGTGACTGCGTTGATTATCCTGTAAATCTTAAAAATTCGTTTAACGGCGAAGCCTCTCTTGAGTGCAAATAAAAAGATAACTGACGAAAAATCCTGGTTTTTTACTTCACCGCATTCATACCCTTCTTTATGCAAACATCATCACCATTTACGGTACGGTAATAGGCATTGTCGCCCCATTGGAAACGGCCTGCAAAAGCTTTTAGCAGGGTTTTGATACTGGGCTTGGAGATCAGCAGTTCGTGCGAATCCATTTCCTTGATGGTGTTGGAGGCATAAAGAATAAACTGATGCAATTGATCGTCGCTGATGTTGAAGCCGGCGATGAAATCATCCTCGGTCGGGTATTTCTTAAAGATAGGATACAGGTGATCAATCACGTAGGCTGTGAAAAGCTGTTGGTCGCTTAATTCCTGTACCAGTACGGTGTTTACGATAGTATCAGCCGGGATAAAAATATCGGGCATAATGCCGCCGCCGCTGTAAACCTTTTTGCCTTTGGTGGTATGGTAAACCGATGCCGTGCGGAAGGCACTATCACTCATACTGCTTTGGGCGGAGTAGAGTTCGCCTTTTCTGAGGCGATCGGCAATCTCGTTATGATAGCTGTCGATACCCTTTTTGTATGATTTTTGGATGGAGCGGCCCGATGGTGTATAGTAACGCGCCACGGTAAGATTAATGGCCGATCCGTCATCAAACGGAAACTGTTCTTGTACCAGGCCCTTACCAAAAGAACGACGGCCCACCAGTGTAGCACGGTCCAGATCTTGCAAACATCCGGCTAAAATCTCGCTGGCAGAGGCCGAGTATTCGTCAATCAGTACCGCCAGATTGCCTTGACGGAACAGGCCGGTATCGGTAGCAAAGTAATCGGTACGTGGCTCATGTGCGCCCTGGGTGTAAACAATCAGTTTGCCCTTGGGCACAAACTCGCCGGCCATGGCAGTGGCCGCGTTGAGGTATCCGCCGCCGTTGCCACGCAGATCCAGGATGAGCTTTTGCAGGCCATGGGTTTGCAGTTTTTTCAATGAGGTACGAAAATCGTTATCCGTAGTGGCGGCAAACTTGCTTAGTTTAATGTAGCCAATATCATCGCTCAGCATGTAGCCTGCATCAAGGCTGCTCAGGTCGACATGGTCGCGCGTGAGCGTGCAATTGCGTGTTTTGCCGTTGTGCATGCCCGCCAGAACCACATGGAGAGTGGTATTGCGCTCGCCCCGGAAAAGACGATCTATTTTGTTGGCAGATAGTTTTGAGCCCGATAAAGGCTTGCCTTCTACAGTCAATACCCTGTCGCCGGCCAGGATGCCGGCTTTAGCTGCCGGGCCGCCCGGGTAAACCTGGGTGACAAACACGGTATCGCGCAGCAACTGATATTCAATACCAATACCATCAAAGCCGCCGTCCAGTCGCTCGTTAATGCTTTGGGCCTGTTGCGGCGGTAAATAAACCGAGTGTGGGTCAAGATTTTGCAGCACGTTGTTAATGGCCTCACCCTGGATGCGGTTAAGGTTAACGGTGTCCACATATTTCTCGCGGATGAGCTGCATAATGCGGCTCACTTTATCCTCTTCATTCATGGAGCCAAAGCTGCGCCCCGTCAGATTACTGTCGGTGATCATGATGCCTATGGCGATACCGCAAAGTATCAGGATCAATGATCGGAAGATGATGGCCGCAGTTTTTTTCATACCGTTGCGCAAAGGTAAAATTTGCAGCGTAAGACACCGTAACTTTTTAATAACGTTGGTATCAATATTATACTATTTTTTGTTGAATTTTGTTTATATTAACCTCTGGCGGAGCATTGCCGCAAACGCCGCCGCGGCACAAAAAACTCTCAATCCATTATGATCTTAACAACCGAGAAAGAATCACACTACGACAACCTGGAAGATATGCCGGTTGCCGAGCTGTTGCGTCACATTAATGATGAGGATAAAACTGTTGCTTTAGCTGTAGAAAAGGCACTGCCGCAGATTGAGGCGCTGGTTAAAGCCGTTGCCACCTGCATGAAAGAAGGAGGTAGGCTGTTTTATATTGGCGCGGGTACCAGTGGCCGTTTAGGTATTGTTGATGCATCTGAGTGTCCGCCAACTTATGGCGTGCCTTTTGATATGGTGATAGGTTTGATAGCAGGAGGCGACAGTGCCATACGCAAAGCGGTAGAGTTTGCCGAGGATGATATGGAGCAGGCCTGGAAAGATATGGAGGCCTTCGGCATCAATCAGAAAGATGTGGTGGTGGGTATAGCGGCATCGGGCTCTACGCCGTATGTAATTGGTGGTTTGCGGCAGGCTCGCGAATCGGGACTGGTTACCGGTTGTATTGTATGTAATAATGGCAGTAAAGTAGCCAAAGAGGCCGAATATCCGGTTGAAGTAATAACAGGTCCGGAATTTGTAACGGGTTCTACCAGGATGAAGGCCGGCAGCTCGCAGAAAATGGTGCTGAACATGCTCAGTACATCAGTAATGATACAGTTGGGCCGTGTGAAGGGAAATAGCATGGTAGATATGCAGCTGACCAACCATAAACTGGTTGACCGCGGTACCCGCATGGTGATGAGCGCTACCGGGCTTGATGCCGAGAAGGCCGCCATCCTGCTTCAACAACATGGCAGTGTGCGTAAGGCGGTTGATACTTACCTTGCTGTCAGATAATTTAATACCTGCTGAAAGAGGGTAATTAGAGAAGGGAACGATTTTTTTTAATGCACGAGATAGAACCATATTACCGCTGGCGCGATGATTATGTTGCGGCTGAAGACGAACAATCGCCGTTTTACTCTACCGAGTATAGCGAGTTTGAGTTTGATAAGCAGGTGTATAATTACCTGATCCACCCGCAATGGGATTCGTTTGGCTCCAATACTTTATATCTTAAAGTGTTGTTTGTGGATTATGAACGTGGCTACAGCATCATTGAGTTTATTGGCGAGTGGAACGATGCCATTAACAATGATATTATGATGCTGAAATGCGAGCTGATAGATTTAATGGTAGACCAGGGGATAGACAAATTCATCCTGATTGGTGAGAATATTTTAAACTTCCATGCATCGGATGATTGCTATTACGAAGAATGGTTCTCTGAACTGGAAGATGGCTGGATTGCGGGTATCAACTTCAGAGAGCACGTGATTAACGAGTTTAAACATAGTAATATCGACTATTATATTAATTTTGGCGGCGAGCTGGATGAACTGAACTGGCGTACGCTTAAGCCAATACAGGTATTTAAGCGGGTAGAAGAACAGCTAATGCGCCGGCTTAATTAAACCTTCATCAACATTTTGTATCTTTATATTTCAAATAACAGAACATACATAAAAAATGGAAAATAACAGAAACTACACTTATGATAGTGTAATACAGCTGGACAGCAATCCATCTACCACCCGTAAATTTATGGCAAACGTATTTTTATGGATGTTTGGTGCGCTGGCCGTATCTGCCGGTTTGGCGGCTTTGTTTGCCTTTAACGTAGATATGCGTGCTTATATAGTTAACCAGGAAACGCATTCATTAACCGGGCTTGGTCTGCTGGCAGCCTTTTCGCCATTGGCGTTTGTGCTGTTGATCAGCTTTGGTTTTAACCGTATTTCTTACCCTGTGCTGGCCGTGTTGTTTATTGCTTATGCAGCGGTTACCGGCATCAGTTTATCGGGTTTGTTGCTGGCATTTACGCCGGGCTCTGTTTTGGGCGTGTTTATTACTGCATCGGTAATTTTTGGTGTAATGGCGGTTGCCGGTTATGTTACTCATCAGGATCTGACCAAATTCGGCTCATTGCTGATTATGGCACTGATAGGTGTGATTGTGGCTACCGTAGTAAATATGTTTTTGCGTAGCGAAGGTTTAGACTACATTATCAGTTACCTGGGTGTAGCCATTTTTGTAGGTTTAACCGCTTATGACGTACAAAAGCTGAAACGCATTGGCGAAGGTTTGGAGTATGGCGATGCCAACGCTCCTAAGCTGGCACTAATGGGCGCCCTGTCGTTATACCTCGACTTTGTGAACCTGTTTATTTACCTGCTGCGCATCTTTGGCCGCAGAAGATAATTGTAAGGGATCATATAAAAGAAAAGCCACGCGGAAGCGTGGCTTTTCTTTTTAAGTTGCTATTTGTCATTGCGAGGAATAGCGCGGGATAAGCGCCAACGGGTGACGAAGCAATCTCGTCGCGTTCAATTTGTCCTGCGACGAGATTGCTTCGTCGTTCCTCCTCGCAATGACAGGAGCTTAATATGTGTTAACTCGCCTCCCGCACCAATTCAACCTCTGCTACCGGGCTAAATAAATAAACCCGCCGTGTGGCCAGTTCAATACATTTAAAACGCTTGCGTAGTTGTTCTTCTTTCCTAAACACGCGGCCGTCTTTCAGCTTAAAGACTGCTTTGAACGGCAGCTTCTCTACTGTGACGGCGTCTGGCTTGGGCGCGTCATATTTGCGTAGCGAACGATACAGATTCAGATCGGTACAGCTGGAGGCGCCGGGGTTGCTGAGGTAGGCTACAATGGCCTGCTTTACATCCGCCGGGAAAACATCTTTCTCAAAGAAAGGCTGCATCATCTTTTTAAAGTTCTCTTTCCACTCCGTGCCATGCGGTTTTACTTTATGCTGATGCTGGTTCCAGGTGTGCAGGTGCGCAAACTCGTGCACGGTAGTCACCAGGAAGGCGTATACATTCAGATCATAATTAACGGAGATACGATGGCCTTTGCCGCCAAAAGGTGGGCGATAATCGCCAAACTTGCTGTTGCGGTTGCGCGATATTTTGAACTCGCACTTGAAATGATCAATCCAGCGGCCAATCAGCGGCGCTGCATCAGGGGGCATGTATCGTGCTAAAACTTGTACTTTATCCAATGCTCACTATTCCCTCTCCCAAGGGTTTTTACGGTGATATATACAAATATAACTAAACCCGTTGTTATTTCGACAAACAAGCGAGGGCATGTGTGATGGAGAAATGACGAAAAATAAAGATCTTATTCCTCTTCCGGTGGCTTTGGCTTTGCCATTCGTGCAGCGTTGAAACGAGGCTTGAAACCGAGTTGCTTGGCCGGTTCATCAGCCTTTGGCTCTTCCTCTTTTGTTGCAGATATTTCTTCTGATGCAGATGCAGATGCTGGTGCTGTTGGTGTTTCTTCGGCAGGTTGTTGAGTCGCTGTTGTTTTAAACCGAGGCTTAAATCCAAGTGATTTGGCTGCCGGTTCTTCCTCTTTAGTTTCTGCAGGTATAGCTTCTCCGGCTTTTGCGTCAGGAGCAGCCGGTGCTTCTGCAGGGACTTCTATCTTTGGTGCTTCAGTTGGAGAAGACGTAGCGGTTTTGAAACGCGGTTTAAAGCCCATTGGTTTAGCTGTAGGCTCAGTCGGTTTGGCTTCTTCGTTTTTTGCTTCTGTAGCTGATGCCGTTTCTTCTGCAGTAGATTCAGCTTTTGGTGAATCTACTTGCT
This sequence comes from Mucilaginibacter yixingensis, assembly GCF_041080815.1. Classification (NCBI taxonomy): domain Bacteria; kingdom Pseudomonadati; phylum Bacteroidota; class Sphingobacteriia; order Sphingobacteriales; family Sphingobacteriaceae; genus Mucilaginibacter; species Mucilaginibacter yixingensis. The sequence continues at coordinate 4,599,963 of NZ_CP160205.1, read as the reverse complement.
TTGGCGGTGTAGCAGCTTTAAACCTCGGCTTAAAGCCCACGGGTTTAGCAGCTGGCTCCGCCGCCGGTGTTTCTTCAGACTTATCTTCGGGGGCCGATGGCGTTTCTGTCGTTTCTTTCAGAGCTTCCGGTTGAGCCGGTGCAGCAGCCTTAAATCTCGGTTTGAAGCCTACTGGTTTGGCTGCCGGTTCTGCGGCTGGTGTTTCTTCCGTTTTATTTTCAGGTGTGGCTGGAGTTGCTTCGGCTGGCTTATCTTCCGCAGGCTTTGGCGCCATAGATGGTTTAAATCTTGGCTTGAAACCTGTGGCCGGTTTGGTTGGCTCTGCCGGGCTTTCGGTTTGTGTCGGTACAGGTGCCGCCGGTTCTTCTGTTTGTGCCGGGGCAGCCTTGAAACGTGGTTTAAAACCTACATTGGCTTTGGTTGGTTCTGAAAGCGACTCGGTGATGGTTTGTTCGGCCAGCTTGTTTTCTATAATTACCTTTTCGGTTTTTACCTCAGCAGGTAATGGGAATTGCAGGCGTAGCTTATTGAACCAATATTTCTTGGTATAATCGAAGCTTTTCTCGCCCATTTGCGCATAGTGAACCTCAAACTCGGTGTAGAGTGCCGGTTCGGTTTGCTGCAGGGCAGAAAGGTGTATCTTTTTCTTTTTAAAAAACTCTTCGAATGTCATTGATCAATTTTGCCAACGGTGACAAATTTGCGCATAAAAAGGGACACGAAAAAGAAACAGCCGGCTTTTTAATAAACCGGCTGTCTGTTATTGTGTTAAATTTTGCCCAATAAGTGGGGCTGGTTTAGGAAATGATCAAAAGTATCGCTGCGTAATCCCAGGCGGATGGTTTCCAGCGGAATCATGTCTGTCGGGGCAATATTGCCCAGGTTAACATTGGCACCCAGTAGTTTGATAAACCATACCTGCTGCGCTTTCTGCGGTGCTTCCCAGATAATGGCTTCTTCGGGGATCTGTGTTAATATCTCGTCAACCAATCCCTGTCGCACCTCGCCAGAATCACGGTAAATGCCCACGTTGCCGCTCTCGCGGGCCTCGGCAATTACCTTCCAGCTACCGGCTTCCAGTTCGGCCTTCATCAGTTGGATCCAACGGTAGGGGGCAAAAATCTTTTGCACGTCTTTTGATCCAACTTCAGATATAACCGTCACCTGCTCTTTCAGCAGGCGGATATACTCGCATTTTTCATCGTGTGCAATGGTGATCGACCCGTCTGACACTTCGGCGTGCTCCAGTTTGTATTTATCGAGCAGGCGACGGTAATCATCAAACTGTCCGCGTACAATCATCGCTTCAAATAGTGTTCCACCAAAATACACGGGGATACCGGCACTGCGGTAAAGATTCAGTTTCTCGTCCAGATTAGGGGTAACATATGATGTTGCCCAGCCCAGCTTTACAATGTCGGTATTTGGACCGGCTGTTTCAATCAGGTCTTCCACACCGCGCAGGCTCAGGCCTTTATCCATAATCATGGTTAAGCCTTTTTCGCGTGGCTTCACAGAACGCTCGGGTAGATCAGTTATGTGATAATTCATATTTATAGCCTATAACTAAAAGTTTTCCAGTATCAAAGGTAGTAAAATCAATGAAAAATCCTAGCGTTTTGACGTAACATGTTGATTGATAGTGTGCAAAAAAAAGCCGTACTGATTAAACCAATTAGCTATCTATGCGGTCAAATAAACATCAACAAACACACAAACATCACAATTATGAAAACCACCATTAAGCCTTTTCTCGTCGTAATTATTTGTGCCTTATTTTTCTCTTCTTGTGCTGCTTTGCGCCTGCCAGATTTAACCAAGTTATCTATCGGTATGGATAAAGCCACAGTTTATGCCAATATGGGCAAGAAACCGGATGCGGTGATTGGCGCCCGCAAGTATCCAAATGGTAATATTGAAGTTGTATCCTACGCTATGGGGTTTGCTCCAGGGGTAAATAACACCAATCTTACCTATAAATGGCTCTATTTCTATAACGATAAACTATACCTGATTAGCGGCCCGGGCGACTGGCAGCATGAAGCCGATTTATTAGTGGCCGATAATGACATCACTCCTGAAGCCGTGCCCGCACATGATGGCGCAGGCACACGTGGTGGAAAGTAATATAGGATCTCTCCCCAACCCCTCTCCTTTAGAGAGGATTAGCCCATAAAGAGGCAGTAAGCATCTAAAGACGCGAAGGCCAGTGCGATTCCCTCCCTTGGGAGGGTGTAGGGAGGGGTTTATGCGATTGCATACGATATAAACCCCTCCCCGCCACTTCACAAAGCCACCGCGCCCCTCCCCAAGGAGGGATTTATTATATTCCTGCCATTTGATGGGCTATTCCCCTTTGGAGAGGATTAGGAGCGGTAAAAACAAAAGCCCCGGTTCGGACATGAACGCGGGGCTTTTTTCTCACATGGGAGACTTATAATTGGTTATTAGCGGGCATAACGGTTAATGATATCCAGTATCACCTTGTTTTTCTGCAACTGCGGCAGGTAATCAAACAGGATGTAGTGTTTATCAGGATCAGCGGCAAGCGCCATTTCCAGGTGATTCATCGCTTCTGAATACTCGCCTTTGGCAAACAGGTAGGCAACCATGCGGTAGTATAATTCTGCCGAGTCAGGGTTGTTTTTAATGGCCTCGGCAATTACCTCAATGGCATCGTGCAGGCGCTCTTGCTCGTACAGGATAGAAGAGTAATCCAGCCAGGCATCCACATCAATCGGGTTCAGCTCTACCACCTTCTCATACGCTGATTCAGCCTCTGGCATATGGCCCAGTTTGTACTCGGCATCGGCAATGGCAAACCAATAATCGGCATTGGCAATATCCAGGTCCAGCGCTTTTTTGTAGAAGTGCAGGGCCTCAAAGAAACGCTCTTCAAAATCAAGCGTAACACCTATGCCAAACCAGGCATCGCCCAGTTTTGGGTCCATTTTAACGGCCTTTTTGTAGAATGAGCGCGCCTCATCCATCTGCTCCAGCTTCTCATAGCATTCGCCAATGGCACAATAAGTATCGGCATTAGGTTGCTCATACTCAAAGGTTTGGCGGTATACTTCAATAGCTTCGGCATATTTTTCCAGGTTTACCAGGGCGTTACCTTTATTAAAGTAGGCCGATGCAAAACTGTCTTTAATCAGGATGGCATAATCATACGCGTCAATCGCTTTCTCAAACAGGCTCAGCTTGGTGTAGGCGTTGCCCAGGTTGTACCAGGCAGCGTAGCTGTAAGGCTCGTTATCGATGTATTGCATGTAAAACTGCACGCTCTCTTCCTGGTTGTCCATTACATCGTAACAGAAGGCCAGTTCGTAAAGCGCATCCTGGTTTTCCATGTTCTGCTGCAGGCACAGTTTCAGGTAAGTAATGGCCGTATCATAATCGCCCATGTTTTGATAAACGTAGGCAATGTGCAGTAAAATGTCGTCGGTTTCTTCGGCCAGGTCAAGCGCGCGCTCGTAATTCTCCAGCGCTTCGCTGTAACGCTCCATGTTCTCAAACAAGTTACCACGGATGATGTAGATGTCGGCTTCGCCGGCTTCCAGCAGTTCGGCTTTGTCAAGCGCAGCTAGCGCATCACCAATACGGTTGGTTACCACCAGCAGCTGGGCTTGTTTTACCAGGAAAACAGAAGCAAAGGGGTGCTGGCTGCGAGCGTACTCCACCACTTGCAGGGCCTTGGCGGGGTCGTTCTTTTCGATGTAATAATCAATGATATTCTCAAAGGCTTGCGCATCAAAGAAATATTGATCATGATTGCGGATCATCTCTTCGTAACGTTCGACAGAGAATTTTGGATCCTCACTGTAGTCAAATTCAAATTCTTCTTCCATTCAACGCTATTTCAAGTAAAAACGACTGTCTTTGATCGGTTCAGGCTTCGTTTACGGAGATTAAATTACAGTGTAAAAGAGCCAAAAAGTAAATTAAGTTTTCAACAAAGTGTTACTTTTTAAACAAATGTGCAGATAACTGATTGATAATAAATACCAAGTAAATAATGCGCGCCGCACACTTATTTATAAGCAAGATGATAACTTTGAGAAAATGCAAAAGATGAGCTTCGACATCGCACCAATCATCAGTCGTTTACGTATTAACGCTGTAAATGACGCTTTTAGTATAGGCGGCCACTCAGGCAGTGCCGCTGGAGCCCGCGTGAAAGACATCATTTCGCCGGTTGACGGGCAAAAGATCGCCTCGGTAAGAATGGCCGGTGTGGCCGATTACGAGCAGGCAGTTGAGGCTGCCAGGGCGGCTTTTCCGGTGTGGAGAACTATGCCGGCACCCAAGCGCGGCGAGATTGTGAGGCAGATAGGGGAGGCCCTGCGCAAGTACAAACATGACCTGGGCAGGCTGGTGAGCTACGAGATGGGCAAGAGCCTGCAGGAGGGTTACGGCGAGGTGCAGGAGATGATTGACATTTGCGATTTTGCCCTGGGGCAGAGCCGTCAGCTTTACGGCTTGCACATGCACAGTGAGCGCCCGCAGCACCGTATGTTTGAGCAGTATCATCCGCTGGGAGTGGTAGGCATTATATCGGCCTTTAACTTCCCGGTGGCGGTGTGGAGCTGGAATGCCATGCTGGCCTGGGTGTGCGGTGATGTATGCCTGTGGAAACCATCAGAAAAAACGCCTTTAACAGCTATTGCCTGCCAGCATATAGTGCACGAGGTTTTTGCGGCCAACAATGTGCCCGACGGTGTGTCATGCCTGGTGATAGGCGACCGCGAGGTAGGTGAGCTGATGGCGAATGATCCGCGCGTTCCGCTGGTATCGGCTACGGGTTCAACCCGGATGGGTAAGGCTGTTGCCGCTGCTGTGGCTGCAAGGTTGGGCAGGAGCTTGCTAGAGCTTGGTGGTAACAATGCCATCATCATCACGCCGGATGCCGATTTGGATATGGCACTGATTGGTGCCGTGTTTGGCGCAGTGGGTACGGCCGGTCAGCGCTGTACAACAACCCGCCGGCTGATTATTCATGAAAGTATTTATCAAAATTTTAAAGACCGTTTGGTAAAGGCTTACGGACAGGTGCGAATAGGCAATCCGCTGGATGAGCAGTTTCATATGGGGCCGTTGATTGATCAGGACGCGGTGCGTATCTATCTGGATGCCATCGATAAGTGCAAAGCTGAAGGCGGCAATTTTGTGGTGGCCGGCGGTGTGCTTACCGGCAAGGGTTATGAATCTGGCTGCTATGTAAAACCGGCGATTGCCGAGGTGCGTAATAATATGACCATCGTTCAGCATGAAACCTTTGCACCAATTTTGTATTTAATACGTTATAAAGAACTGGATGAAGCAATAGCTATGCAAAATGACGTGCCGCAGGGCCTGTCGTCAGCCATCATGACCAATAATTTGCGTGAGGCGGAGCAATTCCTGTCGTACGCCGGTTCTGATTGCGGCATAGCCAATGTGAATATCGGCACATCGGGCGCAGAGATTGGCGGTGCGTTTGGCGGCGAGAAGGAGACGGGCGGTGGCCGTGAGTCGGGTTCTGATGCCTGGAAGGCCTACATGCGCAGGCAAACCAACACGGTTAATTATTCAACAAGTTTGCCGCTGGCGCAAGGCATCAGGTTTGATCTGTGAGTAATGCAGAGCATCGGTCTAAACCTCAGCTAGATAACGAAGCCTTCATGAAGGCTTTTAAAACATTTATCCTGAATAATCCTCTCTAAAGTAGAGCCTTTCCTTATCCTCATCAATATAAACTCCCCCTCTTTTGAAGAGAGCTGGGCGGCTTATGCAATTTTTGACATAAATGAAATATATACATAAACCCTATTGAATGAACATTAAGAAATTGATTACCGGCTTGTTGACGAGCGCGACGCTCCTGACAGGCTTCCAGATGCAGGCGCAAGATCTGCCTCCTATACCCAAGGCAGAGCCTGCGGCCCCTAAAAACTGGCACGCTTTGGATTTGGCTACCGACGGTTACTTCGGCATTAGCCTGAGTAAAGCCTATGGCTTTTTGAAAGGCAAAAGGAGTAAACAGGTAACGGTGGCGACCATTGATAGCGGCGTTGATACCCTGCAAAAAGATCTTAAAGACATACTATGGACAAACACCAAAGAAATTCCAGGTAACGGTAAGGACGATGATCATAACGGTTATATTGATGATGTGCACGGCTGGAACTTTTTGGGCGGTGCCGGTGCAAAATGCGATTTTAACGAGACTACAGAAGAGGTGCGCGAGTATGCCCGCCTGAAAGATAAATGGATGCTGGCACGACCATCATCGCCTAATGATAAAGCTTACAAATATTGGCTGCGCGTGCAAGCCGTGCATGACTCGACCGTGTTCAAATCGCGTACGGAATACGATCAGTTATCGCCTGTAATGAATATACTAGTAGGTACCAGTGTGTTTGTTAAACGCGAACTGCACATGGGGCCGAACGATGTTTTTACACTGAAAGATCTGGACAGGATCACCACCACTAACGATACCGTAAAGGAGTGCAAAAACGTCTGGGCATCGTTCTTTACACAAGAAGGGCCTGACTCTGATAACGCCAAGGTGATCAAGGATCTGAACGAGTATCTCACCAAATTGAATAACGACCTGAACCCCGATCTGGAGGCCCGCAAAAATATTGTAGGCGACAACCCGGATGTTTATGCTGACAAACCGGGCTACGGCAACAATCTTTTAAAATGGCAGGATGCCATGCACGGCACAATGGTGGCCGGTTTTATTGCTGCCAAGCGTAACAATGGTTACGGTATTGATGGCGTGGCCGATAATGTGCGTATTATGGCTATTAAAGCCGTGCCTAATGGTGATGAGTATGATAAAGATATTGCTCACGCCATTCGCTATGCGGTAGATAACGGGGCGCAGATTATAAACATGAGCTTTGGAAAAAAGATATCGCCGCACAAACAGTGGGTTGATGATGCCATGCGCTACGCCGCCCAACACGACGTGCTGATGGTGCAGGCTGCAGGTAATGACAATGCTAATCTGGATAAAGAGCCAAGCTTCCCTAATACCACTGCTGATGACGGCAGGCCCATTGGCATAAGCCTTATTGATGTTGGCGCATCAACCGCACGTAAAGGCGAAAACCTGGCGGCTGATTTTAGTAACTACGGTAAAAACACTGTTGATGTTTTTGCGCCCGGTGCCAAAGTGACCTCGGTAACCAATGATGGAGACATTGAAACGGAAGACGGTACCAGCTTTGCATCGCCTATTACAGCCGGTATTGCGGCGCTGATATTAGAATACTATCCCAGCCTGAGCGCACGCCAGATCAAGGCGGCCATCCTGCAATCGGCCAAGCCCTTGACAGGCCTAATGGTTAACCTGCCGGGCGATAAAGACAAGAAAGTGGATTTTACTACCCTAAGTAGAACTGGCGGCATTGTTAACGCTTATGATGCGCTGGTAGCCGCCTCTAAGATGAAAGGGGAACGCAAGGTAAGTAGTTTGAAGAACGCGGATAGCGCCAGAAAATAAATGCGATTAATCAAGGAATCCGCGGCATACAGTTCTGAAGTGAATAAATGGGTGTCACCCTGAACTTTGTAGAAGGGCGCGTGGTGGCCTATGGCCGTTATGTTTCGATAAGCTTCGCATGGCATGGCTTCGATGATTATAAGGGTTTTCTTAGTGTCTCGAAGACTCAATGAGCGATTGAAACATCCGAAGAGCCACATATTTGTGGCTCGCTGAGCCAGCTCCAAATGATACATAAAAAGGAAACCCCGGCAGATACATCATCTGACCGGGGTTCTTCTTTTATCAATTCATCTGTTGTTTCTTTAGAATGCGCCACCAAAGCCGCCGCCGCCTCCACCTCCACCTCCGAAGCCACCGCCACCGCGGCCTTCGCGATTGTGACGGCCACCGCCATTACCCGGACCAAAGCCATTGTCTGGCGCTTTACCCGCAAATTTTTGCAGGCGGATGTTTAAGGTAAGCAGGAAGTACCGGCCCAGTCGGTTAACGCTGGTCTCGGTAGTGCCGCCATTAGCTGCTGCCAAAGAGTAGCCGGCATTTTGGTTAAATACATCATTCACCGCCGCGCGGAGCGTAGCCATGTTGTTTTTCAGGAAACGGCGTTCCACATAAACGGCCAGCAGGTTAGGGTTGGTTACCTTTTGCGTATAGCCGTAGTTGAATACCTTACTGTAATCATAGCTCAGTGTCCAGTCTTTCCAGAAATAGTTTTTACCGTTCAGGCCAACAGTAAACGCACGTACGTTAGAGCTGGCTTGGGTTAAAGCGGTCTTAACCGAATTGTCAACCTTGGTAATTGAATATCCCAACTGCAAACGGCTGTCAATCACGTCGGTAATATCTGTACGGAAACTGATGTTTGGCGTAAAGGTTAATGATCTGGCAATGTTTTTCAGACTGATAGAGTCTGTGCGTAAAGGGGCAATAGAATCTATAGAGGTCAGGTATCCAATGTTATTGGTGTAGTTAATATTGCCGTTCAGCGCAAGCGTGTATTTACGTGCTTGCCATGGTTTGGCATAGGTGAACTGGAAGTTGCCGGTATAATATCCATCGGCATTTAAATAGGCCGAGGTGATGGTATTTTGCAGCCTTGTGTTTTGGCTGTAATGGGTTGGATAGGTAATAGAGTTGGTAACGATCTTATTATCCGTTTTGGTAAAGTTCAGGTTAAAGAACATCACATCACCTGTCTGGAAACTGAATTGATTATACCTGATCTGGATATTATGATTAAACTCTGGACTCAGATTGGCATTACCAATTACCGGGTAAGACGCGTTTGAATAATCATACACCGGCTGTAACTGACTAAAGGTTGGCTGATTGCTGGAGCCGTTGTAGTTAGCACTGAATGACTGACTGCGAGAGAAGTTGTAAATGAAACGCGCGGTAGGTATCCAGTTAAAGGTGTTTTTAGTAATAGGAGCTGCCAGTAGCGATGAGCCTTGCAACGTGGCAGGTTGCACCGCTATGCCCAATGTGTAGTTGTACTTCTGCTCAATAAAGCGATAGTTTAAACCGAAACGATTGGTAGTGAAATCAAACGCGTAGCTATTGCTGGCAGCGTTATAGCGTGTATAAGTATTGGTTGTGGTCAGAGTGTCTGTTTCCTTATCACTGGTGGTATGAGAACGGCTGTAGGTATAGTTGGCCTCCAAAAATGAGCGCTTGCTTAATGGCTCGATATAAGAGAACTGACTGCTGATGCTGTTAGACAGGCTTCCGTTGCTGATAAGCTGGTTTGCAGGCACGCTGTGAGGGCCAGTAAGGTAAGTATAGATCGGGTTTTGATCGGCATCGCTATGACTGGTGCTGGCGTTGATGAACACACTGAAGTTACGGCCGCTGCCCATAAAACGGTGGTTATACAAAATGGCCGCACCATAGCTTGGTGAGGTAGAAATGCTGTTTAACGCCGTTGATGTATAGTGGGTAGCCTGCGTTTTGGTGTCAGTGATGTTGATCTTGTTTACCTCATCGCTGTAGTTGGTAATGGTTTTGGCGTATGAGAACGTTGGCGTGATTTTCAGATAGTTAATGGTATCTGGTTTCCACTCCATGTTCCAGGTAAATCGGTGGTTAATATCTTCTTCCTTATCGTTACTGGCCTGGTTGTTAATAACAGAGGTAGTACCGTTGATGGATTCTTGCTTGGTGCTGCTGATGGTGTTGGTGGTATTATCAGCCACACTATAGCTGCCGTATACAGACCATTTACCCCACTGATCGCGGTAGTTAATGCCACCAGAATGCATTGCTGTAATACCGTTTTGGGTAGATACACCCGCATTGCCGGCACCACCGCCACGGGCTGCATTACCACGACCGCCGCCACCGCCGCCGCCGAAGCCACCACCTCCACCGCCGCCGCCACCAAAGTTGAAGGTGCGGGCATTAGTGTTGTTCAGGTTACCCAACAGGTAAATCTGCTGATCGCCTTTAAATTTAAACACATTCACCAGGCCGCTGTAGCGGGTATCATTGGGCTCTGGAGCAGGCAAAGCATCTTTACCGGCACCGCCGGTTACGTTGGCCGAGTAGCCGTAGTTTTTATCTTTACGGATGGTGATGTTCATGATCTGGTTGGGCTCGCCGGTTTTGATGCCGGTAAGGTTGGCCTGATCGCCATAATCATCAATCATCTGGATGTTTTCTACCACATCTGCAGGCAGGTTTTTGGTAATACTCTGTAAATCGCCGCCAAAAACGTCTTTGCCGTTAATGCGCACCTTGGTAATTTGTTTACCCTTGGTGCTCACGTTGCCATCGGCGTCCACGTCTACACCCGGTAGTTTCTTTACCAGGTCTTCAACCGGGGCATTATCGCGCACTTTGTAGGCTGCTGCACTATATTGAGTGGTGTCTTCTTTTAACACAACAGGGTTGATGCCCACAATGGTTACACCGCTCAGCATTTTTGAGGTGGTTTTTAATATCACCGCGCCGATGTTAAGCGGTTTATCGTCATTAGCAAAAGTGAAATGTTTGATGACCCCCTGGTAGCCGATAGAGCTAATAGTGAGGGTGATTTTATTGGCTTTTATACCGGCAAAGGTAAACTTGCCATCAATGCCGGTAACGCGTACGGTGCTATCGCCCAGATCTGTTTTCAGTTTAACACTGGCTCCCGGCACGGTCATTTTGGTGGTATCGATGATCGATCCCGTTATGTCATGCGCGTTTTGTGCCCTTGCCAGGCCACAAAAAAATAATACGATAATTACTAATAGGTTTAAATGTTTCATCTTGGTTTATATGAGCCCGATAGGTGTTAAGCGGCTTATTTTTAAGCTGTAAAAACACCATTCGGCCTGCAAAAGTTCAATTTCTTTGCCGCAAATATTAAATATTCATAGCATTGTTACACATAGATATAAAAAAAGCCGGACCAGCCGGCTTTGTAATAGAAATATTAAGCGTTTACTGGATAATCTGCAACGCATTTTTTACCTGGTTATAATCGCTGAGATTTAAACCGGGATGTGTAACCGATAATGTGGTGAGTGAGCTGCCAGAAATGAGTACTACCCTGAAATCCAGTCCGTTTGAGTTAAAATTGGCTTTTACCTCAATGTATCCCAAGCCATAGTCAGACAGGCGCAGGCTGCGATCGTCCTCCGTATATGGCAGGGCATACCAGGTGGTGGTGCCTGTGCTTCTAAAGTACACCAATATGGCGCCTTTATCAACAATATCCTGGGTAATGGCCGCAATATTAAAACGGGTAACGCCGGTAAGGGTAACAGATTGGTTGAGTAACAGGTAACTGCTCGCGCCTGATCCTGCTGCGCCCGTGGCACCTGTAGCACCAGTGGCTCCGGTTGACCCTTGCGGTCCACCTGCAGGCCCTGTAGCGCCTGTTGCACCGGTAGAGCCAGTTGCTCCGGTGCTGCCGGTAAGGCCAGTTGCGCCAGTAACGCCGGTGGCACCGGTTAGTCCGGTTGCACCTGTAGCGCCGGTGGCCCCGGTACTGCCCGTTGCCCCGGTAGAGCCGTTGGCTCCTTGCGGTCCGCCTGGCCCGGTGGCGCCGGTAGATCCTGCTACACCTGTGGCTCCGGTATCGCCTTTATCGCCCTTGTCGCCTTTTTTACAGCCGGCCCAAATGCCAACAGCAAGCAAGGTAATCAGTAAAACGTACCTGTATAGTTTCCTCATAAATGCAAATATCTATTTAAAACAATTGATTAACAACTTTATAAACGGTTACAAACAGGAGGCAGGGTTTGTTGATAGGAGGTAATAATAATTAACATGTGTTAGATAAAAAGTTAATAATTGGCCAATTATGTATACCAATATGTATACCTAACCTACGGCAAAATGCTCTATATTAGATGTCCGTTGCACACAGGTGGTTGCTTTTAGGTAAACCAAGGTTATAGTTGTATGTTGTACTGCTTGATGTTGTAACAAATGTATCTTGTTGGTTATTAACACGTTTTATTAACATGGGTTTATAACTCTGTTAATGTATAAGAAAACAAACCTTTTAATCGTTTCGTTAAAGTTAACAAATCATCTAGTTTATGAGCAACATCAGGGCATCTTTATACTCCAAGGTTCATCAATGGATTGATGGGATCGGGTTCAGGCTTAATTCTTCTACTGTAGATCGTAAAAGTAACATCACCACCAACCATTATTTTTACGAAACCTTCAACTTTTTTGAAAAAGAAAAGAAAGGAGAGCCAGAGAAATCAAAGTTTCTCTGCTTTGATACTTATGGCGAAAAAATAAAGGTAAAATCCTTGCTGGATCTGCAGACCGCTTTTTTTGAAAACATCAGTCAGCTAAAATAATAGCTAAACGCGGCGTTTTAATGTAAGAATGATCCGCAAAATCTCTTTGCCGCGGCTTACGTATAGCAGCAGGCTCCGGCCGTCTTTAGAGCGGAACAGGTTATCTATGTCCTCAATGCTCATTTTGTCTACCGGCTTAAAGTTGATGGCGGTAATTTCATCGTTCTTTTGCAGGCCAACCTCGTCAGAGGCCGAGCCCGGTTCTACGCGCCCTACAATCAGGCGGTCATAATTATCGCCGTCAAAATAATACTCCATACCGCTCATATCGTGCTCAAAGGGATCTTTTAAGCGCGATGTTGCCTTGAGGTACATGGCATTGTTGGTATAATCAAATACCACCGTAAAGCGTTTTAGTATGCCCAGGCCAATGTTACCGTCGCGCGGTACAATATGCATCTGTTTGCGCAGATAATTCATATCAGGGAAGGAGGTGAGCACATCTTTCAGTTTTTTGTTGCCGATATCAAACTCCGGCACCCGGCTCACAAAACCCGATACCGGCCCGGTAAGGCCCACGCCCAGATTAGCTACAATAAAGTTTTGCGGTAAGCCATTTTGCTGCAACATGCTTTCCAGCGAGATGGGGTGCCCTGCGCCAATATCCACCACCATTTTAGCGCTGATCTGTTTGCCATCGGGCAGTTTGATGGTGGTAACGGCATAAGGTTCTTTATTTTCTATGGTGATGGGTACTTTAACGCCGTTGCGCATTAATTTACCTGCATCTTCGGGGTGTGTTACGGTCATTACGCTATCGGTAAAATTCAGCTTAACAGCCAGGCTGTTAAAAAAGTCATACCCCAGCAAGCCGTGGATAGGCATCCCCGCATAGCCCGACAGATCAAAGTGGTCTTTCTTTAGAACCGCGGCGGCAACATTGTGGCTGGAAAGATAGGGCATAGTAATATGCAGGTTGGGCGTAACATAAGCTTCGCATTCTTCGCCGCCCAGGCCAAAAAGTTTGATGTTGCGGCGTGGGATATTGCCCAAAGAGTCTATCAGCGTAGTATCGGTAATTACCATTACGCCTACGCCGGTATCCAGCACAAAGTTAAACGGGCCTTTATGGTTAATGTTGAGCTGCACAATAACCATGTTGCGTACAATGCGGAATGGGATGTTAACACGCCTTTGATTGCTATCAATATCAAAAAACTGGGCGTGGCTAAAACGTGGTAAAACCACCAGCATGAGCAGCATAGCCCAAGCCATAAATATGTTCCGGTTTAATGAGTTATATTGCACGCTAAAAATTATTGCAGAGTTAAATGTAATGATAATTTTACATTAAATGAAGATTAATTCACTATTAATTTTATTTGTAACCAGTCTGATTATCAGTGCTCCCGCAAAGGCTCAGCACATCAGGAAAAGGAGGGTGAAAAAGCTCTTCCGGCACTCAGAAATGATGAATGGACACTTTGCCGGCTTTGTGCTTTACGACCTGGATAAGCAGCGCGTGGTCTATGAACAAAACGCCGACAAATACTTTACGCCGGCATCAAATACTAAACTGTTTACCTTTTATACTTGCCTGCGAATGCTGGGCGATTCCGTCCCTGCATTGCAGTACGTTACCCGTGGCGATTCGCTGATTTTCTGGGGCACCGGTTCGCCGGGAACATTGCACCGGGAATTGAAAGGAACAAGGGCGCTGGATGTGCTGAAAAGCGCTACACGGCATTTGTATTTTTCATCGGGCCGATACCAAAACAATATCCTTGGCGCCGGCTGGGCCTGGGATGATTATAACGACTACTACCAGACCGAGATCAATGAGTTGCCGCTTTATGGTAACACGGTGAAGCTTTATAACGATGACGGAAGGCTGGCTGCCAGTCCTGCTTATTTTAACCCGTTATTGAAGACTGATAGTACAAGCCAGTCTGTCGGCTTTCGGGTTAAACGCGATTTATTGAGTAACGCTTTTGTTTATCCGTCTAAACCAGTTCCTGCCGGTTATGAGCAAGATGTGCCGTTGCAGACATCAACCGCTTTGACTTTAATCTTGTTGCAGGATACCCTGAAACGATCAATTGGCCTGGTACACCTGCCAGTACCAACTGACGTCAAAACAGTTTATGATCTTAATGCCGATACCGTTTACCGCCACATGCTGCAACCCAGCGATAACTTTATTGCCGAGCAACTGCTGCTGGTATGTTCGGCCACAAAGTTTGGGGTGATGAATAAAGACTCGGTTATTAACTACGCTATTAATAACCTTTTGGCTGATCTGCCCGATAAACCCATTTGGTTAGATGGATCTGGCCTGTCACGCTATAACCTGATGACCCCGCGCAGCATTTTGCAGCTGCTGTTAAAAATACGCCAGCAGGTAAACAATGATGAGTTACTGCACAGCCTGATGCCTATAGGAGGTGTGGTAGGCACTATCAAAAAAGCTTATCAAACAGATAACGGCCAGCCTTTTGTTTGGGCCAAAACGGGCACGGTTAGTAATAATTATAATCAGAGCGGTTACCTCATCACCCGGAAGGGCAAACACCTGGCTTTTAGTTTTATGAATAACAATTTCCCGCAGCCGGCCGCAAAAGTGCGGGAGGAGGTAGTGCGCATCATGACCTATATTCATAACGAATTTTAGCCCGATGGTTTCAATGTTGAATGCTTAAATTTGAGTTGCAGTGAATGTGCCGCGTGCTCATGAATCAATAATCACTTAAACTGACTTTTATGCCCTTCGACGAAAAAATAGCCAACCAGGTACGCGAAATGATTGCCGACCGCACCGACAACGTAGAAGAAAAAGTGATGTTTGGCGGCCTCTGCTTTATGGTGAACGACAAGGTTTGCATCGGCGTAAAGAAAGATACTTTATTGGTACGTATAGACCCCGAAGTGTACGAGCAGGAAATAGGAAAAGACGGTCGCCAGCCGATGGTACACCAGGGTAAGCCTGTTAAAAGCTACCTGTTTGTAGACTATGACTCGATGCATAACCACGAGAACCTGCAGCACTGGGTAAAACTGGCGCTGGATTATAACCCGCACGCGCCACTATCGCAGGCTAAGCAGAAGGCTTTGAAGAAACAGGGATCAGCGAAGAAGGGTTAAAAACTCATCTGAATTGATGATTTTGACCTTTGGAAACGGGTTGTTTTTTACTGCATCAAAATGCCTGTCGTTGGTTACCAAAAAATCAGCATTTGATGCTATTGCAACGTCAAAAAACTTATTGTCGTCAGCATCGGCTATAATAGCATCCCAGTTATAGTAGATATTTTGTGATATAACATTAGGGGCTTCAATAAAGATCTCCATCACGATCTGAACAGCGCCAGGTGCCGAATGGATTTCAAGTATCTCTTCATATTCCTTTAAAATATGTTCTGATACGATAAGTTGATATTTGCCATCAACAAAAGACTGCCAGATTGGTCTTAACGGACTACGCTTGCCAATGGCAGATACAAGAATGTTAGAATCTAATACGATCTTCATTGCCGTAGGCTACGACTTTGAGCGAAAGTGTCCTTCGCCTAGATTTTTGTAATCTTTACTGGTGATATTTTGTTTTTCCTCCCAATTGCCGATTACCTCATCCAGTTTCTTTGACAGCAATTTGACTGCAAGTTTGCGCATCTGTAAAAAATCCTCTTCGGGTAAAGGATTTTTGAGCAGCCTAAGCATGATAACCTGCTGCTCATTTAAATTTCCAGATGATTCGATTTCTGCCGCCATAATCCAAATATAATCAAACAATGTCTAAATGTTTAGACATTGTTTGACAAATAGTTACGCCGTAAACGCTTCCAGCGCCAGGGCAATTCTTTTAATCGTTTCGTCTTTACCCAGTGTGGCTGCAATATCAAAAACATGCGGGCCAAACTTGCCACCTACCAGCATTATGCGGAATGGCAGCATCACATCGCCGGTTTTAAAGCCTTTTTCTTCGGTAAAGGCTTTAAATTGCTCCTCAAACGGATGGGCTTCAAGAACAGGCAGGGCCTGTATTTTGTCTGACAGTTCTTTAAAGAAAGCTGTCTTTGCATCGGTCCATTTTGGTTTTACTGCATTCAGATCATACTCTGCAGGAGCCGCGAAGAAATAAGCACTCTGCTGATAGAAGTCTGGCAGCAGTGTGCAGCGGTCTTTCACCAGGTTAATTACCTGCAGCAAATAATCATCGTTAGTTATTTCGATGCCTTTTTCAGTCAGGGTTGCAGCAACCAATGGCTTCAGCTTGCCGGCATCTTGTTTCTTGATCCACTCGGCGTTATACCATTTTGCTTTTTCAAAATCAAACTTGGCGCCGGCTTTGCTTACTCGCTCCAATGAGAATTTCTCTATCAGTTCATCCAGCGAGAAAATTTCCTGGTCGGTACCGTCGTTCCAGCCCAGCATGGCCAGCAGATTCACAAAAGCTTCGGGCAAAAAGCCCAGCTCGCGGAAACCCGGTGTCAGTTCACCGCTTTTAGCATCAAACCAGTTCATGGCAAACACTGGGAAACCCAGGCGTGCACCGTCGCGTTTGCTCAGCTTGCCGTGTCCGTCTGGTTTCAAGATCAGCGGTAAGTGTGCCCATTTAGGCATGTGCTCGTACCAGCCCAGGTATTTCCATAACAGCAGATGTACGGGGGCCGATGGCAGCCATTCGTCGCCGCGGAAGGCGTGGGTAATCTGCATCAGGTAATCATCAACCACCACAGCCAGGTGATAGGTAGGCATACCATCTGCCTTCAATAACACTTTATCATCAACCAGATTGGTGTCAAAACTTACATGACCGCGAATCAGATCGTCAAAACCAACATGTTCATCCGTTGGCATTTTAATGCGGATGACATGAGGGGTGCCTGCATCCAATAACTGGTCAACTTCATGCTCTGAAAGTGTTAATGAGTTGCGCAGTGTTTCACGATAGGCCTGACCGTACTGAAAGTTGGCAATCTCTTTACGGTTTTGTTCCAGTTCTTCGGGCGTATCAAAAGCATAGTAGGCATGGCCCTGCATTACCAGGCGTTCTGCATACTCGCGGTAAAGCGCTTTGCGCTCACTCTGGCGGTATGGCGCAAACGGGCCACCCACCAGCGGACTCTCGTCCGGGTTAAGGCCGCACCATTTCAGGCAGTCCATAATATATTGCTCAGCACCCTCAACGTAGCGGGTCTGATCGGTATCCTCAATACGTAAAACAAAATCGCCGCCATTTTTGCGGGCAAAAAGATAATTGAATAGCACGGTACGCACACCACCCAGGTGCAAACCACCTGTTGGACTTGGTGCAAAACGTACCCTAACTTTAGTAGCTGTCATGATGGGGGCAAAGATAGGGAATTAGTCAGGAAGTCAGGAAAGTCCGAAAGTCGGGAAGTTTGAAAGTTGGGAGAACCGGAAGTCCGAGAGCTAAATTAAATAAAACCGCTGCGATATACTGGAAATATGAATCCATTTAGAACCTTTTTTCTTTCGGACTTTCAGACTTTCCGACTTCCCGACTAAAACATATCTTTGAAAATACATGCTGTTTAATCCTTACCAACAGAAAAAAACCTGGAAATACCTCCTCTTTGCGTTTGCGGTGGTGATTGTGTGCGGGTCGCTTTTTTATACTAACTATCTGGCAAAGAACATAGCCAAGTCTGAGCGTACGCGTGCGCAGGTTTGGGCCATGAGTATGAAACAGGTGCTGGCGTCGGACGATAACGATTTTCTGAACTACGTTTTCGCCGTGCGCGATAGCTCGCAGGTGCCGGCCATTATTACCGATGAGCGGGGCGAATTTATATCCAGCAAGGGTTTAGACAGTACCAAAACCTTTATTCAGGATATTGGTGAGGTAGTAGAACCGGGCAAGAAAAAATTGCAGTACGATCCTCGGTATTTTGAGGCGGAGCTGGCCACTATGAAATCCCAGCATGAGCCTATTAAAATGCCGATACCAATGGGAGGCAAAGGCTACTGGTTGGTATATTATCAGGATTCGCCGCTGTTAACGCAGTTAAAATACTTCCCTTATGTGCAGCTGTCTGTTATTGCCATCTTTCTGTTGCTGGCTTACGCGGTGTTCAGTTCGTCGCGGCGGTCTGAGCAAAATCAGGTTTGGGTGGGTTTGGCTAAAGAGACTGCCCACCAGTTGGGGACGCCGATATCATCGCTGATGGCCTGGATTGAGCTGTTGAAAGACAAGTTTAATGCGGAGGAAGATCAGTTGATACTGGAGATGGAGAATGATGTGCAGCGATTGGAAATAGTGGCAGATCGTTTCTCCAAAATCGGTTCAAAACCGCAATTGGTGCCGCATTCGGTTTATAATGCGGTGCAGGAGTTTGTTGATTACTTCAGGATACGCGTGAGCGACAAGATCAACTTTGAGGTACATGGCGACCCTGAATTACTGGCCGGGTTAAATATTCCGCTGTTTGACTGGGTGATTGAAAACCTGTTAAAAAATGCGGTGAACGCGATAACTGGTCCGGGATCTATAACGGTTGAAATTAGTCCTGGCAAAAAGCAAGTAATTATTGATGTAACCGATACCGGGAAGGGGATACCGCGTTCTAAGTTTGCTACCGTGTTTCAGCCTGGATATACCACCCGTAAACGTGGTTGGGGATTGGGTCTCTCGCTCACCAAGCGTATTATAGAAAATTACCACGAAGGCCAGATCTTTGTGCGCGATTCTGAGCTGGGTAAAGGCACCACATTCCGTATTTTATTAAAAAGTTTAAACTGATGATAGCTAAACCTCAACCCAACGAGTACGCGGCTTTTGCCGAAACCTACATTAACCGTGCTATTGTATTTGATGATGTGGTGGCCGCCCTGGCCAATCAGCAGCCGGAAACGGTAAAGTTGTTTACTGGTCTGTATGCGGCAAAAGGCAATTACCGCTACGCCGACGATAAGTGGACGCTAAAAGAGGTGTTACTGCATATGATCGATACTGAACGTGTGTTTGCTTATCGTGCGATGTGCGTTGCCCGTGACGAGCAACAAAATTTGCCTGGTTTTAGCGAAAACGATTACACTGCTAACGGTAATGCAGATGCCAGAGAGATGACAGATCTGTTGGAAGAATACAAGGCCGTGCGTGCAGCCAGCGTGTGGTTGCTACGCTCATTAACCACAGAGCAGGCCGATCGTATTGGTTCAGCCAATGGCAGGCCAGTATCGGTTAGGGCGCTGGCTTACATGATGCTTGGTCATGAGTTACACCACGCACATATATTAAAAGAGCGATACGCCTAGAAAGTGGTGAAACGCAGAAAAGCGATCGGCTTTCACCGTCACCCTTATGCGTGCCATACTTTAAATACTATTGTTCAAAGTATTGCGGATTCTTGTCCAGCACTTCCTTCTTTTCAATGCGATAGGAGGTAAACAATCCCAAACCGCCGAAGATGGCCACCAGCGCTACGTACAAGAAGAATGCGTTGTCATCATCGCCTTTCAGTGAGGTGTGGCTAAGCAGATAGGCCAGGAACATACCCAGGCCCGCGCCAATCAATAACAATCCCCAGGTTAGATTACGGTAAGGAGCAGGGTGTGGTTTGTGCGATCGTGGGTCCATGCCGCGCTCAATCATCGCCAGTCGTTGGCGTGTGCCCAGGTAAACAATGCCAAATACCATGGCAAAAAATGCGGTTGGGATGAGTATGCCTGCCAGTATTCCTAAGTTCTCGGTTTCCATTTTTTTATATTTTACTGTTAATATTTTAGTCAATTGTTGGTGTTATGACGACGTGTTTTTTGATGAGGTTACACCCGAAGAAGAGAAATTTTGAAAAATAATTTAGGTAGTGGATTGGCTGCTTCACAACAAATCTGTTTCAGTAGCTTATGTTTTGATGTTGCTATTATGATTGGTTTGTTCAATTTGGTTCTTCAGTCCCGCTCAATCGCGCGGGAGGGCTCGTTACTTTTTGCTTGATCAAAAAGTAACCAAAAAATCAAGACAGCGGAAATGCTTCTTTTGCCGCACAGGCCTTCGCCCTGCAAATCAGCCAGAACCACAGGGCCGCAGTTTGGCACCCAGCTTGCACCACACACGGGCTTTTACCCTTCTGTGCCAATCTGAATGCCCTCTGCAGCCGCACACTCCAGCTTGTTCTGCCTGATTTCTCCCAGAAGCTACCCGCTGTCGGCCACCACACTATTGGTTGATCTTGAAGCAAGATTTTTAGAATTCAAATGATTTTAAGGATATGAGTTCTAACAGGCATCCTAAAAATCTTATGAATCATAGTTCAAGATAGACTAAGAGCATGAGCCTGTCAGAACACCGGGCCAGCGCTGGCGGGAATGCCAATTTTTTATCGAGCTGTGCGAGAATAAAAAATCGCAGGGCGGGCGGAAGGATTGTTCTGACTTGATTTTTGGGTTACTTTTTGATCAAGCAAAAAGTAACTAGCCGCCGCGGCAATGAGCGGGCTACAGAACGTGTAAAATATAAACTCAAGTAATAGTGCAGAAACCCTTAAATGGTAGATTGAACTTTCAAAAAATAAACTTTCATTATTTTTTGAAAGTTCAAATAGTTTATTACATTTGCATCGTGGAATTAGCAGAAGCAAAACAACGGTTTATAGAAGCCTGGGGCAAACTGGGAAGCGAGTGGGGGATAAACCGCACTATGGCCCAGGTGCATGCACTGCTAATGGTAAGCGCCGAACCACAAACTACCGAAGAGATTATGGAGCAGCTAAGCATCTCGCGCGGTAACGCCAACATGACGCTGCGAGAACTGATCAGTTGGGGGTTGGTAGAGAAACGCCACAAAGCAGGCGAGCGTAAGGAGTATTTCTACGCCGAGAAAGACACCTGGTACATTGCCCGTCAGGTGGCGCAAGAACGCAAGAAACGCGAGTTAGACCCAATCCTGAAAATACTGAAAGAGTTGGGCGAGGTAAAGGGCGATGAGAAAGATCCGGAATACAAGACTTTCCAAACATCGGTAAAAGACATTAACAAGCTGGCCAAGAACGTAGATCGCACTTTAGAAACTATGTTAAAAGCCGAAGAAAACTGGTTCTGGGGCTCTATTTTTAAGATTTTTAAATAGTCTATATTTTTTTGAATATATATTTCAATTTTTTCTGAAAATTCGAAATATATCATATTGACAAGCTTTGGGATTTGTTGCCAGTTTTGTCATTGCGAGGAACGGAGGGGCCAGGAGGGAAGGGTGACGAAGCAATCTCGTCACATAGATAAATAAGCGATGAGATTGCTTCGTTCCTCGCAGTGACAAGTTGCTTTATGAAACCGCCCCTGAGTTAACTACTTAAGGAGCTCTTAATTCAATCACTATAATCTAAAAAAATGAAAACGCTTGCAGGTTATACTTTACTTTATGATGCCGAGTGCCCGCTGTGTGCTACTTATACCAAGGCATTTATTAAAACCGGGATGTTGGATGCCGGTGGGAGGGCAGCTTACCAACAGATGCCAGAGGCGGCTTGTCCGCTGGTTGATCGTCGGCGGGCTATCAATGAAATTGCGCTGGTGAACAGCCAAACCGGCGAGGTTACCTATGGCATTCGCAGCTTATTTAAAGTAATTGGCAATGCCATGCCGGTTTTTAAGCCACTGTTCAATGCCGGCTGGTTTACCTGGTTAATGAGTAAGGTATATGCATTTGTAAGCTATAACCGCAAAGTAATTATTCCGGTAAAAACTGTGCCGGGCAGCATGCAGCCCGATTTTAGATTAGGGTATCGTATAGCCTACTTATTGTTTACCTGGTTGTGCGTGGGTTTTCTGCTAACGCGATATAATGCGCTATTCCACGGCGCCATCCCGACAGGAAACGCTTATCGCGAATACCTGATCTGCGGCGGACAAATCATTTTTCAAAGCATAGCGGTTTTGCTGCTGGCCAAACACAAACGCTGGGATTACCTGGGCAACATGATGACCATTTCTATGGCCGGTGCGCTGGCATTGCTGCCTGCTTTGCTGATAGCACATTTCATCAGTTTACCGGTAGTGTTCTACTTTATCTATTTTATGCTGATTGCCGGATTGATGCTGCTGGAACACATCAGGCGTATTAAACTATTGGCTTTGAGCGGTTGGTTAAGTGTAAGCTGGGTGTTGTATCGTGTTATGTTGCTTATCGCAATCCTTTATCTGTAAAGTAATGAAATACAATAATATAATTTTGGCTGGGGGCAGTGGGTTTTTAGGCAAAGCCATTGCTGCACATTTTAAAGATATGGCTAAGGAGATCATCATCCTGAGTCGCCGACCTGCCGCAGCTCAAGCCAATATCAAGACCCAGGTTTGGGATGCCCGCACCGAGGGCGATTGGACCAATGCTCTGCACGGCGCCGACTTGCTGGTAAACCTTTGCGGTAAAAATGTGAACTGCCGGTATACAGAAAAAAACAAGGCCGGGATTTTCGCGTCACGCCTGGAACCAACAGACCTGCTGAACCGGGTGTTGAGCCGGATGCAAAACCCGCCGCCGATATTTATCAATATCACCTCAGCGACCATCTACCGCCATGCGGCAGATCGCCCGCAGGATGAAGCAACCGGCGAGATTGGTGATGGCTTTTCTGTTGCCGTTTGCAAAGCCTGGGAGAAAACATTTTTTATGCACCCTATTCACGGCGTACGCAAAGCCGCCCTGCGCATGGGCATTGTACTTGGTAGAACTGATAGTGCCTTCCCTCGCCTGCGTAACCTGGTAAAGTGTGGTTTGGGCGGACATCAGGGCAACGGCCGGCAGATGGTATCATGGATACACGAGCAGGATGCCGCGCAGATTGTAGAATATGTGGCTGATCATGCCGAAATTGATGGCGTGCTTAACTGCACGGCGCCTAACCCGGTAGATAATAAAACGCTGATGCAAACCATCCGCAAAGCTTGTGGTGTGGCAGTAGGCTTGCGATGTCCGGCGTGGCTGCTGGAGTTGGGGGGCGGTATTTATCGGCACAGAAACAGAACTCGTATTGAAAAGCCGATGGGTTGTGCCGGCGCGATTACTGGGGACCGGTTACCGGTTCAAATATCCGCAGCTGAAAGAGGCGGTGGATCAATGTATGGGGAAAATCTAAATCATCATCATATCATGAAAAAATTGATCATTGCTCTTGTGGCCGCGCTGGCATTTGCGTTTGCTCTTTACTTTTTATTCGATCTCAAAAGCTTTTCAGGTTTGTTCGCTATCATGTCTGTCGCTTTTTTGCTGGGCGTGCCATTTGGTATCGGTTTAATCACCATTTATCTGGTGCCGATTGACAAGATCCACAGCCGCACCTATTGTTTCTTTTTTGCGTGGGTACCCATATTGCTATTCCTTGCATTAACCCTTGTGCTGAGTGTAGAGGGTTGGGCCTGCTGGCTGATGATTTTGCCTGTCTTTTTATTACTATCATCATTGGGTGGTTTGACGGCACGGCACTTCAGGCTCAAAAAGTACCAAAATGGAAATACTTATGTATCTGTGTTATTGTTGCTTCCGTTAGCGATGGCTCCGGTTGAACATATGATTGGGGCTATTCCGGGCCGTTATGAGGCTTATACTTATATCGATATCCATGCGCCGGATAAAGCAACCATCTGGAATAACGTTACCCGCGTGCGAGCCATTGATAAAAAGCAGGATAAGGCCTGGCTAACACGTACGCTGGGTTTTCCGCGGCCCATCCGTGCCGAGCTGAATTACTGTGGTGTTGGCGGCTATCGTAAAGCTATTTTTGATAAAGGACTGGTATTTCATGAGCAAGTTTTTCATTATGAGGACGAGCGTCGGATGGATTTTTCTATTAAAGCGCATCCTTATGAAATACCATCAACCACTATGGATGAGCATGTAGTGATTGGCGGTAATTATTTTGATGTACTGAACGGAACTTATGTGCTGCAGCCGCTGGGTAATCATAACTACCGGCTGCATTTATACAGTCATTTTAAGCTGACCACAACTTTTAACTTCTATGCCTCATGGTGGGCCGGCTTGATAATGAAGGATATTCAAAACAATATTTTACAAGTAATTAAACAACGCTCAGAGCAGCCATGATCACCCTAAACCTTATCACAATTATTAAAGCCCCGGTGCAAACCGTGTTTGATCTTTCCCGTAATATTGATTTACACGCCACCACCATGCAGCACACTGGCGAGCAAGCTGTGGCCGGAACAACCACCGGCCTCATCGGTCTGAATGAAACCGTAACCTGGCGCGCCAGGCATTTTGGATTGATGCTGAGCTTAACCACCAAAATCACGGCAATGGAAAACCCTCATCAGTTTACCGATGAGCAGGTGCGCGGTCCATTCAAGCGGCTCCATCATGTGCACCGGTTTGAGCAAACGGGTGGGGGTGGTACCCGCATGATTGATGAGTTTCAATTTGAATCTCCCTGCGGATGGTTGGGCCGATTAACCGACCGGTTGATCTTGAAACGCTATTTAACCCGCTTGCTACAGCATCGAAATGAAGTGATTAAAAATGTTGCCGAGCAACTGGTCAAATTAAACGCACTAAATCCACAAACATGAGTCAAGTAAAAGAATCCTGTCAATCCATTAATCCGGTAAATCCTGGTTCATCTTTGAAGCTTGCACGCATCTGCATCGCCATCGTTATTGGTGGACTGGCGTTAAGTGGTATCACGGCCTTTCCGCTCGAAACAGAATTACATTGGCTAAGTGCTCACGACGTACTATTGCCTAATGCCATGCAACTCTGGTTAAGCAAGGTTTACGATACGTTACATGTAGTTAATCAGCAATATCCCTACCTGAGCTATGGTACCGACTGGCTGGCCTTTGCGCACCTGATGCTGGCTATATTGTTTATCGGTCCGTATATAGATCCGGTTAAGAACATTTGGGTGCTACAGTTTGGGCTGATTGCCTACGCCGCCATTTTTGCGCTGGCGTTTGTGGCAGGTCCTATCCGGCAGATCCCTTTATTCTGGACTTTAGTCGATTGTTCTTTTGGGGTATTTGCGGGGGCTGCCTTGCTGGTAGCGTTGCGGAATGTGAA
Organism: Mucilaginibacter yixingensis; assembly: GCF_041080815.1. Taxonomy (NCBI): domain Bacteria; kingdom Pseudomonadati; phylum Bacteroidota; class Sphingobacteriia; order Sphingobacteriales; family Sphingobacteriaceae; genus Mucilaginibacter; species Mucilaginibacter yixingensis. Next base: position 4,574,684 of record NZ_CP160205.1, on the reverse strand, counting down.
GCAGATGGAGCTTAGTTAACGTGAGTTCGGGATAAGCATTGGTATGGTTACTTATTAATAACATGCCGCCCCGATGGGGCTCTTAGGTTTATGTTTACATTCTGCTATTGACATTTCACCCCTCTGGGGCTTTAAAAAAGTCCTGGAAGGACGACATGTTAGTAGTAGAATAAGCAAAAAATGTTTAAGCCCCAGGGGGGCGATATGTTCTTTTCTTATCCCGAACTCACGTTAGTTAGCATGTTGATCAGGCTTACACGCGTGTTTAGACGCGCCTCAACATTGACGTCCTGTTCGAGATCAACATAAGCTATCAGTCCCATCCCATCAGCTTCATCACGCCCAAAAACTCCTCGCGTAGAGGTGCTTCAATTAAAACGTCCTCGCCGCTAACCGGGTGTTTAAACCGCAAGAAGGAAGCGTGCAGCAGCATGGTATCCATTTGCCAGCGCTCTTTAAACATGCGGTTCTGTTTGTTGCAGCCATGAGGGCGGTCGCCAATTATAGGATGATTGATGTGGGCAAAGTGTTTGCGCAGTTGATGCATGCGGCCGGTGGTTGGCCGTGCTTCTACCAGCGAGTATCGGGATGTTTCGTGTTTGCCCAGTGGTATGGGCAGCTCTGCCCGGCGCAAGGTGGTGTAAGCAGTAAAAGCGTCTTGCACCACGCCGTCGTCGCGGCGCAGGGGGTAGTCAATCTCGCCGGCATCAGGGGTATGGCCGCGTACAATGGCCAGGTAGCGTTTTTCTATCTCGCCGTTCATAAACTGCTTTTGCATAGCAACTTCGGCCTCTTTGTTGATGGCAAAAAGCAACACGCCGCCAGTTTTCCGGTCCAGTCGGTGCACGGGCGATACCCAATGCCCCAGCTGATCGCGCAATAGTTGCAGGGCAAACTCGCTGGCATCGGCAGCAATGGGAGAGCGGTGCACCAGCAGTCCGTGCGGTTTGTTAATAGCGACGAGATGATCGTCCTGGTATAAGATATCCAGCATAGCCGGCAAAAGTATGGTTTTTGTTTAAGTGTACCATGTCATGCTGAGGAACGAAGCATCTCTAAGGACTGTCCCCCCTATTACTATTGCTCGTCTGTAGAGATGCTTCGTTCCTCAGCATGACATATTGGTATAACAGAAATTAGAGAAAACCATAAATTTTTTGCATATTTGGGGTTCAAAACTTTATATGTTTAATAATTAAAAAAGAAAATGAAAGTAGCAGTTGTAGGTGCCACCGGTTTAGTGGGCACTAAAATGTTGCAGGTTCTAGCAGAACGCAACTTCCCCGTAACAGAATTGATCCCCGTTGCATCCGAAAAAAGTATTGGTAAGGAAATTACTTTTAAGGGTAAGCAATTTAAGATCGTATCTGCCAAGGACGCAATTGCCAAGAAGCCTGACCTGGCCATTTTCTCTGCTGGCGGTACCACTTCTTTAGAGCTGGCTCCCGAGTTTGCAGCAGCAGGTACTACCGTTGTAGATAACTCATCGGCCTGGCGCATGGACCCTACCAAAAAACTGGTGGTGCCAGAAGTTAACGCCAACGTGCTGACTGTAGAAGATAAAATTATTGCCAACCCTAACTGTTCTACCATACAGATGGTGGTAGCTTTGAAACCGCTGCATGATCGTTACCAGATTAAACGTGTGGTGGTATCAACCTATCAGTCTGTAACCGGTACCGGTGTTAAAGCGGTTGACCAGTTGTTTAACGAGCGTAAAGGCATTGATGGCCCTAAAGCTTACCCATATCAGATTGACCTGAACGTGTTGCCGCACATCGATGTTTTCACCGATAACGGTTACACCAAAGAGGAAATGAAGATGATCAAAGAAACCCAGAAAATTATGGGCGACGATAGCATCAAAGTTACTGCAACCACCGTGCGTATCCCGGTTATGGGCGGCCACTCTGAGGCGGTAAACATTGAGTTTGTTAACGATTTTGATCTGGCAGAGGTTCGTGAGATTTTGGCTAATGCTCCAGGCATCATCCTGACTGACGACGTTGCTAACCTGAAATACCCAATGCCGCTGGAAGCGCATGACAAAGACGAAGTATTTGTAGGTCGCCTGCGTCGTGACGAAAGCCAGCCAAACACCCTGAACGCATGGATCGTAGCCGATAACCTGCGTAAAGGTGCTGCAACCAACGCCGTACAAATTGCCGAATACCTGGTGGCTAACCACTTGATTGGTCAGGCAGTAGAAGCGTAAGCTCTAGAAGATTAGATTCTTTATATAATAGGAAAGGGCGATCAATTGATCGCCCTTTCCTGTTATTACCCATGTCATTTCGACCAACGGGAGAAATCTTGTACGAGCGATAGTCCTTGTAGAAGGCATGGGGGCTAAGATTTCTCTTTCGCTCCTGCGCTCAGTCTTTCCCTTCGCTCTATCGAAATGACATCAGGGTTTAATGAGAATGGGGCGATCAGATGATCGCCTCACTCTCATTAAAGTTATTTATCGCAGCCGCTCACGTCTTCGCGAGTGACTACTATCCAGCGGCCTCTGGCCGACGTCAATCTGTTACAACCCCATTTCCTTCTTCAAAAACTGACCGGTAAAGCTGGCTTTTACCTTACACAAGCCTTCGGGTGTGCCGGAGTATAATATTTTACCGCCGCCGCTGCCGCCTTCGGGACCGAGGTCTATCACGTGGTCTACTACTTTAATAACATCCAGGTTGTGTTCAATCACCAGTACGGTGTTGCCTTTATCAACCAATATCTGTAGTACGCCAAGCAGTACGTTGATGTCCTCAAAATGAAGACCGGTGGTCGGCTCATCAAGTATGTAGAACGTGTTGCCGGTATCTTTTTTAGAAAGCTCGGTAGCCAGTTTTACGCGCTGTGCCTCGCCGCCTGATAGGGTGGTAGATGCCTGGCCGAGCGTAATGTAACCCAGACCCACATCCAGCAATGTTTTTACCTTACGGTAGATAGGTGGAATGTGCTCGAAGAAAGGTGTAGCATCTTCAATACTCATATCCAGCACATCGCTAATGGATTTGCCGCGGTAACGTACTTCCAGCGTTTCGCGGTTATAACGGCGTCCGCCACATTCTTCGCAGGGTACTTGTACGTCGGGCAGAAAGTTCATCTCGATCACTTTCATGCCGGCACCCTGGCAGGTTTCGCAACGCCCGCCTTTTACATTAAAACTAAAGCGCCCGGGCTTGTATCCACGGATCTTAGACTCAGGCAGTGCCACAAACAGATTACGGATATCTGAAAACACCCCGGTATAAGTGGCTGGGTTTGATCGCGGTGTGCGACCGATAGGTGTCTGGTCAATCTCAATCACCTTATCTATATGCTCCAGCCCTTCAATGCTGCCGTAAGGCAAAGGCGTTTTTTTAGCGCGGAAGAAATGATGATTAAGAATAGGATATAAAGTATTGGTAATCAAGCTGGATTTGCCACTGCCCGATACGCCCGTAACGCCAATCAGTTTACCCAGCGGAAAATCAACGCTTACCTTTTTCAGGTTATGGCCGGTTGCATTTTTAAGGTGTAGCGATTTGCCATTGCCTTCGCGGCGTTTTTCAGGCACCGCAATTTCACGCTCGCCATTCAGGTAGCTGGTGGTAAGGGTGTGGGCGCTCATCAGTTGCTGAGGCGTGCCCTCGGCCACTACGGTGCCACCGTGTACGCCTGCTGCCGGGCCCATGTCAATCACGTGGTCGGCCTCGAGGATCATATCCTTATCATGCTCTACTACCAAAACGGTATTGCCCAGGTCGCGTAGATTTTTGAGTGCTTTGATCAGGCGATCGTTATCGCGCTGGTGCAAGCCAATGCTCGGCTCGTCCAGAATGTACATTACATTCATCAGCTGAGAGCCAATTTGTGTGGCCAGACGGATACGTTGAGCCTCGCCGCCGGATAGTGTACGTGCGGTACGATCGAGCGTTAAATAACTCAATCCTACATCTAATAAGAACACGATCCGCGCGCGGATCTCTTTTAGTATTTCTTTGGCAATTACGTTCTGTCGTTCGTTCAGACGGTCTTCAATGCCGTCAAACCACTCGTGCAGCTTGTTGATATCCATACAAGCCAGCTCAAAGATGTTTTTGCCATCAATCTTAAAGTTTAGTGATTCTTTTTTCAGGCGGGCACCATGACAGGTCGGACAGGTACGTAGTACGCGGTAGTTTTCCATGTCGTCCATGCCCTCCTCACCGCGGCGCTCCTGCTGCTCTTCCAGCATTTTGATGATGCCATCAAACGTAATCTGGTAGTTTTGTACGTTCCATTTGTTGTACTCCACCGCCACGGTAATTATCTCGGTTGATCCATTGAGGATGATCTCCATCACCTCTTTGGGCAGCTTTTCTATCGGGGTAGAAAGTGAGAACTCATATTTTTTGCCCAGAGCTTTTAATACCTGGAATACCCACGTATCGCGATACTCGCCTAACGGGGCCAGGCCGCCGTTTACGATGCTTAGCTTGGGATTCGGGATAACCGAGGCTTCATCAACCTCAAAGATATAACCCAGTCCGCCGCATTTCTCGCAGGCACCGTAAGGTGAGTTGAAGGAGAAAGTATTAGGCTGAGGCTCGTCATACGAGATGCCCGATACCGGGTCCATCAGGTACTTGCTGTAATAAGATACGTTATTGTCTTTGTCGGCAATACGGATGATGCCTTTGGCCATCTTGAGCGCGTTCTGTACCGATGAGTACAGGCGTTTGGTATCGTCTTTACTCACCACCAGGCGGTCAATCACCACGTCAATGTCGTGGATCTTGTAACGGTCTACCTGCATTTTTGGGGTGATGTCTTCAATCGCACCATCCAGCCAAACTTTCAGGTAGCCTTGCTTGCGGATCTGCTCAAACAGCTCGCGGTAGTGCCCTTTACGACCTTTAACCACTGGCGCCAGGATGTTTACCGGTTGGCCGTCAAATTTTTCCAGCAGCGCACGCATAATCTGGTCTTCGCTCATGCGCTCCATTTTCTCGCCGGTTACGTAGCTGTAGGCTTCGCCCGCGCGAGCATAAAGTAAGCGCATAAAATCGTAGATCTCGGTAATGGTGCCCACGGTTGATCGTGGGTTTTTGCTGGTGGTTTTCTGCTCAATGGCAATCACCGGGCTTAGGCCCGACACCTTGTCTACATCCGGCCGCTCCATGCCACCCATAAACTGGCGCGAGTAGGCCGAGAATGTTTCCATATACCTGCGCTGGCCCTCGGCATAAATGGTATCAAATGCTAGCGATGATTTACCGCTGCCGCTCAAACCGGTAATTACCACCAGCTGATTGCGCGGAAAAGACACATCAATATTTTTTAGATTATGTACCCGGGCGCCATAAACTTCAACTTCGCTTTGCTCGCCCAGATCAACATGTTTCGTACTACTCATTTAAATGATGGAGTTAGTGAATGAGTGAATTATAGAATAACCACGCCAGCCGGTTTATTGTTGGGGTACCGGCTTTAAAAAGCAATTATGGAATAACTCGCCGCTTCGCTCAATTTTTTAGCAAAGATAAGGAAAAACGAGGAACTAAAATTTAACGGATTTGAATGATTTACAGGATGGTGACGAATGTTTATTTATAGCGTTGGCTGTCGTTCAGAGCTCCGTCGATGGGTGCGCGATGGGCCCGGTAGGTGATTGTAGGCAATATATTAGCTTGGCATTTAACGGCGGCCAGAGGCCGCGGGATAGTCGTCACTCGCGAAGACGCGAGCGACTGCAGGTGTTTATAAATCACATAAATCCTGGTTCCAAACAAAAATAAAGCCCGGCACTTTCTAAAAGTGGCCGGGCTTTCCAAATGCTCCGTAATGTCTTGTCTGTTCTTAGTTGAGGGTGGCAATGGCGTCTGCCGGTTGCAGCGTGTCTGCTGCTTTAATTTCGCCGTAGGCATTATTATAGCCGTAGACTGCCGGTTTGGTAATTACCTCTTTCATGGCCACCAGTTTGTACACATAGCTGCCGGTTTCGCTGTTTAAATGCATGGCAAAATAATTGCAGCAGTTATCGCGGCGAATAGCTTTCTTTAGCTTTATAGAGCCGATGTTGTAAGCGGCCGCAGTAAGCGTCCAGCTGTTAAACTCGGCATAAAGGCCGCGCAGGTACTTGCAGGCTGCGATGGTTGATTTACGCAAATCCAATCGCTCGTCTACACGTTTGTTCACCCTCAGGTGATAATCGCGGGCGGTTTGGGGCATAAATTGCCACGGGCCGCGCGCACCACGGATAGAAGTACCCGAGCGAAAGCCCGACTCTACCAGTGGTATGTACTTGAAATCATCAGGAATGCCGTATTCCTTCAAGATCGGTTCAATAACCGGGAACATTTTTTCGGCTTTTCTGTGCAGTAAGTTAGACTGTACATTGCCAAAGCTATGTTCTTTTAGTGTGTGCCTGATCTTGCGTTTTACTTTTAAATTGTGTTTTGGTAAAGTTTCGTCGGCAAAGTTTAGATCCCGGTTGGCACTGTTATTGTACCTAACCAAAGTGGCAACGCTATATGTTGTTTTAGCATTGCGGAGGGATGTCAAAGATACTGTTTCTTTCTTATCACTTTTACTGTAGATGAACAGTTTTGTAATGATGAACAGCACCCAAATTACGGAGCACGTAATTAAGTGTTTTTTAATCATTAAGTTGTTTCTAAGTGAACAATAAGCTAGATGCGCTGCAAATATACGATATATAAATCAGATTATCAAGCATTTGTAGAAGCCTTAGTGTATTAGCTGTGTTTTAAGGTGCTGAAAAACAGCTTTTACGGCATCGAAAAACGAACATTTGAACCGGATGAAAAGTTTTAAAAAACGGTAAAAATTTGTACATTTGCGCCCCGCTGTGAAGCGATCAAAAAATTGAAATATGGTATTTAGAAAACCAGGGAACAGTCGAGACGACAAGTCCGCAAAACCAGCCGCAAGGCGCACGGGTGGCGATAGCCCCCGCCGCCCATCTCCATCACCAGCACGCGGCCGTTCGGCAGCAGCTCCGGGAGGAGGCGCCGGTAAACCTTCGGGTAACCGTTCATTTGGCAAACGCCAGGAAGGTGATCAGTCTGAAGGTAAAAGATCGTTCTCCGCATCACGTCCAAAAACATCTTCGGGTGGTTTTAGCCGCGGCGATAAACCGGCAGGCGAAGGCAGAGGTTCATTCGGAGATCGTCCGAAGCGTAACTTCAGCAGTGATGCTCCATCCGACAGAAAATTCAGCAAACCCTTTAATAAAGGTGGTTTTGATAAACGCAGCGAAGGCGGCGACAGACCATTTAGCAAGGGCGGCTTTAACAAGCGCAGCGAAGGTGGTGACCGGCCATTTAATAAAGGTGGCTTCAACAAGCGTAGCGAAGGCGGCGACCGTCCATTTAATAAAGGCGGTTTCGACAGACGTAACGAAGGTGGCGACCGTCCGTTTAATAAAGGTGGTTTCGACAGACGTAACGAAAGAAGCGACCGTCCTTATAACAAAGAAGGGTTTGATAGACGCAACGAAGGCGGTGATTTTGCCGACAGACGTGAGCGTAACCGTGATTTCTCCAGATCATACGATAGCGACCGCGAACAACCTGCTCCGGAGCGCGTAATGCGCAGCCGCAAAAAAGGAGGCAAGAAAGAAGAAGATTCATTAATCCGTTTAAACCGTTATATCTCTAACGCAGGTATTTGCTCGCGCCGTAAGGCTGATGAGTTGATTAGCGCTGGTGTGGTATCTGTAAACGGTGAGGTGGTATCTGAACTGGGCTTTAAGGTTGACCCTGCGAAAGACGTGGTACGCTACAACGGCGAGACCCTGAAACGCGAGAAAATGGTGTACGTGCTGCTGAACAAGCCAAAAGACTACATCACCACTACTGATGACCCGCAAGAGCGCCGCACCGTAATGCACCTGGTAGAAAAAGCCAGCCGCGAGCGCATCTATCCGGTTGGTCGTCTGGATCGTAACACTACCGGTTTGTTGTTGATGACTAACGACGGCGACTTGGCTGATAAACTTTCGCACCCACGCAACAACATCACCAAGCTGTACCAGGCAGAGCTGAACAAGAATTTGACTCAGGGCGACTTGAACAAAATTCAATTTGGTCTGGAACTGGAAGATGGCTTTATTAAGCCTGATATGGTGTCTTATGTAGCTGGTGCCAGCAAGAAAGAAATCGGCATCCAGATTCACAGCGGCAAAAACCGTATCGTTCGCCGTATTTTTGAACACCTGGGCTATGAAGTAACCAAACTGGATCGTTCTATCTATGCCAACCTTACCAAAAAAGATCTGCCACGCGGTCGCTGGAGGTTTTTAGAGGAGCATGAGATCATCCAATTAAAGCATTTGATCAAGTAATGCCTCTCCCCGGCCCTCTCCGAAGGAGAGGGAGATTTAGGATATAAAACAAGAAAGGCTGCCCAATGGGCGGCCTTTCTTGTTTTATATAAAATGTCATTTCGACGAACAGCGCGTGGGGCTGTGGGAGGCGTGAGGAGAAACTGCTCACTTGAACGGCAGCGAAAAATCTTCTCGGCGCGATAGTCCAGATGTACAATCCCGATGCAATGCGTCTTCGAAAAGATTTTTCGCTGTCGCTCAAGAGAGCAGTTTCTCTTCCGCTCCTTCGCTCACCTCTACCCGCGTGCTCATCGAAATGACAACAGGGGTTGAGTAGGATTATTTAACCTTCGCAAAGTGATAAACAATATAAGCATTGCTGTTGCCAATGGCTACCGGGCTTCTTAGCGTCATGGTGGCGCCATCGTTGCCGGCTACATAAAGCTGGTAGCCTTCGGTTACGTTTTTGGGTTTATCGCCCTGGTAGATCTTTTTGAACTGGAAAATTTGTCCGCTCGCGTCGGTGTTGTTAATGCCCCAGTAAATAGATTGCGAGGTACCGTTAGTCAGTGTATACATGCCATTGCCGCTGTTGGTGAGTTGCCAGGTACTGTTTCTAAAAGCAGCAGGCGGGGCTTGGTCAAATACGTTTTGTACAGCGCCTTCAACCAAACCTTCATAGGTAATGCGGGTGACTGTCCACGTGCCGGTAAACTTTCCGCGGGATACGTTACTGTTGGCAACGGTGCCTTTTTGCCCAGAACAGGCTGTTAACACAGTGGCCGTAATAGCTATCAGCATTAATAATTGCAGTATCTTTTTCATATCAGTTTTAATTTCGATGTGAAAATAGTAACAGCCGAGCAGTAAAAGTGGTTTTTAGCAAATTTTGCTGCAAATATTAATGGAGGGGAATGTGTTGGGGCTTGTGAGGATAAGAATTTCGTTAATTGAGGCTGAAGAACCTATTTAGGCCTACTGTCATTGCGAGGAACGAAGCAATCTCGTCGCATATATAATCCTGCGGTGAGATTGCTTCGCGCTCATCCTTACACGCCGTCCTGCTCGCAATGACAAGACGTTTTATACGTGTGCTGAGCGACTAAGCCTTATGCCTTCTCCACCAATTTCTTTTTACTCTCCTCAATAATCTGCTGATAATAGCTTTCATATTGCGGGAGGATAAAGGCCAGGTCAAAAGTTTTGGCGCGCGCCAGGGCGTTTTCTTTAAATTGATTGAGGCGCGCATCGTCTTGTAAAATATCTATAGACGCCTGGGCCATCCCGTCAATATCACCAATATCCCGGATGTAGCCGGTTTCGCCGTCAACATTCAGTTCAGGTAAACCACCGGCGTTTGAGCTAACTACAGGTACTTTACAGGCCATGGCTTCTAATGCGGCCAGACCAAAGCTTTCAGACTGCGATGGCATCAGAAACAGGTCTGACACCGATAGGATTTCTTCTACTGCATCCTGCTTACCCAGGAAACGTACATTATCCATTACGCCCAAATCGCGACAAAGCTGCTCGCACTCGGGGCGCTCCTGTCCGTCGCCCACCATCAGCAGTTTAGACGGAATCACCTCGTTTACCTTGGCAAAAATGCGCACCACATCCTGCGTGCGTTTCACCTTGCGGAAGTTGGAGGTGTGTACCAAAATGCGCTCGCCTGATGGGGCAATGGCTTTTTTGAAGTGATCGCGTGGTTTCAGGCTGAAACGTTTCAGATCGATGAAGTTATAGATCACCCTGATATCTTTCTCAATTTCAAAGAAACGATAAGTGTCATCTTTAAGGTGCTGTGATACAGCGGTTACGCCATCGCTTTGATTGATAGAGAAAGTAACTACCGGTTTATAAGTACGGTCATTACCTACCAGTGTAATATCTGTACCGTGCAGGGTAGTAATTACAGGGATGTGTATGCCATAGGTAGCCAAAATTTGCTTGGCCATAAATGCTGCCGATGCATGCGGAATAGCGTAATGCACGTGCAGTACGTCCAATTGTTCAAATCGCACTACGTCTACCATGCGGCTGGCCAGGGCCAGTTCATAGGGCGGATAATCAAACAGTGGATATTTGCTAACGGCCACCTCGTGGTAAAACAGGTTTTCTGAAAAGAAATCCAGACGGGCCGGTTGGTTGTATGTGATGAAATGTACTTTATGGCCGTTATCGGCAAGGGCTTTGCCTAACTCGGTGGCTACCACGCCGCTTCCGCCAAAAGTAGGGTAACAAACTATTCCAATCTTCATGGTGTGTATGCTGACAGATTTGTGTTTTGCGTTGCCGCTGCAGTATAACTACCGGTAATATGGCAGGCTGATTTCGGCGATACAAGTTTAACTGCATTTTACTGCAAATGTGTTAGCCGCATGTAAAATGTGGGCGCTATCTAAAATTTTACAAAAAACTTAAGCTATTGAATTATAGGCGCATGTGCCTATGATTTGCTTCGGAAATTTATTTATTAGTTTAAAAACGATAGTTTTTGTTGCCGAATACTTACTTTTAGCTTGAACTATTAAGGGTATAAAAACTATTGGAATAACAAGTTTTTTGGTATTCAGTAAAGTTTTATTGTGTTAAAACTTTATGGAATAACTTGTTGTTGCGCTTCTACGTATAAGAACCTATGAATGTAAATAACAGGCCTGTAAGTATTTTATTAGTTGATGATGATGAGATCAATAACTTCATCTCCATTAAATTGATAAAGAAGGCATTGCTTAATACCGAGATTACGGCCTGCCTGAATGGTAAGTTTGCCATTGATCAGTTATTGGAAATTAGTCGCCGCGACCCCTCAAAGTTGCCCGATTATATTTTGCTGGATATTAACATGCCGATAATGAATGGCTGGGAGTTTTTGGACGAGTACGAGCGTTTGCAAATAGATCAGCAGGGTAAAAGCAAGATTTTTATCATCTCGTCATCGGTATTCAGTAACGATATCAGCAAAGCAAAATCATATCCACTGGTAAAAGATTTTATCTCCAAACCCCTTAATGTAGAGAAGATCAGTGAGGTGTTCGGTGTTAAAAGAGATTAAGCCGGCATTACTACAAAGCCGTCATTTTCATGGCGTACGGTTCCCCTGGTTACAGATTTAGCATGGTAAAACAGGCATGTCCAGCCCTCATTAGCAGCCATGTTGCCATACTCTTCGCGCAGTTGCATGGCTTTGCGGCCATCATAATCGTACTTAGCAATAAACTTACGAATCAGTTGCTCCGGTTCAGGTAGCTCATCTCCACCAAAAAATACTTTCTGACCATCTTCCTGCAAACGCCAAACGTGATGGTACGGACAATGCCCGCCCGAAAGCTCATAACTAATCCCCGGCTTCAATTCGCCCGAGCCCTCAACCAATGTAAAATTGGCCGAACGCTCCAATGCTTCAAAAATATCCTGATGGTAGCTGGATGATTTACCGGTAATGGCAAAATCCCATTCGCCTTTTTGCACCACGTGCGCTGCATTGGGGAACGATGGTTCCAAACGGCCATGGTTTTCATAAACCAAACCGCCAGAATGGTCATAATGAAGGTGAGACATCAATACCAGCGTTACCTCATCCGGGTCAAAACCTGCATTGCGGATGTTTTGATGCAGGAACAGCTCATCCCGGGTATCTTTAAAACCCAGACCGGCATCAAACAAGATCAGATCGTTATTCATCTTCACCAGAAATGGGTTTACATGGATAAACAGCGAACCCGGGCGTGATTTTGGATCATCAATCTCCGGATTAAAAGGAATAAACTTTTTAGTGCTGTCAACCGAGTAAGAGCCTTCGCCCAGTGTAAAAATTTCCATAGCGTGCTGCAGATAGATATTGAAATGTAACTTTGGGCGTTGTTAACCCGTAATTATATTTACCGTTTCGGGCAAAGATAGCCATCCTTTTATAGGTTGGCGTGTGAAAGCTTAAAGATTAGACAAAATTACACAGAGAAACCTCTCCTAAATTCTCTCCAAAAGAGAGGGCTTTATTAAAAGGGGAGAATCATATAAGTAAAAGAAGTCTCCCCTTCGGGGAGATTTAGAGGGGTATATGCAAAAACGCTGGACGATAAAAGAAACAAATGACAAAGCTACGGTAGCAAATTTGGCTGCCGCATTAAGTATTGAACCTACGCTGGCCGATATACTGGTGCAGCGCGGCGTAAATACATTTGATGAGGCCCGCTACTTTTTTCGCCCTGTGCTGGAGCATCTGCATGATCCTTTTTTGATGAGGGACATGGAACTGGCTATTGCCCGCATAGACCAGGCCATTGCCCGCCAGGAAAGGATATTGATTTACGGTGATTATGATGTGGATGGCACCACGGCCGTTGCCCTGGTTTATAGTTTTTTTTCTAAAAGATATAATCATCTGGAATACTACATCCCCGACCGTTATCTGGAAGGTTACGGTATTTCTACCAAGGGGATTGATTATGCTGCGGCCAATGGTTTCTCGCTCATCATTGCGCTGGATTGCGGTATTAAATCGGTTGATAAAATTGCCTATGCTAATACGCTGGGCGTAGATTTTATTATTTGCGATCACCACCTGGCAGGCGAGGAAATTCCGGCAGCGGCAGCGGTGTTAGATCCCAAACGCCCGGGTTGCGAGTATCCGTACAAAGAACTTTCGGGTTGCGGCATTGGCTTTAAGCTGATTCAGGCTTATGCGCAAGCGCACGATATCCCGTTTGAGGAAGTGACCGAATATTTGGATCTGGTGGCCATTAGTGTGGCTTGCGATATTGTGCATATTAACGGCGAGAACCGGGTGCTGGCCTATTATGGTCTGCAGAAAATCAACAATAACCCATGTGTGGGCGTGCGTGCGTTGATGGGCGTTGCCGGAAGATCGGGTGCTTATACCATAACCGATGTGGTGTTTCAACTGGGCCCGCGTATTAATGCTGCCGGGCGGATTGACGATGCCAAGCATGCCGTAGAACTGCTGATTGCCTGTCATGACGATGATGCGCAAACCATGGGCACACTCATCAACCTAAAAAACCTTGAACGTAAAGAGCACGATACCAATATTACCGGCGATGCGTTGAGTATGATTGATAACGATGCCATACTGATCAACCGAAAATCAACTGTGGTATTTAACGAGGGCTGGCATAAAGGGGTAATTGGCATTGTGGCATCGCGATTGACCGAGAAATACTACCGGCCAACGGTAGTGCTGACGCGCTCTAACGGGCATGTGGCAGGGTCAGCACGGTCGGTGCGGGGGTATGATTTGTATGAGGCCTTGTGTGGTTGTGCCGATCTGCTCATTCAGTTTGGCGGACATAAATATGCAGCAGGTTTAACCCTGGAACCAGAAAATATAGAAGCCTTTACCGAGCGTTTTGAGCAAATAGTAAGCAGTACCATTGCACCCGAATTGCTGATTCCGGAGATATTGATTGATGCCGAGGTGGATTTTAAGCAGATAGATGCAAAATTTTTCAGAATATTGCAGCAGTTAGCACCGTTCGGGCCAGAGAATATGTCGCCTACGTTGCTAACGCGCAACGTAAAAGTACGTGGCGCGGCATCGCTGGTAGGTCAGCATCACCTTAAAATGGTGTTGGAGCAGCCTGATGCGCCGGTTTTTGAAGCCATAGCCTTTGGTCAGGGCGAAATGTTAGACCAGGTAAACAGCGGGCAGCTTTTTGACGTTTGTTACCACATAGAAGAAAACGTATGGCGCGATAAACGCACCGTACAATTGAATATAAAGGGGATTAGATTTAGTGAGTGAAGGATGAAATGAGTGAATGAGCGAATAAAACTCCGTTAATCACTATTTATAGATCTTCCTCGTTTTAAAATATAATTAGTGAGAAAGTATAAGTGACTAACGGCTTAACAGGCGAACTATTCACTCATTCACTCCCTCACTTATTCACTCATTATAAAAGGTATGATACTCAGGGCCGAACATTTAGTAAAAAAATATAAGCAGCGCACCGTTGTTAACGATGTAACGTTTAACGTATCGCAAGGTGAAATTGTGGGTTTGCTGGGGCCAAATGGTGCAGGCAAAACCACATCGTTTTACATGATTGTGGGCCTGATCAAGCCAAACGAAGGCCAGATTTTTCTGGATGACCAGAACATCACCACCGATGCGATGTATCGCCGCGCGCAAAAAGGGATCGGCTACCTGGCGCAGGAGGCATCGGTTTTTCGTAAACTTTCCGTAGAAGATAATATCAAGGCCATCCTGGAAATGGGGCCGCTGAGCCGCGAGCGGCAGGAAGAAAAGCTGGAGGAGTTGATAGACGAGTTTAGCTTGCACAAAGTGCGCAGAAACCGTGGCGATTTGCTTTCTGGTGGCGAGCGCCGCCGTACCGAGATTGCCCGTGCACTGGCTGCCGAGCCTAACTTTATTTTACTGGATGAGCCCTTTGCCGGTGTAGACCCTATTGCGGTAGAAGAAATTCAAAGCCTGGTGGCCCGTCTGAAACATAAAAACATCGGTATCCTGATTACCGACCACAACGTACAGGAAACCCTCTCTATAACCGATCGTGCCTACCTGCTTTTTGAGGGCAAAATCTTAAAATCAGGCGAGCCGGAAGATCTTGCTGAAGATGAAATGGTGAGAAAAGTTTATCTTGGCTCAAATTTCGTCCTGAAAAGGAAGACCTTTTTGCCTAAATAAAGCTTTTAACAACAATAATTAATATTTGTCATTGCGAGGAACGCAGGGGAGCTGAGCAGAGGTAACGAAGCAATCACGTCGCTTTGCTATGCCTGCGATGAGATTGCTTCGTTGTTCCGCCCCGTAATGACAACATTATTGGTTGTTATTTGTACTATTGTTACCAATCAACACTAAACGCGCCAACCTATGACTATCTTAAACTCGGTTTTTACCTGGTTCATGAAAAAGCGTATCCACCAGATAGAGCTTTTTATGAAGTACCCCAACGAGGTGCAGGAGGAGTGGTTTGAGCAGCTCATTAGCTGGGCCGAAAACACCGAGTGGGGGCGCAGGCATCACTATAAGAGTATCGAGAGCATCGATCAGTTCAAGCAGCGCGTTCCCATCCAAACTTATGATACGCTGAAGCCGTACATTGAGCGTATGCTCAAAGGCGAGCAAAATGTACTGTGGCCGTCAGAGATCAGGTGGTTTGCCAAGTCATCGGGCACCACAAACGATAGGAGCAAGTTTATCCCAGTAAGCGAAGAATCGCTGGAAGAATGCCATTTTAAGGGCGGTAAAGATATGCTCACGCTTTACTTCAACAACCGCCCCAATGCCCGCATATTTACTGGTAAAAGTTTAACCCTGGGCGGCAGTCACCAGGTGGTGCAGCTGAATGCAGATGCATCCTTTGGCGATTTGTCTGCCGTGATCATGAAAAACCTGCCCTTATGGGCCGAGTTTTATCGCACGCCACACCTGGACATTGCCCTGCTGGATAATTTTGAAGAGAAGATTGAAAAGATGGCCCACGCCACCAAAGATGTTAATGTAACCAGCATTAGTGGTGTGCCTACCTGGAATGCGTTGCTGTTTAAACGTATCCTGGAAATTACCGGTAAAAATAACCTGCTGGAAGTGTGGCCTAACCTGGAACTCTACTTCCACGGTGCTGTTAACTTTACGCCATACCGCGAGCTGTTCAAGACACTCATCCCGAGCGATGATATGTATTACCTGGATACCTACAACGCTTCGGAAGGTTTCTTCGGCATACAGGATCAGGAAGCGCCGGGCGATATGCTGCTGATGCTGGATTATGGCATCTTCTACGAATTTTTGCCGTTTGAGCATCTGGAAGATGAAAACCCGCGCACGCTGACGCTGGACGAGGTGGAGGTTGGCAAAAATTACGCACTCATCATCAGCACCAATGCCGGTTTATGGCGATATATGATTGGCGATACCATCCGGTTTACGTCGCTGGCGCCGTATCGCATCCAGATTACCGGTCGTACCAAACATTTTATCAATGCCTTTGGCGAAGAACTGATTATTGACAACGCCGAGCGCGCGCTGGAACGTGCCTGCCATTACACCGGCGCCATTATACGCGATTATACCGCTGCTCCGGTCTATTTCTCGAACGACAACACCTGCGGCGGCCACGAATGGCTGATAGAGTTTGAAAAAGAACCCGCCGAGTTTGATCGTTTTACCGATCTGCTGGACGAAACCCTGCGCAAACTCAACTCTGACTATGATGCCAAGCGGTTTAAAGACATGGCCCTGCACCGCCCGCAAGTGCGTTGTCTGCCAAATGGTACCTTTATCCGTTGGATGAAAGCCCGTGGCAAACTGGGCGGTCAGCATAAAGTACCGCGTCTGGCCAATACACGCGAGTATGTAGATTCTATTTTAGAGCTGATCAATACGGGCGAGGTTGTTGGGAAGAATTAAAACGATACCCCCCCTCTGTCATGCTGAGGAACGAAGCATCTCTGCGGACATTCCTTGTGGCTGGTCTTTAGAGATGCTTTTATTTCTCCCTTAACCGTATAAACTACAGGTAATATTTTGTTTATTTGGTTAAACCAAATTGCATCAAAACCAGATGAACCTGTTTACCAAAACTAAAGCAGCACGGCTCACATGTGCGGCAATTGCAGGTGTATGCCTGTTATCCTCCAACTTTGCGAAGGGCCAGTCGGCCGATAAGTTTTTCCCTAAGAGTGATTTGATGACCATAGGCTCCTATTACTATCCGGAGCAATGGCCTCGTCAGGACTGGGAGCGCGACATCAAAAAAATGGCCGAGGTTGGCTTTGATTTTACCCATTTCGGCGAGTTTGCCTGGGCCTTTATTGAGCCCGAAGAAGGTAAGTTTGATTTTAAATGGCTGGATGAAGCGGTTGAACTGGCTGCCAAAAACCATGTGAAGGTAATTATGTGTACCTCGTCGCCAACGCCGCCGGTTTGGCTGGAGCAGAAACACCCCGAAATATTGATGGTAAACGCCGATGGTACCACCATGCAGCACGGCTCGCGCCAGCAATGCTCGTGGAGCAGCCCGGTTTACCGCGAGTATGTGGCTAAGATGGTGGAGGCTATTGGTAAACACTTTGCCAACAACAAAAATATCTGGGGCTGGCAGCTGGATAATGAGCCATCGCACTACGGACAGTATGATTATAGCCCTGCTGCGCAGAAGCGTTTCCAGGAATGGGCAAAAAACAAATATCAAACCATAGATGCACTGAACGCTGCCTGGGGCACCGCCTTTTGGAGCATCCGCTATTTTGATTGGGATCAGATCCGCATTCCTAATGGTAAAGAGCTGATTGCCCAGCCCAGCCCGCACGCCGTGCTGGATTTTAAGCGTTTCAGTGCCGATGAATGCAATGATTTTCTGACCATGCAGTATAAGATTCTGCGTAAATACATCAATCCAAATCAATGGATCACCACCAACCTGATGCCGGAGCATGTGGATGTAGACCCATCGCACATCACCGGACTGGATTTTGTAACCTACACAAAGTACCTGGTAGCCGGTTATGATAAAGGTATTGGTCCGCAGGGTTTCCGTATGGGCTCGCCAACCAGTATCGGCTTTGCTAATGATTTCTTCCGCTCATTCAACGGTGTTACCGGGGTAATGGAGTTACAGCCGGGACAGGTAAACTGGGGTAAATTTAACCCGCAACCAACGCCGGGCGTGGTGCGCATGTGGATCTGGCATGCCTTTGCCGGTGGCAACAAGTTTGTGTGCAACTATCGCTTTAAACAACCATTGGTAGGTGGCGAGCAGTATCATTATGGTATTATTAGTACAGATGGTGTTACGCCAAGCAGGAGCGGCGAGGAATATATCAAAGTGATCAACGAACTAAAGTCGATCAAAAAAGATTATGACCCTAACGCCAAAAAACCTGCAGCCTATGCAGCGCGTCAGGCCGCGATTTTGTACAATGCCGATAACCGTTGGGAAGAAGATAACCAGCCGCAAACCAACCAGTGGAACTTTATGGTTCACTTGAACCGTTACCTGGGTGCCTTACAGCAACTGGGTGCACCGGTGGATGTGATTACCGAAGACAAAGATTTTTCTAAATACCCGGTAATGGTAGCACCATCGTACGAACTACTGGATGCCAACCTGGTAGCCCGCTGGACTAAATACGTGCAAGACGGCGGTCATCTGGTGTTGACTACCCGCACCGGACAGAAAAACCGTAATGCCAAACTGTGGGAAATGAAATGGGCCGAACCGATCTACAAACTCATTGGCGGTAAGATCTCGTTCTATGACTTACTGCCTGATACCTCTTACGGCACCCTGCAAATGGGCGACGACAAAGCCTATTGGAGCAGCTGGGGTGATGTGTTAGAGGCAGATCCAGGTACTTCGGTTTGGGCAACCTATGCCGATCAATACTATGCCGGTAAAGCGGCCGTTATATCGCGTAAACTGGGCAAAGGCACCGTAACCTATGTTGGTCCGGATGCTGACGGCAAGCTGGAAAAAGCAGTACTGGCCAAAGTTTACAAAGAAGCCGGCATTGCCACCGGCGATTACCCTCCGGGCGTAATTGTACAGTGGCGCGATGGTTTCTGGGTGGGCGTTAACTATGGCGATAAAGCTTACGAAGTGCCGATTCCAGAAGGCAAAAAAATACTGATAGGCAGCCGCGAGCTAAAACCGGCAGATGTGGTGGTTTGGAAAGATTGATAAAAAATCCCCTCTCATGTCATTTCGAAGAAGCAGCGCTGGAAATGCGTGTGAGGGCGACTGAGAAATCTTTTCGATGAGGTATCCCAACAGGTCGCCCCGAAAAGATCCCTCCCTGCGGTCGGGATGACATTAGGGCAAAGAGAAAAGAGCAAGAACGGCGGGCCATTTGGCCCGCCGTTCTTCGTTGTTAATCGCTGGCGCGAGATTGCATCTCGTACCTAAACTGCTCACACAGTTTGCAACTGCATTACGCCTCAACTTCAATCAATTGCCGTGCAGTTTGTGCGGCGGCAATCATGTTTTCCAGTGCCGCTTTGGTTTCTGGCCATTTGCGGGTTTTCAGGCCGCAATCTGGGTTTACCCAAAGGTTTTGTGCAGGGAGCAGTTGAGCCGCTTTTTGCAATAGGTCAACCATTTCCTGAGTTGTTGGAATGCGCGGTGAGTGGATATCATACACGCCCGGACCAATCTCATTCGGGTATTTAAAGCCGGCAAAAGCTTCCAGTAGGTCCATTTGCGAGCGCGATGTTTCAATAGTGATCACGTCGGCATCCATAGCGGCTATGTGGGCTATAATATCGTTAAACTCGCTGTAGCACATGTGGGTGTGGATCTGCGTGTCATCCTGCACGCCCGATGCCGAGATGCGGAAGGCCTTCACCGCCCAGTCCAGATATTGTGGCCAATCGGCTTTGCGCAATGGTAAGCCCTCGCGGATGGCCGGTTCATCAATCTGAATAATGCCGATGCCAGCTTGTTCTAACGCCACCACCTCATCGCGAATGGCCAGGGCAATCTGATTGGTGGTGGTTTCGCGCGGCTGGTCATCACGCACGAACGACCATTGCAGGATGGTTACCGGTCCGGTTAACATGCCTTTCATGTGGCGCTCAGTTTGGGCTGCGGCAAAGGTGGTCCAACGCACAGTCATATCCCGCGGGCGGCTCACATCGCCATAAATAACCGGTGGCTTTACGCAGCGGCTACCATAGCTCTGCACCCACCCGTTCTTGGTGAACAGAAAGCCGTCCAGTCGTTCGCCAAAGTATTCCACCATGTCATTACGCTCAAACTCGCCGTGCACCAATACGTCCAGGCCAACATCTTCCTGCCAGCGGATGGCGGCTATGGTAGCTTCTTCAATAGCTTTTTCGTAAGCGTTTAATGACAGTTCGCCTTTTTTGAACGTTGCACGAAGCTTGCGGATATCATCTGTTTGCGGGAACGAGCCGATGGTAGTTGTAGGGAAGAGTGGCAGATTAAAACGCTCACGCTGTACTTCGCGGCGGATGGCAAATGTATGCAGTCGCTCGGCGTCCTGCGCAGTCAGCGCGGCGGCGCGTTCTTTTACGGCAGGTTTGTGTATCTGGGTAGAGTTGCGGCGGGCCTCTATGCTTTGCTTGTTGGCAGCCAGCAGCGCGGTATCGCCCTCAAAAATAGCTGCCAGATCTTTCAGCTCCCCCAGCTTTTGGCGGGCAAAGGCCAGCCAGTTTTTTGTGCCATAATCCAGTTCGGTTTCCAGTTCCAGATCGCACGGCACGTGTAATAGCGAACATGACGGGGCGATGAGCACACGCTCGGCACCAATTGCCGCAACCGCTTTATTAATCAGCGCCAGCGATTTTTCATAATCGTTTTTCCAGATGTTGCGGCCATCAATTACGCCAAGTGATAGTTGCAGCCTGTCTGGCAATTGTTTCAACATCTCATCCAGCTGCTCTGGTGCACGCACCAGGTCTATGTGCAAGGCGGCAACCGGCAGATTAACGGCCAATGGCGTGTTATCCTGCAGGGCACCAAAATAGGTAGCCACCAAAATTTTGATACCGCTTACGCGATTGGCTATGGCCTGATGCGTATAAACCAACGCTTCTTTTTCTTTAGCCGATAGATCAAGCACCAGGCAGGGCTCATCTAGCTGCACCCATTTGGCGCCAAGGGTTTTAAGGCGATTAATGATCTCCACATAAACCGGTACCAGTTTTTTGATCAGGTCAATTCGTTCAAAACCGACTTCTTTCTCTTTACCCAGCAATAGGTATGATGCCGGACCGATCAGCACAGGTTTAGCCGCATCGCCGCAGAATTGCTGCGCTGCGTTAAACTCGCCAAACAACTTCTCTGAAAAAATGCGGAACTCTTGCTTAGCTGTAAACTCCGGAACGATGTAATGGTAGTTGGTATCAAACCATTTGGTCATCTCCATAGCCTTGATATCCAGTCCGTCTTTTTGATAGCCGCGGGCCATGGCAAAGTACAGGTCGGTCTCGTGGTTGTTTTTGTTTTGAGATAGCACAGGCGCATAGCGTGAAGGGATGGCTCCCAGCAGCATAGACATATCCAGCACCTGGTCATAAAAACTAAAATCATTACACGGGATGAGTGCCATACCGGCATCTACCTGTAGCTGCCAGTTTTCCTCGCGGATCTTCCGGGCTGTTGCATTCAGCTCTTTAAGGCTAATGTTGCCTGCCCAGTATTGTTCGCAGGCTTTTTTTAATTGTCTTTGGCTACCAATACGCGGGTAGCCCAGATTTTGCGTTAGCATTTCTTTTAAAAGATTAAATAAATAAATCGGTTAAAAGCTCTTTGGCTAAGCTTCGCAATGCTTTATGTGCAGACGGAAATAAAAAGACAGGGAATAATGTTGCCGCAGATGCACACCGTGCCCCCAGACAATAAAATAATTTGAACCTGACCAATTGCTTCATACCGCGAAAGCATTGTCAATTCAGTATATGGCAGGTCTCCTGGCTTGTAACATTTTTGCCGTCCTTCCCATCTGCTCAAGGGGCAGACAGTGGACATGTGTTTGGCAAAAACCGTGTACGTTACTTACAGTTGCGCGACAGCCTGTGATTTGCACACAGTTCCCTATTAATCTACAATTAAGTAAAACCTATACCGGTTGATGAAGTAAAGTAAAGAACTACTGCTGCAAATGTAGTGATTAGGGTTTGAATAGTGTTGCCCTATTTTATAAGCCTGCAGGCCTATAGAGGCAATCGATAACAATTTGATAAAATATTTTTTCGGGGCACTGGGGTATCGCCCAATAATGGTGTCTATTATCTATAGAAAACACATAGGTTTTCCTTCATTAATTGGTTATGCAGCGCGGCGGCCCCTCAAGCCGCCACTGCTGTTTTTTAACTGATTTTTGCAGGATAGTGCAGGTTGGAAGCCATTGTTTTTTAGTTAATATTTGTAACAAGCTTGTTGTTTTGTAATGTGTTTTTTACATTCAAGCTATATAAACGACCAATTTTAAACCACAAAAAGCCACATTTCGCCTGAATACCGGTTTTTTGACCTAAAAATTTATTTCAATGTCTGATCAGGAAATTGAAGCTCTGATTGCTGATGTAGCATTGCGTAATGACAGGCCTTCGTTTAAAAGGTTGTACCTGTTTTATTACCGCAAGTTGTTCTGTCTGGCCAAATCGCTCGTCAAATCAACCGAAGAGGCTGAGGAGATTGTTAATGATACTTTCTTGAGCATCTGGCTAAAGCGGGCTGATTTGCAGCAGATCAGAAACTTTACTATTTACATCTGTACGGCGGTGCGTAATAAATCATTAACAGCGATGTCTCGTATGAAGGTTTATGAGCACCTCTCGCTGGAGGATATTGATATCGACCTGAAAGATACCGGGTATGACGGCGAGGAAAACCTGTACTACGCAGATCTGAACCGCATTCTAAGTAGTTCTGTAGATAAGCTGCCTAATCAATGTAAATTGGTGTTTAAACTGGTTAAAGAGGATGGGTTTAAATATAAAGAGGTGGCAGAGCTGCTCAATATCTCGGTAAAAACGGTAGAGTACCACATGGGCAACGCTCTCAAAAAGATAGCCGAGCGATTGGCAGACGCCGCCAAACCGGCAAAAAATATTATTTGATTCACCTTGTCAGATAAATAAAACATTGTGTCATTGCGAGCAGGGCAGAGAACTGGATTGAGCGCGAAGCAATCTCGTCGCACGTCTAAGCATGCGACGAGATTGCTTCGTCACCCTTTGGCGCTTATCCCGCGCCGTTCCTCGCAATGACAAAATTTAAACATAAAAGGCCGCTCTTTAATAAAGGCGGCCTTTTTGCTTTTATGGCAGGTTGCGGGATTATAATTGAGCCAGCAATTCGTCCAGGTTGCCATGTGCCATGGTGAAACCTTCTTTGAAGCCCATTTTTACAATAGCTTCCAAATCTTCTTCCTTCTCAAAAGTGATGGTGATATCAACGCGGGTACCGGTAGCGGTGCTGCTAAAGCGCAGGTGCCAGCTCATGCTTGGCGCCATGCCCGATGGAGTACCGTTCTCGTCGCAAAAAGCATCAACGGCGCTGTATTCGCTGCCCGGGGTAATGCTTTTGTAATCGGCGCGGCACCAGTGGCGCTCGCCTTCGGGGCCAACCATGCTGTATAGCCATGCGCCACCTTCGCTAAAATCCATCGTTTTGGTTTCTGTGCGCCAAGGGCGTGGAGCCCACCATTTATCCAGCAGTTCGGGCTCGGTCCACGCTTTCCATACTTTTTCTACTGGCGCTGCAAACTCGCGTGTTACGTGCAGCTGTTTGTTGTTAGCGTCTTTTACAATTTCAGTGTTCATAATGGTAGTGATTATCTTTTGGTATGATTTTATGGTGATTATAAGTCTTTCAACAAATCGTCTAACTGGTCAAAGCGGTCTTCCCACAATTTGCGGAAACGCTCCAGCCACAGGTCAATTTCTTTCATCTTCTTAGGGTTGAAATGATAATAGATCTCCCGGCCCGATTGTTTTTGCACTACCACCTCACACTCGGTCAACACTTTGATATGCTTTGATACCGCTTGTCGGCTGCTCTCAAAATGGGCAGCCAGGGCGTTGGGCGTCATAGCCTGCAACGCCAGCAGGGCTAAAATGGCGCGACGGGTAGGATCTGCAATGGCCTGAAAAACGTCTCTTCTCATTTTTTAATTTGCAACTGTATGGTTGCAAATATAATGCAACCAACTGGTTGCGCAAATAAAAGTTCAAATTTTTTTAATAACGATACTGGGGTAAAGTTGTAAAACCGCGTCTTTATAGAGAGAGACCATTGCTATGATCAGACACATCTGGATATTAATTGCCAAAAAATTGTCCGGCGAGGCTACCGCAGAGGAGCTGCGCGAGCTGGAGCAGTTTATGCGCATTTATGGTTCAGACGTGCCGATGGACGCCTTGGAAAACCTTTGGGAAAAAACATCGCCTCCGGCAGATGACACCGATGCCGAATTGGAAAACAAGTGGGACGCCTTTGAAACCCGCCTGGATATGGCCGATGAGATTAAACCTGATGAAACAGATGAGGAGCAGCCTGAAGCTGTGCTAAAACACTCTCGCATCAAATCATTATTGCGCTTTTTACCTTACGCCGCAGTGCTGGCATTGGTGGTGGGCCTGGTTTACATGGTGCGCGAAGCCCGGCAAAATCAGGGCGTAACCGCTGTAGTGGCACCACAAACGGGTGTAAGCAAAATTACCCTGCCCGATGGCAGCGACGTATGGCTTAACTCTGGCAGTAAGATTACCTATGCCAACAACCCCGATAACCATTGCCGCGAAGTAAAACTGTCTGGCGAGGCATATTTTGACGTGGTGAAAGATCCCGCTCATCCTTTCACGGTTACCACCGGTAAGTTTAAAATTACCGTACTGGGCACGGCGTTTAACGTGCGGTCTTATGAGAAAGATAACCGCTCTGAGGCTACGCTGGTGCGCGGTCGTATCGAACTTTCTTTATTGAATAATCCAGATCGGAAATATATTCTGCACCCGGCAGAAAAATTTACCATGAACAATGCGTCAGCTTTGCCTGTTGCGGCAAAAGACACCGCTTCAGCAAATCTGGATTTTGCCTCGGTTGAGTTGAAAAAGATTCATGAATATGAGGTAGATGGACTACCCAGCGAAGTGCTGTGGATGAAATCGGCCATTGATTTTGACAATACTGATTTTGGCGACATAGCCGAAATGATGGAACATAGATACCATGTTAACATCAGTTTCAGGAACGATGATATCAAAAAACTGAAGTTTACCGGAAAGTTTAAGAATGAAACCGTTGAAGAAGCCATGAAAGAATTGCAGGTGGCCGTGGGTTTCAGGTATAAAACAGAAGGTAATCAGATTGAGATTTACTAGGAACCAACCGGTCGCTTGGCCGTGCTCATTATAACCAATTATTAACGTAAAATTACGAAGGATTGCCTATGGTGAAATAAGTTTACATCCCACTCAAAAAAAGAACGAGAAGTGCGCCAACACTCCCCGTCCTCATTACCGATAGTTAACTAATAGTACTATTCCACAAGAAACCAAATAGTTAAGAACCTTAATGCTAAATTATGAAAAAATACGTTTGCCGCATACATTCTGTGCGGACGGAACAGCTTTTAAAAGTTCTGCTCATGTCAAAATTTATACTTATTCTGATCCTCATTTCTTCTTATCAGTCTTTCTCGAAGGGATTCGGCCAGAGTAAAATCAATCTCAATGTTCAGAACGTTACGATAAAAAAGGCGCTCAAAGAGATTGAGAAAAAGTCAGACTTTCATTTTTTATATAACGATAACCTGATTGCCAATGCGTCTAAGGTGGTGAACATTGCCAGTACCAATGCTACCATAAACAATGTATTGGACGATCTGCTGAAAAACACCAACCTCACTTATCAGCTTAATGCAGATAACCTGGTCATCATCTCAGCAAAAGACAATATGGCCAAAGCCGTGGGTATAAAGGGCCAGGTGGTTGACGAGAAAGGCCAACCGTTGCCAGGGGTAACGGTGTTGATAAAAGGCTCAACTGTGGGCACGCAGACTGATATTAACGGTAAGTTTTCGCTCACCATCCCGTCTGATAAAACCAACGCCGTGCTGGTGATCTCATTCATCGGCTATACCTCGCAAGAGATTGAAGTGGGTAACAAAACCATGTTCAGCATTCAGTTGAAAGAACAGCCTAAAACACTGAACGAGGTGGTGGTTATTGGTTACGGTACCCAGCGCAGGGGCGACGTGTCCAGCGCCATTGCATCGGTTAACGTGGCCGATATGAACAAAACGCCTACCACCAACCTGAGTACCGCCCTGCAGGGACAGGTACCGGGCCTGGTATCGCAGGCATCATCATTCAAACCGGGTTCTGGTTCAAGTATCCGCATCAGGGGTAACCGCTCACTGCGCGCAAGTAACGAGCCGTTATTTGTGGTAGATGGTATCCCGGTATCATATGGTATTGATGACATTAACCCGCTGGATATCGAGTCAATCGACGTGCAGAAGGATGCAGCTGCAACGGCCATCTACGGTTCGCGCGGTGCCAACGGCGTTATACAGGTAACTACCAAAAAAGGTAAAACCGGTAAAGTAACCGTTGATTACAGCGGAAGCACATCTGCCGATAACATTCTGCGTAAGTTAGATGTGTTTGACGGCCCGGAATATGCCCAGTTTAAACGCGATGCCTACATTGGGGCAAAATCATATAACTCTGGTCTGAGCAGCACCAGCGGTTCACAGCAATACTTCCCTGATCCGCTTTCAGACTTTCAGTTATTTAAACAAGACCCGGGTATGGTAAGCCGGGTAATGGCTGGTTATACTTTTTCCAGCTATGATGTAAGTAACCCTTTAAACCCAACGCTCAATGCATTAAAGCGTCCTACTACCGCTCAGGAAAAAGCATTGTTAACCAGCTTGGGTTATCCGGTACTGAACGAGGTAGCTGTGTATGATCCATCAAAAGTTACCAGTTTTGACTGGATGAAGTACGGCCTGCAAACCGGTGTTACACAAAACCACAACCTGTCGTTAACCGGCGGTTCTGAAAAGTTTAGCAGCACCCTGTCAATGGGCTTTTACAAGCAAAAAGGTATCATCCCGGGGCAGGATTACACCCGCTACAGCATCTCAAACAGCAATACTTTTAGCCCAACCAAGTTTTTAACTGCGGGTTCTACCATTAACTTCAGCAGCAACATACAAAACCAGGGATCGGATGTTTATGGCGGTGTGGCCGGTCAGCTGCCATTGGCAACACCAACAGATGCCAACGGTAACTTTCTTATTTATCCAGGTAACGATAGTAACATCATCAACCCTTTGAATGACGTAAACAGCATTATTGCAGAGGTGCGTACCAACCACTTGCTGGCCAATGTTTTTGCACAGGTTAACATAGCAAAGGGACTATCGTTTAAAACTACTTTCGGTGCCGACGTGCTGGGTAGGAAGACCGGTAACTTTGCAGGTGCTATTTCATCATCAAGGCAGGGTAACCCGGCAAACGCATCGCTGGCTATAGTAAATAACCTGAGCTGGACATTGCAAAACCAATTATCATACAGCACCACCATCGCTAAAAAGCATAATATCTCGCTTACCGCGGTGCAGGAGATGATTAAGAACCGTGCAGACAGTACCAACGCATCTGCCACCGGCCTTACTTATGAGAGCCAGAAATGGTATTCATTGCAATACAACTCTACAAGTACGGTAGTTTATAAAGGCGCCTTTGCTCAATCTCAGCAAGCATCATTTTTGGGCAGGGCTATTTATAGCTATGACAGTAAGTATATCCTTACCGTATCCGGACGTTCAGACGGGTCATCTGTACTGTCTGAGAATAATAAATGGAAATTCTTCCCATCAGGGTCTGTGGCCTGGCGCCTGGATCAGGAGAACTTCCTGAAAGATAAACCATGGATAGATCAGTTAAAGCTTCGCGGTGGTATTGGTTCTGTGGGTAATGCCAGCATCCCTCCTTATTTTACTGCTGGCGTGCTGAGCATCAGCTATTATAACTGGGCTAACAACTTTGCACAGGGCTATTATCCTTCTGGCTTACCATTGCCCGATCTTTCATGGGAGAAAACCACCACCAAAAACGTGGGTGTTGACTTTGGCTTTCTGCATGGCCGGATCTCTGGTATGATTGATGTTTATGAGTCGATGTCGAACGAAATTCAGCCGCAAAAACTGCCTGATGCTTCGGGCTATTCTACCCTGCTGGTTAATTTAGGTAAGGTACGTAACCGTGGTTTTGAGGTAGATCTTTCTACTGTAAACTATGACAAAGGCGGCTTTAAATGGACAACCGATTTTGTTTTCTCTAAAAACAAAGAGGCCATTGTTGAGATTGATGGCACCGGTAACAATAACATTTCCAGCCAGTGGTTTATTGGCGGTCCGGTAAGGGTTTATTATGATTATGTAAAACAAGGCATCTTCCAGCTGAGCGATGCGCAGCCGGGTGGTATTTTATATGATTATTACTGGTCTATCCCGGCTAATAAAACCAATAGCGCTTTGCAACCGGGCAGAATAAGGGTACAGGATACCAATGGCGATAAACAAATTACCGAGGCTGATAAAGTTGTGCTGGGTTCGCCAGATCCAAAATGGACCGGTAGTTTCCGCACCGCCTTTTCTTATAAAGGCCTGGAGCTATCAGCTTACCTGTATGTGAGCCATGGCGGTTTAGTGCGTACACCGCGCCCGTCGCTGGTTGGCCGTTACCAATCGCTCAAAGTTAATTACTGGACACCTACCAACCCGTCAAATGATTATCCGCAGCCAAACGTAACCAGCGATATCCCGCTTTACTGGCAGGCTAACAGCTTTGAGGATGGTTCATTTACCCGCGTAAGAAACATATTGTTGTCTTACCAGATCCCGGCCAAATGGATCAGCAAGATAAAAATGCGCTCGCTGTCGGTATCTGTAAACGCGGTAAACCCTTTCCTGTTCAGCAAATACAAGCTGTATGATCCGGAAAGTGTGCAGTATACCCGTTCATATCCATCAAGCAGTACTACCAGTCCGGGCCCGTCGGGTTACAGCTACCGTAGTTTAGTGTTGGGTGTAAGAGCCGGATTTTAACAGAATAAAGGAATCATTTTAAAGCAAAATTGAAATGAAAAAATATATCATACCTTTTATGATGCTTATGACGGCTTTAAGTATAGCCTCATGCAAAAAGTTTTTGAAGGAGGAGCTGGTAAGCTCGCTTACGCAAGACTATTACAATACAGATCAGGGTTTAGAAGATTTGGTGCGCTCTGCCTATACACCGCTGCGCTATAAATTTGAGGGCGAGCAGGCTTATGCCTTGTTCAACTTCGGTACGGATGAGTTTATAGAGGGCGACCAATTTAACTATGAGTTTTACAACAGCTTCAGCGCGGCCCTAAACCCGGGCGAAGGCCTGATTAATAACCTGTGGACTAACAATTACCAGGGTATAGGCCGTTGTAATTTGGGTTTGGAGCTGCTGCCAAGCTTTAAAAGTACCACTTCTAAAACACTAGGTACCCAGGCACAGATTACCCAACGTTTGGCCGAATTACGTTTTTTGCGTGGTTACTATTACTTCCAGATGGTGCAGCAATATGGCGGCATACCGCTGGTGCTTACCTCGGCTAAAAATAAGGAGACCGATTTTACACGCTCATCTGTTGCCGATGTTTATAAGCAGGTTATTAACGATATGCGTTATGCCGAAGCCAATCTGACGCCAACTAATTCAGATGCGGGCCGTATTACCAAAGGGTGTGCCCAGCATTTTCTGGCTAAGGTGTATTTAACACGCGGCAGTGCAGTAACAGAGGCCCGCGGCCAGCAGCCGACTGATATGGATAGCACGATTTATTACGCTAACCAGGTAATTAATGGCGGTAATTATGCGCTGGAGCCTGATTACATGAATTTGTGGTATGGCGTATACCCGGCGGGTTATCCTAAAGTTTCTACTCCTGATATTGGTAAGAACGGTACAGCGCCAAGCGGCGATTATGCTAAGTTTCAGACTGCGCAAGCCAGCAAAGAGATTATTCTGGCTGCTCAGTTTATTAAAGACTTGACCATGGATGGTACCAGTGGTAACCGTACGCACGAATACTATATCTGTCAATATGATGTTGGTATCCCCGGTCTGATTCGTAATGCCGATAATTTTAACGGCAGACCATACCGCCGCTTAGGTCCGTCAGATTATACTATTGACCTGTTTGATCGTAAGAACGACTCACGCTTTTACAAAAGCTTCCGCACCGTTTTCTACTCAAATACCAACACCGGCGTGCCTAAGTTTAGTGCATCAGATGCACCAAATCCATCGCTGGTTGGCCAGTTAAAGTTTGGCATTGGCGATACTGCTGCATTGTTTATTGCCAACAGCAAAACCAACCCGCTAACCAGTGCGCAACTGGCCAAGTACCGTTACACGGTGTATTGCCGTTATTACCAGGCCACCACCGGAGGCCCTATATTGCAGGGCTTTAACAATAACAAGTACCTAACCCTGGCCAAACTGCTCGATCCGGTACGTTTAACCAGCGACTATAACGAAGAACGCGGTGTACGTAACGGTATCCTGGCCCGTTTGGCAGAGACTTATCTGATTGCAGCCGAAGCCTACGGCCGCAAAGGCGATTATGCCACCGCCCTGACTTACGTTAATAAAATACGTCAGCGCGCTGCCTATCATGCCGGCGAGTATAAAAATCCGCAGGTATATATGTTTGATGGCGGTACACCTGGCGATGTAACAGATACCTATCCGCAGTTGATGGCAACAACGGCATTGTTTACCACCAATGCGGCAAGCGAACAGTATCCGCCAAGTGCTACTACAGATGCTCAACGTTTTATTCACTTTATGCTGAATGAGCGTACCCGCGAGCTGGCCGGTGAGTTTTACCGCTGGGAAGATCTGGCACGTACAGAAACTTTCTACGAGCGCACTAAACTTTACAATAAAGACGCTGTTAATATTAAAGACTACAACAAGTTAAGACCAATACCACAGATCCAGATTGATGCTACCACCATTAATGGTACGCCAATGTCATCAGATCAGAAAAAGGCCTATCAAAACCCGGGCTATTAATCAATAGCATATCGTTAGTTATATGGGCGAAGCAACCTCCGGGTTGCTTCGCCTTTTTGTTACAAATGGGTATGGGCAGATGTATTATCTTAGCCTTGCTTCGGCCTCATTATAAACTTAACGTATGTTATTTTCTCATAAAATCAAGCTGTTAGCGGCATTTGGACTGCTGGCTGGTACCACCTCATTAACCTTTGCACAGCGTATAGACCGGTATGCATTGGTCAGTCGCCACAATGTTACGCTAAAGGAAGCCGATCCGCTGGCCCCGCTATCTGTCGGCAATGGTGATTTTGCTTATACGGCTGATGTTACGGGCATGCAATCTCTGGAAGGATATTACTACAAAAACGGTATCCCGCTGGAAACCATGTGTACCTGGGCCTGGCACTCGTTCCCAAATACCAAAAACCTGAGGCTGGAAGATGCCATGAAGCCGATTGATTTCCATGGCCGGCAAATTATGTATGCCAGCCAGGAGAAAAGCGAGGCAGGCGATTACTATCGCCAAAACCCGCACCCGGTGCCGCTGGGCCAGATTAGCTTGATGGAAGATGGCAAGGCCCTGGATGTGGCAAATGTGAAAAACGTTGATCAGACGCTTGATTTGTGGCGCGGCCTCATTAATAGTAAATATGAGTTGGACGGGCAGCCGGTATCGGTACAAACCGTATCACACCCGGAGCGCAGCATGGTGGCTTTCAGTATTAAATCTGCCTTGTTAAAGTCAGGCAAATTAACACCTGCGTTTCGCTTTCCTTATGCTTATGATCTTTCTATAAAAAATAAGCCACCGTTTGATTGGAGTAAGCCGGACAGACATCAAACCACAATTGTTAGTCAGACACCCAATAGCGTATTGCTGAAACGCAGTATAGAGGGCACGGTTTATTACGTGTCTATCCACTGGCAAGGTAAAGCCAGGCTGGTGAACGATGGTAAACACTACTATCATCTTGACGCGGCCGGCAGCGATAGCCTGCAACTGGTTTGCGAGTTTATGCCGTCTGTAAACAAAGCGCCCGAACCAACATTTGCAACGGTAAAAGCAGCCGATATAAAAGGTTGGGCCGATTACTGGCAGAAAGGTGGCGTGGCCGATTTTTCTGGCAGCAAAGACCCGCGGGCCAATGAGTTGGAGCGCCGGATTGTGCTCTCGCAATACCTGTTAAAGATTAACTACGCCGGTTCGTTCCCGCCTCAGGAGACCGGGTTAACGCACATTAGCTGGTATGGCAAACATAACTCTGAAGTTTACTGGTGGCACACCGCCCAATTCTATGAGTGGGGACATACCGATCTGTTAGAGAAAAGCTTTAACTGGTATAAAAAGATTTTACCAAAAGCTATTGCTGAGGCCAAACGCGAAGGTTTTGACGGCGCCCGCTGGCCCAAAATGGCTGGGATAGACGGGCGTACCAGCCCGGGGAGTATTAACCCGTTCATCATCTGGAATCAACCTAACCCTATTTATCTGGCAGAGTTGATTTACCGGGCCAACCCAACCACCGCTACGTTAAAGCAGTATAGCGATGTGGTGTTTGAATCGGCTAAGTTTTTGGCTTCTTACGCCTTTTTTGATGCGAAGACCAACAGGTACGTACTTGGCCCGCCGATAAAAGCAGTAAATGAACACACCGAAGAGAACGCCACGCAAAATCCAACTTTTGAGCTGGTGCAGTGGTATTATGGCCTTAAAGTAGCGCAAGACTGGCGCGTGCGTATGGGGCTGCCACGCGACGCCAAATGGGATGATATCTTGCAGAAACTATCGCGCCCGACAGTAAGCAACGGCAAGTATTTGGAGATTGAGACTGAACCATCAGGTGGTGGATCTGATATGATTATGGCGCTGGGCTATATGCCGCAAACGCCAATGATTGATCCAAAAATCATGGCCAATACGTTTGATAATATTTATCAGCGGGGCAGTATGCGCAGCTTTATTAGCTGGAGTTTGGGTAAGGGCGCATTAACTGCAGCCCGCCTAGGAGAGCAGGAAAAGGCGGTGAATATTTTGTGTAATGATACCTTTGGCGCGCATTTTTTAAAGAACGGACATGTGCAGCGGGCTAAAGAACCCTTAACCTGTCCGGCTTATTTACCTGCCAACAGTGCGTTTATGGCGGCGGCGGGTTTAATGGTAGCAGGCTGGGATGGCGGCCCGAAAGAGAATGCACCCGGTTTTCCGCAGGATGGCAGCTGGCATGTAAGGTCTGAAGGGTTGAACAAATTGCCATAAGCCAAGCGGAAATTGAACGAAATGTTGCGACCGATTGATGCTTATTTCCTAAGTCACGCGGAGACGGTAAATAGTTGCCTGCAGTTTCTACGGGAGCATATCCTGAAACAAGACGAGCACATCACCGAAGCCTGGAAATATGGGATGCCGTTTTTCTGTTATCGCGGTAAGATGTTCTGCTACTTATGGGTGCATAAAAAGTATCATCAGCCTTATCTGGGTATAGTTGAAGGCAGCTTAATAAATGATTCAGAATTGTTGCAGGAGAAACGTGCCCGTATGAAAATATTACTGATAGATGCTGAACAGGATATTCCAATAGTAAAAATAGATAGCATACTAACTCAACTGCTCGAATTTTATCGCAGTAGGGTAGGCTAATAAGCAAACAGGCGCCATTTTCATGGCGCCTGTTTGCTTATGGTGTTTCAATAAATTGATGCTTGTATCATTCTATTTAATGCCCACTGCTTAAACTGCTGGTAAAACTTTCTGTACGGCAGCCGCTGGAGCGGGTAGTTTTTACAAAATCAAAATAGATCTGGTTAAACAACTTGTCGTCATCGTTCTTTAAAGAATAGTTACCTAACAGGTGAGCTATAGCGGCTACTTTTATCAGCTTAAAATTCTCCTCATCGCACAGGTTAATAAACAGATGTATCTCTTCAAACATAGTGGCATATTCTTTTTTGAATAACAGCACCTTTATTTTGAGCGAGTAAAACGACACCTTCATATAGGTAGTAAAGTTGTTGGTGTCTTTATCAAAGCTATTTTTTAGTTGCTCATAAATCTCCAGTCCTTTGGCATCGCCATTATTCATATACATGTGTGCCATTAGCAGTTCTATCATAAATGTGTAGCACACGGTGCCATTAGGATAGATCTTTTTAAGGGCATTAATAAACCGGATAACTTTAGGCACATTACGACATAGTAATAATGAGTATAGTGCCAGTATCAATGAAATTTCATTGAGATTACCATTGTCGCCACATTGGGTTGGTAATGATGGGTTGAAGTAAAACTTAGTAATATCAGCAAACGCTTCTTTTTTGATGATCCCAAACCGCAGATAGAAGTAGATGCTTTCCAGGCAGTTAATAGGGTTGATAATCATGCAATGCAGGCTATCATGAGGCGTGGCTTTCAGTTCATTGATATATTTTTCCAGCTTTACCACATCCATTTGTAAGATGGCTATCAGGCTAAGGCATGTTTTTACCATCACTCTACGATGGTCTGGTAACTCAAAATCCAGAATGCTTAGCAGCGCCTGTTCATAATCGTAATGAATGAATTCAAGACTTACAAAATAGTTGAATAGATTATGTTCACCTTCCTGGTTAAACAGTTTGTTTAAATAATGGGGTTTTTGAATGTCTCCCAATTGCTTCTTAAACAAATGCCCCATAAATAAGATCAGATCGCTACGCTCGTTTATGTTTAATTGAGCGTTGGCCAGTGCCTTGAAGTCAATAGCATCCTGGTTAGATACAATGCTATAAATGCACCACTTTAATACTGCCAGTTTATGCGGACTGTTAGATAATGTGGTATTTATCTCACTGATCAGTTTTTGATCAATCCGATCGTTATTATCATTCAGTAGTTTTTTTGCAATGGCAAATTGCAGCAAATTGTCGTTATTAAACTCAATAAATATCTGGTACTTTAATGAGTTGGTATGGCTGTTAATGCGCAGAAAGCCGGTGCTCAATAGCTCTTGATAAGCATGATGATAGGTTTTGAGCAGTTCATGCACGGCAAGTTTATCTATGCGATAGTGGCCGTCGGTAATATTGATTTGGTTGGCAAGTTCATTTAGCAGCACTACTTTATCTTCGTGGTACTTTCCCTTATAAACTTTGTCCATTACGTAGGCGCTGGTCAGCTCGTAAATGCTGGCGCGATTAACGTCGTTAAGTGAAAAACTATCTCTGTTGGCCTGGTAAAAATACTCGAAGTAAAGCGGATGGGCCAGATTGTTAAGATGTATTTCCTTAATAACAACCTGTTCTGCCGGATTAATGAGCCGGCTCAATTGCGCAATCTCTTGTCCGTCAAGCATGGGCACATTTACAGACTGCTGCTTGTCTGTCATAAATCCCAAAAACCACTCATCTGATTTATTGGAAAGAAAATGCCTGTTATTAACCCAGGTTGAAGAGCGCATGGTAAGAATCACTTTGAACCAATCGCTTTTGTTGTATAAGGATACAATGTCAATGATCTGACCTAGCAATTGATAAAAATCGTTGCGTTTAAAGTCAGCCTCGTTCAGTCCGTCCAGTATCAGGTAAAACTTACCTTTTGGCGGGCCTTTTTCAAAGAAGGCAATGTTAACCGCCCATTCGTCTGTACCGATGCCTAACAGGGCCAGTAACCAATCATTAAGGCTGTGTCCTTGTATAGCTTTAACCAGCACGTTAAAGCTGAAAAACAAGATAATGTCATCAGATACCTCGCCGCTTTTGGGATTAACGTGTTCATCAACCCAATGGCAAAGCGCTGTAGTTTTACCATAACCTGTGGGGGCGGTTAAAATGGTGGCAGTATGCTGTTCACCAGTAAATATTTCCAGGTGCTCGTCTACAAATTTGCGTGGTATGGTTTGCTTAAACGGTATCCCCGAGCGGTTTTTGAGGGCCTGCAGCGTAAACTGTGTTATTTTTCGGGCGTGTTCTGCCACATCGCGCCAACTGCTGTTGTGCTGTTTAAGCGCGCCCGGAGCACCTACCGTTTGCAGTTTGGTGACAAAGTCTGTCCAGCCGGTGTAGCCGCAATACTCTGCCAGGGTATTAATGGTAAAAACCGACGGATTGAATTGAGAGTAGGCAAACCCAAAAACCCTTTTTAATGTGGTTTCGCTGAGTTGTTTATGCGTTTTCTTGAAAATATCAGCCGACAACCTTTTGCAATCAGATGGTATGATCTGACTTAACCCCGCAGCGTCTAATATTTTCCCCTTCAGCCTCTCAAAGTGTTGTGGGATGAATTCAATCATGCTTACATATTATACAACCATCTGTATACATTGATCAACCGTGGTTTGGCCGTTTATATGGCCTTCAGCTATTTCTTTACCGGTTTGATACTCTACTGCCAGAAGTTGCAGGCGTTTTTCAAGTTGCCTGCACCAATCCTCAA
Organism: Mucilaginibacter yixingensis; assembly: GCF_041080815.1. Classification (NCBI taxonomy): domain Bacteria; kingdom Pseudomonadati; phylum Bacteroidota; class Sphingobacteriia; order Sphingobacteriales; family Sphingobacteriaceae; genus Mucilaginibacter; species Mucilaginibacter yixingensis. Next base: position 4,538,390 of record NZ_CP160205.1, on the reverse strand, counting down.
AGTCATCATATCCCAGCATAAATAGCTGAACTTGATTGATTAAATTATCAGGCCGCGAAATAGGGCCTGAACAAATGGTTAAGATTTCCAGTTTAATTTGTGTGCTTAAAATAGTCTTGTTCATATTCAGCAGATATAGCGTATACCGCGCCAAAGGGGCTATGGAAAGCAGTAACGTAACAAGAGCTAAGCGTTACAAATTTCCATAGTGGCCAAGTATAAAATTATACCCGCAACTGTTAATATTTAAGGGTGTAAATACCCTATTGCTAAACAGTGTAGAAAATGGACATGGTTAATAGCTGTTTTTAGCACTAACAGCATATAAAAATTTGTTTTTTCCTCCGGCCTGATCTGGCTCGTACCAGTATGCATTAAACATGCGGGTGCCTTTACCAATTTTAACATAAGTAAAAGTTCAATTAGCGGTTTGGTTTAATAATCAGTTTTCAATAAAGCAAGTTGGGGCTTGACATTGAGAAAGGAAGGGCGGCCTTTTTTTAGGGTTTTTGTCTGAGATCATGTTTGTTTAAATTAATAGTTTCTGCATCGTATAAATACTTCGCGACAAAAGTTGGGGCCTTTTAGCGGGTGTACGTAAATTACTAAAATAAGTTTTATAAAAAAGTGGCATTGTTACTTCTCGTTCATATTATCCAGGTCAAATCCAATTCTTTCTAAGAAACCGCCCGCAAAGCGTCTTTAATCAGCATGTTGATGTGTTTTATAAGTACACAATGAACAGATATTGGAGCTTTGTAAAGTGATTCCAAAAATAGGGATCACACCTTCAGGTTGTCTATAATTCTTTTAACTAAATAAAATGATTGTTTGTGTTATTTTTTTAACTAAAAATATACATAATGGCATTGGTTGTAGTTAAAAAATCTCACATGAATAAAATGAACAGAATTTTTAGAAATGAATAGAGGGGGTAGTGGCTGAACAACTGAATGATATGCTTCGGGCTTTTTAAAATCCAGAACGAGATTTTCGGGGTAATTACAGTCAACTAAATCTGACCGCGTATGAAAATTTCTACCTCTGGCCTTATTTCAAGGTTTTTATTTCTCGCCTTCCTTATTCTGCAATCCAGCATTGTTTTCGGGCAAAGAACCTACGGATCCAGCACCAATACCGGAGCAACCGGCTTTTTGTGTTTGGGTTGTACGGTTAGCAACGCATCCAATGCTGCCGATGGTAACCCGCAAACTTATGCCACTCTTAATGTAACGCTCGGATTGGCCGCATCGACATACGAGGATGTAATTTTTCCTGGAAAAGTTGCTTCCGGTACGCAGGTGTCGGTAAAACTCGGTACGGGCGACAACCTGCTTTCGGTAACCGCATTGGGTGGCGTATCGTTGCAAGCCTATAACGGTACAACAGCCGTTGGCTCGCCCGTTTTGGCATCAGACCTGGTTTCGGTGCTGGCTAACAATAATCAGCTTATCGTTTCGTTCACGCCCACGGCTCAGTATGATCGTGTTCGCGTAACGCTGAATGGGGGCCTTGCAGGTGCGCTTAGCAGTTTCTACGTGTATGATGCCTTTTACAACGGTACGGGCAATGTTGCCTGTAACACCGCTGTTGATGAGTTGCACGGCATTTCGTCGGGGCTGCTCAGTCTGGGCGCATCAGTAGGCGGGGTAGTTAATCCTCAGCAGGCGATAGACGGTAACGTCAATACTGCTTCAACACTCAATGCCGGTATAGCCGCAGTGGGTGCATACGCGCAACAAACCATTATCTTCCAAAATCAATCGGTAGTAGGCGATTCTGTCAGACTTTACTTTTCGCTGCCATCGTCATTAATAACACTTGGTGTCACGGCCAATATATCGGTATCTACCTATAATGGCAATACCAGTAATAACGATACGCAAACATTCAACTCGTCGCTCATCAGCTTGCGTTTGCTGGATGCGGCGAGCAGCAAATACTCGGTCACCTTTGCACCATCAGCAGTTTTTGATCGTGTTCAGGTACGCTTGGGAGGTGGTATAGCCGGTGTGCTTTCTACCATGAATCTTTACGAGGCGCAGCGGGTTATTCCGCGGCCTGTAGTGCGTTTTAACAACGTTATCGCCTCAACAGTACAAACCTGCGCGGGCAGTTCAGTAACACTTACGGTAGATAATGTTCCTAATACAACATTCAATTGGTACACCGCTGCAACCGGCGGTTCGCCAGTATTTACAGGCACCAGTTACACCGTTGGTCCGCTAAATGCCAACGCTGTCTATTATGTAGAAGCTGTGCGCAACGGTTGTACTGATGCGTCAGACCGCACTCCGGTAACTATTAATGTCAACCAGATTCCTGCTGCGCCAGTTGTTGCTAACAACGCGGTGACTGTTTGTAGCGGGCAAACGGCAACTTTTACGGCTACCAGTGTTCCGGGTGTTACCGTTAACTGGTACAATGCCGCTACCGGTGGTACGCTTGTAGGTACTGGTAATACCTTTACCACTACAGCCCTTGCCGCCAACGCTACTTACTATGCCGAGGCGGTATCTGGCGGTACCTGCGTAAGTACCAGCCGCACCCAGGTAACCGCAACCATTAGTGTGTTGCCGTCGGCACCGGCGCTTACTGCACCAAACGTTACTATTTGTGATGGCGATGTGGCCGTGTTTGCCATCAGCTCGCCAGATGCTAATCTTACCTATAATTGGTATAGCGCCGCTACGGGCGGTTCGCCGCTTTATACCGGTGTTAACTATACCACCAGTCCGCTGCATAGCAATGCTATTTATTATGTAGAAGCTGTAAATGCCAACGGTTGTGCCAGTAGCGCACGCACGCAGGCTAATGTAACTGTACAGCCTAAACCGGCTGATCCAACGCTGCTGGCTAATAACAGCAGTATTAGTGCCGGCCAAACTACTACTATAAATGTAAGCAATGCGCAAACCGGGGTTACCTATAACTGGTATGCATCATCAACCGGAGCCACACCTATATTTACCGGTACTACTTACACTACACCGGCCCTGTATGCGCCTACTACTTATTATGTATCGGCAGTAAACAGTACTGGCTGTACCTCAGTCAATCGCACGGCAATCACCATTAATGTTACCATTAATACTAACGCACCATGTTCGTTTGCCAACGCGCAGACCAATGCTGTAGGTGGTGTGGCCTGTTTGTTGTGTAGTGTTAATAACCCTGCGTTGGCAGTTGATGCCGACACTACCACTGCGTCTACTTTGCGGGTAACGGTTGGTCTGGCTGCATACACCCAACAGACTGTACAATTCCAGAACGCTGGTTTTGCAGGCGATACTGTGAAGCTGAGCCTGGGCTCGCCGGTAGGCCTGGCCGATGTAAGCGTGCTGGGCGGCGTAAGCGTAACCTTCTATAATGGGGCAACTGCGGGCGCAACCTACCAGCTTAATAATTCGCTCATCAAATTAAACCTGTTAAGCGGGAACAAATTTATTGCACTGGTTAAAGCTACCGCCGATTATGATCGGGTGGTGATCAGGCTTGATCCTACCGTTACCGCGCTTACTTCATTGGATGTTTACTATGTTGCGCAGCAATTCCCTACGCCAATATTTAACCCGGTTGCTCCCGAGGTTTGTAAAGGAAGCAAGGCTGTGATCAATATTACGTCGCCAACCAACGGTACTTTAACATGGTATGATGCGCCAACCTCAGGTACTTTGGTTAATACCGGTACCACTTATACCACTCCAAACTTAAATGCTAATACTACCTATTATATAGTTTATACGCGTAACGGCTGTACCAACGGTGTACGTTACCCGGTAACCGTAGTGGTAGATGATGTGCCTGTTAAACCAACAGCTGGTTTGAGCAACGTAACCATCTACGCGGGTCAAACTGCCACTTTAACTGCTACGCCGCCAACCGGCGCGGTAGTTAATTGGTATGACGCTGCCACTAATGGTAATAAAGTTGGTGGTCCTGGTAACACATTTACCACCCCTGTGCTGAATGCTAACACTACTTATTATGCCGAATCGACATTGGGTAATTGCGTTTCTGTTGACCGTACCCCGGTTACTGTTACCGTGCTGCCTGTGGTGATTCCGGATGTAACCGTTGTTCCGCCTACGCAAACTATCAATGCCGGCGAGACTACCAGCTTCACCGCATCATCAACCACGCCGGGCGCTGTATTTAACTGGTTCACTACGCCAACAGGCGGCAGCTCTATATTTACTGGTCCAAACTTTACCACTCCGGCACAATTTGCCAACACTATTTATTATGCCGAAGCCAGCATACCGGCAACTGGTGCAAAATCTGCTACCCGGGCAACGGGTACCGTAAACGTGAATAACTCGGCCAGCAGCCCTGTGCCTTGTGACGCGGCGATAGATCAAACCACGGCCAATAGCGGTATCTTGTGTGTGGCCTGTGGTGTGAACAATGCAACGGGCTCTGTTGACGGCGACAGAAACACTTTCTCTCAATTGAGTGTACCGGTTGGCCTGGGACTGTCACAGTATCAGCAACAAACCTTGCGTTTTGCAAGTACCGGTCGCGCTGGTGATAGCGTAGTGGTTGAATTGGGTGTTCCGGCCAGCTTATTAGACCTGACTTTGTTGTCAAACATCAGCCTGGCTACTTATAACGGCGCTACTTATAATAATGACCGTTTCCAGGTTAACTCATCCTTATTAACACTGAATTTACTAAGCGGCGTTAACCGTTTCCGTGTGGTGTTTAAAGCAACTGCCGATTTTGATCGCGTAGAGATTCGTCTTAACTCCGTACTGAGCGCTCTTAACGCGCTGAATATTTATGATGCTTACCAGGAGGTTGCTGCTCCAACAGTAACCGCTACCAGCGTTACCGCTTGCGAGGGTACACAAGCCACTCTAACCGCTACCGCTCCAGATTACGTAACCGTAAAATGGTACAGCAGCGCCACTGGCGGTACCCCGTTATTTACAGGAAAAGTTTATACAACCGCGGCACTGACTGCCGGCACCTATACTTATTATGCCGAAGCCAGCCGCACTGCCGATGGTTGTGCACAGTCTGTACGTACAAAAGTAACCGTTACGGTAAATCCAACTCCGGCTAACCCGGTGGTGAGCGTGCCAACCGTAACCATTTGTTCGGGTCAAACGGCAACCTTTGCTGCCACACCTGTTAGCGGTGTTACCTTTAACTGGTACGATGCTGCTACCGGTGGCAACCTGGTGCACACCGGTAATAACTTTACAACTGCTGCACTTACCGCCAATGCTGTTTACTATGTTGAAGCAGCTAACGGTACTTGCGTAAGCGCAAGCCGCACCCAGGTAACGGCCAATGTAACCACCGCCGTTGCTGATCCAAGCGTTGTGCAAAATGCTGTACAAACTTGTTCGGGTTCAACAGCCACACTTACCGCCAGCTCTACGCAGCCAGGTGTAACCTTTAAGTGGTATACACAAGCTACCGGAGGTTCTGCGGTATTTACCGGTGCGCAGTTTACCACGCCAACACTAACATCAAATACAACCTATTATGTTGAAGCAAGTACCGGTACTTGTACCAGCACTAACCGTGCATCGGCTACAGTAACGGTTAACCCTACGCCTGTTGCACCTACAGTAACTGTTGTGCCTGCAAGTCAGCAGATCACATCCGGACAAACAGCGACGCTTACTGCTTCATCAACCACTGCGGGTGCTACCTTTAATTGGTACAACAGCGCTACAGGCGGCACGCCAATTTTTACCGGTGCTGTTTTCACAACCCCGGCCCTTACCGCAACTACTACTTATTATGTAGAAAGCGCACTGGCAACAGGCTGTATCAGTCCAACTCGCACGCCGGTAACTATTACTGTTAACCCTGTATTCTCTACCAGTTGTGATTTTGCATCTTCGCAAACCTTCTCGGTAGGCGTGGCTTGTGTGGCCTGTTCGGTAACCAATCCTAATAATGCCGTTGATGCCGATACCACTACTTACAGCCAATTTAATGTTGTGGTAGCACTGGGCAGCATCTCACAGAAACTGATCTTTGCTGATCAGGGTAGCGCCGGCGATACCGTGCGTATCAAGGTGGCCCTGCCATCAGGCGTTATCAGCGCTGGTTTGTTAAGCTCGCTCACTGTGCAATCATTCCTGGGTGCAGCAGGTAATGCTGATCAGATCACCCTCAACAGCAGTTTAATTAAGATTCAATTACTCTCTGGCGGTACCGCAGCCATTATCAAGTTTGTGCCCGGTGCTAATTACGATGCTGTTCAGCTAAGTATCGACGCAACGTTATCGGCACTCACCAATCTCAATGTTTACTATGCTACTAAACAGGTAGAAGCGCCGGTACTGGCTACTAACACAGCTAATATATGTGGCGGCGGCAGCGCAACCTTTACCGTAAGCAACGCACGTAATAGTGTAATAACTTACGATTGGTACGATGCTGCAGTAGGAGGTAACCTGGTACACACCGGATCTTCTTATACTGCAACCGGTTTAACGGCATCAACCACATTCTATGTACAAAGCCGCCGTACATCAAACGGTTGTATTAACGCCAACCGGGTACCAGCCACTGTTAATGTAACGCCAACGCCACCGGTGCCGGTACTAGCTGCCAACACGGTAACCGTCTGCGCCGGTAACCCGGTAACGCTTTCTGTTACCAACGCCGGTACCGCTACCATTAATTGGTACGATGCTGCAACAGGTGGTAACCTGGTACACACCGGCGCTGTGTATGCCTTTACACCGGTAGCTAATGGCAACTACTTTGCCGAGGCTACCAACGGTAGCTGTACCAGCAGCGCCCGCACACAGGCAACGGTAACGGTAACTCCGCGTCCGTCTAACCCAAGTGTGGTGTCTGCTAACGTACAGGTTTGTGCGGGTACTACTGCTACTTTGCAGGTACAAACTCCTGAAGCCGGCGTAACTTACAATTGGTATGCAACATCAACCAGTACTACTGTGCTGGGCTCAGGCACCAGCTTTACCACCGGAGCCATCACTGCCAATACTACCTTCTATGTTGGTGCCACCAGCAATACCGGTGGTTGTGATAACACCGGCGGTCGTACGGTGGTTAACGTAACTACCGGCGGCACCATTGCCGCGCCAACGCTGAGTGCAACTGCTACCCAGGTCTGCGCAGGTGGTAGCGCTACCGTGAGCGTGGTTAACCCGGTTGCTGGTTTAACCTATAACTGGTACACCACGCCAACCGGTACCACACTGGCGTTTAGCGGTACCAGCTTCACACTGAATAATGTTACCCTAAGTGCTAAATATTATGTAGAGGCTGCCAATGCCAGCGGTTGCGTAAGCGCCACACGTACAGAAACAGATATTAATGTACAGGCTCCGCCTACGCCACCGCAAGTTCAGGCAGGCGCCGGTGGCACCAATGTATGTGCCGGTTCATCAGCCAGCTTAAGCATTCTTAACCCTGACGCCAGCCTGGTTTACCGTTGGTATAATGCCGCAACAAACGGTACAATACTTTATACCGGTACGCAGTTTAACACCCCGGCTTTAACTGCCAACGCTACTTATTATGTAGAAGCCGCCGCCGCAGGTAACTGTAATCCGTCAACCCGTACTAAAGTTGATATCACCGTTACTACGCTGCCTAATTCTCCGGCGTTAGTATCATCAAGCCTGGTAATTTGTCAGGGCAGCACGGCTACATTGCAGATCAGTAATCCGCAGAATGGTATTACTTACCAATGGTTTAACTCGCCGGCCCAAACTACCAAGTTGTTTGAGGGCACTACCTATGTAACTGGCCCAATCAATGCTAGTACCATGTTCTACGTTGCTGCAGTTAACGGTAATGGTTGCCGCAGTAATAGTTTGGGTACAGCACAGGTAAATGTGCAATCGGCTCCGGGTGCGCCAGTGCTTACCAATAATGCGGTTTCAACCTGTGCCAATAGCCAGGCCGTATTGAGCATCAATAACCCACAAACCGGTTTCACTTATAACTGGTACAACACCGCTACAGGTGGTACCGCACTTGCCTCTGGCAATAGCTTTACCACACCGGTGTTAACCGCTAATGCTACTTTCTATGCCGAGGCAGTGAATAGCACCGGTTGTATATCAGGCACGCGCTCTGTGGCTAACGTTACGGTTAACCCTGCGCCTGCAAACCCAGTGGTTACAGCAGTAGGCGGCTCAACCAGCCCAAGCATCTGTGCTAACAGTACAATTACGCTTAATGCCACCAGCACTACGGCAAACGTTACCTTTAACTGGTATAATGTTGCTACCGGCGGTTCGCCAATAGCCACTGGTGCAAGCTATACTACCGGTCCGCTTACTACAGCTACCACCATTTATGCCGAGGCTGTTGCCAATGGCACAGGTTGTGTGTCTGCTGCGCGTACCGGCATCACCATTAATGTGAGTGCGCCACCGGCTACACCAACTCCGGTTGCAGCTACCATTAACACTTGTAATGGCAGTACAGCTACACTGGCTGTATCATCGCCGGTGGGAGGAGTGATTTACCATTGGTATGATGCCAGCAAAACAACGGTATTGGCTACCGGCCCAACTTATACCACCGGCCCAATTACCGCCAATGCAACTTATTATGTAGATGCCACCAGCGGATCATGTACTAGTCCGTCATTGGCGAGTGTACAGGTGACTGTGGTTGCCATCCCTGGCGCACCGGTGCTGACCAGCAATGCAGTGAACAACTGTAGTGGCAGTCAAGCTACACTGAGTGTTGCATCGCCACAAACTGGTTATACTTACAACTGGTATGCAGCAGCAACAGGCGGCAGTGCGCTAAACAGCGGCACTACCTTCATGACACCGGCTTTAACCGCCAATACAACTTACTACGCAGAAGCTGTTAACAGCAATGGCTGTCCGTCGGCAACACGTACTGCGGTGGCCGTAAATGTGCTGCCAGTGCCACCAACACCAGGTGTGGCCACTACAGGTACTGATATTTGTGCCGGTGCAACAACAACGCTGGCCGTAAATAGTCCAGATGCAACACTTACTTACCGCTGGTATACTACTGCAAACGGTGGCACAGCTGCCGGAACCGGTGCAACCTTTACCACACCGGCGCTTAACGCCAATACCACGTACTATGTTGAGGCCGGCAACGCGGGCGGTTGTGTTAGCGCAACACGTGGAACGGTAACCGTACAGGTAAGACAACCACTGGCCCAGCCGGTAGTGAGCGTTGCCAATGCAACCAACAACTCGGTAACCTTCCAGTGGGCGGCTGTACCGGGCGCCGCATCGTATCAGATCAGTCTGGATAATGGCTCAACCTTTAGTTCACCAAGCTCTGGTGCAGCAGGTACTACGCATACCGTAACCGGCCTGCAACCTAACCAGGCGGTAACCATTGTGGTGAAAGCCTTTGGTAGCCTGGCCTGTCAGATGAGTGCATTGTCTGACGCGGTGACCGGTCGTTCGCTTAATCCGTTTGGCGATGGTTTGTATATCCCGAATGCGTTTAGTCCGAACGGTGATGGTAAGAACGATATCTTCCAGGTGTATGGCACCAACGTTAAATCGGTAACCATCTGGGTGTATAACCAGTGGGGATCGTTGATGCTGCAAACCACCAACAACGCCACCGGATGGGACGGCACTTATAAAGGCACACCACAGCCGGTAGGTGTTTACGTGTACTACGTAGAAGCCATTATGAACGACGCACAGAAAGTAACCAAAAAAGGCACAGTAACACTATTGAGGTAAAGCATTGCGGGCCGCTGTTTGCGGCGGCCCGGCATTGCTTTATGGTAACCCAAAAACCATAAACATCATGAAAAACAGACTACTATTACTAATGGCGCTGATTGCGGCCGGAGCAACCTCTGTAAAAGCCCAGATCGATCCGCATTTCTCGCAATATTATGCTAATCCACTGTGGCTTAACCCTGCACTTACCGGTATTATGAATGGCGATTTTCGTGTGACCGGTAACTACAAAAACCAATGGGCCAATGTGGGCAATGCCTACCAAACTGTTGCTGTTGCTGCTGATGCCCGTCCGGGCGACCGGGTAAGTGTTGGCCTGAACGTGCTTGATCAAAGAGCAGGTTCAGCAGGATTCAATTACCTCACTGCCTACGGTTCTTTCGCTTACAATATCACGGTGTCTGCCGATGGTAACCAGAAGGTCAACTTTGGTGTGCAGGCTGGTTTTATAAACCGCAGCTTTGATATGAGCAAAACGCAGTTTGGTAGCCAATACAATCCAAATGGCGGTTTTGACCCGTCGATGCCGAGTTTTGAAAGCTTCTCAAACAGCAGTACCACGGTGTTTGATGCCAACGCCGGGATTTTTTATTACGATGGCGATCCGCTGAGTACGATTAATCCATTTGCAGGTGTGAGTGTTGGTCACCTTTCTCGCCCCAACGATCCGTTCTCTGGTACGGGAAAAGGCAAAGTGCCGCTGCGTTATACCTTCCATGGTGGTTTACGCATCAAGGCGTCAGATTTGTTTGATATTACTCCTAATGCTTTATATATCCAGCAGCAAAAAACCAATGAGTTTGCCATGGGCGCCTACTCGGAGATGAAGTTTCAACAGAATAACGGCCTGATTATGGGTGCCATGTATCGCATACACGATGCGGCTATTGCCGATGTGGGCTACCACGTAAACAATACCATTATTGGGGTAAGTTATGATTTTAACACCACGTCGCTCAGTAGAGCAACAAACGGTGCGGGCGGTCTGGAGCTTTCTATTAGCTACGTGTTCCGCAAAAGAATACAAGAACCTGAACCTATTTGTCCAAGGCTTTAAATCACAATTGTATCATGATCAAGAAATCTACTATTCTGCTATCGCTCGCTCTGCTGGCCGCACCGGCTGCGCTGTTTGCGCAATATAAAAGTGATTATAAAGAACAGGGCGACAAATCGTTCAACAACAAAGACTATTATGAGGCAGCTTATTACTACAAGGAAGCAGCCAATGGCATGCAAATGACGCCGTCTGCGGTGCTGCCGTTCCAGTCGGTTGCCGTTAAAAAGAGCACAGACAAAGTGCCTGAGCAGATCTACGTGGCCTTCCAGTTGGCAGAATCATATCGCGGATATGAGAACTACCTGGAGGCCGAGGGCTGGTACTACCGCGTGCTGAATGCCAACTATGAGAGTAAGTATCCGCTGGCCCGTTACTGGTACGGCGTGTGTTTGCGTGCTAACCAGCATTTTGATGAGGCTATTGCACAGCTTACCCAGTTTACAGCCAACTACAAAGGCGACAATAAATACATAGAGCAAGCCAATAAAGAGATGGAAAATTGCCGCTTTGCCAAAGAGCAATACAAATACCCCATGCTGGCTGATCTGACCAAGATGAAAGGCGATTGGAACTCTGACGGATCAAACTATGCGCTGCAGACCAGAGATGGGCGCTCATGGTTCACCTCATCGCGCATGCTGAAGGATGATAAAAAACGCCTTAACCGCGTATATGAGTTTGCGGCCGGCGGCATTGCCAAGCCTGAGATTGTACATTTTGAGGGCGAAAGCAAAAAGGATGTAGAATATGGAACGCCGGCCTTTACGCCAGATGGCTCGCGCATGTACATCACCCGTTGGTATAAAGACGGTGCCAAAACTATTCATGGTATCTATTTTTCTAACAAAAAGGCACAAGGCTGGGGGGCATTAGTAAAACTGAACGGTAACGTAAATGCCGATAGCTTTAGCGCTATACAGCCATGTGTAGCCTTTGGCGGTAAAAAGTTGTTGTTTGTATCAAACAAAGCTGGCGGACAGGGGGGCTATGATATCTGGGTTGCAGATCTGGGCGCCGATGGTCAGCCGGTAAACTCTACCAACCTGGGCGCTAATATTAATACCAGTGCCGATGAGCAGGCGCCTTATTACAGCGATGCCGACAAACGCATGGTATACAGTTCAAAAGGAATGATCGGCCTGGGTGGCTTTGATTTGTATGAGGCTAACTACAACGGCGTGGAGTGGAGTAAAGCGCATAACATGGGTTTCCCGGTTAACTCGGCTAAAGACGACCTGTATTACTATCCTGATAAAACTGATCCGAAGAAATTTTATATCAGCTCAGACCGCGAGTCTGATTGTTGTTTGGATCTGTTTACGGCTACTGATAAGCGCTACGTTCTCTCGGGCCTGGTAGTTGACTGCGAAACCCACAAAGCCCTGGCAGGCGCAAAGGTTACCTTCCTTGATTCTATTTCTAAAACTCCCGTTAAAGAAGAGGTTTTAGGTGCCGATGGTAAATATAGCTTTGCCGTAGCTACCCAGCGCCCATATAATTTGGTGATTGAGAAAAGCGGATACTTTACTAAAGTGCTGCCAATTGTACAGCATGGCGCTAAAATGAAAGGCGATACGCTGTTCAATCCAGATTTGTGCCTGCAGCCGTTTGTGGTGAACAAGCCTATCGTTATTCAAAACATTCTGTACGATTTCAACATGGCCACTCTACGCCCTGAGTCAAAAACAGTGCTGAACGATCTGGTGAAGATTATGAAGGATAATCCAAAAATTAAGATCGAACTAAGCTCGCACACCGATTCTATTGGTAGCGATGCTTACAACATAGACTTGTCTCAACGCCGGGCACAATCATGTGTAGATTACATTATTGCCAGCGATGTAGACAATGCCAGGGTATTTGCCAAAGGATATGGTAAAAGCAAACCAATTGCACCAAACTCACTGCCTAACGGAAAAGACAATCCCGAAGGGCGCCAATTAAACCGAAGAACCGAATTCACAGTTTTAAAAGTAGAAGAATAGTTATGGAACAACATCTTCATTCTTGCCGCCCATTGCTGCGTACAAAAAAGTTTTCTACGCAGCACATCGAAATTTTTGAGCACATCCTGTCTGGAAAGACCAACAAGTCCATTAACGCTCACTATGGTTACTCAGAGCGTTCGCACTCTGTGGCAGACCACGCCCGCAAAGTAATGTACAAACTATTGGTACAGGAAGGCCTGAGCAAACGTGATCACGTTGCCCAGGTTACCTACCCGCGTAAATATTGTTTCTGGTGGAAAAAAGTGCTTGAAAAGCATAAACCATGCCTGCTGGGTATGGCCATCAAACCCGAATATTATGCAGACAGGCAATTATAATTGCCTGTCTGCATAATAGTTAATCCTAAAAACCTAAATTTGTATTTTCCGATCCACCTTTATTTAAAATGAACCTGATTTTTTTGTCTGATTAGTTTGTAAATGTTCTCATTTAGCAAAAGGTTGAATGACATATCCATATCCCGTAAACTGTATTTTACGGTGGGGATTATGGCGTTGCTGGTAACCGTTGAATTATGCACACTGTGGTTTTCGGTTAGCACACTGTCATCGGTACGGTCTTTTGTTGCCGCCGAGGGCCTGTGGTCTAAAGCCGAAAAAGATGCAGTGCTTTACCTCCGCATGTATGCCTATTCGCATAATGAGAAAGACTATCAGGCGTTTAAAAAGTTCTTAGAGGTATCTAAAGGGGATAAGCAAACACGCGCAGAGCTGCAAAAAAAGCACCCTGATCTGGAGAAAGCCCGTCGCGGTTTTTTGCAAGGTAAAAATCATCCGGCCGATGTGGACGGGATGATCAACCTGCTGCAGCGTTTCCAAAAAACTTATTATCTCAACAAAGCATTTTCAATTTGGGCCGATGCTGATCCTATGATTGAGCGGCTGGAACGAATAGGCGATACCCTGCATACGCAAATTGTAACTTTTGGTCCGCGGCAGGCTTACATGGAGGAGGCGCTGGGCGAGATGACCTACATCAACCAGCGGTTAACTACTATGGAGGATGGTTTTTCAGCAACGTTGGGCGAGGGTGCGCGCTGGTTGGAAAACCTGGTGCGCAAAGTGCTGCTTATGCTTTCGCTTACCATTGGTACCACCAGTATTTTAATCACCATCTCGGTAAGTAATAAGATTGAAGAAGGTATTTCGGCCATCAATGAGGCCGCCCTTGAATTTAGTCTGGGGCGGCTGACCAGGCGTGCACGCGTGTATTCTAAGGATGAAATTGGTGCATTGGCCGTGGCTTTTAACCAGATGGCAGATAAGCTGGAGGCAAGCATACTGGCTCTCCGGGAGAAAGAACAACATTTGCAAAAAGAGCAGGAGCGTGCCGAGGCATCAGAAAAGGTAAAGCGACTGTTCCTGATGAATATGAGCCACGAGCTACGCACGCCGATGAATGCCATTTTGGGTTTTGCCCATTTACTGGAGGATGCCACGGTGAGCAAGGAGCAGAAAGATTATATCAAATTCCAGATCCTGGCTGCAGAAGAACTGCTGAATATTCTGAACGATATACTCGATTTCTCCAAGATCGAATCCGGCAATGTGGTGTTAGAGGCCATGCCTTTTAACCTGCACCAGATGATTGATGAGCTGTCTGCAGAAATGTTGCCGCGGGCCGCTGGGAAAGACATTCATTTTCAGATTTATGTAGATCATAATGTCCCCGAAGTGTTGTTGGGCGATGCCAAACGATTGTGGCAGGTGCTTTATAACCTGCTGGCTAACGCCTTTAAGTTTACAACCCGGGGGCGAGTAGGGATTTCCATTCAGGTGGTAGACGATCAGCAGCATCACCTGGAACTGGAGTTTAGCGTTACCGATACCGGTGTAGGTGTTGCTGAAGATGTGAAAGAAAAAATATTTGAAAGCTTTGAACAGGCAGAGTCTGGTCCTGAGCGCCGGTTTGGCGGCGCAGGGCTGGGGTTGAGTATTGTGAAGCAATTAGTAGAATTGCAGGGCGGCAAAGTGCACGTAAACAGCCAGCAGGGCCGGGGATCTGAGTTTTACTTCCGCTTGTCGTTCCTTAAACTAAAGGGTGGTCAGCTGCCGGAACAGGTAGAGGAGATTGATCTGCCTCAGCGGGAAATACTGTCTCCAAAAGATGGACGTGTTCGTGTGTTGGTAGTTGATGATAACCCGATGAACCGCTTAATGGTTAATAAAATGCTGCAAAAGAAAGGCTTTGAGGCCGAGGAAGCGGAGAACGGAAAAGTAGCTCTCAATAAGTTTAACAGCTCGCATTTTGATATGGTACTGATGGACTTGCAAATGCCCGAGATGGATGGTTACGAAGCAACCCGCCAGATTCGTGCGTTGGCAGATGATAAAAGAAATGTGCCTATCATTGCCATTACGGCCCATACGATCCAGGGCGAGCGGGAGCGCTGCCTGGCCATCGGCATGAACGAGTTTATCTCCAAACCGTTTAAGCCTGACGAACTTTTTGAAAAGATGGGCGAATTGTTGAAGTAGCAATCAGTATTTGTGGGAGGGTGTCATCCTGAGCTTTGTCGAAGGGCGCGAGAAGGCCCAATTTCGAAGAAGAAGTGATGACTAGGCCCCCGCGCGTGTTTCGACGGTGCTCAACATGACACCCCTTTTTAGGTGGTTCTACAAATCAATCACATCCTTCTTCTTCCGGCTGCGCATGCGTTTGGGCACAAACTCCAGTATTTCATTCTTCAGGGCCTCAATCATTCGGCGTTTCAAAAAGTTGCGCTGAATAACGATGCTTACCTCGCGCGCAGGTTCTGGTGCACGGAAATAGCGCACCTTGTCTAGTTGTTTGTCAGATAGTTCAGAAAGGGCCAGTTCCGGCAATATGGTGGCGCCATTGTTTTGATCTACCATGCGCTTTAGCGTTTCTACGCTGCCGGTGTTGTATTCAAAATGCTGAAAGCTCTGGGTACTTTTACGGCGTTGGCACATGTTTAGCACCTGGTTGCGCATACAGTGCCCCTCATTCAATATCCAGATCTCTTCCAGGTCAATATCATCAGGCTCAATATGTTTCTTTTTAAAGAGCTTGCTGGTTTTAGAGGTGTAGGCCACAAAGTTTTCGTAAAACACCGGAATCTCGGTCAGGCTGGCCTCATGTAGCGGGGTGGAGAGGATACCGCAATCAATCAATCCAAGTTTGAGCTGTTGGGTAATTTGTTCGGTGGTTAGCTCCCAAACCAGTAGCTTTACCTGTGGATACTTCTCAATAAATTGGTTGATAATGCGCGGCAGCAAATACGGCGCAATGGTAGGGATGATGCCTATTTTCAGTTCGCCGGCCAGGTCTTTCTGCCGATCGCTTACAATCTCTTTTAGTTTCTGGCTCTCAGCCAGCAGTACACGGGCCTGGGCTATAATCTCTTCGCCAATCTCCGTGGGTACTACGGGTTGTTTGCTGCGGTCAAAAATCTTTACGCCCAGCGTGTCTTCCAGCTTTTGCAACTGCATGCTCAGGGTTGGTTGGGTTACAAAGCATTTCTCTGCGGCCAGCACAAAGTTGCGGTAGGTATCAACCGCAACGGCATATTCTAACTGAACTAAGGTCATGTCGCTTTTTGTAGTGAAATCAAATGTAGATATAAATGATTGCTATTTCAATATGAATGCCGTATTGATTTTTTCTATTTGAAAAACGAGATGTTTAAACGGAAAAAGCTTCTCAAATAAAAATTTGCAAAGCTCAGTTGTTCAAGGGGTTGAATAACTATCAGACGGCAGGTTGCAGCTTAGTTTGTAGCGCCGCCATTTACCAACAGGTGCTGACCGCTTACAAAGGATGACAGGCCACTCGCGAAAAACTCAGCGGCGTTGGCCACATCTTCTACCTCGGCCAGACGTCCCATGGGACAGCTATCCAGCAATTGTTTGCGCAGGCGGGGATAAGCATCCGGATCAACAAAGATGCCTGAGTGATCAACCGCAAACGGAATGATAGAGTTTACAGTTACCCCACGGTGACCGATCTCTTTAGACAAGACATCCACCATATAGCGTGGTGTAGTTTTGCTGCCGCCATACACCGCCATGCCCGGTACAGGGAACGAGGTAGTTGATGAGGCGATGTAGATAATACGGCCACCGTCTTCCACGTTTTTAGCTGCCTGTTGCATGGTAAAGTAAGATCCTTTGGCGTTGATGGAGAATACTTTGTCAAACTGCTCTTCGGTAAATTCTGTAACCGGGGTTTCCACCATTTCAATGCCGGCGTTGGCAACTACGATGTCTATTTTACCGAAGGTAGCTTTTGCTTCTGCAAACAAGCGTTCAATTTCGGCTACCTTACTTACGTCAGCCTGTACAGATAGTACGCGTGAGCCCATGGCTTTGATGTTGCTCTCTACCTCGTCGGCTGATGCTTTGTCGCGTGAGTAGTTGATAACCACGTCGGCCCCAAGGGCGGCATAACGTTCTGCAATTGCTTTTCCTAAACCTCTGGCTGAGCCGGTTATTACGGCTACTTTGTTTTTTAAAGAGTTCATGATTGATTAAGTTTTGGTCCGGAAGTCGGTAAGACCTGAAGTCCGGAAGTTAATATGGATAATTAGTTGTTGCTGTGTATTTGTATTGTTTTGAGCGATTGTTAAGTCTTTCCGTCTTTCGGATGTCTTACGCCATTGCGCCGTTTAGGCCGATGGTTTGTCCGCTGATCCATTTGGCATCATCGCTGGCCAGAAAGGTTACTACTTTGGCAATATCATCAGGCTGGCCCAGGCGGTTAAAGGCATTGAGTGAGGCCAGGCGGTCAATCACTTCCTGCGGTTTGCCTTTGGTAAATAACTCGGTATTGGTAGGGCCTGGCAATACGGCGTTTACATTGATGCCGCGTGCGCCTACTTCTTTGGCAAATACACGGGTTAATTGCTCAACAGCGCCTTTGGTGGCTACATAAGTGCTGTAAGTAGGCATTAACAAACGAGTGGTAGTTGACGAGAAGTTGATAATGCTGCCACCGTCGGCTAGTTTGGTAGCTGCCTCACGCAGGGTATTGAAAGTGCCGCGAACGTTTACGTTGAACTGACGGTCAAAGTCTTCGTCGGTTGTGTCTTTCAATAATTTGGTGATCATGATGCCGGCGTTGTTTACCAGTACATCAATTTTGCCGTAATGGGCAATGGCTGCGTCAAACAGGGTGGTTACTTCGGCAGCTTTGCTTACGTCGGCCTGCAGGGCAATGGCATCGCCGCCGTTGGCTTTAATGGCATTTACGGTTTCGTCGGCTGCGTCTTTGCCACCGGCATAGTTTACAATTACTTTAGCGCCGGCCGCTGCCAGTTGCTGAGCTACTGCGGCACCGATGCCTCTTGATGCGCCGGTTACCAGAATTACTTTTTCATTTAATGTTTTCATGACTGTTTTGTTTTTTGTTATCGTTGATTGACAAAACAAAGGTCATGTTTAAACCACCCGCAGAATTGCGAGGATTAAAGGAGGTGATGCAAAATTCTAAGACTGCACCGTGTGGTGCTCGTTTCTGTAGGCCGCAGGCGAAATATTGGTGTGTTTTTTAAAGTGATTGCTGAAGTGTGCCGACTCTGTAAAGCCCAGGCGGTAGGCAATCTCTTTGATGGAGATGTTAGAATTTCGCAACAACGATTTGGCTTCAGCCACCGTTTTCTCTGCTATCCAGACTCCGATAGATTTGCCGGTTTTTGCCTTGATGACGTTGCTCAGGTAGTTGGGGTGCAAGCTTTGTGCATCGGCATAATCCTGAACCCGGTAGGGTTGTGTGGCCTTGCCTTCGCCTAGTTGGCGATAGTGCTTTTCTAAAAGTAGTTTGAAGTTTTTAACAATCAGCGAGCTGCGGTTACCCTCGTAAATGGGGTTGTAATCCAGCCAAAAGTGCTCTTTGATTTTTAGCAGCAGCACCACAAACAGGTTAGCGATGATGCGCTTGCGGAAGGGAGAGCGTTGTAAATATTCGCGGTGGATTTGCAGATAGATACGCTCAAATTCGGCAAATACCTCTGGGCTTAGTCGCCTGCCGGGGAAGGTTTCTGCCAACAGGAAGGGAAATTCCTCAAAAATATTGGCATGGATATTCTCCTTTAAAAATGCTTCACTTAGCGTAATCAAGTAAACTTCGTCTGTGTTTTCCCATTCATAAACCCTGAAGTGGCCGGGATTGGTAAAGTAAACCGTGCCTGGCGATAGGTCAAAACGTTGCTCGTCAACACCGTAGCGGCCGATACCGTTCTTTACAAAGTTGAACACAAAGTAGTTAACCCGCAACGATGGCGATTTATAAGGTAACACATCTTTAAGGGCATCATTAAGGTTGAAGATGGTAAAATCCGTTTCCGGATCAATCAACGCTGTAGGGATGCCCAGGTGTTTGTAAAGATCGTGCAGGTTTTGAAATATACGATTGTCGTTATCCCCCATGGCAATTAGGTATAAAGTTAAATAAATTGCCGCGGATGAGTACCAAACAAAAAAGACCTGCATTTGCAGGTCTTTTTAAGTATTCTTTCAGCTGACTAAGCACTGGTCAACAGTTTTGTCAGTAGCTAAAGTGTAGCGTTTTATTCTACTGTAACTGATTTAGCCAGGTTACGTGGCTGATCAACGTTACAGCCACGCATTACCGCAATGTGATAAGATAATAACTGCAGTGGTATGGTTGCCAGCAATGGCACGAATGCTTCGCCGGTTTGTGGTATTTCAATAACGTGCTCGGCCATACCTTTAATTATGGTATCGCCCTCGGTAACAATAGCAATTACTTTACCACCTCTGGCTTTTACCTCCTGTATGTTACTTACCACTTTCTCATGCGATGAGTTTTTGGTGGCGATAAACACTACCGGCATTTCAGCATCAATCAGTGCAATTGGGCCGTGTTTCATCTCAGCAGCAGGGTAGCCTTCTGCGTGGATGTAAGAGATCTCTTTTAGTTTCAACGCACCTTCCAGTGCTACAGGGAATGAACTGCCACGACCCAGGAACAAGCAGTTGTTAGAGTCTTTATAAGTAGCAGCAATCTCTTTGATCTGATCGTTTGCTTGTAACGCTTTCTCAATCAGATCCGGAATTTCGTTTAGCTCGGTCAGATACTCAATCAGTTTGCCCTGAGTTATAGTGCCACGCTGCTGGGCTATATAGAAAGCCATAAGCGTTAGCGCAGTAACCTGTGCAGTAAATGCTTTGGTTGATGCCACACCAATTTCTGGGCCAGCGTGAGTATATACACCTGCATGGGTAATGCGCGGAATGGATGCACCTACCACGTTGCAGATACCAAATATAGTAGCGCCTTTCTCTTTGGCCAGTTCAATAGCGGCCATGGTATCGGCAGTCTCGCCTGACTGAGAGATGGCAATTACCAGGTCTTTCTCTGAGATTATAGGATTGCGGTAACGGAACTCTGAAGCGTATTCTACTTCTACCGGTACACGTGCATATTCTTCAATCAGGTATTCGCCCACCAAACCAGCGTGCCATGAAGTACCGCAGGCTACAATAATAATGCGGTCAATATTCTTCAGTTTCTCGGTATATTCTTTGATGCCGCCCAGTTGTACAATACCACGCTCCGGATAAATACGGCCGCGCATACAATCACGAATAGAACGTGGCTGCTCATAGATCTCCTTCATCATGAAGTGATCATAACCACCTTTTTCCAGCATTTCCAATTGCAAATCAAGCTCCTGGATGTATGGGGTCTGGATGGTGTTGTCTATGTTCTTAATCAGCAGGTCGTCACGACGGATGTAAGCGATCTCGTTATCATTCAGGTAGATTACGTTTTTGGTGTACTCTACAATCGGGGTAGCATCTGATGCTACAAAGTACTCACCTTTGCCAACACCAATTACCATTGGGCTGCCTTTGCGGGCCGCAATCATCAGGTCTGGCTCTGTAGAACACATGATAACAATAGCGTAAGCGCCAATTACCTTGTTAAGGGCTAAACGAGCAGCCTCCTGGAGATCAAGACCAGTTTCTTTCTGAATATCTTCTATCAGGTTGATCAATACCTCGGTATCGGTATCACTTTTAAATTTGTACCCTTTGGTAAGCAGCGCCTCTTTAATGGTAGCATAGTTTTCAATAATACCATTGTGGATAATAGTAAGCTTACGACTATTTGAAGGATGCGGGTGTGAGTTACGGTCACTAGGTGCGCCGTGAGTGGCCCAACGCGTGTGCCCCATACCCAGAGTGCCTTTCAGCGGGATATCTTTAACAAAGTTTTCAAGGTCGTTTACCTTGCCAGCTTTTTTATAAACTTTTAGTTCTTTATCAAGTAAAGCCACACCAGCACTATCATAACCACGATATTCCAGTCGGTGCAAGCCTTTTATTACAATTGGATAGGCGTCGCGATAGCCTATATAACCTACAATTCCACACATAAATAGTTAGCGATTGTCTATAAGGGGTTAAAACGATAAAGGTAAATACTTATTAGCACAAAAACGTCAATGTTTTTGTCAAAGTATAGCAGTAACAAAAAATCCCCGAAAGGGGATTTTTTGTTTTTTATTTACCAGAATTAACCTTGGTGTAAATTACATTTAGTTTAATGCGGTACGGGTAGTTTGAGGACGATGATGCTTGCGAACCCACAGCTACCAGGCGGCCAGCCACTTGCGGTGTTGGTGCATAATCTGTTGCAAGAGGGTCTTGTGATGCGTTTGTTTCGTCGGTAACGCCCAGGTAGGTGCCGTAGTCTACGGTTTTGCCTCGCATCAAATCTTGTATGTAGCCGGTAATTATAAAGTGATAGCTACCGTCGGTGGTATAGAAACCGCCAAACGCGCCTTTGCCCAAATATCTGGGATCGGTAGTATTATCGTCCTGTAGAAAGGTACGTTGCTTGGCTATATCCCACTGGTACATAATAATAGCAGGTTGCGGTGCCAGTGGCACAGTAGTGCCAGGTGCCGGTGTAATAACCAGGTCTGCCCGGTTAATAACAATGCTGCCGCCAGCCTGGGTAGCAATGTTTTTCAGGTTAGGAAAGCTGATTTTTGCTTTTAAGCCCCCCATGCCTTGTAGATAAAACGTGCTGTTTGATGTAGCTTGATTGGCTATTGCGGCAGTAACTGCTGCAGATGGCGTGCGTTTAATCTCGGCAGCAAATTTTGAGAACGGCATTTGTACAATGGCGGTGTCAATGGTGCCGTTGCCGTCGTTGGTACGGTAATAAACGTCAACGCTGCTGGAGTCTGTTAGTGCCAGCATCATGGCGCCGCCTGTGCTGCTGCCCAGTTGAGCAGGGTCTAACTTTATATATAAGCCTTTAATAGCTTTCTGAAATTCTGTTACAGAGTTTAACTGTGTTGATGTTGCTCTGAACAGGTTGTTGTTGATAAACGCAGTGCTAATCGGAATTCTGATTTGTGGTGCTACCAGTTTAGCTGTGTCTTTGCCTCCGGTTACAATATCAGTAATACTTACCCTGGTATTAGGGCGTGCATTAAAGGTTTTTGTACCCAGTAATGTAGGCAGGGTAGACCAGGTGTCTGTAGCATGGTAGTTCTTGGTAACATCAGGGTTGGTGGCCAACTGATAAACGTCTGCTTTGTATCGGGTTGCCAGCGAGTCACCATAAAAACCCTGTGCGTAACGCAGTACCAGTACGGCAGAGTCTACGGTGATGGTGCCGGTTGGGAGAACATAGGCTGTTGAGCCAGGCAGGTTAAGACCAAGAGCCAGGCTTGATTGGGTAACACCTAACACCGGGTCATTAATATAAGCTAGCGGAGACCGGGTATAACCAGTAGTGTCGCTGGTTACCACAGGGTCTTCATTCATGGTATTTACAGTAATATCATTATACTCATATAATGAGCCGGTTAACTTCTGGTCGGGATCAAGACCTATACCGGTTTGTTTATTACATCCACTGAAAATAAAAAGACTTATTAACAAGGTCAATAAGTCTAATCGGAAAAATTTCATATACGGCGTCTAATACTTATGCTACATGCACCAATTCTTCATTGGTAATTTCGTCGTAAAAATTGTAATAATTTTCGAAATCAGCGGTGTCATTAAATTCTAAAAGCGATTTATTGCCGTTTTTAACATTATTTAACACTTCCTCATCGATGCTTTCAGTACCGAAAACTACACCGTCTGAGTATTTAATAGCGCCCAGGTCAAGTGCTACGTTGGTGCCCGGTTTAAATACTTCGGTATGCTCTTCGTTCATGTCGGCCATAATGGCTTTCTGCGCAAATTCGCCGTTCAGGGCGCCTTCAAACTCTTTGTCATACACAGAGTAAATTACCTTTGAGTGTTTAAAGGTAGGGTCGTCTTTGTAAGTGGTTTTCAGGTATACCGGCACCAGTGCGCTCATCCAGCCGTGGCAGTGAACGATATCTGGCGACCAGCCCAGTTTTTTTACAGTTTCAATAGCGCCTTTGCAGAAGAAGATCATGCGCTCGTCATTATCGGCGTAAAATTTACCGTCTTTATCGGCAAACACGTGCTTACGCTGAAAATACTCGTCATTATCCAGAAAATAAACCTGCATGCGGGCAGCCGGGATAGAAGCAACTTTAATGATCAGGGGGTTATCGTTATCGTTAATAATAATGTTCATCCCTGAAAGACGGATCACCTCGTGCAGGCGATTGCGGCGCTCATTAATGTTACCGAACCGCGGCATCAGGATGCGAATCTCAAAACCCTTATCCTGCATGGCCTGAGGCAGCTGGCGGGTTATTTCAGAAATTTTTGTGAGATCGAGGAAAGGTGACATTTCATGAGTTATAAACAGAAGCTTAGATTTACCCATCTCTTATCAGTGTTTTTAAATTGTACAGAACCTCAAAAAATTTGAGTCTGCAAATATAATCATTATTCTAAAAATAATCAATGGAAAGTGCAAGTAAGTTTTGGTTATTTTTGGCGAATTGTTCAACTTTGCCACCTTTTTTAAAACATTAAGCTTTTGAAGGTATTTAAGCTGAAAACCGACCTGCAGCAGTATCTGAATGATCTGCGTGCTGAGGGTAAAACCATTGGCCTGACGGCCACTATGGGCGCTTTGCACCAGGGGCACCTGTCATTAGTGGCCCGGGCAAAGGAGCAAACAGACGTGGTTGTTGCCACTATTTTTGTTAATCCTACCCAGTTTAACGACCCTAAAGACCTGGAGAAATATCCCCGGCCGATAGCGCACGATATCCGGCTTTTAGAACAGGCCGGCTGTGATGTTTTGTTCAACCCGGAGGTGACCGAAATGTATGCCGCCAATGAGCAATGGCATTTAGACATAGGGGCGCTGGAACATTTGCTGGAGGGTAAATTTCGTCCGGGTCATTATCAGGGGGTTACGCAGATTGTATTTAAGCTGTTTGATGTGGTAAAGCCAGATCTGGCTTTCTTTGGTCAGAAAGATTATCAGCAGGTGATGGTGATCAGCCGGATGGTTGAGCTGTTAAGCCTGCCGGTAAAACTGGTGATGTGCCCTATTGAACGCGAGGCTGACGGGCTGGCCATGAGCTCGCGCAATGTGCATCTGTCTGCTCAGGAACATCAAACGGCGCTGGTGCTATCTAAAACCTTGTTCTGGCTGCGCGATCATTTCAGCGTAGATGAAATGGCCGATTTGCAACAGCAGGGGACTGATCAAATAAGCCATGCTCCCGGCGTTGACTTTGAATACCTGGAGCTGGCCGATGGCGAAACCCTGCTGCCTGCTACCCCTCAAAGCAAAAGCATAGTGGCACTGGTAGCGGCCAAAGTGGGCGCCACTCGTTTAATTGATAATGTGATTGTGAAATAAAACTACACCTATGAAAAAACACATCTTTGGTATGTTGATGATCTGCGCCGCGGCGCTGGCATCATGCGGTAAAAAAGTGCCTCAGGGCAAACTGGTTTACACGCTGAGTTATGATCTGCCCGATAATATCAGGCAGTTTGCAGATCATCTGCCTAAAGAAGCTGTGGTTTATTTCAAAGGGGATTCTGCCGTAGTGGTCCAGAAAATGGGCGACGAGTCTACTACGGTGATTACGCATCAGCCTACCAAATTTATGGATGTGCTGTTTAAATCGCCTAAGCAGAGCTATCAGGTTAATTACTCCAAACAAGACCAGGAGGAAGACCGCAGCCACATGCCAATTTTTGAGGCGGTAAAAGGCCCACAAACCAAAACCATGAACGGCGTGGCTGCTCAACAATATACGCTGAGTGATAAGATGACCACCGAGAACCAGGAAGCCTGGTTTACCACGGCTATTAAAGCGCCACAAAGTTATTTGTCAAAAATGCTCGATCCGGTTTTGGGTGTGCCGTTGGTTTTTAGCTACAACCAAAACGGTATGATTACCCATGTTAAGATAAAAGAGATCAATACAGACGAGGATGTGCCTGCAGGCGTGTTTACAGTCCCGGCTGGTTACCAAAAGCTAGCGCCGAAAGATCTGCAGATGTCTGGCGAAGAATAAGCTTAACGTAGGTGAAAGATCAGGGCGGCTAACTGCAATACCAGGTTGCTGTAAACACCCGCCAGCACGTCATCGGCCATTACGCCGGTGCCGCCTTTTAGCGCTTCCATTTTGCGGATGCCCAGGGGTTTCAGGATGTCAAAAAATCGGAACAGCAATAATCCTCCCGCAAGCACATAGATGTTATGCGGCAGGAAAAGTATGGCTATCAGCATGCCGGCTACCTCATCAATTACCACGCGCGAGCTGTCTTTGCCCCAATCGGGCTCCACTTCATCGCCGCTAAAAATACCCACCAAAGTGATGGCCAGCGTGAACAAAAACAACCCCCAATCATTTTGACCGGCAGGTTTTTGCCAGATGGCATAAATAAGCGGACAGGTAACCAAGGCCGCAATAGTACCACCGCCTTTTATAAATCCGATCCCAAACCAGGATGCAATAGTTTTGTGCAAGTTTTTCACCGGGAGCGAAGATAGTAAGGATTGGATAGAAGTGTAAATGTAATAATGCTGCCCAACAGATAATTATTGCTAACTTTAATTAACCACTTTATAATACCTATGCCTAAACTACGTTTGCCTGCTGCCTTGGCGGTGATATTGATATGCAGTTTATATTTCAGCGTATCAGCCCAACAGGCATCAACCTTCAAACTGTTTTTTGAGAAAACCTACCTGCATACAGATCGCGATGTTTACACCCAGGGCGATACCCTGTGGTTTAAAGCCTACCTTGTAAATGCTGCCGATAATAAGTTGATTGGCACCAGCAACAATTTGCATGTAGAGCTGATTGATGCGCAGGCCCACATCCGCGGCAGCGAGGTGATCAGGCTGGATGGGGGTACCGGCAAGGGCGATTTTGAACTGAATGATACCATTCCGGCAGGCACCTATCAACTGCGGGCCTACACCAACTGGATGCGCAACTTTGGCGATAATTTCTTCTTTGAGAAAATCATCACCCTGTTGCCTGCCGAACAGGGCAAACCGGAGGAAGTGGGGAAAACAATAGCCCGGCCACCTGTTAAGCCAGCCGATATTAAAAATACACTTCCCGTAGTAAGCGTCCCTCAAACTCCATCGGTGCGGTTTTTTCCCGAAGGAGGCTCGCTGGTTGAAGGAGTGGGAAGTATAATCGCCGTTAAGGCAGAAGGTGCTAATGGAACTGGTGTAAAGGCTACAGGCGCTGTGCTGTCATCAGCAGGAGATACTGTGGCGCATTTTACTTGCGATACGTTGGGCATGGGCTTGTTTACGCTGTTGCCAATTGCTGGTCAGCATTATAAAGCAGTAACGTTGGTGAATGGCAAAACTGTTACGACCGATTTGCCTGCCGCATTGAAAGACGGCCTGTCGCTACACATTCGCCAAAGCGACAGTCTGCTGCTGGCGGTTATCTCGGGCAAAACAGCAGCGTTGCCTTTTAATTGCCGGCTGGTGGTAAGACACGGCGGCGTTATCCAGGCCAGTAATGATTTGCAGCTGACCGGTCAGCAGTTGGCCGTGCGCATCCCCACAACAGGTCTGCCCCAGGGCGTTTGTGCTATAACGATTTATGACGCCGAAGGCAAGCCGCATTGTGAACGACTGGTATACATTCATCATCCACAGCAAGGAGCTATCAGTCTGAAAACAGATAAAAAAGATTATCAGTCCTACACGCCAACCACGCTTAATTTGCATGGTGCGCCAGGGTCGGCGCTTTCGGTAGCGGTGGTTGATAGTGAGGCATCCGCCGGGCAATCTGATGATATTGTAAGCTACCTGATGCTGGGCTCTGAACTGCGCGGACATGTAGACCATGCCGCACGCTATTTTGATACCACCAATATTAATCGCTACAAGCAACTGGACATGCTACTGCTTACCCAGGGCTGGCGCGATTTTGTGTGGCGACGTATGGCGGATACGGCCATACATATTAGTTATGGGGCGGAGAGCGGGATTGTGGTTTCGGGGCGGTTAAAAGATGAAACTACTAAGAAACCAATGCCCGGAATGTTTCTTACGTTATTTGCGCCTAACGCTACCGGTATTAAAACCTTTAGTGCAATAAGCGATTCTTCGGGACGATTTAGTTTTGATAACATGGTTGCTTATGGTAAACAACAGGTGAGGTTTACCGCAGTAGATCAAAAAGGTGTACAAGGGGGGAGCTTTTCTTTAGATACTGTTACGCTGTTAAAAGCTTACCCGCCTGCCGGGGCGGCAGATCTAAAGTTTGATACTAGCGCTGTCCGTCAAAAACGAATGATGGCCTCATTGGCGTCGAAGGATAAAGTCACCAATTTAAAAGAGGTTAAGGTAAGGGGTAAGTCAAAAACGGTGGTGCTAAATGGCGGAAAGGTATTTACCAGTTGGGGACCTGACCAGGTATTTAACATTACACCCGCCGACGAAAAGTTTAAAACACTTACCTGGTACCTGTTGCAAAATGCAAAGGGGGCTATGCAAGCCAAACCAACAGATATTAATCCCGGGGCAGACGGGGTTGAGTTTATGGGAGTGGATACGATGGTAACTGTGACAGTTAATCCGTTTACAGGTCAGGCAACATCCGGTTATAAGCAAACCACGCGCTTGCTCAAACCACTAATATTTATTAACGACAGAGAGTTATACATGGACAACGATATACAGGCTATGACATACATCAGAACCTATTATAACATGCCTATTACCAAGTTTAAAAAGATAGTATTAAAGCGCATGGTTGGTAGTTTGCATACATTGGGTTGGGATGGCCGTACGTTGCCTTCCAATGCCGAGGCTATGTTGATAGACCGGTACCTTTTATATCTTACGATGGATGAAGACGCCATGACCGATAATCCCGGCCGCCTGACTGCAAATGTACAAGGCTATTATGAAGCACGCGATTTCTATACGCCTACTACGGCAAATGCTGCCCGAAATTTACCCTACCGGCCCACTATCCATTGGGAGCCTTTGGTAAAAACGGATAACACGGGTAATGCCGTGATTTCCTATTTCAACGCAGAGCCAGGCGATGTAAAAGTGATAGTACAGGGGATTGGAGCCGATGGTATACCACTTATAAGCACTGTTACTTATGCAGTAAAATAAATAACATATATTTATCCATCGCCCAAAAAGTTTTTAAAGATTGGCTCTACCTTATAATGGTTAAGTGGCCGGTAAATGGTTTTTCTTTTGGATCGGTTTTTATAATGTAGTAATATACGCCGGATGGTAATTCCTGGTTGTTATAATGCCCATTCCATGGCGAAGGATATCCTTTGGAAAAAAATACTTGTATACCATACCGGTTAAACACAGATACGGTACTGGTTGTAAAAGTATTAATGTTTTTTATCATCCAGGTATCATTTACGCCGTCGCCATTGGGCGTAAAAGTATTAGGGATTTCAACCACACCGGCATTGGGTACGATAGTGAGCGTACCGTCAATATATTTAAAAGCATAATTAGCAGCGCTGGCATTGCTTGCAGTAATAGGATACTGGCCAACCGGTGAGGAAATATCGGCAGGGGTGGTAATATTTGCCAAGGTTGTTAATTGTGTTATGCCCTCGTTGTTAACAAAGCCCCTATAGGTGGCTGTTAGCGTGGGGTTGGCGGTGCCATAAATTTTGTCCTTATCGTCGGCTTGTACGGTTAGCGTTGCGGGCTTTACCTCACTTGCGAGTATGGGTATTTTAACATCAGCCAGATTGTTTCCGCTCATGATCAGGTTGCCTGTGTAACTGCCCACGGGTGTTGCTGACGTTAATCTTAAATAGACCGGGGTGGAGTTAATGGTGCCGGCGTTTGCATTAATGGTCAGTACTTTATTGTAGTTAACACCATCATTGCTTATTTCAAACCCATCCGGAGCAGTTATGGTTAATGCGGACGTTAACCAGGTGCCCGACACGGTAATTGAAGTGGTTGCAGACGCACTACCGTAAATGGTTGACAACGCAGAAAGGCTACCTACGGCAGATACGCCTGGCGATGGGTTAACCGTAATTTTAAATGTGGCAGGCGCACAGTTATTGCCACCGAGGATAAAGTTGCCTGCACCAAAAGGTTCATCCCCGGGTACACTTACATCAGCAATTATTTTATTTAATTCGGCATCTATTATGGTGACTGTATTGCTGAGGGGGTTAGTTAAAACAACACGTTTCCCATCCGGACTAACATCTAAACCGGCAGAGCCGATCCCAGTCAAATCAATGGTGGCTACAGTAGCATAGCTGATGGTATTGATGATCTTCAGCTGGTTAACGGTAGCAGATCTTACATATAACAAAGCTCCATCAGGGCTCAAGGCTAAATTTCTTGGACCGTAGCCAACCGGTATGGTAGCTATAACTGTGTTGCTATTTGTACTGATTACAGAAATAGAACCCGATCCCGTATTAGAAACATATACAAGTTTACCGTCAGGGCTTGTTATAATATACCATGGCAGCCTATCTACTGTTATATTGGTTATTTTGGCTCCGGTATTTGCATTAAGAACGGTTATTGACCCTGGACCGTTTTTCTCATAATCGTCATTCATAACATACAAAACGCTTCCATCAGCGCTGCTTGTTACAAAAAGCGGATTAATGCCGGCGGCGTACTTACCCACCACTGTATTGGTAGATGTATTGATTACCGAAATATTGCCGTCATTATAGTTAGGTACATAAGCCCGGCTCCCGTCGGGGGTTACATAAACGCTAAACGGGTATGAGCCAACCGCTATAGTTGTTTTAACCGTATTAGTTAATGTATTGACCACCGAAACCGAACCCCCATAAGAGTTAGCTATATAAATTTGATTATTACTGGGGTTTACATAAGCGCCTACAGGTACTTTCCCTACTCCAAAGGTTGTTACTATTTGATTTGTTGCCAGATCAATAACAGATACGGTATTTATATAATTATTGGTAATGTATGCCATGCCTGAAACCATAGGCGTGGCTGTAATTGTAGCAACGATGGGGCTGTTGGTATTGTTAGTGGCGGTAAATGCGGGAAGATTTCCTGTTCCTGTTGCTGGCAAACCAATCTCCGGCTTATCGTTAGTCCATTTGTAGGAGCATTGAGTGCCCGGGAACGTTACGTTCTCAACCCTGGTGCCGTTAACAACGGTTTGATCTTGTGCCCGGGCCACCGGGCAGCACATCAGAAAGATAATTGACAGGATGAATAGTAAACAAATCCTCATAAGGTTTAGCTGGCCAAAGATATTAAATTGAGGCTTCTCCCGGAAGAGGTATTGGTGCCGCATTTATGAGACAGATAGCCATTGCCGGCAACCTGCCTGCCCGTCTTGAAAGGGGTTGGGCCACGATTGCCTACTGTTTAACAAACCCCTCTCTACACCCCTCCCAAAGGCGGCAATCGCACGGTACCCGCGTCTGTTAGCTAGGCATCTCTAATAAGATAACGAACTATTACTTTTAAAGGGAGGATAGATAAGCGATGTTTAACACTCAGGCAAACTTATCGGCACGTTGATGGCCAGGCCGCCGTCGGCGGTCTCTTTGTATTTAAAATTCATGTCCTGTGCGGTTTGCCACATGGTTTTTACCACGGCGTCCAGGCTCACTTTGGCCTTATCTGGATTGCTTTGCAGCGCCAGTTGCGATGCGGTGATGGCTTTAATGGCACCCATGGTGTTGCGCTCAATGCAGGGCACCTGTACCAGGCCGCCAATCGGGTCGCAGGTCATGCCCAGGTGGTGTTCCATGGCAATTTCGGCTGCCATCAGTACCTGTCGCTGGGTGCCGCCCAGGCATTCGGTAAGGGCGGCAGCAGCCATGGCTGATGATACACCAATCTCTGCCTGACAGCCGCCCATAGCGGCCGATAGCGTGGCGCCTTTCTTAAATATGCTGCCAATCTCTGATGCGGTGAGTAGAAACTGGATGATCTTATCGTCGGTAAAACTGTCGCAAAAAACAATCAGGTATTGCAGCACAGCAGGCACTACCCCGGCCGCGCCATTGGTTGGGGCAGTTACCACCCTGCCGAAGGAAGCATTCTCTTCATTAATGGAAAGCGCAAAACAGCTCACCCAATCCAGTGTGTTTTTAAAATTATTTCCTGTATGGCGTATGGCTGCAACCCACTCATCATAATTATGATAAACGGCATCGCCAATTAAGCGGCGGTTAAGGTTGGCGGCGCGCCGTGCAACGTTCAATCCGCCGGGCAGGTGCCCGGTGGTATGGCAGCCGCGGTACATACACTCTTTAATCACCCTGAAAATGTTGAGCACCCCGGCGCGCGTCTCTTGCTCGGGGCGCCAGGCGGCTTCGTTCTCGGCTACTACTTCAGCTATTTTTAGTCCGGTTTTAATGCACCAGTGCAGCAAATCACCAGCGGTATCTATAGGGAAGGGGAGGTCAACTTCGGTGCGGCCTTGTCCTTCTGTGCCCTCCTGTACTACAAAGCCGCCTCCAATAGAGTAATAGGTCTCAGATACAGCCTTGCCGTTATTTAAAAACGCCTGGAAGGTTACAGCATTAGGGTGAAATGGCAAGCTCTCGGCAAAGAGAAACAACAAGTCATCCTCATAATTAAAGCTAATGGTTTGTGTTCCGTCCAGCTCCAATTGATGACTGGTTTTGATCTGATCTACTTTGTAAGTGATGTTATTAACGTCGAACGTTACCGGGTCATCACCGCTCAGGCCAAGTAGTATGGCAACGTCTGTTCCGTGGCCTTTGCCGGTTTTGGCTAACGAGCCGTACAGTAATATTTTTACCTGCGTTACCAGGGATAGAACGTTACGGTTTTGCAGTGATTGTACAAACTGCTGTGCCGCACGCCATGGACCCAGCGTATGCGAACTGGAAGGGCCAATGCCAATCTTAAAAATATCAAATACCGAAATCTGTTCGCGTTGCATCAATAACAAATTTAAATAATGTAACGCAAATAAGATACAGCGCCGCTATTGATAATCATCATATTATATTTAATTTAAGGGCAAATACTTAAAACTTATTATAATCTTAAATTATGGAAACTTACGACTCGTCTGCCGGTACTGCCGTCGCTGCTGGAGCCATTGTTATGTTTATTGTTATCATGTTATTATGGGTATTAATCCCAATTGTAGGAATGTGGAAGGCTTTCTCCAAAGCAGGTAAGCCAGGTTGGGCCGCCATCATTCCTATTTACAACTATATTGTAATGCTGGAAATAACAGGAAAGCCATTATGGTGGTGCATATTGATGTTGTTTCCTTGTACATCATTAATATTTGTTGTATGGAATACTAATCTAATCAGTAAAAGCTTTGGAAAAAGTGAAGGTTTTACTGTTGGGTTGTTTTTTCTGCCCTTTATCTTCTGGCCAATCCTTGGATTTGGTGATGCGCAATACCTTGGCCCATCTGCAAAAGAAGCAATGGCCGCCAATCGTTTCGGCTCAGCAGATTATCAAAGACCTTTTGATAACAACGCTCAATAAAATTTAATGTATTTAAATATGATATTTTGCAGCCTTGGGCAATTGGTCCAATGGCTGCAAAATCATTTATTGCCTTGTCCGCTAAAATACCTTACCGGTATTGATTGCCCCGGCTGTGGTTTTCAGCGCAGTGTAATAGCGCTTTTAAAAGGAAATTTGAAAGAGAGCCTGCACCTGTATCCCGCAGCTATTCCATTTATACTTACCGCCTTGTTTGTTGCTGTTGATGCTTACCGGGGCATTGATAACAGCGGTCTGATAAAAAAGACAGCTTATTTGATAACGGGGAACATCATGCTCATTAGTTATGTGATCAAGCTATATCATTTATACGCTTAAACTTCGGTGCGCGAGGTAACGTAGTTGTAGTCTTTTACCACGGCCAATAGAAAATCATACTCATTCATTCCTGCAGGTATCCCCATGTTGAGGTGGTTTTTAATCTGCATCGCCATATCATAAACCACCATGCTGTTGCCGGTAGTTTTAAATGTGGTAATTACTTCATGAATCAGTGAGATCTCATTATCGGTTAGGTTGCCCACTTCGGGTAAGATGGGCGTGTAGTCATCTTCAGGGGCTAGAAAATAAAGCTCGTCTAGCTGTGTGCGTGGCTGTGTCTTAATGAGGGTGGTGCCGGCAACCATATCGCCAATTCGTTGCTTTTTTTCAGACATGGCTACTGCTATAAGTGCACCAATGCCAACTGTTATGCCCAGATCCAATAGCCTGAAAACCCAGCGCAAAAAGAACTGACCAGTACCGGGGCGGGCACCGTTAAGGCTTACCACACGTATCTTCATGGCAAATTTGCCCAGGCTTTGGCCGTTAAAGAAAATCTCGGCAACAAGATCATAAAATGCTGCCAGTGTAGTAAAGACGATTAGTATGACAATTATTGATACGGGGATGCCTGCTACGCCCGAGCCCGAAGATTTAAGTACGCCTGGCGACAGCAATACGGTAAAAATAACGATGTAATATAGTATATAGCCAAAAGCGGCTATTACGCCCGTGTCTATGATGTGTGCCAGTATGCGATCGCCCAGACCGGCTACTTCATAATCAATATCAATGTTTTGTGAGGTTCTTATTCTTACGGTTTGCATGTATAACAAATATAAATAATTGAATTGGGCAATTATTTTATGAAGACATTATATTTTGTTGCTATTTTAACAAAAAATATTTGCGTTAGGCTCTATGCGTGAAGCACTGTTTGTAAAGCAAAATACAGCCAGATGGCGGAAATATGAAACCGAGAAAACCAGCGACCCTGATGAGCTTGCGGAGCGTTTCATATCTATAACCGACGATCTGGCGTATGCCAAAACCTTTTATCCACAATCTAAAACCACGGGCTACCTCAATGGGCTGGCCTCTGGCTTCCATCAGTCTATTTATAAAAACCGGAAAGAGAAAAGTAACCGTTTCCTTTCATTTTGGCGTCACGAGTTGCCTTGGCTGTTTTACCAGCATCGCCGGGAGCTTTTGGTATCGTTCCTGTTTTTTATAACCTTCTTCCTGATCGGTATTTTTTCAGCTAAGTACGACGGCTCTTTTATCAGGCTTGTTTTAGGCGACGACTATGTGAACATGACTAATGAAAATATTGCCAAAGGCGATCCATTCGGGGTTTACAAAGGCGAAAACGAGTGGCTGATGTTTTGGATGATTGCCAAAAATAACCTTACGGTAACGGCTATTACTTATCTGTTCGGCATCGTTTTGTCTGTAGGTACGCTTTATCATTTGTTTAAAAACGGACTGATGGTAGGCTGTTTCCAATACCTGTTTATAGCTAAGGGGTTGGCCGTAAAATCAATATTAGTGATTTGGATCCACGGCACGCTTGAGATATCAACCATTATACTAGCCGGCACCGCGGGACTGATTATGGGGAACAGTATCGTTTTTCCTAAAACCTACTCGCGTATGGTATCCTTTAAAAAGGGGGCGCTTAACGGCATGAAGGTCATCATCGGCATCTCGCCCATTGTGGTTACGGCTGCTTTTTTTGAGGGCTTTGTAACCCGCCATACCGAGATGCCGGTTTGGTTAAGCTGTTGCATTCTGGGCGGCTCGGCTGCATTTATTATCTGGTATGTTATTTTATACCCCATATATTTATCACAAAAACTGAAACCTGTATCATCAAATGAAAGAGAAAGTAGACCTGAACCGTCAGCGTGAATTTGGAGACATCATTAGCGATACCTTTTTAATTCTTAAACAGAACTTTAAGCATCTTTTTAAATATTGTCTTATTATCAGTGGGCTGTTTGTGGCCGCCGGTGTAGGGGTAAGTATTTTGGGTATCACGCAGCGCACCGCTTGGGATACCGGCTTATCAAAGCTTAACGGATATTACTTTGCAGCCCTGGTTATTCAGCTGGCCGGTGCCACTGGTATTGTTATTACCGTGGTGGCTTATCTTGATATTTATAATCGTAACGGCCGGCAAATCCCAACGTTAGAAGAGGTTTGGGGTTTTTTCAGGTACTATTTCTTCCGCGTTTTTGCTACGCATATTATTGCCACTATCGTTATCGTCATAGCTTTTCTGTGCTGTATTGTGCCGGGTATTTATTTGTACCCTGTTGTTGCGCTCATATTGCCTATTATGATCATTGAAAACATTGGTCCCGGTGATGCGGTAAAAAAAGCCTTCAAACTGGCCAAGGGCAATTGGTGGATGATATTTGGTACGCTGTTATTGATGGCGTTTATTGTTATAGCAGCCATTGCTGTATTGGTAATACCCGCGGCCATAATCTGGGGTGGAACATCGTGGCTTTCTGGCCATAAAGTTGGTAGCCCTTATGAAATTACTAAAGTTGTACTTACCGGAATCAGCCAGTTTTTATGGATGGTGCCCATCATCAGCGTTGTACTTATTTATTACTCTTTGAGTGAAACGGTAGAAGCCGGCGGCCTCTCGCAGCGCATTAAAATGTTTGGCCAAAAACCAGAAGGTGAAAGTGGCCCGCATCCTGAGCAATATTGATAGCTCATTGACCATGAAAAAAGGCTTTATACTGATACTCTTGTTAATAGGGCTGGTGTTTGCCGGCATGGCCGCGCCTTTGCCTGTAAAACAGGTTAAGCCTAAGCATTCTATTGTTATTGATAGCAGTAAAGTAAATGTTCGGGGCTTTAACCAGGCTGCGTTGAATAAGTACAAAGCCAGCGGCGATTTTAATTACGAGGACAAGCCCGAGAGCCGAGGTAGTAGCTGGTGGCACCGTTTCTGGCACTGGGTATGGTTTCAGTGGAATCGTTTTTGGGATTGGGTGGGCCATGTGCTGGCAAGGCTGTTTGGTAAAGTGCACGGCGGCGTCCATTCCTTATCTTATTTAAGATACCTGCTTATTTTTGTGCTGGCAGTGCTTATTGCTTTTATTGTTGCCAAGCTATTTGATATAGATCTGCGCCGGTTATTTAGTCGCAAAAGCAAACAGGTGGGCGGCGTGCCTTATACCGAGGAGATTGAAAACATCCATGAAATAGAATTTGATGGCGCCATTGCCGATGCTGTTGATGCCAAAAATTACCGGCTGGCGGTGCGTTTGTTATTTTTACGCAGCCTCAAACAACTGGCTGATGCCGGGCTGATTGACTGGAAGGCCGATAAAACCAATAGCGATTATGCGCGTGAATTACAGAACGCGGAACACAAACACGGTTTTCTGAGCGTAGCCCGCCAGTTTGAATATGTTTGGTATGGCGATTTCGCGGTAGCCGAGCCGCTTTACGGGCAGATTAATAACTCGTTTACCGATTTTAAACACCTCATTGTAAAACCATGAAGAGCCTGCGCATCTATATTATAGTGCTGTCGGCACTGTTGGTGGTTTACCTGGTGGCCCAATATAACCGGCCTAAACCTGTAGATTGGTCGTTATCATACAGTAAAGACGATAAGATTCCTTTCGGTACCTATGTGCTGTATAACCGTATCGGCGATATCATGCCCGGTGCGCGGGTAATCAGTTACCGCGAGCCTTTTTACAATGTGCTCCACAACTATGGCACGCTGCACGGGGCTTATGTTATTATTGCCGATGGCGTAAATCCTTCAAAATACGATACCGAGGCCCTTTCTGATTTTGTAAACGCGGGCAATGATGTTTTTATAGCGACATCTTATCTTGGCGAATCCCTCCAAAAGAAATTTAAGTTAAGAACCCAAATGGTTTTGGATGATAAGCATACTCCTGTACGGCTTATTAATAAATACCTGGATAGTGCGCGCAATTATAACCTTGGGCATAACGCCGGTGCGCTTTATTATGATCAAATTGATACGGTGCATGCCACCGTGCTGGGGGTGAACAAAAACCGTCGGCCCAATTTTGTTAAGTATCGGGTGGGTAAAGGCAATATCTACTTTAATACCAATCCGCTATTTTTTACCAATTATGGGATACTGAATAAAGACGGCGAAGCGTATGCTGCCAAAGCCTTGTCATACCTAAAGCCAACCAATATGGTGATCTGGGATCAATTTGCTGCGTTAGGGCCAGACGATGACGACTCTACCATGCGCGTGTTTTTACGATACCCTACCCTTAGGTGGGCATTTTACCTCTCGGTTTTCAGTTTGCTGATATTTACTGTATATGAAGCCAAGCGCCGGCAGCGCGTTATTCCGGTTATTGAACCGCTGCGTAATGAAACGGCCGACTTTGTGACCACGGTTGGAAACGTGTACTTTGAGCGCCATGATAATGCCGATATTGCCATAAAGAAGATTAACTACTTTGCTGATTTTTTACGTGCCAATCTGCAACTGAACGCCAATCTTGATGATCCCGATTTTTATGACCGGCTGGTGCAAAAATCAGGTGTTGATGCCGGGCTGGTTCGTCATCTGCTGGATCATATCATTTACCTGGGTCAGCAACAAACGGTTACCGATCAGGAACTGATCATACTAAATAATCTTATTGATAAATTTTACGCCAAAACCAAATAGAAATGGAAGAGAACGCCCTGTTTGAACAACGGAC
This sequence comes from Mucilaginibacter yixingensis, assembly GCF_041080815.1. NCBI lineage: Bacteria > Pseudomonadati > Bacteroidota > Sphingobacteriia > Sphingobacteriales > Sphingobacteriaceae > Mucilaginibacter > Mucilaginibacter yixingensis. The sequence continues at coordinate 4,500,745 of NZ_CP160205.1, read as the reverse complement.
CGACCTCAGCAAACTCAACGCTGCGGTTGAACAGATAAAAGCTACGCTGGGCAGTATAGTTGTTGGCCAGCACGAAGTTATTGAACTGCTGATTGCCGGTGTACTGGCCGATGGCCACTTGTTAATTGAGGGCGTACCGGGCGTGGCCAAAACGCTCACCGCCAAGTTAATTGCCAAAGCCATTAGTGCACAGTTTTCGCGCATACAGTTTACACCAGATCTGATGCCGTCTGACGTGATTGGTACTTCGGTTTTCAATCCAAAAACTACCGAGTTTGAATTTAAGCAGGGGCCGGTATTTGGCAATATTATTTTGGTGGATGAAATTAATCGTGCACCTGCCAAAACGCAATCGGCATTGTTTGAAGTGATGGAGGAGCGTCAGATTACCGTTGACGGTACCACTTACCCAATGCAGGAGCCATTTATTGTATTGGCTACCCAAAACCCGATAGAGCAGGAGGGAACTTACCGTTTGCCCGAAGCGCAGCTGGATCGTTTTATCTTTAAGGTAGAAGTACAATACCCGTCGCTGCAGGATGAGATTGATATTCTTACCCGCCAGCATCAGCAAAAAACGTCTGAACAATTAACCCACATCGCTCCGGTTTTAAGTGCCGAAGAAATTGTGACCTTGCGTAAACAGGTACGCGAGCTGCACGTGGAGCACAAACTGCTGGAGTTTGTGGCTAAAATTATTGTAGAAACCCGCAATCATAAATCATTGTATCTGGGTGGTTCGCCGCGTGCATCGCTGGCGGTGATTAGTGGCGCCAAAGCTATTGCTGCTATTAACGGGCGCGACTTTGTAACGCCCGAGGATATCATCCGAGTGGCAGCGCCGGTACTGCGCCACCGTATTGTGCTAACGCCTGACAAAGAAATGGAAGGCATATCGCCTGACGAGGTAATTGCGCAGATTATCCACAAAATTGAAGTGCCACGCTAAGCTATACCGAAAGTGAAAAAGTTTTTCCGCCTGTTTTATAAAGACCTCTTCCTGGCCCGGCGTTTATTTGCGCTGCTGGCAACGAGTGTTGTTCTGTTTCTGGCGGCTTTCTTTTTCCCCTGGCTTGGTATTTTGCCACTGTTGTTTTTTTGTGCGGTTGTGGTACTGTTGCTGGTAGATCTACTAATGCTTTATCGCACCAAAGCGGGTGTATTTGCCCGCCGCCATGCGCCTGAGCGATTGAGCAACAGCGATGAGAACGAGATCAGGCTGTTTGTAGAGAACCGCTATCCGTTTGCTATTCATCTGGGTATTTTGGATGAGATTCCGCATCAATTTCAGCGGCGCGATGTTTGGTTTAAAAGCAATCTGGCATCGCGTCAGCAAAAATGGATCAATTATAACCTGCGCCCGGTAAAGCGCGGTGAGTATGATTTTGGTGATATCAGGGTTTACGTACAAACGGCATTGAGTCTGGTAGCGCGCAGGTACACCATACCGCAGGCGCAGGTGCTGCCGGTTTATCCCTCGTTTTTGCAAATGCGTAAATACGAGTTGATGGCGATCTCTAACCGTTTGAGCGAATTTGGCATCAAAAAGATTAGGCGGATTGGTCAAAGTATGGAGTTTGAGCAGATTAAGACCTATGTGGCCGGCGATGATTACCGCACCATCAACTGGAAGGCCACGGCCAGACACGGTGCATTGATGTCTAACTCGTTTACTGATGAGAAAGCCCAGCATGTGTATTGCGTGATTGATAAATCGCGCGCCATGAAAATGCCATTCGAGGGATTGAGTTTGCTGGATTACGCCATCAACACCAGCCTGGTGCTCAGTAACGTGGCCATGCTTAAAGAAGATAAAGCCGGGCTGATTACCATGGCCGAAAAGGTAGGAGCCATTGTGCCTGCCGACAGGAAGCCCGGGCAGATCGGTAAAATTCTGGAGGTGCTTTACAAAGAGAAAACACGTTATCTGGAAACTAATATGGAGCTGCTGTACAGCACTGTGCGCAGGGTAATGAGGCAACGCAGTCTGGTGGTTTTCTTTACTAATTTTGAGAGCCTGTCGTCTATGGAGCGGCAGTTGCCTTTCTTAATCAGAATTGCCCGTTATCATTTGCTGCTGGTTGTGTTTTTTGAGAATACCGAGTTGCGCACCTTGAGTGAACAGCGAGCAACTGATGTAGAAGGTATTTATATTAAAACCATAGCCGAGAAGTTTGCTTACGATAAAAAGCTCATTGTAAAAGAACTGACTCGCCATGGTATTCAATCCATCCTCACCTCTCCACAAAACCTTACTGTAAATACCATTAACCGTTACCTGGAACTAAAGGCAAGACAAAAGATCTGATTTCAGTTGATTGTTAAAGGCTTTGGTTGAGGTAATTTCTATTCTTAAAAACTTCATTCATTCCATCTCTCCAAGTCGTAAAAGATATTTTGACCATTATTTGGAAAAAATCCATTGTTTGGAAAAAAAGTATTAACTTAACATATCTGTTAACAACAGATGGTTGTTTTAACTAGCGTTAATCCTGCCTTAAAAGTAGGTAAAGCGTCAAAACACGTAGTGAAAATAGGGTGAAAACACGGTGTTACAGATGGGGTAAATGCTTTTAATTTGTAGTGTAATTAGTCTGTTATATATAAGACGACCCAGACCTTTTCACAACGATCGCCTTCTGCTGTCCTGTAGAATGGGGCCTACAGGCAGCGGATAGGCATTTCCACTTGTGACGTTTAGTAAAACCTAAACCACCAAAATTAATTTCTGTAGATGATGCGGCCGACAAAGCCTACATTTACAGAAATTTTTTTGTTTATGGCACAAAGCGAAAACTATCAGTTTGAAGACAACATTAAATGGGAAGATGCTGGCAACGGCGTTCAGCGCCAGGTTTTTGGTTATGACGACAAGGTGATGCTGGTAAAAGCCAAATTTGAAACAGGCGGCATCGGCAGTTTACATAGTCACCCGCACTCGCAGGTTACTTATGTAGAGAGCGGCGTGTTTGAAATGACCATTGGCGACGAAACTAAAACCATCCGCAAAGGCGATGGCTATTATGTGCCTCCGCATGTGGTGCACGGCGTAACCTGTACAGAAGCCGGCATGCTGGTAGATGCATTCAGCCCTTTCAGAGAAGATTTTTTGTAGGGTAAGGCGCTTTCTGACCTGTTGTCAGAGCGGTATCTTAACTAAACAATGGTGTCATCCCGAACGAGAGCGAGGGATCTTTTCGGTCGCGCATCCTGCCTGGCAACTTCGAAAAGATCTCTCCCTGCGGTCGGGATGACATTTTTATTTATTACTCAACCATCGCCTTGCGCTTTCTGCCATCTTCCCAGCCAAAAAAAATCCGTAATATTGCGGCGGTTTTGCCCTCATGATCAGTTTATTCAGAAGTTATAATCCTGTAAATGTACTTTGGCTGGCGCTTTGGCTGGTGGTGTTGCGGGTGTTTTATATGCTGGTGGCCCCGGGCAATGTGGAGTTTGTTTTTATAGAGTCGTTTGCGCGCAAGCTGGTACCGGTAAATTATGAGCATGCATTAAATTTTAGTGTCAATGTGTTACTTGCCGGTATGCTGGTGTTGGTGCAAGCCATGCTCATTAATTACCTGGTTAACCATTATAACCTGCTGTCTAAACCAACATTCTTGCCGGCGTTGATGTATATAACGCTGGCCAGTCTTTACACGCCGTTCCTGACGCTGAGCCCGCCATTGATCTGCAATTTTCTGGTTATCTGGATGTTGAGCAAGATTCTGGCTTTTTACAAGGGTGCCGATATTAAGGCCAAAGCCTATGATCTGGGTATGATAGCTGCGTTGGGCAGCGTGATCTATTTTCCGTTCATTTACTTTGTACTGGCGATCTGGATTGCGTTTATCATCTTCCGCCCGTTTGACTGGCGCGATTGGGCCGCATCTATCCTTGGTTACGCTACCATATTCTTTTTCCTGGCGGTGTTTTACTATCTGAATGATCATTTGCATGATTTTTTCAAGATCTGGGATCCGCTGGGCACACGCTTGCCGGAGCGTATTACCCTTAATTATTATAAGTACCTGCTGCTGATACCTGTTGTGCTGATTATTGTACTGGGGATGTTTAAGTTGCAGGGAACCTTCTTCCGCAGTTCTATTATGGTGCGTAAGGTTTTTCAGTTATTGTTTTTTATTTTCCTGATTGGCGGGCTGTCGTTTTATGTAAAGCCAACCTTCCATTTAGAACATTTTTTGCTGTGCGCAGTGCCGCTGGCTATATTTTTTGCATTTTATTTTGTTAGCGCCACCACCCGCTGGTTTTACGAGAGTTTGTACTTTTTGCTGGTGGCTGGCATAATTTATTTTCAGTTTAACACTTTTTAACGCTTCAATTCGTTCAGGTTTCAAGCGTTATGTTAGTTTTGTAGCATGAAATTTGGTGTAGTTACATTTCCGGGATCAAATTGCGACGAGGACCTCATCCACGTTCTTGAAAAAATTATGGGCCAGCAGGTTGTACGCCTGTGGCACAAAGAGCACAACCTGCAAGGCGCAGATTTTATTTTGCTGCCAGGCGGTTTTAGCTATGGCGATTACCTGCGCTCAGGTGCCATTGCACGCTTTTCGCCCATTATGCAGGAGGTGATCCAGTTTGCCGGTAAAGGCGGTAAAGTAATGGGTATTTGCAACGGTTTCCAGATCTTGACAGAAGCTGGCCTGTTACCAGGTGCATTACTGCACAATAACAACCGTAAGTTTATTTGTCGCAATACCTACCTTAAGGTACAGACTCAAAACTCGTTGGTTACTGCAGGTATTGATCCGCAGGCTGCGCTTAAAATTCCTATTGCACATGGCGAGGGTAACTATTTTGCCGATGCCGACGTGCTGAAAGCGCTGAATGATAATGATCAGGTACTGTTCCGCTATTGCGATGAATCTGGCAACATTACGCCTGATGCAAATCCTAACGGATCGTTAGAGAACATTGCCGGTGTATGTAGCAAAGAACGTAATGTGTTTGGTATGATGCCACACCCAGAGCGTGCTGCAGACAGCTTACTATCCAACCAGGATGGTCTGGCTATTTTTGAATCGATACTATCAATAGCTAACGCCTAATGGCCAATCTGGTTATAGATATAGGCAATACTTTTACAAAGATTGCCCTGTTTGAAGGCGATAAGTCTCTCAAATTTGAAAAGTTTGCCAGCGTTACCATTCCTGCCCTCAAAGAGTTTATTAGCGGCGTGAAAATTGATCGCGCGCTGATCTCAACCGTGAAAAAAAGTAGAGGCGAGTGGGAGTTGGTATTGGCAAGCGAGTTACCGCTCATCTACTTCAACAGTAGCCTGGCAGGTACTATCAAAAACCATTATCAAACACCACAAACCCTGGGTCCGGACAGATTGGCTTCCGTTACCGGTGCACATCAGCTGTATCCGGGCACCAGTAATCTGGTAATCAACGCCGGTTCATGTATTACTTATGATTGGGTTGACGCCGAGGGGAATTACTACGGCGGCAGCATATCACCGGGTTTAAACATGCGCTTTAAAGCGTTGAACCATTATACATCGGCGTTGCCATTAATTGCTGCCGAAGAAATGGGCCGCGAGGAAGGCGATGACACCGTTAGTGCCATGCGCTCTGGTGTACAAAACGGTATTAAACATGAGCTGGAAGGCTTTATTGAGGTATATCGTAAAAAAGACCCGAATACCAACGTAGTACTGAGTGGCGGCGACGGCAATTTTTTTGATACTCTATTGAAAAATAGCATCTTTGCCCCCTACATAAAAAATGAACCTTATTTGGTTCTTAAAGGATTAAACGCAGCGTTACAACACCATAATGATTAAATTTTTCAGGGTAATTAGTGTTCTTTTACTGGCCTTTTCTGTAACGGCGTCTATGGCGCAGTCTACTGCTACCACCAGTTCTCCGTATTCAAGATATGGTTTGGGTAACATCCTGCAGCCAGGATTGCCTCAAAACGTGGCCATGGGTGGCATATCAACCGCGCTCACCAGAATTAACGGCTATAACAATATTAACGTGGTTAACCCGGCGGCCAATTCATACATCAATCTTACTACTATTGATGTAGCGGCTTATGCCAACATGGTAACCTTAAGCAAAACAGGTTCTGCAGATCAGCAGAATTCTAACTTCAGGTTAAGTAACATTGCATTTGGTATCCCGGTGAGCAAGCATTCGGCTTTGTCTTTTGGTTTGATGCCATATAGCGAGTTAGGTTATAACTATACCCAATCAAGAAAAGGTTTTGGCACCTCGTCTGCCGTTGATACCAACCTGGTAAATAACATTTATGCCGGTGACGGTGGTTTGTCTAAAGCTTATTTAGGTTACGGCTTCAAACTGGTTAAAGGCCTTTCATTAGGTGCTAACGTATCGTACATTTTTGGTAACCTGAAACAAACCGCTTCTACAGAATACCCTCAGCTTTATGGTGTGTTTAACTCACGTCAGGAGCAAAGCAGTTCTATTGGTGGCATTAACTACGATTACGGTGCTTTGTATAACGTCGATATTTCTGACGAGAAGCGTTTAACATTCGGTTACTCTGCATCTGCCAGTACTAAACTAAATTCTCAGAGCACCTTTGTGGTAAGCCAATATACAAAAGACTTTAGCACCGATGACGAGAATAACGCTTCGGATACAGTAGTGAATACCAAAAATCCGCAGGCTAAAATTGTGTTGCCCCGTATTCAGCACTTCGGTGTTTCTTATCAGCAAGACCGTAAGTTTCTGGTAGGTGTTGATTACACCATGGGGCAGTGGTCAAACCTTAGCATTAACGGTGTTAATCAAGGTTTGCAAAACAGCAGCAGTCTGGCGTTTGGTGGTCAGATTAACCCTAACTCAAATGCTATCCACAGTTATCTTGCTGTGGTTGATTATCGTTTCGGTGCCCACTTTGATAAAACCTACCTGGTGGTAAATAATCAGACTATCAAACAGTTTGGTGTAAGTGCGGGTGTTGGTTTGCCGCTGGCCCGTAACGGATCAAGCTTTTATAAAATAAACATCTCGGGTGAATACGGCCGTCGTGGTACGTTGTCTAACTCACTGGTACGCGAAAACTATTTTAACATCCACATCGGCTTTACGCTGAATGATCAGTGGTTTATTAAATATAAATACGATTAATTTTTCCTCATCGCTATGCGTTTAGGGTTAAGGCTAAATAAATTATGGATGCCGGCCTTAGCAGCCGGTTTAATGTTGTGTGCTGCCTGTTCGTCTAATGATATGAAGAAGATCAAGGAGATCTCTGAGCGGCAGGTAAATAATCAAGTTGATACTACTAAGATGGTAGACTTGATTTATAGCGACTCGGCAAAGGTAAAAGTGCGTCTTATCGCACCGCTGTTGCTGGAATATAACGTATCCAAAACAGTAACCAAGCCCTACATGAAGATGCCTCAGGGCGTTACCATCATCTTTTATAACGATAGCACCAAGAAAAGCGGCACGATTACCGCCGATACAGCCTATAACTACACCGAGGGCGCCAGCAACCGCTTTGTATTGCATAAAAACGTAGTGGTTAAAAATGTTAAAGGCGATGTTTTCAAATCAGACGACCTGAACTGGGACGGCGCTACACACAAAATCTATTCTAACGCACCCGTAGAAATGTTTACCACCAATGGCACCAGGGGCAAGGGAACTTCAATGGAAACTAACGAGAAATTTGACCCTTTTACGGTGAAAAATCAATCGGGGATTATCTACATGGATAAGAGCCTGGGCCAGTAATTGCGGGCGTTTAAATCAAGTGTTTTAAGGTTTGAAAAATTTCTGTTGTAAAGCGCTAAGCTTTGCGCGTTTAGATTTTGCCTTTTGCTAAAAAGTTGTATCTTGCGCCCTCTTTTTAAGAGAGTTATTATTATAAAGTACATATGGGTATAATGAGTTACTTGCGAGAGCGGATGGGTAAAATTCTCGCATTTGTTATTGGTTTAGCTTTATTCGCTTTCATTGTTGGCGAGGTTGTCAAAAGTGGCGGCCAGTTCATGAGAGGTTCTGCCAATACTATTGGTGAAGTGAATGGACAGGATATATCCAATGACGATTATCAGAAACGTTTAGATCAGAACGTAAAAAACATGCAACAGCAATCAGGCCAGGCGGCTTCTCCGCAACTGACTGCCTATGCACAAGAGATGACCTGGAACCAGCTTGTTAGCCAAAACATTCTGCAAAAGGAAATTGAAAAACTGGGCATTGTTGTAGGTGTTGACGAAACTAAAGATATGGTACAGGGTAAAAACCTGAACCCGCAGATTGTACAGGCGTTTGGCGATCCCAAAACCGGAGAGGTTGATCGTGCCCGTCTGAACATGTTTTTGACCAACCTGCGCAGCGCAAAGCCTGGCGACCCGATGAAAGAGCAGTGGACTGCTTTTGTTGAGCAGATGATTGAAGCTAAAAAAGCCGAAAAATACACTGCATTGGTTCGCAACGGTCTTTACATCAACTCACTTGATGCGAAAGACGATTACGAGGCCCGCAACAAGCTGGTAAACTTTAAATACACGGTGCTTGACTATGCTTCTATACCCGATAGCAAAGCCGTGCCAACTGACGCTGATTACAGTGCATATTATGACGCGCACAAAGCTCAGTTTAAAAACGCTCAGGAGACCAGAACTTTTGAATATGTAGCTTTCAATGCGGCTGCATCTGCTGCAGACTCTGCTGTTATCAAAACCCAGATGGATAAACTGGCCGGAGATTTTAAAACCGCTAAAGACGATTCTGCTTTTGTGCAGATGAATGCAGAAACTAAGCGTCCCCTTACGTACACCAGAAAAGGCCAGTTAGAGCCAAAACTGGATACAGTGATGTTTAGCTCGGCTGTAGGTACAGTTTACGGTCCGTTTGTATCTAACGGTAGCTATGAAATAGCTAAGTTGGTTGATACCCGCGTTGGTCCGGATTCTGTAAAAGCCAGCCACATTTTGTTGAACCCTGCTACTGAAGGCGGTGTTGATAAAGCCGTTGCTAAAGCAGATTCATTGAAAAAACTGATACAAGGCGGCAAATCATTTGCTGAACTGGCTAAAACCTTCTCTACCGATAAAGGCTCTGCCGAAAAAGGTGGTGAGCTGGGTACTTTCGGTCGTGGCGCTATGATTCCTGCTTTTGAGGATGCAGCGTTTAACGGTCACAAAGGAGATCTGGTTGTAGTAACATCACAGTTTGGTGTACACCTGATCCAGATTAATGATCAGAAAGGTTCATCTAAAGTAGTTAAAGTAGCTATTGTCGATAAGCCAATCCAGGCAAGCAACGCTACCCAGTCTGCTGCATATAACAAAGCCCGTTCATTTATGTCAAACCTTAACGGTGGCAACTTTGACGAGGTTGCAAAAAAACAAGGTCTGCAGATTAAAACTGCTAATGACGTAACGGCAATGGCAACAAGCACTATGGGGCTTGACAATGCACGTAAAGTTGTTAAATGGGCATTTGATGCCGAGAAAGGTGACTTTAGCGATCAGGTTTTCGATTTGGAGAACCAATACGTTGTTGCCCGCTTAACTCAGATCAAGCCAGAAGGCACCCTGCCGCTGGATGTGGTTAAACCGCAAATCGAGGCCGCTGTACGTAACGAGGTTAAAGCAAAACAACTGATTGCTAAATTGGAATTAGCATCAAATGGTGCATCATCTGTTGATCAGGTGGCGCAGAAAGTTGGTGCCCAGGCGGTTCCTGTACAGAACATTGTATTTGCTAACCCGGTTATTCCTGGTTTGGCTGCAGAATATAAAGTAATTGGTTCTGTATTTGGTTCAGGCCTGCACAAAGTATCTAAACCGGTACAGGGCGAGCACGGTGTGTTTGTATTCTCGGTTGATAACTTTGTTAACCCGGCTCCGCTTACCAATGCTGTTAGAGAGAAACAACAGATACAGCAGATGCTGGTTCAGCGTGCTGATAACCTGATCTTTGACGCGTTGAAAGATAAGGCGAATGTAAAAGATAACAGAGCTAAATTCTTATAAGCTATTTTTAATGTAATTTTGTAACCGGGATGTTAGTAGCATCCCGGTTTTTTATTTTAACTCGAAATGGATATTCAGGAAAATATAATTAACAAAGTAGCACAGAGCGGTCTGGTTACTTTAGATCCTGCAGCATATTACCCGCCGGGAGACAGGGTGGTTTATGATATTAAGGATAACCTGTTCCAGGGCCTCATCCTGCGTGAGAAAGACTTTCGCGAATTTGTGAAGGAACATGACTGGGCGCAGTATCAAGACAAGAACGTGGCTATTACCTGCTCTGTTGATGCCATAGTGCCGGCCTGGGCTTATATGTTGCTGGCCAATCGTATGGCGCCTTACGCGCGCGAAGTGGTTTTTGGCGATGAAGTGGTGCTGGAGACGGTTCTGTTTGAGAAATCAATGAAAAATATCGATCTGGAACAATATCGGGATCAAAGGGTTGTTATAAAAGGATGCGGGGAAACCGAGGTGCCGGTATCGGCCTATGTAGAATTAACCAAACGCCTTACGCCCATTGTGAAAAGCCTGATGTTTGGCGAGCCTTGCTCTACCGTACCAATTTATAAACGGAAAGATTGATTGTCTTTAACATGCGCCTGAAGTTTACTTTGCTGCTTGTATTGTTGTTGGGGGGCGCTGGTGCGCAAGAACCCTCAAAAACAAAGGATGTGGCTTTTAAAGCGGGCGAGCAGTTAGATTATAAACTCAAATACGGTTTTTTTACCGCAGCCGAAGCTCATATCAAGGTAGAAGAATCTATCAATAAATTTAACGGTAATCCGGCCTTTCATATTATTGCAGATGGCAATACTGCCGGTACTTTTGATGTGTTTTATAAGGTGCGGAACCGTTATGAGACGTATATAGACAAGCAAACCCTGTTGCCATATTTTTATACCGAGAATAGACATGAGGGGAGCTATAATCATGCTGATAAGGTAACTTTTGATCATAAACAGGAAAGAATTGTAGCCACATCGGGTACCTATCCGTTAAGAGGACAGGTTTTTGATTTTCCGTCAGCCTATTATTTTGCGCGTTGCCTGGATGTGAGCAAGATGCGTATAGGCGAGCGTTTTGAATTGCGATACTTTTTGGAAGATAGCGTACAAACGCTGGGGATCACCTTTGTTGGGCGCGAGAAGATTAAATGCAGCCTGGGCACCTTTAACTGCCTGAAGTTCAACCCGACGATTGTTCCTGGTCGTATCTTTCGTAAGAATAGTAAATTGTATCTTTGGATCACGGATGACGAGAATCGCATCCCCGTAAAAGCCCACGTAGAAGTGGTTGTTGGTAGTTTAACAATGGAACTTGCCAGTGCCCAGGGCTTGAAATATGCGTTGAATCCGGTAAAATAAAATATCCCTATAACTGATGATTGAAGTTGGCAGCACCCTGGTGCATGAAGATGTTGTGAAAGAGAGTTTTGTGTGCGATTTAACACGCTGTAAAGGAGCCTGCTGTATAGAGGGCGACTCTGGCGCGCCGCTTAATCATGATGAGCTGGAAATATTGAAGGCTATCTACCCCAAAGTAAAACCTTACATGACCCAAAAGGGTATTGAAACGGTTGAAAAGGAGGGTACGCACGTTACCGATTTTGAAGGCGATTATACCACCCCTTGTGTTGATGGTAACAAAGAATGCGCCTATGTAACCTGGGAAAACGGTATTACCAAGTGTGCCATTGAGAAGGCTTACGAGGACGGCGTGGTTGATTGGAAAAAGCCTATATCATGCCACATGTACCCTATCCGTGTTACCAATTATCCGGAGTTTGATGTGTTGCATTATGACCGTTGGAGCATTTGCAGCCCGGCATGTAGCTTTGGCAGCAAGCTGAAGGTGAAGGTGCACGAGTTTTTGAAAGATCCGCTCATTCGCAAATACGGCGCCGATTGGTATGCCGAGCTGGAAAAGCAGGTGAATGATATATCATTATAAATGCAATATTTGCCACTAAAAATGGATATTATTGCAGTTGTTTCGTAAATACATGAAAAAAGCACTTATTACCGGTATAACCGGTCAGGACGGCGCCTATCTCGCTGAATTTCTGTTGAAAAAAGGTTACGAAGTACATGGCCTGAAAAGACGTTCTTCTTTATTTAATACCGACAGAATTGACCATTTATACCACGATCTGCATGATGAAGATGTGAAGTTTAAACTCCACTTCGGCGACATGACAGATTCAACCAACCTGATTCGCCTGATCCAGGAAGTTCAACCTGATGAGATTTACAATCTGGCCGCTCAGAGCCACGTTAAAGTGAGCTTTGATACGCCCGAATATACTGCCAATGCCGATGGTATTGGTACCCTGCGTGTGCTGGAAGCGGTACGCTTGCTTGGCCTGACCGAGAAAACCCGCATCTACCAGGCATCAACCTCTGAGTTGTATGGTTTGGTGCAGGCGGTTCCGCAGAGCGAGACTACGCCTTTCTACCCGCGGTCGCCTTATGCTGTGGCTAAATTGTACGGCTATTGGATTGTGGTGAACTACCGCGAGGCTTACAACATGTATACCTGTAACGGTATCTTGTTTAACCACGAGAGCCCTATCCGCGGGGAAACTTTTGTTACCCGTAAAATTACCCGTGCTGCCGCAAAAATTGCCCTTGGCTTGCAGAACTGCATGTACATGGGTAACCTGTCTGCCCAGCGCGATTGGGGACACGCCAAAGACTATGTGGAGGCGATGTGGCTGATGCTGCAGCAAGATAAGCCTGAAGATTATGTAATTGCTACCGGCGTTACTACTACCGTGCGTGAATTTATCCGTCTTACCTTTGCCGAACTGGGTATTGAAGTTGAGTTTAGCGGTAAGAACGAAGAAGAGCGCGGTGTGATTGTAGACGTTGACCGCGAGAGAGCGCAAAGCTTAGGTTTAGATCCTGACAGCTTGAAGTTTGGTCAGACTGTAGTGAAGATTGATCCGCAATACTTCCGCCCTACAGAGGTGGAGTTGTTGATTGGTGATGCTACCAAAGCGCGCGAACAGATGGGCTGGAAACCACGTTATGATCTGAAAGCACTGATTACAGACATGGTAACTGCCGATCTGCACCTGGTAAAGAAAGATGACTACCTGCAAAAAGGCGGCTTTAAAACGCTGAACTATTTTGAATAGGTAGATCCTCTCAAAATAACATAGCTCTCTTTATGAGAAAATTTTACCTGGCCTTTGCGGGGTTGATGGCTTTTGCCTGTTCAGCCCGCTCACAATCTGTTTATCAACCTTACAGCTATGATTTTTATCAGAAGCTGAACAGAACCCTGTATTCAACCCACACCAGGGAGCATACTGCCCTGAAGCCTACGTTGGTTGATGATTCTGTGCTGAGGAAGCCGTATGACTCGCTGATGAATGTTGGGGTTGATACCTCGCAGCACCATAGCTGGGTGTACCGTAAATTATTTAATGAGCATCTGATAGACGTAAGGGATAAAGAGTATACCTTTTTTGCCGATTACCTGCCAGACTTAGTGATGGGTAAAGATCTGGCCGATCATCGCAGTGTGCACATGAACACCCGCGGTTATCAGCTGGGTGGTACCATCGGCACTAAGTTTTATTTCTATACCAGCGGCTATGAGAACCAGTCGGTTTTCCCGTCTTACGAGGATGCTTATATCAACCGTACAGGTATTGTGCCCGGGCAGGCCTATGATCGCGGCTTCGGGAAAACAAATTCTAAAGACTACTCTTACGCAACGGCTTTATTATCATACACGCCGGTTAAGTACCTTAATATTGCCCTGGGTAACGACAAGACGTTTATAGGCGATGGTTATCGCTCGGTATTGCTTTCAGACTATGCCTCGCCATATCCGTTCCTTAAAATGACGCTTAACCTGGGGAATGTGCATTACATGGCCATGTGGGCAGAAATGGTTGACCCAACGGCGCCCACGTTTTCTTATCTGAATGGCGACCGGAAAAAATGGGCCGCATTTCATTACCTCGACTGGAACGTAAATAATCGGTTCAGCATTGGTTTTTTTGATGCCGTTATCTGGGCCGATAAAGACGACAATGGTGTGAGTCGCGGGTTTGATTTCAGTTATGCCAACCCAATCATCTTCCTGCGCCCTGTAGAGGCATCTAACGGCTCGCCAGACAATGCGTTGATAGGTCTGAATGCTAAGTATAAAATAAGTGATGGTATAACGGCCTACGGCCAATTTGCACTGGATGAGTTTCAGTCTAACAGCTTCTTTTCAAACCCGGGGAGTTCCCGTAACAAATTTGCCTTTCAGTTAGGTGCGCGTGGGGCCGATTTATTTAAAGTGCGTAACCTGAACTACCTGGTAGAATATAATGTTGCCAGACCTTACACTTACTCTGAAACAAACGAGCTGATTAACTATGCCGAGCAGAACGAGCCGCTGGCGCATCCGTGGGGTGCTAATTTTAAAGAGGCGCTGGCTATCTTAAATTACAGCTACAAAAAGTTTGATTTCAGAGGTCAGTTTGACTACGGGCGTTACGGGTTGGATGTAGACAGCACTAACTACGGCAAAGACATATTTAAGCTATACAATAAGCCGGCAAAAGAAAACGGCAACTACATTGGCCAGGGACTGACCACCAACCTGTATTACCTGGAGGGGACAGTGGCCTATCTGCTTAATCCTAAATATAACCTGAGGATAGAATTGGGAGGACTTTACCGTCGCGAGTCTAATAAATTAGGTGTAAATCAAACCAAAATGATTACGCTGGGTTTGCGCAGCTCGTTCCGCAATTTATATCATGATTTTTAGAGGGAGGGATGCCCTTAGAGATAAAAGAGCCGCCCAGCATATCTGGGCGGCTCTTTTATTTAATGAGTAAGTGTCATGCTGAGCCCCGTCGAAGCATGGTGGGCGGGGCTTTCCGCGCGAGTCTTCAACAAGCTCAGACTGACAGCTCTCTCGTTCGTCATTGCACTTTCATAGTCCCACCGGCGGGATTCTATTATTAGGCATGACATATTGGATTAAGTTTTTACTTACCCGCTTACATTCCCGGCAGCTTGATACCTTCGGCAAGCAAGTTTTTAAATATAGTTTCGTGCAGGGATATTTTGGTGCTCAGAAAATCTTTGGGAGTAACCCAAACATTAACAATGTACTTTACCCCATCAACCTCCATGGCAGTGATACCGATGTTGCTGGGGGTATTGGCTGCAATTGTTTTGGTGTTTTTAACAGCAGCCTCAATAATAGCCTTTACGCGAGTTGGATCGGCAGCATAGCCTATTTTGATCTCAAAGTCCAGTCGGCGTTTGCCTTCGCGCGTAACGTTTACAATAACCTCGTTAAATAGCTTACCGTTGGGGATGATCACGGTTTTATTATCGGCGGTGAGTAATACGGTGTAAAATATCTGGATAGAGGTTACCTTACCTTCCTGACCCTGTGCCTGGATATTGTCATCCAGCTCAAAAGGTTTCAGCAGGAGGATCAATATGCCACCGGCAAAGTTTTGGAATGTACCGGAGAGGGCTAAACCTGCGGCTACCGTAAGTGCACCTACAATGGTACTGAAGAAAGACACACCAATGCCCATAATGCCCATTACAGCTATTACCAGCATTATGTGCATGCCGGTAATGCAAAGGCTCAAAATGAATGGCTGAAGTGATGAGTGGATCTCCTGGCGGCTCATCCGGGCGCGCAGGCGTGCCTTGATGATCTTAATAATACGAAGCCCTAAAATGAGAATGATAAGTCCGATGAGGACGCTGGGGCCGTGGGATATGGCCCAATCATAAGCCTTATCGTAGAATTGTTGTAGTCTGGTGGTATGTGGCGTCATAACTGATGCCGAAATTAATTATTATCGGCCAATCAGCGCGATAAATAATTCATTGCCATTCACAATCATCCATGACAGGAAGCGTGTTTGTAGTTGCCGGGTTTTTACTGGTAGCCGTTTCATAGCGTAAAAACATATTCAAATTGTATGCCTTTATTGGTGTTTTTAAAAGACAGTACAAAAATATGTGTAATTGTAACGGAAATTGTATAAAGTTAATCAAATGATTAATAGATGACACTCTGTTTACCAGCCACTAACAATACACCAGCGTATAGAAAAACAAAAGCCTGTCTGAAATTTCAGACAGGCTTTTCTGTATGTATGATGGTATGATATCTAATTACATCATGCCGCCCATGCCGCCACCCATTGGAGGCATGTGGCCGCCAGCTTTCTCGTCTTCTGGTTCGTCTGCTAACACACACTCGGTGGTTAACAACATAGAAGCGATAGAAGCAGCGTTCTCTAAAGCAATACGTGATACTTTAGTAGGGTCAATAACACCTGCAGTAATCAGGTTTTCGTATTTATCGGTACGAGCGTTATAACCAAAATCGGCAGAACCTTCTTTTACTTTTTGTACAACGATAGAACCTTCGATACCAGCGTTCTCGCAGATTTGACGCAGTGGCTCTTCAATAGCGCGACGGATGATCTGGATACCAGTGTTCTCGTCTTCGTTATCACCTTTCAGTTCTTTCAATGATTCAACCGCACGGATGAAAGCTACACCACCACCAGCAACGATGCCTTCTTCAACAGCAGCGCGGGTTGCGTGCAATGCATCATCAACACGGTCTTTTTTCTCTTTCATTTCAACCTCGGTAGCAGCACCAACGTACAGAACGGCAACACCGCCTGAAAGTTTAGCTAAACGCTCCTGCAGTTTCTCACGATCGTAATCAGAAGTAGTGGTTTCGATCTGAGCTTTGATCTGGTTAACGCGGGCTTTAATGCCTTCAGCATCACCAGCGCCGTTAATAACAGTAGTGTTATCTTTGTCGATCACGATTTTCTCTGCAGTACCCAGGTAAGATAGATCAGCGTTTTCCAGTTTGTAACCGCGTTCTTCAGAAATTACGGTACCACCAGTTAACACAGCGATATCTTCCAGCATAGCTTTACGACGATCACCAAAGCCTGGAGCTTTAACAGCTGCAACTTTTAATGAACCACGCAGTTTGTTTACCACCAGGGTAGACAGTGCTTCGCCGTCCAGATCTTCAGCAATAATCAGGAGTGGTTTGCCGGTTTGTACCTGTTTCTCCAGGATTGGCAGTAACTCTTTCATTGAAGAGATCTTTTTATCGTAGATCAATACGTATGGGTTATCCAGTTCAGCCTCCATTTTGTCGGCGTTGGTTACAAAGTAAGCAGACAGGTAACCACGGTCAAACTGCATACCTTCTACAGTTTTAACTTCGGTTTCAGTACCTTTTGCTTCTTCAACGGTAATTACACCGTCTTTACCAACTTTAGCCATCGCATCAGCAATCAGGCTACCAATCACCTCATCGTTATTAGCAGAGATAGACGCAACTTGTTTAATTTTGTTGTTGTCTTCGCCTACGGTTTGGCTTTGAGTTTGCAGGTTTTTAACTACAGCCAAAACAGCTTTGTCAATACCACGTTTCAAGTCCATTGGGTTTGCACCGGCAGCAACGTTTTTAACACCGGCAGCAATAATAGCCTGAGCTAAAACGGTAGCAGTAGTAGTACCATCACCAGCCTGATCGGCAGTTTTAGAAGCTACTTCTTTTACCATCTGAGCGCCCATGTTTTCAAGGGGCTCTTTCAGTTCGATTTCTTTAGCAACGCTAACACCGTCTTTAGTGATAGATGGAGAACCGAATTTTTTATCGATGATTACATTACGACCTTTTGGGCCTAATGTCACTTTAACCGCGTTTGCCAGGGTATCAACACCGCGCTTTAAAGCGTCGCGGGCTTCAACATTGTATTTAACTTGTTTTGCCATTATTTTTTTGTTGTATTATTAATGAGTGAATGTGTGAGTTTTGAATGAGCGTATCTTTTTATAGAATTGAGCTTTATTCACTCAATCACTCATTCAATCCTTCAGAATTAATTAGAGTACTACAGCGAAGATGTCAGATTCGCGCATAATTAAATATTCTTTGCCTTCGTAGTTAAACTCGGTACCGGCATATTTTCCGTATAGGATGTTGTCGCCTGGCTTAACGCTTGGTTTTTTACCATCGCCATCTTCTTCAGATACAGAGATCACAGTACCTTTCTGAGGTTTTTCTTTGGCAGTATCCGGAATGAAGATACCTGATGCGGTCTTTTCTTCGGCAGGAGCAGCCTCAACTACTACTCTGTTAGCAGTGCCGGCAATAGGTTTGATGTTTAATGACATAGTGCTATAAATATTTAATTTTATTTAAGGTTTTATTTTACCCGTTTATCCCAACATCAATTATGCCAACAGGCTCAAACTGTCAGCGTAACTGTTGTATTGTCATATCCGGGTTAAGTGTGGGTGACAATTTAAAATTGAGTTAACATTGGCGGTGTCAGCTTGGCAGGAAAAGGTATAAGAAATGATCTGGTAAAGAGTTGTCATTCTCGCCAACGGGAGAGATCTTAGACGTGGGATAAGCTGGCCGCAATGGGTATCGCTCGTACAAGATTTCTCTTGCGCGCTGACGCTTAAGGCCTCGCTCGTGCTCATCGAAATGACATATCGGGGAGAGGCGGAGCTAACAAAAAAGGCTTCAGAAACATCTGAAGCCTTTTCAATATCGTTTTAACGCTGATTAGTTTTTAGCGCTATCTGCACCAGTTGCGGGAGCAGATTTTTGAGCTGGAGTTGACAATGGTGCAATGCCGCCTGATACCGGAGCAGTTGGTTTAGAAGCTTTGTCGATGATCTCATTTTGTGTGCCACCATCAGCTTTTGCAGAGCCGCTTTTTGCAGCTACGTTGATACCTAATGATAATACCATCAATGCTACGGCTAATACCCAGGTGCCTTTTTCTAAAAAGTCGCCTGTTTTTTGTACGCCCATCAATTGTGATGATGATGAGAAATTTGAGGTCAAACCGCCGCCTTTAGGGTTCTGAATCAGCACGATGATGCCCAACAGCACGCAAACCAAAAGGGTGATGATGATTAATAACGTTGTCATTTATTATATGTTAATTAGTTTTTCGTTCTAAAATTTCAATACGGGACGCAAAGTAACTGCTTTTTTCCGGAAATTTCAACATTAATTTTCTGTAAGTAGCTATGGCCTTTGGATATAGCATCTGGTCTGTATAAATTTTGGCCAGTGTTTCTGTTACCATGCTATCTGCATCCTCTGCGCTTCTTTTGGCTTTGTTCTCGGTATCCAGCCGTTCGCTGCTCGGCGGACTGATCTGTGGGTCCTCTGCAATAAAGCGTTGAATGATGCGATCTTCTTTGCTTTGCATGTCAAACTCCAGCGGCTGAGGTGTGGTTTCTTTACCAAACTCATCTATGTTGGTGACATGGAAAATGTTCTCGTAGTATTGCTGTTGCAAATCGTCAGCCACCTGTTTTGTAGCTAATCCGGTCGGGCTATTAGCCGCTGCGCCTGTACTTGAGGTTTGTGGATTAGTAATATAAGGCTGATACAGGTTGCTGTGCTCTTTGCGTGTTTTGTCCAACCACCACATAAAGCTGTACGGCATCTGGTCGTCATTATATTTCGACAGATCTTCGTGCGCTTTCTCTTCGACCACCGGGTTTTCATGTCTGATGATGGCGACAGCTTGCGGGGCCGGAGTTAACGCGGCTTGCTGATGTGCCTGTGTATCTGCGGCAGATTTATCAAAAATAAAGTAATCGGTAGCGGCAATGTTGCCCATTACCAGGCGCTCTTCATCCACCGGGCGTGGAATAAACGGCTCGGCTTGTGGTGTTGGAGCTGGTTCCGGATGAACGAAGGTTGGCTCTTCTGCATGCGGAATTACGGTGTGAATTTCCGGTGCAGCCTCTGCCTTGGGTAGTTCAATGTCGTCTATCGGCGCAATCTCTTCATAAACCTCGTCATCAATATGGTTTGATGCATTCGCCGGGGTAACAGGAGTGGCAGGAGGGATAGCAACCGTGCTGGTTTCCAGAAGATCAATCAACGAGTTTACTTCTGCGTCGTGTTTAGCTGCTTCTTGCTCGTTTTCATCTGCCGGCGCTATAAATGGAACAGGCTCATCGTATTTAGGAACGCCGAAGGCTTCGGTTGGTTTCCAGATCTCTGGGAAATCTATTGGTGCCTCTGGGGTTTCGGCGGCAGTATTTACCGGCTCGGCATTGAAGATAGAAGGAATGTCTGCTTCTTCGGCAACCGCTTCAACCTCTGGTTGTGGTTGGTGGAACACATGCTCTGCCACAGGCTCCGGTTCTGCAACAATTTCCGGTTCTGTAACAGCTTCCGGCTCGGTAGTAATTTCTGGTTCGGAAATAGGCTCGGCGATCACTGGCGCCGGTATTGCCACCAGTTGATCTATTAACTGATTATGGGTAATTGCGCCCAGATCTTCAGGGTGACGGCATAATTTATAAAGCGCACCACTATTATAAAAGGCGGCCGCTTTTGAAGGTGAACGCTCGCCCATGGCTCTGCCTAACAGGGCATGCAAAAGGCCAGACTGCGGATACATGTTTACCAGCTCCTGCAGGTTGCCAATGTAAGTGCCGCCCTGGTCTGCCGGGTTTGCCAGCAAACGTGTTAAAACTTCTTTTTGTTTGTTTTTCAAGTAGGTATCCACGTGGTTGAAGCTACAAATTAATTCCAATTGGCAAACGCCCTGTTAAAAATATCTTCTGTAAGCTGTTTGTTTATATCACTTACCAGGCTGGCTTCTTTTGCCGAAATATCTCCGGTAAAATCGGCAGTTCTGGTAAATGGTTGTTCAAAGTTATTCTTTGCGTCCTTTTTATTAACGTATTTAACGTTTATGGTAATGGTTAAACGGCTAGCGTTGGCAATAGGCGGCGCGTTGTTAGTGCCGGTAGCCTGTACAGAAACAGGGGCAATGCTATAAGTGGTGATAGATCCGGTAAACATAGCATCGGCCTCGGGGTCACGAATAATGTTCAGACGGGTTTGTGAGCGGATCCGGTCTTTAAGCGATTCTGTAAACTGCTGACTCAGCGGGCCGTATACCAGCAGGGCGTTGTTTTCAAATAACTCCACATCCACCGTTTTCATCTCGGGTGGGATTGATGCACCTGATAATGACAGTGAACATGAGGGCACGGTGCAAACGAGCACCAGCAGGGCCGCCAGGAAAATGAGCCTTTTCTTCATCTACGCGTTATAAATTTAGTTCTTTTATCTTTCGATATAAAGTTCTTTCTGAAATACCCAGCTCATTGGCTGCCAGCTTGCGTTTGCCTTTGTGCTTTTTTAGCGCCTTGCGTATCAGGTCCGACTCTTTTTCTACCAACGAGAGCGATTCTTCTACCTCTTCGGCGTTCTGGGTAATGTAATGGTCTTTACTTGCATTAACATTAACGGGCTGTTGAATGGTAAATTGTGACTCGGCCGGCATATGTGCTGCGTGTGGCTGTAAGTCAATATCCTGGTATAAATGATTAATAGCCTGTGTGTGTGCATAGCTATCGCTCGTACCGCCGTGCTCAATAATATCGGCCACCAGTTTTTTCAGTTCTACCATGTCGCGCTTCATATCAAACAGCACTTTATAGAGTAGGTCTCGTTCTGAAAAATCTTCTTTAGGCTGATTATCCAGGCGCATTGGCAGGTTACGATTACCGGCCTCGGCAGGAATATAATTCAGTAAAGTTTGTGCGGTGATGATACGATCGCGCTCCAGAACGGCCAATTGCTCGGCCATGTTTTTTAACTGACGCACGTTGCCCGGCCAGCTGTAGTTTGTTAGCATTTGCTGTGCATCGTCATCCAGTTGGATGGGTGGGGTGCGGTATTTATCGGTAAAATCTGCCGTAAACTTGCGGAACAGCAGGTAAATATCTTCTTTCCTGTCGCGCAGCGGCGGGATGCGCAACGGAACGGTATTTAAGCGGTAATAGAGATCCTCACGGAACTTGCCTTTCTGAACGGCTTCATACACATCCACATTGGTGGCGGCAATAACGCGCACATTGGTTTTTTCTACTTTAGACGAACCTACTTTAATAAACTGGCCCGACTCCAGCACGCGCAGCAAACGCGCCTGAGTGCCCAGTGGCATCTCGGCAATCTCATCCAGAAAAATGGTGCCGCCGTTTACAGTTTCAAAGTAGCCTTTACGCTCGCCCACTGCGCCGGTATAAGCGCCTTTCTCGTGACCGAATAATTCTGAGTCGATAGTGCCTTCTGGTATGGCGCCGCAGTTTACCGCAATAAACGGCCCGTGCTTGCGCGGACTCAATTGGTGGATGATGTGCGAAAACACCTCCTTACCGCTGCCGCTCTCGCCGGTTATCAGCACCGAGATATCTGTTGGCGATACCTGGTTTGCTATATCAATAGCCCGGTTTAACAACGGCGAGTTGCCGATGATACCAAAGCGTTGTTTTATTTCTTGTATTTCCATTTGGTATGGTAAATGGTTGATTAGGTTGATTTAGTGAGTGGTTTTGTGCGATGGATGATTAACTTAATTAACTCAATCCAACTACTCAACTTAATCAACCACAGAGCCCAACAACGTGGCCGTAGTTGTACGATCAACCAATACATTTACATATTGGCCCGGTTTGTAGTTTTCACCAACAGGGAACACTACCATAGCATTCTGGTCGTTACGGCCGCAGTAATCCTGGTCTGATTTTTTGGAGAAACCCTCAATCAGCACGCGTTGCACCTTGCCAATTTGCTCTTGCAGGCGTACGTACGAATAGTGTCTTTGCTTCTCTACTACTTCTTTCAGTCGGCGGTTTTTCACCGGCTCCGGAATATCATCTGCGTAACGTTTAGCCGCCAGCGTACCCGGGCGCTCTGAGTACATAAACATGTAGGCATAATCATAACCCACATAATCAATCATGCTCAATGTGTCCTGGTGCTCTTCTTCGGTCTCTGTACAGAAGCCGGTAATAATATCAGTAGAAATAGCGCAGCCCGGAATAATGCGACGGATAGCGTCTACCCGGTTCATGTACCACTCACGGTCATAAGTACGGTTCATCAATTCAAGCACGCGGCTGTTGCCTGATTGTACCGGCAAGTGGATGTAGTTGCAAATATTTTCATATTTAGCAATGGTTTCCAATACCTCGTCGGTAATATCTTTTGGATGCGAAGTAGAGAAACGCACGCGCAGATCTGGGTTAATTAGCGCTACCATCTCTAGCAGGTTGGCAAAGTTTACCCCTCCTAAATCCTCCCCGAGGGGGAGTACTTCCTTGTCCGCCTGCTCTTCAGAGCCCTCTCCTTCGGGGAGGGTTGTTTGGGGTGCCCACTTATATGAGTCCACATTCTGCCCCAATAAGGTTACCTCGCGGTAGCCTGCGTTGAACAGATCGGTACATTCTTTAACAATAGAATGCGGATCGCGGCTACGCTCGCGGCCGCGGGTAAATGGCACCACGCAGAACGAGCACATGTTGTCGCACCCGCGCATAATAGAAACAAAGGCGTTGATGCCATTGCTGTTCAAACGCACAGGGTTAATATCGGCGTAAGTTTCCTCGCGGCTCAGCAGTACGTTTACGGCTTTCTGGCCGCCGTCTACCTTGTCTATCAGGTTAGGCAGATCGCGGTAGGCATCGGGGCCCACTACAACGTCAACCAGTTTTTCTTCTTCTAAAAACTTTGATTTCAGGCGCTCGGCCATGCAGCCCAGCACGCCTACTACCATGCCCGGGTTTTTAACCTTGGCTACGGTAAATTCTTTGAGGCGGTTGCGCACTCTTTGCTCCGCATTCTCGCGGATAGAGCAGGTGTTGATGAAAACCACATCGGCATTGTTATAATCCTTAGTGGTTTCAAAACCCTGTTCCTGCAGTATGGATGCCACAATCTCGCTGTCGCTAAAGTTCATGGCGCAGCCGTAGCTTTCAATATAAAGCTTGCGGCCATTATTCTTCCCCATCGTAGCGTCAAGCATTAAAGCTTCACCCTGCCTTGCCTCGTCATGTGTTTTATCCGGTGTGATCAGATCCATTAGCAAAAAACTTTTTGAGGTGCAAAAATACAAAAATTTAATCAATAGAATGACAATTTGTCAGCCAATTAACAAAATCAGCAAATGCTTGTTATACCATCTAATACCAAGCAAAGCTGATGAGACCAGAACGCGGACTAGTAAAAGGAATCCCCAAGTGGCTGATTGTAACCGGTATAATTCTGCTGGTTATTGGCAGTGTGGTTGGTGCAGCCTGGTTTTATTACCAGAAATATATTGCCGGCAACCGCTGGAAGCCCTTGCTGCAGGCGCAGTTGAAGGAGCTGGTGGCCAAGTCAACCGATAGCCTTTATCATATTGAATACACCGATTTCGATCTGAATATCACCTCCGGCAATGCTGTATTGAAGAATTTTAAGCTGGTGCCCGATACCGCCGTTTATAATAAACTGCTGGCCAAACACAAAGCGCCCGATAACCTGTTCACCCTCTCGGTAAAAGAATTGAGTATTAAAAACGTGGGCGCCAAGAAGGCCTACCAGGAGAAAATTCTCAATATCGATAACATTACCATTGATAAACCCAGCCTCACCATCGTCAATAAACGCTTGCCTTTTAATGACACCGTAAAGGTGGGCAAGCCTAAAACACCTTACCAGATCATCAGTAAGGTATTTAAGCAGTTAAAGATTGATACCATTGCCTTGAATGATATTAGTTTGAACTATATTAACAAAAGCAATCCGGTTACTAAGCGAACGGCCATCCGGCATCTGGATATCAGCATTTCCAAAATCCTGATAGACTCTTTGTCATCACAAGATACCAGTCGCTTTTACTATACCAGGGGCATCAACTTTACCCTGCATAATTATCAGCTGGCTACTGCCGATAGCTTGTATTACGTAAAAGTAAAGCAGCTCTTTTTCTCTACCTCGCAACGTTGCCTGATACTGGACAAGGCCCGGCTGGAGCCCCGCTACAGCAAACATGATTTCTTTGCCAAGCTTGGCCGAACGGATGACCGTTTTGACCTGTCCTTCAAAAAAATCGCCATCAGCAACATCAACTTACAACGTTTCCTGCGCGATCAGATCCTGTACGCCGGACTCATGGATATCAACAATGCCGATGTAGAGATATACACCAATAATGCCTACAAAACGGGCAAAAGAAAGAGCAAGATTGGTAAAGACCCGCACCAGCAACTGCAAAAGCTGGCTTTAGATTTGCGCCTGGCCCGCCTCAATCTGCACAATACCTCCATCAAATATGCCGAGGCCGATGCCACATCTGGCTATACCGGTGTCATCAACTTTAGTAATACATCGGGTACGTTTTTTAATGTAACTGATGATGATGATGCCAAGCGCAGAAACCCCTTTATGCTGGCACATATCAACACCTGGTTTATGGATGCGGCGCCGTTGAGGGTCAACTTTAAGTTTAACCTGAATGCTAAGAATGGGGCGTTCAATTACTCGGGCCATCTGGGTAAGTTTGATGGCCGGGTGTTGGATAAGTTGGTGCGCCCATTAGCCATGGTGCATGTAAAATCAGCCGATATTGACCGGCTTGATTTTAATGTAGATGCCAGCAATTACGGGGGCAAAGGCATGGTGCAGTTTTACTACCACAACCTGAATGTGGACTTGTTGAAGAAAGACACCTCGGGCGTTGGATTGGTGAAGCAGGGCTTTATCTCAAAAATTGCCAATACTTTAATTATTGAAGATAATAACCCGGATAAAAAAGGTAATTTCAGGCCCGGCCCTGTTAGTTTGCGGCGCGATCCTTATACTTCGTTCTTCAGTTTTCTGTACAAGGCTTTGCTGGATGGTTTGAAACCCAGCGTTGGCTTTGACCGAAAAACAGAGGGTACGGTAAACAAAGCCATTGAAAAGGTGAGTACGCTGATGGACAAGATTCATCAGTTTAAAGAGAACCGCAAAGAGCATCGCGAGGAGCGCAAAGCCAGGCGCGAGCAGAAACGGCAGGAGAAAGAACAACAAAAGCAGCAAGACCAGCAGCAAAAAGAACAAGAGAAACAACCCTGATTAATGAAGTTAGGCTTTTTAAAAGAACGTTGGCAGCGGCGCCTGGCCCGCACGTTGGTGATAGCGCTTGGTGTGGTGTCTGTTTTAGGCGTGGTGGTTGATGTTTACTGGTCGCCCATATTGGCTAAAAAGCTCAAAAGCACCATCGCCGAATCATCCAACGGACTTTACCAGATCAATTTTACCGATGCCGATCTGGATATTATTCAGGGGAAACTGAGCTTTTATAACATTGATTTTATACCCGATACCGCTGTGTACCAACAGCGCAAACGGTTAGGCGTTGCACCTAATAACCTTTACCGGCTGCACGTAAAAAAGCTGGTGCTGCGGCATATCCACCCATTTAGGTTGTATTTTGAGCATGTACTTGATATTGGTACCGTAATTATGTCTTCGCCGGTGGTGCAGGCTCAATATGAGTTGAACCATAAGAAGGATACCGCGGTTAACCTGCAAACCATCTATCAGCGCATCTCTAAGTCGCTTAAATCAGTACACATCAATCACATTGAGTTTAATGGTGTGCAGTTCAATTATCATGATTATTCTGGTGGTAAACTGGCGGCTACCAGTATAAAGGAGTTAAATATTACGGCGACTGATCTGCTCATTGACTCGGCCACGCAGACCGATAAGAGCCGGTTTCTGTACTGCAAAGACATCGTTACCGAGGTGAATGATTTTAGCGGCAAAGCGGTTAATGGCCTGTACACCTATAAGTTAAAAAACTTACGCTTATCAACCCGTACTTCGCAGCTTAATATCAGCGGCTTGCAAGTACGCCCGGCTGATGTAAATACGTTCTTCAGCAGAAGTCAGAGCGATAGATTTATGATGGATCTGGATAGCCTGCAGGTAAATGATTTTGATTTTCTGAGCTATCATAAATACCGCACCATCACTGCCAAAAGTATGACGCTGAACAAAGGCCGCCTGGGCGTGTTCAACAACCCGAATAAAGTGCAGCGGAACAACGATAAGTTTGCCACTTTCCCTAATGCCGGCTTGTATAAGTTGAAACTTGATCTGAAGATTGATACCGTGCTGTTCAGAGATATTGATGTGGCTTATACAGAGCGGAACAAGCGCTCGCTTAAAACCGGGACGGCAGTATTTAGTCGTACAGAAGGGCGCATGCTTAATGTTACCACCCGTCCGGATGCCTTGCAGAAAAACCCTAATTGTCCTATTACGCTTACCAGCTATTTTATGAACCGCGGTAAACTGACCGCAAGGCTGAATTTTAACCTGGCCGACCCCGAACTGGCCTACAGCTACCAGGGCCATCTCGGCCCGATGGATCTGCAGGATGTAAATTCTGCCACCATGCCACTGGCCATGGTGAAAGTAAATAAGGGTCAGTTGAAAAGCTTTGATTTTGATATTGCTGCCAACCGGTTCTACTCAAAAGGCAAGGTGTCACTGTTATATAATGATCTGAAGATTACGGTCCTCAAGCCTGATACTGCGCAGAATAAACTGAAGAGAATGATGCTGATGTCACTTTTTGCTAACGCGATGATCATCAAACATAACAACCCGGATACTGTGGGCCTGGCGCCAAGAATGTTTTATGTAAACGAACAGCGGCAGCCCGATAACGCTTTCTTTAAAACTGTTTGGAAAACACTGCTGAAAGGCATCCGCCAATGCGTAGGCTACGGTGAACAAAAGGAGCACGATGTAAAAGCCCAAATGGCTGACCGTAAAGTGAAGAAAGCCGAACGCCAGATTAAACGTGCCCAACGCAAAGCCAAGCGCGCAGAGAAGCGGCGGGAGAGGGCAATGGAAGAGCGATAGGGATGAGTGAATGACGGGGGGATTTGTGAAAGCGCAAAATGGGATCTTCGTCTTTCGCCCGATAATACTTCTGCGCTAATAAATATTTGTCATTGCGAGGAACAGGTGGGAGGTGTATAGGGTGTGACGAAGCAATCTCGTCGCAGGACTAAAGCGTGCGACGAGATTGCTTCGCGCGGTGTCCGAACCCACAACCTTGCTCGCAATGACAAGGTTTTTTAATCCAACAACAGAGTTGTTTTTCCCTCTCACAAACCTACTGCAACAACAGCTTCAAATTCACGCCGAAGTTGGTTACCGAGGTGTTGAATGTTTGCGAGGTATATGGCTTGGTAATGTTAGAATCATAGAACACACTCATGTTAAAGCGCTGGCTCAACACATAGTCTATTGACGGGCGCATGGTGATGTTTTTGGCACCCGATGAGATCTCGGCCGAGCCTACGTCTGCGCGGTAGATGAGGGTCTTGGTATCGCGCACAGATACATCCAGCTTAAAGTTCATATCGTTGTTCATCTTCAAATCGCTAAACCAGCCGAACGGGAAGCGGAAGTGGTTGGTACGGTATCCCAAACCAAATACCAGGATATTTTCATTCTGCTGTGCCAGCTGACTATTCAGTAAACTCAAACTCAAGGTGCGCGAACTGCGGTACTCCAGGTTGGTACTCACCTGGTTTTTAAAGCGGATATCCATGCCAATCAGCGGTACAAATTGTTCAAACAGGGTAATCTGGGTAAACTGCAATTGCGGTAAAAAGTCGTTATTAATATCGCGTGCAGAGGCGCCACCATTGGTTTCGGTATAACGGATCAGCGAGCTGTAGCTGTTAACGCTATAGGTAGAGCGATAGCCGTGGCGCAGATCGAACGAGTCGAACAGGTCGCTAAACAACGGGATGCGGCCCAGGCCACTGTAGCTGATCTGCCAGTTTGGTATCGGGAAGCTTGGGAAATTGTCCAGGCTTACTTTACTAGGATCCTTACCCGAATATGCAGCCAGGAACGCCGGCACCAATACCTCCTGCGAGTTTCTGCTATAGCCATCGGCATAACCGCCACTACCGGCAGACGATACTGAGTTAGGGTTTTGCGCCCCTAAACGTTGCGAGATCACCGCCCGCGCATCCAGGAATTTCTGGTAAACGCTGGATTGGTTATCAATGCCGTAAGCCTTAGAGAATGCGGTCTTCAGAGATAAGAACGATACGCTGTAATCACCAGAGGTAATCGGGCTCAGGTCCTGAAAACCATTCAGTGCTGCTACATATTTAAAGTTTGACTGGAAGGTGCGGTCTTTCGTGCGCAGGGCAATCAGCTCAATCCGCAGATCGCGGAATGGCTCCAGGATGGCGCGCATGTTCAGATTCTCATTCAGCGATTGGCTGTACAATTGGTTTTGCAGCGAGTCTGTACTCAGCCAGCCACCGGCCAAAGCCCTCGGACGGATATCGGCCTGGCTACCCAGCAGGAAGCCAATGCCCGGCGCATTGTAGTTTAAATCCTGCCCACCCAGGTTAGAGTTTGGCAGGTAACCCGGCAGGAAGGTGCCTTCAGAACGGGTGTATGAACCGGTGAAAGTTTTCAAGCTGGTTAATAACCCAATGAGCGTTTTATTCAGGCTGCCGCCCTTATCATCAGGCCCGTTGTTGTTGTTGGCGCGGCGCATAAAGCCAAATTTGTTGTACAAGCCTGCAAAGTTCAGTGTCGGCTGGATCTGTATGGTACGTTGGTTCTGGATGGTATTACCCACATCATAAGTGGGCGAGTTAATGGCAAACAGCGGCGCGGCCTGCCAGTTAAAGGTGGTGCTGTAGTGCACAATGGCGTTGGTCCAATCCAGTCCCGGTATTTTGTTAATCGGGGTGGTATAGTTCAGGTTCAGCGTGTGGGTGTAGTTAACGGTACGGCCCAGTTTTTTCAGGTTATCCCATAGGGTGTCTCGTTTTAAACCATTAATACGGCCGGCCGGCTCATCTACCACAGACAGGTTGGTGGCGTCAATATCCAGCGAAAGCGATCTCGACAGATTCCAGCCGATACCATATACGCGGGTAATGTTGAAGCTTTTGTTAAACGTAGTTGGGATAGGGATATAGTTGTTCGGGTCGTTATTACGCAGTGTGTTTTCTGAGTAAAAACGATCGAAGCTGATCTGGAAGGCCAGTCGGGTAGGCTTCAAACTAAAGTTAAAATCACGGAAGAGCGCCAGCAGATTGCTCTTGATGATCTTCTCCAACGGCGCGTAGTATTTAGGCTGACCGGTATAGTTGTAGGCCACGGCCACTTTGTAGGTTTTCTGGAGTTCGTTCTCTACCGTAAAGTCATGGTGCTCATAATCGGTATAAGCATAGGTAGCGTTAAAGTTTTCAATATCCCAAACATGCGCCGGCTTGGTAGGGTCTGTACGGTTTTTGTGTACGTTGGTAAAGTTGATGCTCTTGCGAATAGTATAATCCTGCGCGGCATGACGTATCGAGTCGCGCTCCTGTTGATTGCGGGCGTTGGCCAGGGTTTCTTTCAGCTCCACATCGGGCATGGCCGGGTCATACTGCGGCATGCTGCTTTGGGTAGATACGTTGACATACATGGGTATGTGGATACCCTTTTTATCCGGGAAGAATTTGCCTAACTCCATGCTGGTAGCCACATCATAGCTCTCGTTATCGCTGCGCTGACGCTCGGCCATGGTTTGGTCTATCGAGCCGAAACCGATGGTGCTTTTCGCCCCTGATAGGGTTACATCGGCAAAGTCGGCCAGCTTGGCATTAATGCGGCCGGTTGCTGCCCAGCCGCCACGCTGGTCAAAATCAGTCATACGTAATTCGTCAAACCACACAATGGCCGATTTTTCCATGCCATCATCATTAACCGACGCCGCCGTTTTCAGCGGATTACGCACGCCCAGCATAATGGTACGCAGGCGGCTCAAATCGGGCTGGCCTTTAATGGTGATCTTATTCTTTCCGTCTGATAAGGTGTACGGCAAATCCAATGGCCAGGCCCCGCCATTATACCTGGCCACATTACGGGCCAGCTTGGCGCGGGTAAGCAGGTCCATCTCAATATCCAGGGAGTTGGCATCGGGCCAGATGGAGTTTGGATCGCTGGTACCCGGATTGGTAACCGTCAGCGGGATCTCGTACTCATAGTAGTTGTCCTGATAATCTGTACCCAGACGAATGAACGCGTTCAGATCATTATTATGCAACTGATCGCCCTCGGCATGGATAAACATGCGCATGTGCTTGTAGTTGCGCAAATCGTTGTAGAAAGTCTTGTAGGCGGCACGGGAGTAGCCATCGCGCAGGCGTTTGATGGTGAGCGATAACGATTGCTCATTCAAACGGGTATCCGTACGCAGGTTATTGTAATCGCGCTGGCGGTCAATGCCCGGAGGCAACACATACGGGATTGGTGTGCGGGTGCCGTTCTCTTCAATATTTACGGTACCAACATCCAGCGTTGAGTTATCAAGCGGTGGGTTAGTGAGCGATGGATCTGCCAGTACTTTGGTAGTGCTGTTTTCTTCGTTGTAATTGCGCCACTCGCCACGTACCAGTTGCAGGGTTGCAAAACGCATTACAGCGGTATCGGCAAAGTTGGTGGTAAACATCCTGATGAAACGGATCGATTTAAAATCCTGGATGTTGCCGTATTTCTTTTGATAGTTGGCAATTGGGATGCGGAACTGGTACCAGTTAACCGACGAGGTTTGGCCGTTTTGCAGTTTCACCTGGGCGGTTACCTTATCGGTAATAAAATTCTGGCCCACCACAAAATCCTGCGGACGTACTGATACCTTGTATTCAAAGTACTCGTCGGCCAGGCTCATGTTGTTATCGCGGTTGATGTCCTCACCGTCAGGCAGTGAAGTAGAGGCCGATGTAGACAGGCCTAATAAAGCCTGAGATTGCTCTGCAGTTTTAGAGTTGCCCTCAGTGCCGTTGTAGCGACTGTAACGCTGCAAAATGCCGGCGTTGGCCTGATCCAGCAGCGGGCCCTGATAGTATTGATAATCATCCGAAGAAGGGTCAGCCTCAAATGCAGCTGCAGCCTGCGGACTAAGCTGTGCTTTGATCTGCGCAATCACTGTGGCGTATTTGGCACGCTCGTCGGCATCGTTCAAGCCGTCCAAACCAACGTCCTGCAAAATACGGGCGTTAGGGTTGGTGTCAAAAGCGTTAATTACCGGTTGCAGTTTTGGTACGCGGCCCCAGTTGGTTTCGTCAACCTTGCTCAGGTCGCCGTCAACAGGCAGACCGTTCTCCAGACTCTTGCGGCCGTCTTTCAAAATATCCTCGCTGATGCTGCCCAGGTTGAAGTACAGATCACCACCCTGCGAGCTTGTTTTGTAGATAAACGGATCAAGCATCCAGAACTCAATGAACTCTACGTTGAGCGATTCAAAATCATTAGTCTCCAGCTTGCGGAAGATACCACCCCAGCGCGAGCGTGGGTTTTGCAGTGTACCATCGGCATTAAAGCCGGTTGGCGCAAAGTTATACGGACCGCGGATGGTTGGGTAGTAAGCCAAATCAAGCGTAGGCAGTATCAATGCCTGGCCGGTTACTGATTGTTTGTAAGGAAACACCTCCTGCTCCAATACCTGCCGCACGTAGTGATTGGAAAGCTCAGACCGGGGGTTGTTTAAGCGTGGTACGTTAGAGCCCGCCAGTGTATAAAATATTGGGTCGATGTTGTAGAAAGACAGTCGCGCGCGGTTGTAACCATAACTCAGGTTGTCGGTTAACGATGATTCGCTGAACATTTGCGGCGTGCCCGATATAGACCAGTTTACGGCGCTTTTAATATCAATGACCGAGCGGCTGTTCTCAAAATCGTCCAGGTAAGATGTGCCCTTAGTAGAGCCGGCAAAGTTAAGGGCGCTTGGTGTGCCAGGGTTGAGCTTGGCAAACTCACCGCTTATGCTGATGCTTGATGGCGCTTTGGTGCTGATGAATGGCAATTTATCAACCAGCCGGGTCAGGAAGCGCGATTGCGAGCTGTAATTACCATCAAGCCCCCAGATGGTGTTAGAGATAGATTCCTCACCCACCAGTTCTTTTTGCGTGATGGGTTGCTCTGTCAGGTGCATAATGGTGGCGCCAAAGGCCAGTTTGTTGTTCACCTTATAGTCAAACCGCGAGCCATACAGCGATTTTTGTTGTACGCCAAACAGTTCGTTATTCTCAATTTTTACCGTAATAGGCTGGCCAGATTGCAACAGCGATTGATTGATCACTTGTAATCGGCCCGCGCTGTAATCCATTGAGTAATCTACGCCCTCCTGTAAGGTGTTGCTTCCCGCGCTTACTACTACAGACCCCGCAGGGATATTGGTGGCGTTCAGAAAAAACTCAGAGCCCGACTGCGCCGAGAACGTCCCCTTGATAACATACCTGTTCAGATTTGGGAAGAATTGCTGGGCGATGGTTTTAGTCGAGTCATACATGGCCTGGTACACGTACCGGCTTTTCAAATCTGTCTCCGTCGCGGTAAATTTATTGGCCAGATCAGAACCGAATGGCTCTATAGTAGGGAACATAATGCGCCCGTTCTGCGAGTCTATAGTCACTCCCTCTAAAAAGTCAAAGTAGCCATCGGGCTGCTTGGCGTTCTGCTGGTTCAGGTTATCCAC
Source organism: Mucilaginibacter yixingensis (assembly GCF_041080815.1). Taxonomy (NCBI): domain Bacteria; kingdom Pseudomonadati; phylum Bacteroidota; class Sphingobacteriia; order Sphingobacteriales; family Sphingobacteriaceae; genus Mucilaginibacter; species Mucilaginibacter yixingensis. The sequence continues at coordinate 4,467,359 of NZ_CP160205.1, read as the reverse complement.
ACCCATCAGCTGGATCCAGAGCTTGCTTTTGGTAAGCTGACCTTCATCCATAATGGGTTTCTCAATGTTCGATTTCTCGTCCAACCGTGCAATAGAAAACTTAAAATCCGTCGGACTAACCTGGTACGCACCCAGCGAGTAGATGTTTTTCATCATCAGCTTCCAGGTAGGCAGGTTGGTTTTCAGGGTCTCATTCTTCAACAGCTTTACGTAAAGCATTTTTGGGTTGGCTGGGTCTACCGGTACATCGGTAGAAAACTCACCCACCTGGTACTCTACACCGTTATAAGTATAGCGATAAGCCACGGCCAGTACCTCGTCATTATTCAACGGGTAGTTTAACGAAATATAACCCAGCTGCGGGTGCAAGGTAAACTCTTTGTCCGTTAGCTTGCGGGCGTAGGTTAGCTTGGCATAGTTATCGGTGCCGCCGGTGTTGGCAAAAAAGGTGGTGGCGTTTTGTGTGCTGGAGTTAGTTAGCTTGGTATTGGCCGGCAATACATCTAACAGCGTGTTGGAGCGCTGAGTAAAGCCCGGGCCTTTAAAGCCGGCGGGCAAGGCAGATAGACCACCTTGCACCAGCGTGGTGTTATAGGGTTTATTCTCACCCAGATCAAGGAAGGCCAGCACATCGCGCGAGTCTGTGGTGCTGTTGGTGCGGTTGGTGGTCCAAACCTCAATTTTGGTAATGGTAATGTTTGAGCTGATGATAGGGATGTTGGCCATCGCCTTGTTGTAATTGTCGCGGAAGTACTGGGCCAGGAAGTAGTGTTTGTTGGCCTCGTAATCCACCGGCGTTAGCCTGAAATCGCCCTGTTGGGCACCGTTTTTAATGGTGATGGTTTTAGCCTCAGATCGTTGTTGCGAGAAAATGCTGGTTACACCCAGTTTGCCAAACTGTAGCTTGGTTTTTACGCCGAAGAGCGCCTGTGTGCCGGTAATCAGTGTGGTTGGCAGCGGCATACTTACGGTACCGGCTTCAATCTTTTGGATGATCTCGTCCGGGTGACCTGTATAGTCCAGCTTGATCTGATTTTCAAACTGGAACTGGGCATCGGTACTGTAGTTGGTGGCAATTTTCAATTTATCGCCAATGTTGCCCGTCACATTCATCTGAATGCGCTGATCAAAATTGAAGTTAAACTGGCTGCGCTGATTGGTGTTGAAGAGCGGGTTCTGGTTGCTGTTTACCTGCCCCGCAAAGATCATCTCTGCCGAGCCCTGCGGACGGATATCTATGGTATTGCTGCCAAAGATCTGCTCAAACGTGCGACTGCGAACCTGGATCTGCGGAATAAAGCCCGGTTGCTGCGATTGATAGGCGTAGTTGTTGGCCAATTGCTGATAGTAATCGCGTGAGCGAACACTCTGCATCAGCTTCATGTACTGATCAACCGTAAGATAAATTGGCGGACGGTAGTTAAAGTTGCCCAGCTTTTGGTAGAGGATGTACTGATTGGTAGTAGGGTCATACTCGATAGAGCGAACCAGTCCTGGTGGATCAGGATCGAGATAGCCGCGGCGCAGCTGATTATTACGCGAGTCATAGGTGCGGATAGGCGTCCTGGTGCGATTGCTGGTATCTCTGGGCGACGGGTTCTGTGCGTACGCAGACATCACCCTGCCAAAGGCAAAGAGCACAAGGAAACAAACACAAATCTTAGCAGTAAAAATCCGGGCCAATCGCTATCAATAAATAATAAAATGACTACTGTAATTATAAGCTTTTAAGTGCTGACTTTATCAGTTGTTCAACAGTTAAATTATTTCCGTTTTTGTTAATATCTTGATCAATAACCTTTTCTGCTGCGTTACGTGCAAAGCCCAGCATCACCAACGCTGCCAGCGCTTCATCCTTAGCCGAGTTAACCACAGGCATCTGGGTAAGGGTATCCGGGCCTTCTTTTTTAAGCTTGTCCTGCAGCTCCAGGATCATGCGCTGGGCTGATTTTGGGCCGATGCCTTTGATGCGCTGAATAACCGATACATTGCCGTTTACAATGGCAGCCTGGATCTCTTCCGGCGTGATGGACGACAGGATCATCCGGCCGGTATTTGGACCGATGCCTGATACCGAGATCAGATGCAAAAACAAACGGCGCTCGCCCTCTTCAAAAAAGCCGTAAAGCGTGTGCCCGTCTTCTTTTACGTGCAGCCAGGTAAAAAGCTTGCAACGTTCTGCATCGCCCAGTCGCGAGTAAGTGTTTAATGAAATGTTGATTTGATATCCAACCCCGCCTGCGTCTATTACAACGTAGGCGGGACTTTTAAAGGCCAGTTTGCCGTCTATATATGCGTACATTTTTATTAAGCTGAAAGCTCAAAGCAAAAAGCAGAAAGCTCAATGCCTGATGTTATTGTAATACGGTTTAGAATATTTAAATGTTACTCAAATTTCTTCAGAAGCAATTTTTTATTTTGAAAAGCTGCTGTTGCTAGCAATAGCAGCTTTTCTTTCGGCTTTATGCTTTTAGCTTCTCTTCATGCGCCTGAGCGTCAACTACCGCAATGGTAATCATGTTAACAATCTCGCGCACAGAACTGCCCAATTGTAATACGTGTATAGGTTTATCCATACCCAGCAGGATGGGGCCAACAGCCTCTGCATCACCCAGCTCCTGCAATAGTTTATAAGCAATGTTGCCCGACTCTAAGTTAGGGAAAATAAGCGTATTTGCCGACTCGCCAACTAAAGAAGAGAAAGGATAATTGTCTGCTAATAATTCGGTATTAATGGCAAAGTTAGCTTGCATTTCGCCATCTACCACCATATCAGGATATTGCTCATGGAGTATCCTCACCGCCTCGCGGGTTTTCTCGGGGATCTCGCCATCGTTAGAGCCAAAGTTAGAGTAGGAGAGTACGGCCACCCTTGGGTTGCTGATAAACTGCCTTACCGAACGCTCTACCAGTACGGTAATATCTACCAGATCCTGCACGCTTGGGTTTTCGTTAATGGTGGTATCGGCAAAAAATACCGGTCCTTTCTTGGTCAGCATCATATACATACCTACTACACGGCGCACGCCGGGTTCGGTACCGATGATTTGAAGTGCAGGTTTAACTATACCCACGTAGTTTTTGGTGAGACCGGAGATCAATGCATCGGCATGGCCAAACTGTACCATGCTGGCGCCATAATAGTTACGGTCTCGCATAAACTTGCGGGCCTCATACTCGGTAATACCGCGGCGCGCACGTTTGCTGAACAGGTTATCAGCATATAGTTTGGCATTTTCTACCTCTCCGCTACTACGGATGTCGACAATTTTTACATCGCCCAGCTCCAGCTGATTTTCGAGCATAATTTGCTGGATCTTTTCTTTATTTCCCAGCAGGATAGGGGTTGCAATGCCCTCGTCTTTTACAATCTGGGCGGCTTTCAGTATTTTGTAGTTATCAGCCTCGGCAAATACCACACGTTTAGGGTTCTCTTTGGCTTTGAGCGAGAGGTTGCGCATCAGCTTATCATCTTTACCAATGCGGCCGCGCAATTCTTCGTGATAGGCCTCCCAATCGGTAATAACTGTACGCGCCACGCCTGATTCGATAGCCGCGTGTGCTACAGCCGACGATACTTCGATGATGAGGCGCGGGTCCATCGGTTTGGGGATGATATAATCTTTACCAAACTTCAGGTTCCGCAGATCATAAGCCAGGTTCACCGCCTCGGGAACCGGTTTTTTGGCCAGCTCTGCAATGGCTTTGGTAGCAGCTAGTTTCATTTCCTCGTTAATGGCAGTGGCCCTCACATCCAACGCGCCGCGGAAAATAAAGGGGAAACCCAGCACGTTGTTCACCTGGTTAGGGAAATCTGAGCGACCAGTAGCCATAATCAAATCATCGCGCACCTCAACGGCCAGGTCATAAGCAATCTCGGGTTCAGGGTTGGCCATGGCAAAGATGATGGGCTTGGGAGCCATGCTTCTTACCATATCCTGTGTTACCACGTTGCCGGCAGACAGGCCGATAAACACATCGGCATCCTTCATGGCATCGGCCAGATTTTTTACATCCGTGCGGTGGGTGGCAAATTGCAGCCGCATCTCATCCAGATCGGTACGATCTGGCGTGAGCACACCGTTGATATCAAACATCACCAGATTCTCTTTCTTGACACCCAGTGAGAGATATATTTTGGAGCAGGACACAGCCGCCGCACCGGCGCCGTTCACTACCATTTTTATTTCATTCAGTTTTTTGCCCTGTATTTCGCAGGCGTTCATCAGTGCCGCGCCCGAGATGATGGCGGTGCCATGCTGGTCATCGTGCATGACGGGGATATTCATCTCGGCTTTTAAGCGTTGCTCAATTTCAAAGCAGGTAGGGGCAGAAATATCTTCCAGGTTGATGCCGCCGAAGGTGGGTTCCAGTGCTTTTACAATCCGCACAAAATCGTCAACATTGGTAGCATCCAGTTCCAGGTCGAACACGTCGATATCGGCATAGATCTTGAACAACAAACCCTTGCCCTCCATTACCGGTTTACCCGCCTCCGGGCCAATATTGCCCAGGCCCAGCACGGCTGTGCCGTTGCTGATTACGGCTACCAGGTTGCCCTTAGCGGTGTATTTGTAAACGTCATCTACATTGGCGGCGATGGCCCGGCAGGGCTCGGCAACGCCGGGCGAGTAGGCCATGGTCAGATCGCGCTGTGAGTTGGTGGGTTTGGTAGGTACAACTTGTATCTTCCCGGGACGGCCCTTGGCGTGGTAGTTAAGGGCATCCTGTTTACGATTGGTATTGTTCATAATCCGGTTTGAGTTGTAGTAATTTACAATTGTTTGAGTGTGGCAGACCGTTTTTTTAGAAATAAAAAGCAGCCTGATTTGGTTTTGGGCAAGATACTGTTTTTAACTATCTGGCGTAATGGTTATCGTTTTTTCTTCCGCGCTTCCAATATGGCTGTTATATTAATCTGCGCACAATCATCAATCAGTTGAGCGGCAATAGCTGGTTGCAGCTCATCGGCGCTGGTAAAATTGATGCACCCTTTTTGAAATTTGGCCCTGGGTAGTAATGCGCTATACTTTGAATGCACAGGCGCGTTCATATACATAGGCAAGCAGTGTAACGATAAATGCTTTTTACCGCTGGCCAGTGCATATTTCATCACTTTGCCGTCCTCTTTGTAAATAATCATATCGGCACCCATCATCGGTTCTACAATGGGGCTAACGGAAGCGTCATGTTTTAGAATCACCTCATGGAGCGCGGTAAGGATCTCCTGGCGATCTTCGGGTTGGGTGGCAATGTATTCAGCAGGTGTCATTTTTGTTGATGTTGCTGATTAAATTTAGTAAGAAGTTTTGATTTTGGGGAGGATGAGGTTGATGAATTAACTGCAGTGAACATTAGGTTTTTTACGAGGATATTGAGCAACACCGTCATGTCATGCTGAGCGATAGCGAAGCATCTGTGAGGACGAGCAGAGAGGACTATCCTCAGAGATGCTTCGTTCCTCAGCATGACATGGTTAAACCAAAGTAGCGTGTTTATCTGTCATGAATTATCAAAATCATCATCACTTCAATCAGCGGCAGAAACAAAAAAGGCGCCCATCAGAGCGCCTTTTTTATATAAATATCTTTTACGTTAGCTTTTAGTAATCTTCAAGGTCATGCCTGGTTGCAGCTCATCGTTCTTGAGATTATTAACTTCTCTGATACGCTCAATGTTAGCCTCAAACTTCTCGGCAACACCAGATAAAGTATCGCCCTGGCGTACAGTGTAAGTAAGCGATTTGGAGGCGATTTTTGCCGAAGCTACTTCTTCACGACTGCCGGCCGGTTCGGTTAAACGCAGACGGGTGCCGGTAGGTACCGTTCGGGTGCGGATGTGGTTCCAGGCTTTGAGGTCTTGCAGCTCAATACCGTAACGGTCTGCAATGCGGGCCAGGGTTTCACCGCGGCGCACTTTGTGGAAGGTTGGTGTCTCGGTGCTTTCTTCTTTCTCTTTAGCTGGTGCAACATAGCTGATGTGCTGTACCGTTGGCACTTTGCCAAGGTCGCCATTTAATGCATCATACAGGGCGGCATATTTATCAGGCGCTACTTCTGGCAAAACCATGCGGCGTGGCGATCTGGCGGTGCCGTTAATAATGCCACGGGTGTATGAAGGGTTGAGTACAAACAGGCTTCGGTCATCAATCTGCAACAGGTGTGAAATGTTGCTGAGTGACACCATGTGATCAACCACAATGGTATCTGCCTTGTTGCACATGCCCGATGGTTGCGGTGCGATGTTATGGCGATTAAAATAATTCATTACGTAGGCCATGGCTATGTAAGCAGGTACATAACCACGGGTTTCGGTAGGCAGGTAAGGGCGGATAGACCAGAAATCGGTTGCACCACCAGAGCGATCGATAGCACGCTCTACGCTGCTTTTGCCGCAGTTGTAGCTGGCAATGGCTAAAAGCCAGTCGCCAAACTCTTGATAGGCGTCTTTCAGGTAAGCTGCCGCTGCGTAGCTGGCCTTGATCGGGTCGCGGCGGTCATCAACGTAATCGTCAATACTTAGACCGAATACTTTGCCTGTAGCAGCCATAAACTGCCACGGGCCAGTAGCGCCCACGCGCGAAACCGCGTTAGGGTTCAAGGCCGATTCAACTATGGAGAGGAATTTGATCTCTTCCGGAATGCCCGCCTCGCGGAAAGCCTTCTCGTAAATAGGGAAGTAATATTTAGACAAGCCAATGATCTTGCCTATCTCGCCACGGCGGCCAGATGAGGTATAAATATCAATGTAGCTTTGTACAATTTCGTTATAGTTCAGCGGAACTTCTTTCTGCACCGAATCCAGCCTGCGCTGAAAAAGTGGGGTGTTAAACGAAGTAACCCTAACAGGTTCAACTACCGGTACCAGCGAGGTGTCGCGTCTGGCGGCGGCGTTAGCGCCTGAGTCGGCCGGAAGGCCGTGAGTTAGCGGGTTAGCTTTGGTGAGTTGTGATAATGCAAGGCAAATTACAAACGTAAATAGTCTTTTCATTATTTAAACAGTGGTTGTAGTTAGCGCGTATAACGTTAAGTAAATCACTAAATTATTAATTTGAAATTAAATTCAAAAGATAATCGGAGAAATTTAACAGTTGCGCCTCGCCGCAGTGATTGGCGAGCAGCTGTATAGCTAACGGTAAACCCTGGGTGTTATTGCCTGCCGGTAAAGAAATTGCAGGTACTCCGGCCAGTGATGCCTGTACGGTAAAAATATCATGAAGGTAGCTTACCACAGGATCTTTTTCTTCAATCCCCAGTTTAAATGCGGGCTCAGGAGCCGTAGGCAACATAATAAAATCATACTGCTGCAGTATCTCCACTGTACGCTGCTGAATCAACCGGCGAACTTTTTGGGCCTTAGCGTAATAAGCATCATAATAGCCGGCGCTTAATACAAAGGTGCCCAGCATAATGCGGCGTTTTACCTCTTTACCAAAACCTTCAGAACGTGAAAGCTTGTAGGTGCTGGTCAAGTCGGTAGCGTCCGGGCTGCGGTAACCGTAGTGCACGCCATCATAGCGGGCCAGGTTGCTTGATGCCTCTGCGGTAGCCAGGATATAATAGGTAGGTACCAGGTAATCAATATATTCAAAAGTAACCGGCTCCACGGTGTGGCCCTCGGCGTTCAACTTTTCGATGGTGTTGCGCAGCATGGCTTTCACCTCGGCATCGGTACCGTCGCTCTCTAAGGCTTCTTTAATATAGGCAATGCGTTTTGGCGAGCCATCAGCTTTCAGATTGAGCTGTTCTAATGGTTGTTGCAGCGCGGTGCTGTCAAAATCATCCGGTCCGGCCATTACTTCTAGTAAAAGGGCTGCGTCGCTAACAGAGCGGGTGATTGGTCCCACCTGATCCAGTGAAGAACCATATGCAATAATACCGTGGCGGGAAATACGACCGTAAGTTGGTTTTAAACCAACTGCGCCGCAAAACGCAGCCGGTTGACGCACCGAACCGCCGGTATCTGTACCGATAGCGGCATGACACAAGCCAGCCTGCACAGCCACGGCCGAGCCGCCCGATGAGCCACCCGCAACACGGGTTTCATCGGCAAAGTTTTTTACAGGACCGAAGTAGGAGTTTTCGTTTGAGCCGCCCATGGCAAACTCATCGCAATTGCAGCGACCGATAATTACGGCGTCCTGCGCCAGCAAACGCTCTACAATGGTGGAAGAGTAGATGGATACAAATCCATCCAGTATTTTTGACGACGCGGTAACACCGTGTCCTTTGTAGCAAATATTATCTTTAATGGCAATCACCATACCGGCCAGTTTGCCGGCGGTGCCATCTTTAATCCGGGCATCAACTTCTTTGGCGCGTACAACGGCTTCATCAGCAAAAACCTCATTAAAGGCGTTAAGATGGGCATATTGCTCAATGCGCTGCAAAAAGGCGTTAACCATGCCTTCCACAGTGCGTTTTCCGCTTTGCAGTTCAGCAGTGATGTCTACCAAAGAAGTATAGTTTTTCAGCATAGCCGCTAAAATAAAAAAACTTATCCGTTGACAAAGCAAATTGTCAGCAGATAAGTTTAAATATCTGTAATGAGGTAAGGATTGTTACAGCCCGTACGGGCATGTATTACTCCTTGTCAGAAGTTGAAGAGTGCTCGCCGTTCTGAGCATCCTTGAATTCTTTAACGCCTTTACCTAGGCCTTTCATTAATTCAGGAATTTTTTTACCGCCAAACAGTAATAAAATTGCGATGATGATCAGAATGATCTCTGGTGCGCCTAATCCCATGATTCCTATTGTTTAAAATGTAAATTTATTTATTCGGGTGTATTGAATTCGCTTCGTTAGCCAGTTTGTCAATGTCGGTTTCTCTTGGCTTTTCTTCTGCAGCAGGGTGGCTGTAACCACCATATTGCATTGTGCCTTCAACCGGTGTGGTATCAACAACAATTGGCTTTGGAGCCGGTTTTTCTTCTTTGGTTTCTGTTGCCGGTGTTTCAGCTACAGGAGGAGTTGCCGGTTCTGCTGGTGTTTCAGTTTTTGCCGGCTCTGGCGTTTTTTCTTCGAAGTTATAGATCTGATTATTGATCTCGCGCTTTACGCCTTCAGAGGCATCTTTAAAATCACGAATGCCTTTACCTAGTGTGCGGGCAAGTCCTGGTAATTTTTCACCTCCGAAAAGCATCAGGGCAACAAACAATATCAAAATCAACTCCGGCGTGCCGATGTTCAGAAATGCTAACATCTTAATCCAATTAAAGTTACAAATATAGATAATTTAAAATTTACAAAGCTCAAATTAATTTGCCAGCCATGCAGACGGGTTCACCGCGTCGCTGCCGCGCCATAATTCAAAGTGCGCAACAGGCATGCCCGATGCCGGATCTTGCGCTACAGATCCCACCGTTTGCTTGGCTTCTACCTTTTGGCCTTTTGATACACTTACCGAGCGCAGGTTACTGTAAACGGTAAAGAACTCACCATGCCTGATCAGCACTACATACGTGCCGCCAATGTTGGTTACGCTGTTTACTTCGCCATCAAACACGGCACGTACAGATGCACCTTCGCTGGTGCGGATATCAATGCCCTTGTTGTCATTAGTAATACCACCAGTGCTGTAACGACCGAAGCCTTGCACTACACCACCGCTGTTGGCTACCGGCCAGGGCAGGCGGCCTTTATTGCCCAGAAAGTCGTTAGACAAACGGGCGGCTTCTGGGGTGGCGTTCAAAACCTCGCGAGTAGTTGATGAACTGGTGATTTTTTTAGTCACCACTACCGGTGCCCGACCTTCGGCCTTGGCTTTAGCCGCTTCTGCTGCCTCGCGGCGGCGTGCCTCTTCTTCGGCCCGGCGGCGTGCAGCTTCTACCTCACGACGGATGGCTGCGGTAATCTGCGAGTTGAGGCGCATAATATTGCGCTGCTTTTCTAACTGCTGCTGTTTGATCTGCCCTTGTTGACGGCTCAAACCGGCAATAACATCCTGCTCGTCATTTTTTTCTTTACCCAGGTTGGCTTTTTCTTTCTCCTGATCTTGCAACAGGTTGCTTTTTTCTTTTTTAGACTGATCCAACTGATTGATCTTTACATGCAGATCATTTTGCGTTTCAGTAATGGCGTTGGCCTGGCGCTCGCGATAAGTGCCAAACTGCTGCAAGTATTTCAGTCGTTTGTAAGCCTGGTTAAAATCACTGGCGGCAAATACAAACATCATTTTGTTGTACTGGCTTTTGTTATGATAAGCAAACAATACCATAGCCGCATATTCTTTTTTTAACTGGTTGAGCTGTTTTTGCAAATTGCTAACCGAGTTGTGGTTTTGCGTAATCTGGTTGTCCAGTAAGCCAATCTCTTTGTTAATGCCACCAATTTTTTCTGTACGCAGGTTAATTTGTGCCTTAAGAATGCTGAGCTGTTTAAGGTTGGTGCGTTTATCTTTTGAAATCTGGTCGGCCTGGCGGTTCAGTTCTTCCAGCTCCTGGTTTAGTTTTTCGCGGCGGCGTTTTAATTCATCGCTGCTCTGGGCCGACGCACCCAATGCCGAGATCACTAAAACAAGCAGTAAAAATATCTTTATAAATTTCATCAGTTACAATCAATCTCAGTTAACCATTTGAAAACGATCTGGTACGCTGAACGGAAAATCCAGCACCTGGTCAAAATCAGCGTTGTTATAATGCAGGCTGATATTTGCCTTTTTAGTACCCGCTGCCGACGCAATATCAATTTGCGATGGCACTACCCGTCCTTCGGCCTGTATAAACGCGCTGTTGCTTACCTGCAGGGTTTGTGCCGCCTGGTTGGTCAAGCTGGTTTGGCTCACCTTAAAATCTGGCCCTACGATGAGTTTATACACCAAGTCGGCCAGGTTGCCGGTTACCACCGTGTTGGCGCCATCATTACCCACGGTTGAGCCATCTTTCAATAGCTCTGGCACCGCGTTGCCGGTTAACAGGCTTTCAATGGTTTTATAGTTTACCTGCTGCGGCGCATACTTGTAAATGTAGCCGAAAGGTTTACGCATGTAATTGCTCTGCAGGCGATTTAACACCCAAATACTATCTGGCGTAATTACCGTGCGGGCCACTTCAATGCCCAGCAGTGCGGTAACAGATACCCAGATCTTTTTATCGTGCTGAATGCGGATGTTCAACGTTACATCATTGCCGTTGCCATCAATACTCAACCGGGTTTTGGCCTTGGCGCTAAACGTGGTAAAGTTAACCTGTTTTGCACGTATGGCGGCCAATTTTTCATTCGCCATATTGCGCGCCGGCTTTGCCGCTGCCCGCTCTGGCGACGATATGGTTGCCCCCTCGCCCGGCGTGGCGGCAACTTGTTTATGTGTGTGGCAGGCGGTCAAAGCCATTAGGGCTGTGCCGATTGCCAGTTTATTCAATATATCGCTTTTCATTGATCTTTCTGTCTAATACAGGTGATTGTCCGCCGTACTCTTTGGCCTTTTTCCAGTTGGCCACGGCGCCGTTAACATCGCCTAAGTAAAACATAATATCGCCGTAATGTTCCTGCTGCACTGCGCTGTGCTCTTTATCATGTGCCAGCGCTTTTTCCATCCACACCCGGGCCTCGGTATAATTCTTTTGTTTAAAAAGTATCCACGCGTAAGTATCTTCAAATGACGGGGTGTTGGGTTGCAATTGGTTAGAGCGTTTTGACATTTGTGCCGCCTTATCCAGTTGCTGTCCTCTTACCGACAGATAATACGCGTAATTGTTTAACGTGTAAACGTTCTCGGGATTATACGTAAGCGCCTTATCATAAGCATCGTCTGACTTTGCGTCGTCCTTCAGTTCGTGATAACAATCGCCAAGGGTTGAAAAGCTTTGCGAAAGTAGGTCTTTATCCTGAAGTTCTAATGAAGTTGCATTTTTGATGTAGCTGATAGCCTTGGCAAAATTCTTTTGCTGCAGATAGGCTACGCCCACTAAGTAGTTCATCCAGGCCTGGTTAGGGTAAAGGCTCAACGCGTTCTGGCCGTCTTTCAGGGCGGCGTTGGCGTCGTTGTCGCCCAGATCCAAACGCACCAGCTGTTCATGCACGGTGTAGATGTTGGCATCCAGTTCGATGGATTTTTTATAGATGGGGCGGGCCTCTTTATACTGGCCATTTTGCATCAGCATGTCGCCATAAACGGCAAATGCCTTGGCATTTTGTGGGTGCGCAGTAATCAGTATCCGGCTCAGCTCCAATGCGCTGGCTTTGGCATTAGCATCCGGAAACTTGGGGATATAACCCAGTATGATTCTCACTTTTTGTTCTACAGCCAGTTCGGGGATGGCAAAAGCCAGCTTCAACTCATTAAAGCAGGCATCATTATCTTTTTTATCGCGATAAATATCGGCCAGGGCCAGGTGCACGGTGCCGTTGTTGGCGTCCAGCTTTTCGGCATCCAAAAGGGTTTTTAGCGCTTTATCTTGCTGTTTGTTGGAGTTATAGATCTCGGCCAACAGCAGGTAGTATTTGATTTGTCCCGGATTCCCGGCAATCAATTTTTCCAGTTCGGCTGCTGCCTGATCTGCCTTGTTGAGTTTTAGGTAGATCTTTTGGCGCTGGGCCACCAGATCATCGGTCAGGCCGGTTACGGCTTCCAGCTTGGCGTAAACGGCCAGTGCATCTTCATACCGCTTTTGCAGGTAGTAGGCATTGGCTTTATCAAAATAATAATCGGCCTTGTCTGGGTCAATGCGGATCAGCTGATCAAAAACCAGCTCCAGTTTAACCAGATCATTGGTCTTCTCGTAGCTATCGGCCAGGGCAATCCAAAACCACTCGTTGTTTGGGCTGATGGCCACCGCTCGTTCTAGCAGTTGCTGGGCTTCGGCTTCTTTTTTTTGTAGTTTTTTTAGGCCTGCCAGCTCATACATGGCGGCCGAGTTATTAGCATCGGTTTGCAGCACGCGGTTAAAAAAGTCGGCAGCCTGGTCAAAGTTCTCCATCGTTTTCTCATGCAGGCCAGAGAAAAACAACTGTTTAACCATCAGGCTATCGGTTTGGCTCAGGGCTTTTACCTGAGTTGCTGGCGCAGGCGTATTGCCCGCCGGTTGCTTAGCCTGCGAAAAGGCCAGCACGGGCGCCAGTATCAACCCTAAAACCGATGCGTGCTTCAGGTTCATTATTTATGCTTTGCCGGTATGTCCGTAACCGCCGTGGCCGCGTACGGTGTCGCTTAGCTCTTCGGCTGGTTCCCACTCAATGCGCTCGTATTTGGCCACAATCATCTGGGCAATACGGTCGCCGGTGTTTATCTCAAAATCTTCTTCGCCCAGGTTAATGAGCAGTACTTTGATCTCACCGCGGTAATCGGCATCAATAGTGCCCGGGGAGTTTACAATACCAATGCCATGTTTAAATGCCAGGCCGCTGCGCGGACGGATCTGCGCTTCAAAGCCCTCTGGCAATTCAATATGCAAGCCGGTTGGGATGAGCTTGCGCTGCATAGGTTTTAAAACAATGCTGGTTTCCAGATCGGCGCGCAGGTCCATGCCTGCGGCATGCACGGTCTCGTAACCGGGCAGGTTATTTTTTGATTTGTTTATTACGCGAACGGTCATTTTTTAAAGATAGCTTTTAATTGTTTCCCTTCCATTATAAAAGCATAAGCGGCGAAGAGGATCAATAACGTATTGCCTGCAAATATATTACGTTTAAATACATAGAATGACAAATAAACGAGGATAATGGAGATAATGATATACGTTAAATTCTTTTTAAGGTTGTACGGAATAGGGTAGTTTTTTTGCCCCCAGATGTAAGAGAGGATCATCATGACCGTGTAGGCAGTAAGCGATACCCAGGCCGATGCCATATAGCTGTACTTGGGAATGAAAATTACGTTGAGCACAATGGTTACCAAGGCACCGATGCCCGATATATAAAGACCGTATTTGGTTTGGTCTGATAATTTATACCACACCGAAAGATTCATATAAACCCCCAGGCACACATAGCCTAAAATAAGCGGAGGTACAACGGGCAGTCCGCTCCAGAAAAGCGCGGTTTCTGTGGCATTACGGCCTTTAATAAAGTACTTCAGTATTTCAATGTTGGCTATCAGTCCAACAAATATCAGGGTGATGGCTATGATCAGGTAGTCCATAATGCGGGCATAGGTTTGGCCTGCATTTTTGTTTTTGGCGTGGTTAAAGAAAAACGGCTCGGCCCCAAGTCTGAAGGCGTTGATGAAAATACTAAGAAACACTGCTATTTTACAACAGGCACCGTAAATACCTACGTCACGCAAGCTGTTGGCCGGGAGCAGTTTGCCCAGTAAGATCTTATCCATGTTTTCATTAACCAGGTAAGACAGGTTGGCAATCAATATAGGCCAGCTATAGCCATACATGTGCACCAGCATAGCACGATTGAGGTTGAAGCGGATTTTCAACAACTCTGGCAGCAGCAAGAATAAGGTGATGATGCTGGATGATAGCTCTGATACAAAAACATAGCCCACCCAACCTTTGGTATACCAGCCCGAAATCCAGCCGGCACCTATATAATTGTGGTTAAGCCAGAATGGTACTGCATAAACAAACATCAGGTTGAGTGCCACAAAAACCAGTACGCTGGTTAGCTTGATGGCTCCGTACCGGCCGGGCTTGCCATCGGCACGCAGTTTTACAAAAGGGATGGCACACCAGGCGTCAACCACTACGGTTGCCATAAACAGGTAGATGTATTTTAGAAAATCTGCATGGGTGGTGCCCAGGGTGCTATGTACGGCAATGCCCTTTTCGGCAATGCGTTTGGTGTTGCTTGTATCTACAAAACTAGCCAGGTAGTTGCTAAATGGTAGCGTAAATAACAGGAAAAGAAGCGTTACTGCCAGTACCGACGCAAATGCATTGTTGTAAACACGTTGCTTATCATCGCTATGCTTATTCAGGTAGCGGAAGAACGTGGTTTCCATGCCAAATGTCAGTACAGCATTGGTCATAGATACATAACTATACATGATAGTAATTATACCGTAGGCTGCCGTTGCGTAGGCCCTGGTATAAACCGAAGTCATGATGAAAGTGAGCGACCGACTGGCAATGGTGCTTAAGCCATACACAGCGGTTTGCCCGGCAAATTTTTTAGCAGTAGACAATACTTTGGAGTTATGTTAACAGACGAAGTTATTAAAACAATCCACGTTTTAACACCTCAAAATTACGATAGTTTTTTAACGGACCTTCGGTAGTTAATACCTCTTCTACCTGGGCGTTTTCGGGGCCTTCGTGGCAAAAATCTAAAAACATGCCCATAGTGGCCTCGTCGGCTTCGGCTTCAATGCTTACGCTGCCGTCGGGGTTGTTCTTCACGGTGCCGCGTACACCTAATTGATCGGCCACGGCTTTTGTGCTGGCGCGAAAAAACACGCCCTGTACCTTGCCTCTTACGGTTATATCCAGATGTTTTACCATATGATGCAAAGATACGGATTTGATTTTAGGTGATGATTTGGTGTTTAATTTGGGATGTTGTCTCTAAAATTGTTATTGTCTATTAAAATTTTGGTGTTTGTGTGGTTTTGTTGTTCTGTTTTATTGTTTTATTCAGATAATTAGCATTGTAATTTAATTATTGTATGATTTTTATCTAAAAATTCGTTCTTTTTTATTGTGTTAAATCAAAATATTGAAGTTTTATTTAATAAAATTTATGATTTTTTGATTTAATCTGTTACTTTAGTAAAATAATGAATATAAAAACGCTTAAATCTGTGCTTTTGGTTATGGTGGCATTTGTCGCCAGTGCCAATGCTATGCACAGATCGGCGCCGCAACCGCAGCACGAGCAGCGGATTGAGCGCCCGTCATCATACGATGCGCGGAGCGAGGAGGAGAAATCAGCCTATATTTATAACTTCGGTGCCAATGGTTCGGTGCAAATGCTGCGCGGGCCGCAACGGCGATCGGCCAATTACAACAACTTTTCATTTGACTGCCTTGGCAGGTACAGAAAAGCATACCTTAAATCAATTCATTGTGCTTATTTGCTGTATGGCGCGGGGTATGTGCGCAGCAGTAAACTCATCCTTTTCCCTTTTCATGTTTTTTGGTAATACCGTGCGCTGTTAAAAAGATATTTATGAACGATTTAATCTCCCGGCGTGATATACCGGGAGATTACTCTCATCGTTTTTGCTTTTTACCGGCCAGAAACCAGTTGTAAAGGCGTTCCGTTTCTTTACAAAACCCGCTCTATGCTTATTAAAAACTTGCTGAAGTAAACCCTGCATTCACCCAAAACTGCTTTAAACCCTTTTGGTGTGTGTCGCTGCAGCTTGCTTTAGCTGTACGCGCACGCTATTGCTTTGTCACTATTAAAAGAAATTAAAACATGAAAAAAATTATACCATTTGCCATATTAGTCATTGTTGTGTTGCTTGCCCTGGTGTATCCAGGTAACACAACTGCGGCAAAACCGGCAACAACATATAACGGAGCAGATATAGCCTGGATGCTGATCTCTACCGCTCTTGTATTATTAATGACCCCCGGCCTCGCCTTTTTCTACGGCGGCATGGTGCGTAAAAAAAATGTGATCTCTACCATGCTACAAAGCTTTGTTTGTATGGGGCTGATCACCATCATCTGGGTAGTATTTGGCTTTAGTTTAGCCTTTGGTGATGATATTGGCGGCGGCTTTTTGGGTAACCCTAAAACCTTCTTTATGATGCAAAACACTTTAGGTGTTGCATGGTTGGGCGGCACTATCCCGGTTATCCTTTTTGCTATGTTTCAGCTTAAATTTGCGGTTATTACTCCTGCGTTGATAACAGGTGCGTTTGCAGAGCGTATCCGTTTCAACTCATATTTGATATTCATTTCTCTGTTTATTGTGCTCATTTATATACCTCTTGCACACGCAACCTGGCACCCTGATGGATTCTTCTTTAAATTAGGTGTGCTTGATTTTGCGGGAGGTACGGTAGTACACATGTCTGCCGGATGGGCTGCGTTGGCTTCTGCTTTATATCTGAAAAAGCGTACCGAAGAATCGCACACGCCTGCACGTATCAGCTACGTAATTCTGGGTACCGGTTTGCTGTGGTTCGGTTGGTTTGGTTTCAACGCCGGTTCTGCACTGGCATCGGGCGAGCTGGCTGCTACAGCCCTGGCTACCACAACTACAGCTTCGGCTGCTGCGGCAATGTCATGGGTGTTTTTTGATATTCTCCGTGGTAAAAAGCCATCGGCTATGGGGGCTTGTATTGGTGCCGTTGTTGGTCTGGTTGCGGTTACACCTGCTGCAGGTTTCATCACCGTATCAAGCTCGCTGATTGTGGGTATAGTATCTGCCGTAGTAAGTAACCTGGTGGTAATCTGGCGTTCAAAAACCAATATTGATGATACGCTGGATGTATTCCCTTGCCACGGTGTGGGCGGTATGATGGGTATGCTGTTAACCGGCGTTTTTGCCTCTAAGAGCGTTAACGCTGCAGGTGCTAACGGTTTGTTCTACGGCGAGTTTACGCTGTTTGGCAAACACCTGATTGCCCTGGTTGCGGTATCGGCCTTTGCTTTCATTGGTTCTTACATATTGCTTAAAGTAACCGATCTGATTAGTCCGCTGCGCGTGTCTGAAGAAGAAGAGGCGCTGGGTCTGGATGCCAGTCAGCACGACGAGGAGCTGTAAGCTGCCTAAAGATATTGTTAGTAAAAAAGGGGATGCTTCGATGGAAGCATCCCCTTTTTTGTAAGTTGTTATACCTCCATCACGTCATTGCGAGGCACGAAGCAATCTCTGCGGATGCAGATTGGCCAAGCGTGTCCTGAATATCCTGGACAGAGATTGCTTCGTGCCTCGCAATGACGTTGGGGGGATCACGGTGCCGTCAACAACTGCATCTTTCGTTTCTCAGGTGGCAATGCCCGGAACTTTTTATAAGAGTCATTAATATATACTGCCAGCGATCCGCCTTCGTTGCTCATCACAAAGTCATAGCTGGGGCGATACATGGTCATGAAGTTTTCCAGTTCCTGGCCTTTCAGTGGCACAATGCTACCTACATAGGCACGGGTAAATACCGAATCGACATGACGCTCTTTTACCTCGTTAGAAAAGAACTTTTTCAGTCGGCGGGCATTTTTACCTTCGCGACTGAACCAGGTGGTTGGCGAGAGGGCATATACTTTACTTTTGCTATAAACATCGGGATACTCCACCTCCGGATTAAAGTTTGGTGAGCGGGTAGATAATACAGTCACCTGGCGCAGCGCAATACCCATAGGCACCATTTCAATGCGGGTGTTGCGCAGGTTGGTTACATACAGGGTATCTGAGATATAGCCCGGCGAAGCAAAAATGAGCGTATGCCCGGCTTCGGTATTGGCTTCAAAGCTACCGTTCTTATCGGTCAGGGTTACATATTTAGAGTTGGCGTCTCTGATGAACACGTTGCTCATTTTGCTGTTGGTGCCTTTTTCAACAACTGAGCCTTTTAGGGTTTGTGCCTGCAAGTTTTGTACCGCAAACATCGTCACCGCAATTATAAAAAGGTTTACTTTCATGGTTGAAATTTAACATTAAAACCAGCACGCAGTAGCTTGGTTTTGCATTTAACACTTTTATGACGGCAAATCAACAGATCCACCTAGAGCAGGTTAGGCAAGAAGTTACCTGGGTAATGCGCCAAAAAGCCATGTATCCTGATAAAAATTGGAGGGAAATGCAGATGCCCGAGGATGATGAAGGCACGCATTTCGGAGCATTTTTGCCTGATAAACTGGCTGGCGTAGTGTCACTATTTAATGAGGGCGATGATTTCCAGTTTCGCAAACTGGCGGTTGATCCTACCCTGCAGCGCCAGGGCATCGGCAGCGCTATTTTAAATTATATCACCCAGTATGCTGTGGAAAATGGTGCGCACCGATTATGGTGCAATGCCCGGGTAGATGCCATGGCGTTTTATGCCCGCCACGGATTTGCAGAAACCGCCAAACATTTTACCCGCGATGGAATTGATTATGTGGTGATGGAAAAATACCTGAAAACAGCAGATGAGATGGCGTAAAATATTGCATCGCGTAAGCAAAAATGGGCAAAAAAACAGCCCTCAACGGCTGGTGAGGGCTGCCAAACTAACTAAACGCTCATTAAGGGAAATTACTCTATGCAAAGAAACGGGCATGTTGTCAACTGGATGTTAAGCAATTGCTAAATTCATAAAAATCGTATAAATCATAACGTTATCCGTTGGTTTGTTATATTTGTGGCCAACGTGTTATACCTAAAAAAGCACTATGTCTAAGAAGAAATCTGAAGAACAAGAAGATAAAAAACCGCACGTGCCGGTTGTGAATGAGGCCTCGCTGAAATTCTTTGAAAACTACATCAACAATCCTTCACCTACCGGTTTCGAGTGGAAAGGGCAGGAGCTTTGGTTAGATTATCTTAAGCCATATATCGATACGCATTACGTAGATAACTACGGTACGGCAGTTGGTATTATCAACCCAGAGGCCGAGTACAAAGTAGTGATTGAGGCTCATGCTGATGAGATTTCATGGTTTGTAAACTACATTACCAGCGATGGTTTGATCTACGTGATCCGCAACGGTGGTTCTGATCATCAGATAGCGCCGTCAAAACGCGTAAACATCCATACAGATAAAGGCATAGTTAAAGCTGTTTTCGGCTGGCCTGCTATCCACACCCGCCTGGGTGGCGAGAAAGAGGAAGCGCCATCACTTAAAAATATTTTCCTTGACTGCGGCTGCACTACTAAAGCCGAAGTTGAGGAAATGGGCATCCACGTAGGTTGCGTTATTACTTACGAGGACGAGTTTATGGTGCTAAATGACCGCTACTATGTCGGTCGTGCGCTGGATAACCGTGCCGGTGGTTTTATGATTGCCGAGGTTGCCCGTTTGCTGAAAGAGAACAACGTAAAGCTGCCTTTCGGTCTGTACATTGTTAACGCCGTACAGGAAGAAATTGGCCTGCGTGGCGCAGAGATGATTGCTCACAAAATTAAACCGAACGTGGCTATTGTAACCGACGTTACGCATGACACCCAAACCCCGATGATCAACAAGATTACCCAGGGCGATCTGGCTTGCGGTCGTGGTCCGGTAGTATCATACGCACCTGCTGTGCAAAATAATCTGAATAAATTACTGATTGAAGCTGCGCAGAAAGCGGAGATTCCGTTCCAGCGTCAGGCATCATCGCGCTCTACGGGTACAGATACCGATGCTTTTGCCTATTCTAACGATGGCGTGCCATCGGCCCTGATCTCGTTGCCGTTGCGTTATATGCATACCACGGTAGAGATGATTCACAAAGAAGATGTGGACAATGTGATCAGAATGATCTATCAGGCGCTGTTGAGCATTGAAGCCGGTCAGGATTTCAGATACATCAAATAAAACCATAGAGATAATTATAAAACAATCACACATCCTCAAATGAAACCAACGTTATTGATATTGGCCGCAGGTATGGCCAGCCGCTACGGAAGCATGAAACAGGTAGACGGTTTTGGTCCTAACGGCGAAACCATCATCGACTATTCCATCTATGACGCTATCAAAGCAGGTTTCGGTAAAGTAAGCTTCATCATCCGTGAAGAATTTGCCGAGGCTTTCAAAGAGAAATTCGAACCGAAACTGAATGGTCGTGTAGAAACCGATTACGTTTTCCAAAGCTATGATCTTAAGCCTTTCGGAATTGATAAAGAAATTGAGCGCGCAAAACCATGGGGTACTGCACACGCTGTGCTTGCTGCCCGCAACCAGGTAAAAGAGCCCTTCTGCGTAATTAACGCTGATGACTTTTATGGTTACGAGGCATTTGCTAACATGGCTCAGTTTTTAACTAACGAAGCAGCTGGCGACAAATACTCGCTGGTAGGTTACCAGATTGGTAAAACCCTGTCAGACTACGGTTCAGTATCTCGCGGTGTTTGTAAAGTTGATGACGGCGGCAACATGGTAGAGATCAACGAACGTACCGAAGTTTACTTTAAAGACGACGGCGATATCTACTACAAAGAGAACGGCGAAGAGCATCAGTTAAGCGAAGATACCCGTGTATCTATGAACTTCTGGGGCTTTACTCCTGATATCTTCGGTCAGAGCGAAGAGATGTTCAGAGAGTTTGTAGCTGCTAACGAGAACAATCCTAAAGCTGAGTTCTTTATTCCGCTGGTAGCTGATAAGCTGATCAAGAGCGGTACTGCATCTTTCAAAGTTATCCCAACCTCACAAAAATGGTTCGGTGTAACTTATAAAGAAGATAAGCCTATTGTACAAGCCAGCATTTCTAAGCTGATTGAAGACGGCGTTTATCCAGAGAACCTTTGGGCATAATTGCCTCTTAATGCTATAAGTAAAAATCCCGGCCACCTTGCGTGAGCCGGGATTTTTCAATTAAAACTTACCTGATAAAACAGTCTTTACTCGGCGTGGAGCGACACCTTCTGGTCGTTCTCGTCGTTGTACACATGTACAGTCTTTTTGGCTATCTGGCCGTTATTATTTACCTCGATGGTGTAATTGCCATCGTCCATCCCGTCAAAATTGTAATCCTGGCGAATAACCGGATCGGTTTTAGAAAGCGATTCTTTCATCACCACATCGCCACTGGCGTTGGTAATGGTAACTTCTGATGCGCCCTCGCCAACTTTGCGAATGGCCAGGTGAACGCCGTCCGCATCAGGTAATGTGGTAAATATTACCATGTTTTTGGCTTTAACAGGGCCGCCATTGTTTTTGGCGTAAGCAGCTGCGCCTACTAAAAGTGCTACTATAAATAAGGCTGATGTTTTTACTAACTTTTTCATAATCTTAAAACTTACCGGTGCATTGATAATTGTTTCAATACCCAAATCAACGAACTATTTTCGTGCCGGTTTTGGATAGTAGACTATACTATAAATAAGGTAGATGAAAGCCGTTAAGTTATCGACGAGGGTGTTAATGCGGTTAAAATCACCTGTTTGCAGGTTTGGTAGCGATAGATTGATGATTCGTCGACGCCACTACAGCAATTGTCGTTTTTTGACGCCGGTATAATGTGCTGACACAATATTAGCCGGCAACACAGAGCAGGATAGCGGTTGCAAACTTTTGACTTACATTAGATCAACCACTTTTACCAATTAAAACCAACGTATGAAAAACCTGATCTTCGGCGCCCTGGTCGGATTATTGGCTGTTACCGTCCTGAATGTATCGGCACAACAAGCGCCGCTGCAATCGAGTGAGCAAAAACTAAAAGATATACGCCTGCGTGATGTTTGCGTATTGGCCGATAAAGCCAGCGGCACTTACTACATGATAGGTGCCGGTAGGCAAGCTACAGTGGTAGAGTACATCAGTAAAGACCTGGTCAACTGGACTGGCCCGAAGGAGGTATATCGCACCCCGCCTGACCTTTGGCCCGGCGCACCCATCAACGCTATTTGGGCGCCAGAGATGCATGCCTACAACGGTAAATATTACCTGTTCCTCACTTTTAGCACCAATAAACTACTGCCCGAACAATGGGATAACTGGCGCCCGCGTGTAGTGCGTGGCTCTACAATTCTTGTGGGCGACTCGCCGACTGGTCCGTTCAAGGCTTTCCTTAACCATTCCACACCATCGCCAGACTTGATTACGTTAGACGGTACGTTTTGGGTAGAAGATGGCAAACCCTATATGGTTTTTGCACATGAGTGGGTACAAATCTCAAACGGCACCATCGAATACCTGCCGCTAAAAGACGATCTGTCTGAAGCTGTTGATAAACCAAAACTGATGTTCAGAGCCAGCTTTGCCAAATGGCCAAGGCCTTCACCAACAGAGGGGTGTTATGTGACAGACGGGCCATACCTGTACAAAAGTAAATCGGGCAAGTTGATGATGATCTGGTCTAGCTTTACCAATAGCGGTTACACGGTTGGCGTGGCCATATCAGACTCTGGCAAACTGGCCGGTCCGTGGCATCATGATAATACGCCGTTGTTTGATAAAGACGGCGGTCATGGTATGCTTTTCCACTCCTTTGATGGCAAGTTGCTGATGGCGCTGCATACGCCCAATAACCGCGAGGCTCAGCCGCATTTTTATTATATAGATGATAAGGGCGAGACTTTAAAGGTGACGGGGGAGGCGCCGAGGGAGTAGTTGCGGCTTAACTTGATGACGGCGGCCAGAGGCCGCAGGATAGTCATCACTCGCGAAGACGCGAGCGATTGCGATAGTTCAAAGCGGGAAGAATACGGCAAAGCCGCATTCTTCCCGCTTCTATTTTCTTGCAGTCGCTCGGCTCCAGCCGAGTGACCGCTATCTCGCGGCCTCTGGCCACCGTCAGTTTGTTGTGTGCTTTTCCAAACGATATCCAACGCCAATCGTTATTCATCTGAATAAAAAGTGAAAATGATGCCAGCCAAAGCAACCAAAAAGACCAAGAATAACGAAGCAAAGGATAACTGTTTGATCATAAAATCGGCACATGCCGAGGCCAGGGTTTGGGTTTATTCGCCCACGATTATCCGTGTCAATATCAGCAAAAAGTTCAATGAGGCTGATGAGTCGTTTGCCGTGATCCAACAACCTCAGGCCAACATCAGCGTAAAAGAAAAAGATGGTTTGACGGTGGTGGATACCGGGGCGTTGGTGTTAAAGATCAACCCGCAAAGCCTGCAATTTAATTTTTATACCGCTGATGGTTGCTGGCTGGATGGTGATTACGAACGCTTTGGTACCGTATGGGATGATGCTAAATGGAGCAACTACCGCAAAATGCAGCCGGACGCGCGTTTTATTGGTTTAGGCGAAAAGACTGGTCCGCTGGATAGGCGGGGGCAAGCCTACGTAAATTGGAATACCGACGCGGTTGATTACGGCCCGAAGACCGACCCGCTTTATAAAACTTTTCCCTTTTTTATCGGACTACACGGTAAGGAGACTTACGGCCTTTTTCTGGATAACACGCATAGAACTTACTTTGATTTTGGTGCCAGTACAGATCATAAAATGTATTGGATGGCGGCGGATGGTGGCGATCTGAACTACTACTTCTTCGGCGCGCAGGGCGTGGCGAAGATTATTCAGGATTATACCTGGCTAACCGGTCGCATGGAGATGCCACCGTTATGGAGCCTGGGCTATCAGCAATGTCGCTGGAGTTATATGAGTGCTAAGGAGGTACTGAAGGTGGCCGGTAAATTCCGTAAAAAGAAGATCCCGGCGGATGTGATGTATTGTGATATTGATTACATGGATGGGTACAAGATCTTTACCTGGAATAAGGAAACCTTTGAAGACCCTAAGGCGATGCTGGATGAGTTGAAGCAGTTGGGCTTTAAATTGGTGATCATTGTTGATCCTGGAATTAAGATAGATAAAACTTATAAGCAGTATGATGATGGTATAAAGAAAAACTATTTCGCTAAATACGTCAACGGTGATCTATACACCGGCGAGGTATGGCCTGGGCGCTGCCACTTTCCCGACTTTTACCGGGCCGATGTGCGCGAGTGGTGGGGCAAGTCATTCAGCGCGTTGACGGAGCCTGGAGTAGAAGGTTTCTGGAACGATATGAACGAGCCCGCGGCCTGGGGCCAAAATATCCCTCCGATTGTGAAATTTGGTGATAAACCACTGAGCGAGGTTCGCAACGTATATGGTCACCAAATGTCTCGCGGAACGTATGATGGCACCAGGAAATTGTTGAAAGGCAAGCGGCCATTTGTACTTACAAGGGCGGCTTACGCAGGTATTCAACGTTACTCTGCCGTGTGGACAGGTGATAACACGGCCAACGATGCCCACATGCTATTAGGGGCACGATTGGTAAATAGTCTGGGTATAACCGGCGTATCTTTCACTGGTGTAGATATTGGCGGTTTTAGCGGCAACCCAACACCAGAGCTAATGGTGCGTTGGAACTCGCTGGGCGTTTATACGCCCATGTTCCGCAATCACGCTATGATTGGTACGGTGCGTCGTGAGCCGTGGGAGTGGGGCAGGGATAATGAGACGATCATCCGTAAGGATATTGAACAGCGTTATCGTTTGCTACCTTATTTGTACTCGGCGTTTTACCAATCGGCGCAAACGGGATTACCGGTTTGTCGCACGCTTGCCATTGAACATCCGTTTGATTTTAACGTATATAATGAGGCTTACCAGAACCAGTTTATGTTTGGCGATAACATGCTGGTGGCTCCGGCGGAAAGCGTGGCGAAGAAGGTTAAAGTATACCTGCCCGCGGGGAATTGGTATCGCTTCAGCAGCGGAGAAGCTATAAAGGGCGGTGACGTAGTAAAGGCCGACGCTCCGCTTACCGATCTTCCGGTATTTATTAGAGCGGGGGCTATCATCCCGATGCAGAGCGTTGTTCAGAACACTGCCGAGCCCGGCGATGGTATGCTGGAACTACACATTTGGGATGGCCCGCAAGCCACTGAGTTTACTTATTATGAAGATGACGGCGCTACCTATGATTATGAAAAGGGCGCCTTCTATAAACGTACTATCAGTTTTGACCCGGCACAGCAATTGGTTACGTTATCAACAGTGGAGGGGACGTTTACTTCGCGTTTCAAAGAGGTGCGTATGATGATGCATCATACCGATGGTCATCTTAAGAAGCACAAACCCTCGGAACTAACAAATGAGCCAATGGTTTTGAAGTGCTGATACTGCTTAGATAACACCCTTATAAGTCTTATTTGGAATAAATATAAATAATGCTTGCGATTGTGAGATATGTCCTTACCTTTGCCATTGTTTGTAATTAGTCTAAATAAAATAAATGAATCAATCGAAGCTTTACTCTCTGATTTTCCTGATGCTTTTTACGCTGGCCACTGTGGCTGTGCAGGCTCAAACGGGCAAAGGCACCCTAAAAGGTAAAATAATAACCACCGAAGGCAAGCCGGCCGACAACGTATCGGTAGGGTTAAAAAATACACCATACGGTGCGGTAACCGGCGAAGACGGCACTTATGTCATTAAAGCACCAGCGGGCACCTATACACTGGTTGCATCGCACATCGGTCGCCAGCCTGTAGAAACCAATGTTACAGTTGCCGCAGGTGGAACAGCTAATGTAAATACCATTACCATCAATCTGAAAAATAGTTCCTTGCAAGAGGTAAACGTATCTGGTACCAAGGTGAATCGCTTTAAAAGAAAGCAAAGCGAGAACGTGGCCAAGATGCCGCTGGCCAACCTGGAGAACGCGCAATCGTATACTACCATCAGTCGCGAATTGCTGACAGAGGAAAACCTTTTTACCGTTGATGATGCTTTGAAAAATGCGCCCGGCATTCAAAAAATGTGGGATGCTACCGGTCGCGGTGGCGACGGCGGTGGTTATTTTGTGTTGCGTGGTTTTGCTACGCAGACAGCCTTGCGTAATGGCGTATCTGGTCTGGTAACCAATACTATTGACGCCTTTAACCTGGAGCGTATTGAGGTAATTAAAGGCCCATCTGCCACCTTGTTTGGTAGCACCAAAGTAACTTATGGTGGTTTGATTAATCGCGTCACCAAAAAACCTTACGAAAACTTTGGCGGCGAGGTATCTTACTTTGGCGGCAGCTACGGCCTTAACCGTGCAACCATCGATGTAAACACGCCGCTTACTAAAGATAAAACGGTGCTGTTCCGCCTTAACTCTGCTTACAATAATCAAGGTAGTTTCCAGGATGCAGGCTTTAACAAGGGCTGGTCTTTTGCGCCAAGCTTATCTATCAAAGCCAGCAATCGTTTGTCGTTCCTGTTTGATGCCGAGTTGTTCTACAGCCGCAATGCGTTGAACACTATTTACTTCTTCCCGTATGGTACTAATATTTCGCAGTTAGGCTATACTTCTGCAGATCAGTTGCCTATAGATTATACCAAATCATACTTCAGCAAAGACCTGAATCAGCGCAGCGTAAGCACCAACTACTTCGGACAGATGACTTATAAAATCTCAGATCACTTTATATCGCAAACAAACTATACTTACGGTCGCAGTTTTTCTAACGGCTTTGGTCCGTACTTTTATCTGCTGCCGGGTAACCAGATCTACCGTCAGGATCAATCAACCCAAAATAGTAAACAGGCTATTACCGAGGTTCAGCAGAACTTTAATGGCGATTTCAAGATTGCCGGCTTGCGTAACCGCGTAGTATTGGGTCTGGATTTCACCCGCATCAACTCAGATCAGCATTTCCTGAGCGATGCATTTGATATTGCACCCATCAATAGCTCAACCTACGACTACGGCAGCTTTAATGCCGCGGGCATGACGGCTGTTTACGATACCAGCAAAAACACTTTCCATTATCCGGTAGTATCAAAATCAAACACCTACAGTGCCTACTTGTCTGATGTGCTGAATATCACCGACAGGTTAATCGCTTCTGCCGCTATCCGTATAGATCGTTTTGACTATCAGGGTTTGGAAGATGCATCTACCGGTATCACTTCCGGCGGTTATAAGCAAACGGCTTTCGCGCCAAAATTTGGGTTGGTTTACCAACTGGTTAAGGACAAGGTATCATTGTTTGCCAATTATCAGAACGGTTTTACCAATGTTACCGGCCAGGGGTATGACCTTAAACCTTTCAAGCCAGAGCAAGCCAACCAAATAGAGGGCGGTGTGAAGTTTGATGTAATTGACGGTTTACTGAGCGGTACCGTAAGCTATTACAACATTAAGGTAAAAGATATTGTACGTCCAGACACCGAGCATGCCAACTTTAGCAAACAAGATGGTACCCAGGTGAGCCGCGGTTTAGAAGCCGAAGTAATTGCTAATCCTCTGCAAGGTGTTAACGTAGTAGCCGGTTTGGCCTATAATGATTCTAAGCTGCAAAACTCTACTATTGATGTAGAAGGTTTGCGCCCAATAACCGCGGGCTCGCCGTTCACAGCTAACCTGTGGGTAAGCTACCGTTTCCAGAACCCGGCATTGAAAGGTTTGGGTGTTGGTGTGGGCGGTAATTACGCTAATGCCAATAAGGTGGTAAATAACAGAGTAACAGCAATTGTAAATGGCAAAACGGTATTAACTGGTGAGACCAATGTGTTTACCCTGCCAAGCTACACTGTGTTGAACTCTACCGCATTTTATGATAAGGGCGATTATCGCATCGGCTTGAGCGTAAACAACTTTACTAACCAGAAATGGTACACCGGCTACGGCACCGTAAACCCCCAAATGTTAAGACAGATAATTGCCAGTTTTGCCTTCCGCTTTTAATTAGTAATGACACCATTTAAAAAAACAATATTGTTTTTACACCGCTGGCTCGGGTTTATATCCGGGCTGGTGGTATTTATTGTGAGCATAACGGGCTGTTTGTTTGTTTTTCAGGATGAGTTGCAGGATGCTTTTAAAAGTTATCGCCATGTTGAGATTGAGCATAAGTCTTATTTAGCACCAAGTGAGCTGAAACAAGCTGCGCTGAAACAATTCCCGAAAGGAACTACCGGGTTTATGGCCTATTATGGCAAAGACCGCCCGGCTTTGGTGATGGTAACGACCGCGCAAAAGACCAATCGCTATGTGTACATAAACCCCTACAGCGGGCGGTATCTGCACGATGAAGATATCACCCGCAATTTCTTTATCGTGGTTGAATATATCCACCTGTATCTGTTGCTTCCGCCCAAGATCGGTCAGCTGGTGGTGGGTATTTCGGTGATTGTTTTTGTGGTGCTGCTGATAACCGGCATGGTGCTGTGGTGGCCCAAACGTAAATCAGATCGCAAGCGCAGCCTGACTATCAAATGGAACGGTCGCTGGCGCAGGGTAAATTATGATTTGCACAATGTGCTGGGTTTTTATGCTTTTAGTATCTCTTTAGTATTGGCGCTTACCGGTCTTTGTATTGCGTTTAACTGGATGAGCGATGCGGTTTATAAAACCACCAATCTGGGTAAAAGTTATGCGGTAGAAAAGTATCAGCCAAAGTCTGATTCAACAAAAAAGAGTCTGCCGTATGATGCTTCGATTACAGATCGAGCTTTTGAACAAGTGCAGCGCCAAACCCCGCAAGCCGAGATGTTCTACATCAGCGAGGCTGATCGTAAAACGCCAGCTGCTACTACCTACGTTACGGCATATTATTCTTCCATGCATTTTTACCGGTATGATAGTTATCAGTTTGATCAGTTTACCGGTAAGGTGTTAAAATATTTGCCGCACCAAAAGAAGAGTGCGGGCGAGAAAATGAACGCCGCCAATTATGATATCCACGTGGGCCAGATACTGGGTTTCCCCGGCAAGGTGATTGCCTTTTTTGCCAGCCTGATCTGCGCAAGTTTGCCGGTTACCGGTTTTGTTGTTTGGTTAGGCAAGCGCAACAAAAAGAAGCGCGATCCGCGGATCAGGCATCATAAACAGCTGGCGCCGACTGCGTAGTGTATCAACCTGAACCGTTAAACATTCAAGTTTCAACCTTAAAATAGCATCTACTCAAATGTGCGAAACAAGAGTATTAGCAACGCACGGTACCGCGCTGATTAGTCAGTGCGCCGAGTGCAAAGTGGTATATATATGGCAAAATAACCTGCTGTTTACGTTTAATATGTCGCGGTTCAATGCGTTCAAGAAATTTGTGTACGACCTGGAGTTTGACGAGCGCTCGTTACCCTTCCCCGATGGTGCCGATCGCGCGGTACTGCGTAGTCCGGAGGATAGCATCAGCTTTGCCTTTACCCGCGAGGAGTGGATGGATTTTAAATGGGCGCTGGATGATGCCAGCTGTATGATGGAGGTGTATAAGATTTTGTAGGGAGTCCGGAAGACCGGAAGTCGGAAAAGTCCGAAAGTTATTAGAAAGGTTGGAGTATGGTCCAACTTATCTTTCGGACTAAAAAGGAAAACTAAATTTCCCCATCAACACCGCGGGATTATTACCAATAACCAATGGCTCGCCACAAAGCGCTTCATTGCCCAGCAAGGCAAACAAGATAGCTTCTTTAGCATCAGGATCAATACCCAAATCGGCCGTATTGCCAATTTTATCCGGGAAGTTTTGCTGCAGCTGATTTACTACAAACGGGTTACGTGCGCCACCGCCGCTCAGCAAAATATGATCAACATCGATAAAACTATTGCTGATAAAAGTGTTGATACTTTGCGCGGTTAAAGCGCTCAATGTTGCAACCAGATCATTTGCAGAAATATGGGTTGTATTTGATGTTTGTTGCGCCTGTTTTACATATTCCAGATTAAAAAGTTCTGGCCCCGTGGTTTTGGGCGCAGCTTCTTTAAAGAAAGGATGAACTAGTAAGGCTTGCAACAGATCGTTATTCACCTTTCCTGAAAAAGCGATAGCCGAATCTTCATCAAAAGCTTTATTAAAAAATTCGCGACAAGCTGCATCAATCAAAGTATTGCCCGGGCCGATATCGGTACAAACCACTTCGGCGCCGTTACTGTTGCCTGGTAACCATGTTAAATTGGCAATACCACCAATATTGAGCAAAATGCGGTTCTCGCCCTGTTTGCTGCCCAAAATTACGTCGCCATATAAGGCTAATGGCGCGCCCTCACCACCGGCGGCAATATGTTTCTGACGGAAATCACTGATGGTGATGATGCCCGTTTTTACGGCAATATGATCAGCGTCGCCAATCTGTAAGGTAGCGTTCGGATAGTTGGGTAAACCATGCAAGCGTTTAGGTGCATGGTAAATGGTCTGCCCGTGACTGGCAATAAAATCCACCTCTTTACGCTCTATGTGCCATTGTCGCAAAGTATCCAATATCAGCTGCGCATGGAAGCTGCCGGTATAAGCATTGAGCAGGCAAAGCTTCTCCAGATCAACCTGTTTTTTAGCAAAGATCTGCTGAATGTCTTTTTTATAATCATCGCCATAAGGCACTGTCATAAAATTAACCAAGTCGAACCGGGTGCTCATGTCATGCCCGCTGAAACGGCATAGGGCAATATCGAGTCCGTCAAGCGAGGTGCCCGACATGAGGCCAACGGCCAGTCGCTCCGGTTTTTGTGCGATATCAAAAAGTTGCTGCAGGTTGCGGTTCATGCTTTTACGAAGATAGTTTTGTGAGCTGAAAGCTGAAAGGATAAAGGCGAAAGGTTTTACGGTTAATGACAAAATCCTGTCAATCCTGTCAATCCGTTGCATTCTGGTTCTATTATATTTGGGCATGTACAGCATCAGAAAAGCAACCGTTGCAGATACCGAAACCATCAGAACCATAGCTAATGATACTTGGTGGGCTACCTATTCAGCCATCCTGGAAGAGGAGCAGATCAGTTTTATGCTGAAAGAAATCTATGCGTCTGAGAAAATATCGGCCCAGTTAGACAACGGCACGCAAACTTACTTGTTGCTGGAAGAACAGGGTAGGGCCGTAGCCTTTGCCGGTTACTCCCCACGCGAGGAGGATGCCGACATTTATAAGTTGCACAAACTCTACTGCCTACCCGAAACGCAGGGCAAAGGCTACGGCAAAATACTCATCAACGCAGTGATTGATCAGACTAAAGCTGCCGGCAAACATACGCTCGACTTAAACGTGAACCGTTACAATAAAGCCCGCAGCTTTTACGAGAAAGTGGGTTTTGCTGTAGTTTATGAGGAGGATGTACCTATCGGTCCGTATTGGATGAATGATTATGTGATGCGGCTGGAGTGGTAATCAGCACATAGGTCTGTCATCTCGACCGTAGGGAGAGATCTTTTCGGAGCGATCAGATGGGACGCATGCTCGAAAAGATCCCTCACTCCGTTCGGAATGACAAAAGTGTTTTAGTTATAACCCCCTTACAGCCCCGCTGCTGCCGGATGCGATACAACGGTAATTTGCACTGGCTTTGTTGTAGCTGTTGATGATTTGTCGGAGTTACTGTTATCATCCGATGCATCTTCTTTCTTACCCGCTGCGCGTAGTTTGATAAGCTTGTTGAGGGTATCAAACCAAAATGGCGCCCCCAGGCAAACGGCAAAGGCCGTTAGCAAGAAACCAAGGAATTTCTTGGCATCAAAGCACTGCACAATAACGTATTTCAGCTTGCGAATGCCTCCCCACTGGTTATAGATGTGATGTAGTATGGCCTGGTTTTTTGCGGCGTTATATTTGCTGATAAAAGCAGCCGTTGGGTTAACCGGAGCTTTTAGTGATGAGTCTTTTTTGGATGCTAACAAAGCCTGTGTGTATCTGCCATGTACCACATAAAAAGTGTCAACCACGCGACGGGTAAGCCAGCCGGTGTTGGCATCGGCATATTTTTTCATGGTATCTGCCAGGCAGGCTTGCTCGGCAGGGTTGGTGGTGTGGCTCAGTTGCAGTACCAGCGTATCCAGGTTGTTTACTACCGCTTTACGGTTTTCTTTGCTGCGCTTAAACTCGGCGAGCGCTTTAGCGCTGTCTTTCTTCATGCCATAATCGCCCCAGCCTAAGGCCAGGATCTGGTTGGCACGTACTACGCCAGAGTCTATGGTGTGTTTGGCTTCATCAAGGTGCTTTTGATATCCTGCCTGTATTGCCTTCAGGGCGGCTGTGTCTTTCGCAATACTGTCGGTGCCGGCGGTTAAACGTTTTACCCGTGGATCGTCTTTGTAGGCGTCAGCCTGTTTAACAGAGAGTTGCACCAACTGGTCGCGCGCGTCTTTATCGGTAGATAACTTGCCTGCAATGTCAATCACATCCACGTTAAAGGTAACGGCCAGGAAAATACCAATAACAAAAAGAATAACCTGGGTGCGACGTTTGTACCAGCCAGATACCCGGTTCATGCTATCATCAAACCAGGTTTCTAGTTTCTGTTCAAACAACTCAAGGTCGTTTTTACTATTGTTAAGGTGCATCATCAGCACCTTTAATGTATCGGTTTCAATAAAGCGGTGAACAACGGGAATTTGCTCAAACTCACCAATATAATATTGTAACAGCGTTTTGATCTTGTCAAAATCATTGAGGCTTTGCAGTGCTTGCTTTACCTGATCTGTGGCTGTGTTGTTGCCCTGCTTTTTTACCTGATACGCGGCAATGGCATCTAACTTGTTGTTGAAATCGTCCTTCAGGATATCAACCAGTACGGCCGAGAAGTTTGGCGTGGGGATGTAGGACGGCGTTGGGAAAACCTGGTTGGCGCCATAATTTTTAATCAGCGGATGATCGTAAAATAAATGGCCAAGTTTCGGCTGTTCTACTGCCGGGCGTTTAACAAATGGGATGAGGTACCAGATCTCCTTAAAAAAGCCGCCGATGCCTCTGATGATGGATTGCCATTTAGAAATATCAGGCGTGTTGCAAAGCATCCCGTTTACAATACCGTCTTTCAGGGTACGGGCACGCAGGGCCAGTATGGTAGCAATGGCTTCCTGGATGGAAGTAGCGAGCAGACTGTACAATAAAAAAATGAAAACGATGCCAATGGCAACATCTAAGATCACATTGTTGATCATCGGAGGTTAGAAGGTTTAAGCGCAGTTTAACCGGGGCTGTTGTACCGCGTGGTGATTGTTGGCTGAAATTATTTATAAAAAACAATAAATAAAAGCGCTAAACAATTTGTTAATACTCATAAACGACCAGGCCCCGCAATTGCGGGGCCTGGTCGTTATTTTAAGCTATGTCATGCTGAGGAACGAAGCATCTTTGCAGACAATCAATCTAGATTTGCATCAGAGATGCTTCGTTCCTCAGCATGACATGGTGGTGGGTATGTTATTAAGGCCTTACTTAATATTCAACGGCAGATAGAAGCCGAAGGTAATGTTACGGCCTGGGTTAAGCACGCCGTAAGTAGGATCTTCCTGCGACAGACGGCCCGGGCGCAAACGGTTCAACGCATCGTAGTACGCTTTGTTGGTGAGGTTGTTACCCGATACATAGATTTTGAGTGGCTGGGCGCCCAGTTTAAAGGTAGCGCCAATACCAGCGTTGATCAGTGTGTAAGCATTTGTTGGGGTTTCAAACGTGTCGTCAATGCGGTACTGCTTGAAGTAATTATCCAGACCTACCGACGCATAGAAATCTTTCAGCGCTTTTATTTTCGGCTCAAAACGCAACGTGTTATGGATCACACCCGCCGGAATAAGCGGCAGTGGGCGGTCGAACGAGCGGTTTTCTGCATGGGTATAAGAATAAGTGTTATCCAGGTGCAGGAATTTTGTTGGATGCAGGTTGAGGCTACCCTCCACGCCGTACAGATTGGCATTTACCTGGCCGTAGCGATAAACATCAAATGTTTGGCTGTTGCCGCTGTCATTGATTACGGTAATCTGGTCGCCTTTGTGGGCTGATGCATAAATATAATCGTGGATATAGTTTTCGTACACACCAAAGCTGCCGTTCAGCATCCCGGCGTCAAACTCCAGTGTTGCATCAGCCTGGTAGCTGCGCTCGGGCGAAAGATTTGGATTTCCTATCTCATAACGTGAGGTACCTTCGTGTACACCGTTAGAGCCCAGCTCTGCTGGGTTTGGCGCACGGAAGGCCGATCCGGCGTTAGCCTTAAAGTTCAAGCCTTCGCTAAACACATGGGTATAGCCCAGCGCTCCGCTCAAATTACTGAAGCTGTTTTTAAAGCCTGTAAACTTCTGCTCACCATCGACGCTGAATGCTTTGCCGTTGTTGTTAATATAATCATAGCGTAAACCAAGGTTGAAGGTGTTATTCTCGTTCCATGTTTTTTTAGCATAACCAAACGCGCCTATAGCAAACTGATCATAAGCTGGTACCAGAAACTCGGTGCCTTTGTTCAGGCTATGCTCGTCAGATGTGCTCAGACCAATAATCGGCTGCCAGCCGTTGCCCTCGGGCAGGTAATATTTAGCATCCAGCGAGTAGGTATTCAAATCGAAGAATAATGCAGGAGTTGGACTGTCTAGCTCACGACGCTGGTTTTTCTGATAACCCAGATCGAGCTTTAAAGAGCCGGTACCGATGAGGAAGTTATTGTTCATGGCCAGTTTGTAGTGGCGGATGTCTTGACGGGGATAATCCAGCGTGCGGTTGGTGCCATCGGTAGTATACAGCGGGTCGCCCGGATCTGAATCATAGAAACCGATGTTGTTCTTAAAGTAAGAGAAGTTTAAATGCGAGTAGCCCCATGATTTATTTAAACCCAACATGCCGCTCAAGCTGGTATTGTTAAAGCCACTGTTGATGTAATAGCCATCGGGTGTTTTAAAATCATAGGCGTTTTGGTATGATGCACGGCCGCGCCATACAAAACCGCCTTGGTTACCGGTTAACATCACCGAGTTATTGCTCAATCCGTTGTTGGTAGCATAGCTTGATAATACTTCGCCTTTAATATGGCCTTCCGCAGGCGCTAGTGGCTCCAGAATGTTTACCACACCGCCAATAGCGTCAGATCCATATAGTAACGATGATGCACCGCGCAGCACCTCTACACGGTCGCCTTGATTTTGGTCAATCTCCAGCCCGTGCTCATCGCCCCATTGCTGGCCTTCTTGTTTCACACCGTCAGACAGGGTAACCACGCGGTTATAACTCAAACCGCGGATAACCGGCTTAGAAATAGCACCACCGGTGGTAATCTGGCCAACCCCCGGCACCTGTTTAGACAAGGCGTCGATCAGGTTAGTTGAGGATGCCGAAAGCAATTGGTCTTTAGACACACTGGCTGCCGAAGTACTGTTGCTTTTGCTGTTACCGGTGATAGGTGTGCCGGTAATGACCACTTCGCGGGTTTCTACAATGCTTGGCGATAGCGAAAAATCAAGCGAGCCGCCGGTTGAAACATCAACCGTTTTGATGATAGATTTATAGCCTACAGAGCGGGCCTCTACCAAAAAACGACCTTTAGATGGTAACGAGCGGAAGGTATAATTGCCGTTAACATCTGCCACGGTGGTTAAACGCAATTGGGCAATGGTAACGGTTGCTCCGGGTACACCTTGTTTGCTTTGTGAGTCGGTTACTTTGCCGCTAAGCTCGGTGGCCATGGCGTGGCCATATAAAAATATAGGGAGGATGACAGCTAATAGAAAGCTGCATACAGATTTCAATTTCATTTTCTAGTATTTAACTGATATAAAAACAATAAGACAGGTTGAATGCGCGTACGTTTAGTAAAACGCCGCAAATAGAGAAAGTGCAGTTAAACAACCGGAGGACCGCGATCAAACGCGAAGAGCATTAGTATGCGGTGATACTGTGCCTGGGCAACTACCGCATATGTGTAATGACTGCTCTGAATGGTAAAAGAAAAATGTTGCAGCGAAACAATGGCCGTGAAAGCATGGCTCAATTGACAGATCTTACAGTTATCTTCCTGCGATCCGCTTTTTGAAGGCTTGCTGCTTTGTTCGGTACGATTATGCGCGTGCGTAATTACAATGGCCTGCCCAATGGCAAAGCACAATAGCAAAAACATGGCGCTTAATATTTTAATCGTGTTCCGTTTCACAGTTGGAGTGTGCCCAAATATAATTATCCAACGTGTTTTAAGTGTTAACTGTTGTGATTTGAGTAACGATATAACCAAAATGTTGCAATTGTATGAATTACGGTCAGCGGATTTATGGGATGATCTGAGGTTTGAAATTTGATTTTTTAACTTCCATCGCTAAAATCTATTTATTAATAGTGGTCATGATATTTAAATTCCATAATTTATTCCGGTTTTATAAATCTGGCCGCTGAATCTAACCCCTGTAACTCTAATTAACTTATGGAAGACTTTTCGCTTAAAAACTGGATTCCGTATGGGCTTAAAAACCAAGACGGAATGCTGCTTTGCAACTGGTTAAATACCGGTCAGGAACCTTTTGTTAAGCCTTTTTTTGATGAAACAATTTCGCAGATTAAAAGTAAGCGCAGGGTTGGTTCGTTCACGTCTTCAAGTAGTTTGTCGATGATGGAAGATTGGTCGGGCAATATTACGGGCATTTCACCGGGTGCGTTGATATTTCATACATCAAGATGTGGTTCTACGCTTATTGCGCAATTGCTTGCTACCGCAAATCAGCATATTGTTCTGCCTGAGGTGCCTTTCTTTGATGATTTGCTTCGCTTACCCTACCGTGGTCAAAGCTTTGGAAACGAGGAAATATTGAACTTGCTTCGGGCTGCCATTAGCTATTACGGACAAGTAAGAACGGGGCAAGAACAGCGCTTGTTTATCAAAACCGATAGCTGGCATATGTTATTCTTCGATCAGTTACGGGCGCTTTATCCAACGGTGCCATTCGTGCTGATGTACCGGCATCCGGCCGAAATTTTCAGATCATTAAAAAAAGTGCCCGGACTGCAATCTGTACCGGGCCTTATTGAGCCTGCCGTATTTGGATTTAACCCTGACGAGATGTATGATCTGGATACTTATATTGGGATGGTGCTTGCAAAATATTTTCAGCAATACCTTAACATTATAGCTCAGGACGATAATTGTTTAATGGTCAATTACAACGAAGGTCCGATGCCGCTGATCAATAAAATAGCGGCTTTTACCAACACCCCGTTAAGCAGTACAGATTTGGCAGCCATGACTGCGCGCAGTCAGTATCACTCAAAAAGACCCACAGAGGTTTTTGTTGAATCAATAACGGGAGATGTACCAGCCTGCCTCGAAAAGGCGATGGAGCTATACCTGCAGGTTGAAGAGAAACGCTTCGCTACCGCATAAAAAAAATGAAGAAAGGTATAAATAATAAGAAGCAACCATGATTATTTGGCTGATGGGCTTACCGGGCTCGGGGAAATCAACCCTTGCCACAGCACTAAAAGAATCGTTTGACAAAGCAGATGTTCAAAGCTTTGTTTTAGATGGCGATGTTTTGCGCAAAGGGATTTGCGCCGATCTGGGCTTTTCGGTAAAAGACCGTTCTGAAAATGTAAGACGCATTGCACACCTATCGAAATTGATGAGCCAGGCTGGCCTAGTTGTTATTGTTGCGTCTATACTTCCGCTGGAAGAGTTAAGGGTATTAGCCAGAGAAATTATCGACGACGAGGCTTACTACGAAATATATTTGAAATGTCCGTTAAATGTATGCCAGACCAGAGATCCCAAAGGCTTGTATAAAAAAGCGCTCAACGGAGAGGTGAAAGACTTTACCGGTATTTCTGCTCCATTTGAAGAGCCTGTTCAGCCAGATCTTGTCATTGATACCAATAAACTATCGGGCGAACAGTCTTTGGAGATCATATTACAGTCAATATTATTGCCTGAACAGGGAAGAGGGCTGTAAGGTGTCCGGTTATTCCTTCTCCATCAACCCAAACAACTGACGATTAATCTCTCGCACAACCGGTCCGGGCTGGCCATCACCGATAGGGCGGCCATCAACGGCAACCACAGGATGTGCCTGGCGGGTGGTGCTGCTCAAAAATGCTTCTTTAGCAGCAAAAAGATCGTCCATGGTAAAATCGCGCTCCGCAACGGTATAGCCGGGAATGTTAAGTCCCATAATTTTTCCGCGGATCACGCCTTTCAGAATGTTGTTCTCTGCCGTTAAAATCTCGTTATTGGTAACGATGAAAAAGTTTGACCGCGGGCTCTCGCCCACAATGCTGTTGTAGTAATACAGAATCTCGCCGACGCCGCTTTCACGCATTTGTTTCTGCAAACGGATGGCCTGTACATAATCAATGCTTTTGACTGATGGCAGCTGTCGCTGATAGTGGTAACTCATCAGTTTGATACCGCTATCAGAAAGATTTTTGATCACAAGTGGTGTTTGCTGGATAATCAGGTTGGCAGGCCCGGTTATCGTAAACCCGTCATCAGAATAACCGCCGGTGAGGATCAGTTTAATGCCAGAGTCGGGAATGTTGTTTTTTGCAATCAGTGTACTGATCATCCCTTTCAACTCATTGAGGGTGAAAGCGATTTCCAACCCCATTTCATCAGCGGAGTGGTAAAAACGATCCAGGTGATCATCCAGAAAGATAGGACGATTGCCAATGGTCTTGAAAAAATCAAACAAGCCATAACCGCGCTGGATGGCCAGATCGCGCACGTTCAGCGTAGCTTCTGTCGCCGGCAGTAATTGATCATTGATGTAGATGTAGTTTTCCATAACAACCTCCCAACCCTCCCCGAGGGAGAGGGCTTTTTTTTAATCCCTCCCTTGGGAGGGGTGTGTTTGGTTTGTATAGTGGCAGGGAGGGGTTTAATCCGGTCGCTTATCAATTATGCTTAGCGGCTATACCCCTCCCTGCCCGCGCGCTATCCCATCGCGCCCCTCCCCAAGGAGGGATCTGCTTGTCGCTATTAATGTCCTGCCAAAGGGGAGGATTTAGGAGGGGTTAGTATTACCCTTTCCCCATTTTAGACAAGCCGGTTGTCTTCATGCTGAAGATGTTTTCGCTGTAGCTCATTACCAGGTTCTGGCGTTCGCGCTGACGTTTCATGGCGGTGTCTACCATATCTTTCAGCAAGCGATCAAATTTCTTATCGGTTGCCTCCCACAGGTAAAA
Source organism: Mucilaginibacter yixingensis (assembly GCF_041080815.1). Lineage (NCBI taxonomy): Bacteria > Pseudomonadati > Bacteroidota > Sphingobacteriia > Sphingobacteriales > Sphingobacteriaceae > Mucilaginibacter > Mucilaginibacter yixingensis. The sequence continues at coordinate 4,428,028 of NZ_CP160205.1, read as the reverse complement.
CGATAATGAACCCGGAATGGTGTTGATCTCGTTTACATAAACATCGCCGGTTTGAGTATCAGTCAAAAAGTCGATACGCGATACGCCCGAGCAATCCAGTATGCGGAAGGTTTCTTTAGCCAGCGTTTGGATTTTGGTTGATAACTCTGCCGGAATGTTGGCCGGGATCTGGCGCTTGGTGCTGGTCATGCCTTTAGAACCACCGCCTTTGGCATTGTTAACATATTTATCTTTATAGCTCAGGATGTCGCCTGCGCCCAGTGGCTCCTCGCAAACAGAGGCTGCCTGCTCGTTGGCATCACCTAAAACAGAACAATTAATCTCTTTCAGGTTTTGTACCATGCGCTCTACCAGGATGCGCGATGAAAAACTGCCCGCCAGTTCAACAGCGTCTAACAATTGCTTCTCGTCCGCTGCTTTAGACACGCCCACGCTTGAACCCAGGTTTGATGGTTTTACAATTACCGGGAAACCAATCTCTTTTATTTTGGCAATGATTGCTGTTTGATTAGTATGCCAGCTACGGTCTGTAAACCAGGTATAGTCTACCACAGGCAAGCCGCTTTCTTTCAGCACCATCTTCATCATGATCTTGTCCATACCTACCGCGCTCGAGAGTACGTTGCAGCCTACAAACGGAATGCCTTTCAGCTCCAGCAGACCTTGCAGGGTGCCATCCTCGCCGTTGGTGCCGTGAATTACGGGGAAAGCCACATCAATTTTACCCAGATCTTTCTTGCCGAACAGACCTGTTTTAACCGGGTACAGGTTAAAATCGCCAAAAGAAGGCGACAGGTAGATCTCTGTACACTGGGCCAGCAATTGGTCCAGGTTTTTGTAGTTGTCTACATTCATCAAGGCATCGCCGGTGTACCATTTGCCGGCTTTGGTAATGTATATGGGGGTGATGGCATACGCACTTTTATCAAACGCGCTCATAGCCTGCTGGGCAGATATTACAGATATTTCGTGCTCTACCGAGCGGCCGCCAAAAATAACGCCAACTTGTATTTTCATTGTTCTATAACGAGGTATTCTTCTTTATAAATGTAGAGCCACCTAATTGTGGCTGCCTATGGTTTATTATTAAGAGCCACAAATATGTGGCTCTACGATTTTTTTATGATTCGTAGGTGTCCGGCAAATCATTCTCATACAGCAACACATCGCCAGCCTTTACCATGGTACCCAGGTGACCGGTGGCATCTTTAAAATTCTGCGCCATATAGATCTGCTCGTCCGGGTAGTTTTTGTTTTTCAGGCCTTTTAAAATAGCGGCAGAGTTGGTTTTGGCCACCACCACCACATAGTCGCAACTATCGGCCATTTGCTCGCCCAGCAGCATGTTGTAGTGCTCCTGTTTGTCGCCTAGTTCAATCATACCCGGGGTGATGATGATCTTGCGGGTGCCTTCAATGCCTTTCAACACTTCCAGCGCCATTTTAGAGCCAACTGGGTTAGAGTTGAAGGCATCATCAATAACGGTAACGCCATTGCCATGTACTTTTACCTCCAGGCGATGCTGCACCGGCTCCAGTTTCTTTATTGCAAAAGCAATGCTGGTGTCTGATACGTCTAGGTTTTTAGCCACAATGTATGAGGCCAGAATGTTGGATAAATTGTAGCTACCCACCAAACGGGTTTGGAAAGTGCCTTTGGCTTCACCTTTATGGAATACCGTAAACTCAGAGCCACGTGCCGAGTAAGATACGTTGCCGATATAGTAATCTATCGATGGATCTTCCGCAGAGTAATAGGCTGTTTTCCTGTCGCTCACCGGGCGGTTGGCCACAAACTCATAGTCGTGGTTCAGTACGGCCAGCGCACCTGACGGCAGCGCATCAATCAACTCGAACTTGGTTTTCTGTACGTTCTGGATGGTTTTGAAAGTTTCCAGATGCTGCTCACCAACGGCGGTAAGGATACCGATGTGCGGATGCACCAGATCGCAGATCTCTTTAATATCATGAAACTGCTTGGCGCCCATCTCGGCAATAAATACCTGGTGGGTGGCCTGTAATTGCTCGCGAATGGTGCGGATCACGCCCATAGTGGTGTTAAAGCTACCTGGGGTCATCAGCACGTTGTATTTTTCAGACAGCATGCGATGCAAAAAATGCTTGGTGCTGGTTTTGCCATAGCTGCCGGTAATGCCGATGATAATCAGGTCTGGGCGCTCTGAAAGTATGCGCTGCGCATCTTTGTAATACCAACGATTTACGCTGGCCTCTACAGGAGCCATCAGCATGTTAGCCACAAAGATGAGCACGAAGCTCAGGAACGTCAGGAATGCCAGTCCCCAGAGCGACATTACCCCGTTGTGCGCAAAAATGGCATGCACACCAGCCAGTATCACGGTTAATGCAAACAGGGTTGCGAACAACCGCGTAGCGCGCGAGGTAAACACCACTGGCTTTTTCTGCTTTTTGGCGAACAGCATCCAGGCCAGCAGACCAAAGCAACTGATAAATGCCAGCGCCGTAACCAGCGGACTAGCCAAAAAGATCAGCACGCCGGTGATGGCCAGCATAATCACCTCCCAAATGCGCGGGCCGATTACTAAGTTGTTTTTGAGCCATTTGCCATAACGCTCGTTACGGTAGGAGTTTAGCTGCATCATGTGCAGCTCATAGCGCAGTTTGGCAAATGCGTAAATCAGCAGGGCAATTAATGCCAGTATCAATAGGGCTTGCTCCATTAATTGTTCTTCTTGTCGGGCGTTAAAAAGTTGTTCAGTATAATCAAAAATTCACCCAGTTTCTCTATAAAGCTAAAATGTCCTACACCTTTCAGTACTACGAGTCCGGCGTTAGGTATCAGTTTCTCCATGGTTTGGCCGTCGCTCAGCGGGGTGGCCGTGTCGTTCTCGCCCCAAATTAATAACGTCGGAGCCTGTATTTTCGGCATAACGCTTTTCAAGTCGGCGTTAACACATTTCACCATGATCTGCCGCATCATGGCCGAGGCCGCGTTGTAATCGGTAGACCCAGCCGTTTTGCGGTAGTTGTTAATCATTTCCTGGCCTTTGGTTTTGCCCAATAACAATGGCAACACTTTCTTTGCCAGTTTAAACGAGTAAACTTTAAAATAGTATTTCAGTTTGCGTTTAGGCTTAATTCCCGCCGCGTCTATTAATAATAATTTATGTACCGGGTTGCGCGACGCAAACAGGATAGATACCCTGCCGCCGTGCGAGTGCCCGCCCAGTATAGGGTTGGTAATGCCTTTCAGTCTGAAAAACTCTTCCAGAAAATCCACATAGCCTTCAACACCCCAAACTTCTTTCGGTTCATCGCTCGCGCCAAAGCCTGGTAAGTCAATGGCAATTACCCTGAAATTGTTTTCAAATTGTTGCTGAACCCGGGTGAACGCCTGCAGATTTGATCCCCAGCCGTGCAGCAAAACCAGGGGCATGCCTTCGCCGGTTTCTTTGTAGTTGATTTGTAGACCTTTTACTAACAGGGTTTGCTCCATGATTGGCAAAGATAGTTAGTTTGGTTAATTTTTGATGATTGGTGATTAGTTAATCGGAGATTAGTCGGACCGTAGATTAGCGATTGATAGGGTGGGTGGTTTAATGTATGTTTTGTCATTGCGAGGAACGAAGCAATCTCGTCCGAGGATATTCAAAACATGCATTTCCACTATGCGTCCGAAGAGATTATTAATATTGTTGATTTTGGGGGGCGGTATTAATGAGCTCCCGTTGGTCGGTTGTCTTCGTTCCTCGCAATGACATATTGGGTGAGGTTATTCCAATAACGCCTTTCCCAATTCCTGCCAATCCTTCACCTCTCGCTGTATCCCTGCCATGCGCCCAATCATCCCGTACACATCCATCGCACTATGCCCATGATCCCGCAAATATTTAATAGAAGTAGAGCCTGCCGATTTAGACAATTTCAAGCCGCCGGTTTCCATCAGCAAGGGGTGGTGATAGAAGGTAATCTGCCCGAAAGCATCCAACCCCATTTGCTGTGCCAGGTATTCCTGCGCAATGGTTGATGCCCATAGATCCTGCCCGCGTACAATCAAATCAACTCCAAAATGCAGGTCGTCAATAATAGATGATAACTGATAAGCCGGGTAGTCATCTTTTTTGCGCACTACAAAGTATCGCATATTGGCAGGCAGGCGTGTTTCGATGATGTCTTCCGGGTAAGTTCGGATATCAACTTTCGCATCAGCTTCTGTAATCAATCGCCAACTGCTGTCCGGCGCATCCAGATCGATGGATTTGTGCAGGCAGGTGCCGGGATAGCTGTCATCCGTACTCGCCCGTTTGATGGCTGCCCGTGAGCAGCTGCAAGCAAACACTTTGCCCTTATCGCGCAGTTGTTTTAGCGCTTCATTATAAAGATCAAGACGGTGCGTTTGCGACCAATCGCGCTCATAGTCTTCGTAATTGCGTGGGCCTTCGTGCCAGTGGATTTGCAGGAAATTTAGTGTGTCAAAAATGTCCTGTACGTATTCACGGTTTACGCGCTCGCGGTCCAGGTCATCAATCCGCAGTAGTATTTTGGCTCCGGATCGTTCGGCAATGGCAGCAGTGAGCGCAAACGACAGCGCGTTGCCCAAATGTAAAAAGCCGCTGGGCGTGGGTGCGATGCGTGTTTTATGGAACTGTGGCTGGCTCATTGTTTGTTCCTGCTAAAATAAAAAAGACGGCTTTATGGGCCGTCTTTTTTAACGCATATCGTTGTTAATTATTTAACTGCTAACTCCGGTTGTTTTTTTACACCAATATAGATGGCGCCGCCCAGGGCCAGCAACAGGAGGATAGAACCGATAAGTGAGATCGTCTCGCCGGTGTAGTATGATGCCGGATGAAACACAAACTCAATTTTGTGATTACCCACCGGTATAGACGCCGCACGCAGTACATAATCGCTGCGGAAGTATGGCGACTCTTTGCCATCAATTAACATTGTCCAGCCTTTATCGTAATAAATCTCAGAGAATACGGCAACCTGTGGCGTGCCCGAAGTACTCTCATACGTCATGTGATCTGGATTGTAGTTGGTCAGCGTGATCTTAGCAGCCGCATCAAAAGCAGTCGGCTTGGTATCAATCATCTTGGTGTATTGCTTGTCAACAATTGCTTCGTCTTTTGGTGAGAAGCTGCTGATGGCCTGCATTTCCTGATCGGCATTATCGGCAAAACGGATGTTTTTTACAAACCAGGCGTTACCGCAGGCAGTGTGATTTACCTGCATGCTGGCCTGCTGTGTTTTCGGATCGGTGGTAATGATGTATTTGGTGTTCAGCATGTCCAGTACATCGTGGTTAATGCTTTTGCTGAACTGGTTGTCAATCAACTCGTCAAAACGTTTTAAACGTGCTGCAGAGTAGCCACTAACCGATTTATGGAAGAACGGGTTAAATACATCGAACTTAATATTGGCCGAAGCGTCAAATACACGGAAATCAGGGTCGTTATCGCGCATAATAAAGCTATCTACCTCGCGCGGTTTAACTGCCGCATCGGCATCAACTTTATCCTGGAAGTTAGCATCCTTCAGGTAGCGTTTGTCAATCTGCCACATGTCCACTAATACCAGTGCAAACAGACCGATAGACATTACCGTTAAATTGATTTTCTGTTTTACAAACGCCCACAGTAAACCAAAAGCCACAACTACAAAAATCAGCGTGCGGATGGCATCGGTACGTTCTAACGAGATGCGGTCTTCGCGCAGTGCGCTGGCAATGCTTTGTGCCATATTGCTATCGCCTTGTAAAGCCTGGGTAAGGTTGCTCACACCGGCAGCCTGATCGTCTGAACGGAAGTTCAGCAAGGCATCCGGAATAGCAATCATCAACAGGGTAATACCGCCAACAATGAAGAAAGCAATTTTTAGTTTTTTGAAGATAGCCGCTTTGTCAGGGTTGTCTGATAGTTCCTGAATAGCCAATACCGCCAGGATAGGGAAACACAAGCTGGCCACCGCCAGAATAGATTCTACCGCACGGAACTTGTTATAAAGCGGGAAGTAGTTAAAGAAAAGATCTGACAGGAACGGCAGGTTTTTACCGAACGACAGCAGCATGGTTAGCAATACGGTTGCCAGTAGCCACCATTTCAATCGGTTACGTACAATGATCAGGCCCAGTACAAACAGGAAACAGATCACGGCACCAAAATAAAACGGACCGGCGGTGCCTGGTTTGTTACCCCAGTAAAGCGAAAGACCTGGGAAGTTAGACAACTGTTGTGCGTAATTTACAGCCTGTTCTTCCGCCACGTTTTTATTCAAAAATACTTTTGCTGTTGCAGATGTTTTGTCAAGCGTTTCAGTACCGTTACCGCCGCCGTAAGCGTTCGGGATCAGGAAGGTGAAACACTCGCCCACGCCCTGGCTCCACTCGTAAGCGTAGTCTTTATCTAAACCGTTTTTAGGTTCTTTAGCGTTTTTGGTTAGGTTTGATTTACCGCGGTAGCTGTCTTTAGCGTATTCGGCATTGCTCCATAACATAGAAATGTTTACCAATACAGCCAGCACTAAAGCTGCAGCTAAATAAGTAACCGACTTAACAAAGGCCGGCATGGTTTTGCCTTTAAATGCATGATAAAGCTCAATGCCCAGCAAAATAAGCAGCGCCAGCATCAGATAATAAGTCATCTGGATATGGTTGGCCCTGATCTCCATAGCCAGGAACAGTGCGGTAAGCGCGGCACCTGTTAAATATTTGCCTCTAAACGTCAGGATAATTCCTGCTATAACTGGCGCAAAAAACGCGATAGCGAAAGCCTGGTTAGAGTGCCCGGCTGTTAACAGGATAATATTGTATGACGAGAACGTGAACGCAATAGCACCCGCTCCCGCTAACCATGGTTTGACTTTTAATACATTGAGCAGCAGGTAAGTGCCCAATAAGAGGATGAGCACAGTATCTACCGGGTTGGGCAGTACGGTTTTAACGGCTTTTACTACCCAGGTGGTAATGTTGTTTGGATATGGTGCCCAGATTTGGTAGGCAGGCATACCACCAAAAATCTGGTTGGTCCACAAAATGGTTTGGCCCTTTTCGCGGTAGTCGTTAATTTCTTTTTGGGTGGATTGTGCGCCTACAACATCACTCTGGCCGAGTGTTTTGCCGCTGAAGGCTGGTGTGAAGTAGAAAAAACATACTATTAAAAATATGCCTATAATGGCCATGTGTTGGCCATTACGTTTAAACCATTTGTCCATCTGGTACAGATAAAGTAATTATATAATTTCCCCCAAAAATAGAAATTTGAGCGAGAAATGAAATGATTACTTTTTGGGCAGCAATTTAAACCTTGCAGGCTTCGGCTTTTATTCTGAAAAGGAAAAACATGAGCAGCAGACCGGCAATGCTGCACAGATAAGCGATGACGGTTTTGCGGTCAAACTCCTCGCGGTTTTTGCGGATAATGTAATAGTTATACAACGCTAACAAACCCGTTGCAACCCAAAAAAACCAGTTGATTTTGCAGCCCATGGCCCAAATTTCAATAGACACGGCCATTACCACATAGTTGGCAATAATCAGCGACATTGATTCGGGTGTGCCATAGTGGCGGCGCTTGTAAATTTCTTCTGGCAGCTCAGGTAGCATGGCTGGTTTATTTTACTTCTTCGTAATCAATAAAATCACCTTCAGAATCTGGCACCTGCTGTTTTTTTTGAGCAGGCATGTGTTCAATTTTGATGGTCCCCTCGCGTGGGCGCGACTGTTGCTGACGTGTTTGTTGTTGACGATACGACTGTTGCTGCTGTGCATTATTAACTGCTCCTTGAAATAAAGAGCCTAATAACCAGCGAGCTATGGTGCGCACCAGGTAAAAAACACAAATAACTTCAATCAAATACTTGATCATAACGCAATAACTTATTAGAGCCTACAAATATAAGGCTTTAACGAATAAAAAGTTTTTTTCTGATAATCTGGTTATCAGCGAGAAGATTTTGGCCGAATTGTGAGATTTGGATGAGATTTTGTTTGCATCAGCGTTACCCCTATGTCATTTCGACCAACGGGAGAACTACTCTCTTGAACGAAGTGAAAAAATCTTAGCCCCCATGCTTTTCATGTAGGCATGTCGCACATACAAGATTTCTCGTCGCCCCTTCGCTCATTTTCCGACCCTTCGCTCGCTCGAAATGACACGGGGGATTTGTTCTCTAAAACTTCTCCTGCATCATTTTTTCCAAAGCAAACATCTCATCACGCAGCTTGGCGGCCTGGAGGAAGTCCATATCCTTGGCGGCGGCCAGCATATCTTTGCGGGTATTATCTATGGCCTTCTGCAAATCTTTTTTGCCCATGTACTGAACAATTGGGTCCGCTGCAATAGAAAGCGTTTCTGATTCTATGTATGGTTTTTGCACGCCGCCTACAAAGTCAACTACCGAGGTTTGCTCAATGATGGCCTCTCTGGATTTACCTACCGTTCTTGGTGTGATGCCGCGCTCTGTATTGTAAGCAATCTGCTTTTCGCGGCGGCGATTGGTTTCGTCCATGGTAATGCGCATGGAGTCGGTGATTTTGTCGGCATACATAATTACCCGTCCGCGGTCATTACGTGCCGCGCGACCGATGGTCTGGATCAGCGAGCGCTCCGACCTTAGGAAGCCTTCTTTGTCAGCATCCAAAATAGCTACCAACGATACTTCGGGTAAATCCAAACCTTCACGCAAAAGGTTGATGCCGATCAGCACGTCAAACTCACCCAGGCGTAATCCGCGCAGGATTTCTACACGTTCGAGCGTTTTTACCTCCGAGTGGATGTAGCGGCATTTGATGCCCAGCTTATCCATGTATTTGGCCAGCTCTTCGGCCATGCGTTTGGTTAGGGTGGTTACCAGCACGCGGTCGCCTGCTTTTACGGTTTGGTCAACCTCTTCCAGCAAATCATCGACCTGGTTAATTACCGGGCGAACATCAATCACCGGGTCAAGTAGACCTGTCGGACGGATCACCTGCTCAATCACTACACCTTCAGATTTTTCCAGTTCAAAATCACCCGGCGTAGCGCTCACATAAATGGTTTGTGGCGCCAGCCCTTCAAACTCCTGGAAATTAAGAGGGCGGTTATCCAACGCTGCAGGCAAGCGGAAGCCATAGTCTACCAAAGATATCTTACGCGAGCGGTCGCCACCATACATGGCGCGGATCTGCGGTACGGTTACGTGGCTCTCGTCAATTACCATCAGGTAATCATCCGGGAAGTAATCCAGCAGGCAGAAGGGCCTTGCTCCCGGTTGGCGGCCATCAAAAAAGCGGGAGTAGTTCTCAATACCCGAGCAATAGCCCAGCTCGCGAATCATCTCCAGATCGTAGTTCACCCGTTCTTCCAATCGCTTGGCTTCCAGGAAGCGGCCATCATCAATAAACTGTTTCTTACGGGTTTCCAGCTCTTCCTGTATCGCCCAGATAGATTTGGTAAACCTATCGCGCGGTGCTACGTACAGGTTGGCGGGAAACACCACCATGTGCGTCATTTTCTCGATGGTTTTCCCTGTGGCGGGATCAAAAGAGCTTAGTTCTTCAATGTCGTCGCCAAAGAAGGAGATGCGGTAAGCATAGTCAAGATAAGCCGGATAGATCTCTACGTTATCACCTTTCACACGGAAGGTGCCTCGCTTAAAATCGGCAGTGGTACGGGCATATAAAATCTCTACCAGGCGGTGCAAAAAAGCATTGCGGCTGATCCGTGTGCCCACCGCAAAACGGAATACCGAAGCGGCAAAGTCATCGGGGTTACCCATACCGTAGATGCACGAGATAGAGGATACCACAATCACATCCCTGCGGCCAGACATCAGGGCCGAGGTGGTGCGCAGGCGCAGCTTTTCAATCTCCTGGTTAATCTGCAGGTCTTTCTCTATATAAGTATTGCTGGAAGGGATGAACGCCTCCGGCTGATAATAATCGTAGTACGATACAAAGTAGTTTACCGCATTCTCCGGAAAAAACTGCTTGAACTCGCCGTATAGCTGTGCCGCCAGCGTTTTGTTATGGCTGAGGATGAGCGTGGGCCTTTGCGTTTGCTGGATGACGTTGGCAACGGTAAACGTTTTACCCGAGCCGGTAACTCCCAAAAGTGTTTGGTAAGTATCGCCGCCCTGTACGCCCTCCACCAGTTGACGGATGGCATTGGGCTGATCGCCCATGGGCTGATATTCAGATGTTAATTTGAAATCCATGTAGTTAAACAAAAATAATAAAATAACAGCGAGGTTGTTTGTGGTGCTAAAGAAATTAGTGTTGGGCGGATGTCATTTATCTGGCGGGCGAGAAAGGCTTCGGCGTTTTGCCAGGTAAAGGCGTGGCTTCCTAACATCAGGAAAACGGAGCTGACCGTAGCGTATTCGCTGTTAGCGTTAACCTTTAATCTGTGATCCTCGTTGAGAATCATGAAGAATAACGGGAGGTATTGTCCAAAAAAAAGCCCATGCAAGAGCACGGGCTTCAAAATATCAATAAACCTATGAGCGCTCATTAGAACGCTTCAGGTTTTCTTAAAAGCAGATTGATTACTTAGATTTTGGCATTACTGAGTTGGCATACATTACCACGCCAGCACCAAATACCAGGATACCACCAAAGAAGTAAGCAGCAGCAGCACCTAAGCCTGCGTCAGAATCAACTGGGTTAAAAGCGTGCTGAGGGGTTAATACTAATGAACCGCCTACAATGGCCATGCCTACAAATGCGATGAAAAGACCGATGTTCTTCATTTCTCAAAAATTTTACGCGGCAAATATATCATTTTGCTGTTAATGGTTTATAAGATAGTGTAAATTGTTTGTGAGGATATGGATATCCGTCTCGTCATTGCGAGACACGAAGCAATCTCTGCAGATTGTCATACTGAGCGATAGCGAAGTATCTCTGAGGATAGTCCTGTGTGTCTGTACTTAATAGATGCTTCGTTCCTCAGCATGACATGTTGGTAAACATCAATCACGTTTTCTGCGATTTCTTTCGGGCGGCAGGGAACAAAATATTATTCAGAATCAACCTGTAGCCGGGTGAGTTGGGGTGTAGCGATAGGTCAGTCGGTGGTTCGCCGGGACTGTGCTGGTAATCTTCCGGGTCATGCCCGCCGTAGAAAGTCCACTGACCCTTGCCGTACTCGCCGTGTATGTAGCGGGCTTCATTCAGTGTTTTTGTTTCACCCATCACGGTTACGCCGGGTTTCAGCTTGTCTTTGTTAAAGGCTGTGGCCAGTCCGTTAAAGCCTTTTATCACACGTTCATGATCCTGGGTGAGCATGCTGGGCACCACATCCCATTTGGCCGAAAAATCAAAAAGCGTAAAAAAGTCTTCCTCACGCGGGATGCGCCGTTGATTGTTGATGTCGCTAAAGCCGCGCTGCATTCCGGTATAAACGGTAAAGTTTTGGAAAGCCAGTGTTTGGCTATAATCAATCTTTGATTGCGCATTGGGATCGGGAGGGTCGCCATCGTATTGGGTATCTACAATGTCGGTTTTATAGGCTGATAGGGCAATGTCGAAACTATCAGCACCCGAGCACATGGCAAACAAAAAGCCACCATTGGCACAAAAATCGCGGATGCGCTGGGCCACGGCCAGTTTCATTTTTGATACTTTTTTAAAGCCCAGTTTTTGTGCCCTTGCTTCCTGTGCTGCTTTGCTTTCTGCATTGTCTTCAGGTCTGAATTCTCCCCCAAAACCGCTTCCCTGCATCCCGCCGGGAAATCCGTTGCCAAAACCTCCATATCCTCCAAACCGGCCACGATTGCCCATTTTGCTATACTGGCCGGTAAAATCTTCGTGATGCAGGTGCAGCCAATCGTACTTTTGTAGGTCGCCTTTCATTACCTCCTCATCGTAAACATAATCGAAAGGAATCTCAGCATACTTCAATACCAGTTCTACAGCGTCTTCCAGGCCGCCTTTGTTTTTGGGGGAGTACAGGGCAATTCTGGGTGCTTTTTCTAATTTCACCACATCCATGTTAACGGATGGATCATTAATCTGCGTCATGATCTCGCTTACCTTGCCGTCGTCAATTACCTCGTAGGTTACGCCGCGTATTTTGCACTCGTTCTCGGTGTTTGAGTTGTAAGCGGTAAGGAAGCTGCCGCCACGATAGTTGAGTAGCCAGTCTACCGTGCTGCCGTTCTTCAAGATCCAGAAGGCGATGCCGTATGATTTCAGGTGATCTTTCTGTACCTCATCCATCGGTAATAAGATAGACGATGCCCTGCCGCAAATAGCGGTGAGCACAAGCAAAAACGTCCAGCAATATTTGAGAATGCAGTGCATTTACTCAAATATAACGAACAAACGATCAGGGTTTTAGATTGTAACGGAAATAAAAGATGGGGAGCTGTTGGTGGTTTGGTTTTCTTTATGTCATGCTGAGGTACGAAGCATCTCTGTGGGTATGTAATACGCAAGATGTCCTGTTCTCAGAGATGCTTCGCTATCGCTCAGCATGACATTGCTACAATGTATGTCGAATATTAATGATTCTCCTGCTTAAAGCGCTCCAGCAGCAGGTTTACATCCAGCTTAGCATCCAGATCTTCTGCATCGGTCTTGTCGTCGTCTTCAATCTCTGTATCCAGATCTTCAGGCTTAAACTGGTGGATGCGCCATTCTTTATTGTTGTATTCCAACGCGGTGAGGCTCTCAACCCAATCGCCTGAGTTAAGGTAAAGTACCGAGCCATTGCCTTTGGTAGAGTTAATGGTGCGGATCTCTGCATGGTGAATGTGCCCGCAGATCACGTAGTCATAACCTTTGTCTACCGCCAGGTCGGCCGCGGTTTGCTCAAACTGATTGATGAATTTTACGGCATCTTTAAACTTGCTTTTCACTTTTTGCGAGAAGCTCATCTTGGGCCGACCCAGCTTAGTGAGGCACCAGTTAACAAAGCTGTTAATTAAAATCAGGGTGTCGTAGCCGACGGCCCCCAGTTTTGCCAGCCATTTAGAATGTTGCATGGTCACGTCGAACACGTCGCCGTGGAAGATCCAGGCTTTCTTGCCGTCAACATTCAATACCAGTTTATTGAGGAGCTGGAAGGTGCCGAGGTTAAAATCGGCAAACTTGCGCAGCATCTCATCATGGTTGCCGGTAAGGTAGTAAACGGGGATGCCCTCGGTTACAAACTTCAGGATGCGGCGCAGAATTTTGGTATGGGTTTCGGGCCAGTATGACTTGCTGAACTGCCAGATATCAATAATATCGCCGTTCAAAATGAGCATTTTGGGTTTGATACTCTTCAGGTATTTCAGCAGCTCTTTGGGATGACAACCGTAGGTGCCCAAGTGCACGTCAGAAATAACAACAATATCTACCTCACGTTTAGCCATTGTTTAAAATAAGGGGGGATATATGCCTGTCCGGCCTATTAAGCCGGGTTAAAAAATCTGGAAGGGCAGGAGTAGCCGCGCAATTATTCGTCGTCTTCTTCCTCATCTACTTTCATATCATAAGGACTGATATAGAAGACACATACAAACAGTAGCAGTCCTATAACAAGCAAATAATCAAAGTGCATAATTATGATATTATTGGGTACAAAGATCAGATTATTAAATTATTATAACGTTAAGACTCTATTAAATATAAAAGGTTTCATGGTGATGAAAAAAAATACTTGAACCAAGGTTTTTCGTGACTTATCTGCTTTAACGGGTACACAAGAGGGCTTCGCCGTTAAATGGATTATTAGGATTGACAGGATGTTATATAGGGATATTTGACTTACGAAGTTTTAAAACTTCGTAAGTCTTCACTTATTTTCAAATCCTGTCAATCCTAGAAATTCTATTAAAATCCTGGTTCAGACAATCCTGGTTCCCATTTCCCGCTCAATTCGCTTCAACTGCTTCAGGTGATGCTGCAAATGCACGCGCAAAAACTTAAACCAGTGTTTGGCGTGCAGCATTCCCAGTCGCGGGTGACTGATGCGGTGGTGATCTTCGGCATCGGGCAGGAGCGGGGCGATAGACTCAATGCGCTTACGGCATTTGATGATCATATTGCGGGCCTCCTCTTTGCTGATCTTTAGCACCGGGATAACCGGAGGAGCCTTTATTTTGGCAGGTGGAAAATGGTTAGTCAGCATCAAAAACCGGCCCAGCAGGTTGAGGCCTTTGCGGGTGGTAGGTGCGGTTCCTCTGGCGCATTTCTCTGTAGCTATGCTGGCGCCCAATGTAGACTGCAGGATATGCGAGTATACCTCCGCGAACGACCAGCCGCCGCTGGGCGGGGTAACGTCAAATAGATCGTCGGGTAGGCGGTCCAGCTCGGCGCGGTAGGCGTCAAGTGCGGCTTCAATGGCTTTGCGTTCGGCTATCAGATCCATATCAGCCTAAAGGTAAGTGCTTATTCGGGTAAAGACAAATGCTCCGTCGGGTGCTCGTCAATTGCCGGTGTTTCTTTCGGCGGCAAGCCATCTTCCAAACGTTTAGGGCGCAGTACGTAATAAACGCCAAACAGCGCTACCGTTAGCGATATAAGGTAAAAAGATACACTCAGGAAAACTGCCAGGCCCACATTCATGCCAAACAGATTGGCACACCATTGGAAAATAGCCTCGCGTGCACCCAAGCCACCCACGGTAGGCACTACCGATGCAAAGGCCGAAACCAGGAACGAGAGCAGGTAAGGTGCAAATTTGCCGTTAAAACCCTGCCCCATCAGCACCATAATAATGGCCATTACCTGGCAGGTTTGTACCAATATCGCTTTGGCATGACCTTTAAAGAAGTGCTTGCCAAAATCGGCAAAAAATCTTTTCACTATTACGTAATAGATCATGGTACCGAAAGCAAAAACAGCAAACGGGATAGCAAAATGAATCTCTATTTGAGGGATGAAGATTTTAAGTGAAATAATAATGAGGCCAATAGCCCATAAGCCGCTCAATCTATCGAAAAGCAAGGCCCAGAAAACCTTTTTGCCTGATAGGCCATAGCTTTTATTAAGCAGCCAGATCTTATAACCATCACCACCAATGCCACCCGGGAGCAGCATGTTGTAGAATAAGCCCAGCATATAAAGGCGGAAGTTAAAACGTGGAGCCAACCGCAAGTCTATCGACTTAAAGAAGCTCAGCAAGCGCCATGATGAGGCAATGATAGAGCAAAAGTAGCATAGCAACGCTGCCAGCATCCACCAGTAATTGGCGTGCAGCAGGCGATCTTTAGCCTGACTGATGGGCACTTTGGTAAATACCCAGTATAGCAGCGAGCCGGTAATAGCAAACTTGAGTACCGTTTGGGTAACGTTCCACAGCTTTTGCTTCGGGGTTTTGGGCTCCTGCGCCTCTTGTTTTAATGTTGCCATATCGGGCGCGAAGTTACTAATTTAGTTAATTAGAGATCGGTGATTAGTTAATTAGGGATTAAAATACCGCTGATGATACTAATTGTAAACAACGTGTAAATGTTTGGTTAAGTACACGTCTGCAAAGAAACTAATCACTGATCAACCAATCACTAGTCAACTAAAAAAAGTAATTTTGCGCAAAATTTTAAAACACGGTTATGAGCAAAGTCAATGTCGGAATAGTACAGATGAGCTGCACTGCAGATAAGCAGCAGAATTTGCAAAAAGCTATTGTTAAAGTGCGTGAGGCTGCGGCCAAAGGTGCGCAGATAGTTTGCCTGCAGGAGCTGTTTACATCGCTGTATTTTTGTGATGTAGAAGATTACGATAACTTTAAACTGGCCGAGGCCATTCCTGGCCCGTCAACAGATGTACTGAGCAAGGTTGCTGCCGAGCTGGGTGTAGTAATTATAGCATCGTTGTTTGAAAAACGTGCGCAGGGTGTTTATCATAACACCACCGCCGTGCTTGATGCTGATGGTGCTTACCTGGGCAAATACCGCAAAATGCACATCCCGGATGATCCGGGTTTCTACGAGAAATTCTATTTCACTCCGGGCGATCTGGGCTATAAAGTATTCAAAACCAAATTTGCCACTATCGGTGTGCTCATCTGCTGGGATCAATGGTATCCTGAAGCTGCACGCATCACCGCTTTGATGGGCGCCGAAATTTTGTTCTACCCAACCGCAATCGGCTGGGCAACTACACAGGATGAAGCCACCAACGTAAAACAATACAACGCATGGCAAACCATCCAGCGCTCGCACGCGGTGGCTAACGGTGTGCACGTGGTAAGCGTGAACCGTGTAGGCGAGGAAGCCGGCGTTAAATTCTGGGGAGGGTCATTCTTTGCAGATCCGTTTGGCGAACTGCTGCACCAAACCACCGTTGAGGAGGAAGAAGTGATTGTGAAAGAACTTGATCTGGATAAATCTGATTACTACCGCAGTCACTGGCCGTTTTTGAGAGACAGAAGGATCGATTCTTATCAGCCGATAACTAAGCGCCTGATAGACGAGGACTAATCATCGCTAAACTATCGTGTCATTTCGACCAACGGGAGAAATCTTTTCGGAGCGAAATGACGGGATGCAAAATAGAAAAGATCCCTCACTTTCGTTCGGGATGACATACTGATTTTTTAGCGATGGGTTTCAAACCCATCGCTATTCTTAAATACCAATTATGGATAACCTGAAAGGATTTCACTTTCCGGCCGAATGGGCCCCACATACCGCTACCTGGCTAAGCTGGCCACATAAAGAAGAATCATGGCCGGGCAAAATCGGTATGATTTATAACCGCTATGCCGAGTTTATTAAAGAACTGGCCAAAGGCGAGCTGGTGTGCATCAACGTTGCTAATGACCAAATGAAAGCCTTCGCCTTGCAGCATCTGCAGGAAGTTGGTGCCGATGTAAGTAAGGTGGAGTTCTATAACTTCCCAACTAACGATGCCTGGTGCCGCGATCATGGTCCGGCGTTTTTGGTGAATTACGAAGAAAAGAAGAAAATCATTGTCGACTGGGGCTATAATGCCTGGGGCGGCAAATATCCACCGTTTGATCTGGATGATGTGATCCCGACCCGCATTGCAGAGCAATTCGGGTTGCCGGTATACCATCCTGGTATTGTGATGGAAGGAGGCTCGGTTGATTTTAACGGCAAGGGTACAGTGCTAACCACTACCGCTTGTCTGCTGAATGAGAATCGCAATCCGCATTTAAATCAGGATCAGATCGAAGCATACCTGCGCAATTATTATGGCGTGGAGCAAGTGCTTTGGTTGGGCGATGGCATTATAGGCGATGATACCGACGGTCATATTGACGATATCACCCGCTTTGTAAACGAAGACACCGTGGTTACCGTGGTAGAAGAAAACAAAGCCGACGAGAATTACCACATTCTGCAGGAAAACCTGGATACCTTAAAAACCATGCGCCTGTTGAACGGCAAGCAACTGAATATTGTTGAGCTGCCAATGCCAGATCCGGTAATTTGGGAAGATCAGCGCCTGCCGGCATCTTATGCAAACTTCTATATCGGTAACGCGGCAGTTGTAGTACCAACCTACCGTTGCGATAAAGACGATAAGGCGTTAGATATTATCCAGCAGTGTTTCCCCGACCGCAAAGTGGTGGGTATTGATTCAACCGACATTATTTGGGGATTGGGCAGCTTCCATTGCCTGAGCCAGCAGGAGCCTACGGTTTAACCCCCTCCTAGCCTCCCCGAAAGGGAGGAGATTTAACGAAAATATTTGCTCCCATTATCTTACAAGGTAATGGGAGTTTTGCTTTATAACTATCATCCTGTAAATCCCATAAATCCTAAGAATCCTGGTTCAGACATTTTCACCGACAATTCATCCCCGTTTACCGATTAGTTGCCCTTGCCTGCCATATATCCGTTGGCATAAGTGTACTATTATATTAGCTTTGAAACAGATTTTTTTAAGTAAACACTGAAATGAATATCCAAGAGAACTATAATAACAACCGGCTGCGCAATGGCAAAGTGTTCGCCGGTCTCATCATATTGGTTTTGGGCTGCTTGTTGCTGCTCAAAAACCTCCTCGATTTTTTTATTCCCGATTGGCTCATCAGCGGGCACATGTTTTTGCTGGTGCTGGGTTTGTATTTCGGCGTTAGGCATAACTTCCGTAGTCCGGTGTGGGTTATCTTAACCATTATCGGCGGTTTCGGAGTGCTGGATGATATTGTGCCGCACATCCATCTGGACAGGGCCATCTTCCCGATGATAATTATTGCCATCGGTTTATGGATCCTGGTTGGCCGCAAGCGCCGTTGGAATAATTATGAAAACCCTTTTCATGACCGCTTTACCAAGCACGAATTTACCAACCCGTATCAAGGATCATTTAACACCGGCGAACCCAATGCAACGGCCGAAGGCGCGCAACAACAGCAGCAGCAAGCGGGGCAAGCCTGGAGCGCCGGAAACTTTCGCACTAGCGATGATTACCTGGATGCGGTATCTGTTTTCGGGGGTACCAAGAAAACCATCCTTTCTAAAGATTTTAAAGGGGGAGAGATCGTAAACATATTTGGCGGCACCGAGCTTGATTTTACCATGGCCGATATTAATGGCACCGTGGTAATAGAGGTAGTGCAGCTGTTTGGCGGCATTAAAATGATCATCCCGCCGCACTGGCAGGTAGTTTCTGATGTAGCAGCTGTGTTTTCCAGCGTTGATGATAAGCGCCGTACCAATGTTCCGCTAAGCACAGATAAAATATTAGTAATAAAAGGTACCTCCATATTTGCAGGTATTGATATCAGGAGTTTTTAAGGATAAACCATTTGTCATTTCGATCAAGAGAGTAGTTCTTACTCTCGTTTGAAATAACATCGTTTATTAATACTATAAAACAAACAACACTTGAGTAACGGACAGTTCACAATAACAAAATTGCGTTGGGCATTTGCGGTTGGCGGGGTAGCTTGGGCTGCCCTGCAAACCTATGTTATACACAGTTTTGCTTTTGAGTGGTACGTAGCACTGATTGATAGTGTTGGCAGCGCTATTCTGTTGGCGGCTGCATGTTGGCTCATTAACAATAACCTGCGCTATTACACGCCGGGTAAAGGCAGCTACATTAACCTGCTGTTCTGGTGCCTGGCGCTCTCGGCTTTTTGCACGGCCGGCTGCAGGTGGATCTTGCCACTGATTTATAGCGATAAGGTTTACGACGCATTCTTGTCCAAATCCCTCACCATCCGTTTCTTTACAGACTTTCTGGCCATCGGGTGGATGGCTATGATCAGCCTGGTGTGGTATGCCCAACAAGACCAGAAGGAGAACGAAAAACGCAAAGCCGAAGCCGAAAAGCTGGCCCGTGATGCCGAGTTATATAATCTGCGTCAGCAATTGCAACCTCACTTTTTGTTCAATAGTTTAAACTCCATCAACGCCCTCATTGGCTTTAAGCCAGATCAGGCCCGGCAGATGATTCATCAATTGTCTGACTTTTTGCGCGGAACTCTGAAGAAAGACGACCAACAGCAGGTCACTCTTACCGAAGAACTGGCACACCTGCAGCTGTACCTGGAGATTGAAAAAGTACGCTTCGGTCATCGCCTGCAAACCGAAATCAGTTGCGATAAGCATTGCGGCGAGGCCATGCTGCCGGCCTTATTGCTGCAGCCCATTGTAGAAAACGCCATTAAGTTTGGTTTGTATGATACTACCGAGGCGGTTACAGTAAGCATCCGCGGCGAGGTGGAAGACAGCTACCTGATGTTGATGGTGCAAAACCCTTACGACCCGCAAACGGCTCGCCCGCGCACCGGTACCGGTTTTGGCCTGAGCGGTGTGCGCCGCCGCCTTTACCTGCTTTTTGGGCGTAATGATCTGGTTGAAATATTTACAAATGATAATATCTTTACAACCGTTATCAAAGTTCCGCAAATATGAAAAGTGTTTTAATTATTGATGATGAACCATTGGCTCGACTGGTGGTGCGCGAGTATTTGCAGGAAGTTGATGGCGTAGAAGTATTGGCCGAGTGCGGCGACGGCTTTGAAGGCATCAAAGCCATTATGCAGCACCAGCCCGACCTGATTTTTCTGGACGTGCAGATGCCCAAAATAAACGGTTTTGAAATGCTGGAACTGGTAGAAAACCCGCCGGCCGTTATCTTCGCCACTGCATTTGATGAGTATGCTATCAAAGCTTTTGAGGCGCACGCGGTTGATTATCTGCTGAAACCTTTCAGTAAAGATCGTTTCCAAAAAGCGGTAGAAAAATTCCTGTCGCAAACCCCGGCAGCTGCGCCCGCTGCCCAGAAGCAAACCGAGCAGTTGCTGGAAACCGCCGCTGCCAACACTGCTCAGCAGGAGCGCATCGTGGTAAAAACCGGCACCAAAGTAAAGATCATCCCTGTTGCCGATGTAACTTACCTGGAAGCCGATGATGATTACGTAAGCATCCACACGGCCGAAGGTTCGTTCCTCAAGAATAAAACCATGAGTTTCTTTGAACAAACGCTTGATCCGGGCAGGTTTGTTCGCGTGCACCGCTCTTACATTGTCAGCGTGCAGGAAATTACCCGTATAGATCCGTATGAGAAAGATGCGCACCTGGCCATTCTAAAATCAGGCGCTAAAATCCCGGTTAGCAAAACGGGCTATGTGAAGTTGAAACAGGTGTTAGGGATATAAGGTCGCGCGTCAATTTTGGCCTTCGCGCGTGTTTCGACAGAGCTCAACATGACATCCTCCCCACGTTTATTAGGGCGCTGGATCTTAAAAAATGCGTGCCGGGTGTCATCCTGAGCTTGTCGAAGGGCGCGCGAAGGCTCTACATACTTGCTAAAACCAACCCTGCACCCGCTGATACACCTCAAAATAATCATCCACCATTTTCTGGCTCGAAAATTTGCTCATTGCCCAATCGCGGCAATTAGCACGATTGATGTTTGGTAGCCCATTCACCGCAGCCACAGCTTCGTCAACGTTGCTTACCAAAAAGCCAGTCTGCTCGTGATTGATCAGCTCTGGCATTGAACCGCGGTTAAAGGCAATCACCGGCGTGCCGCATAACATAGCCTCGGCTACACTCATCCCAAAGGGCTCATTAAAATTGATAGGGTGCAGCAGGGCGGTGGCCTTGCCTAGCAGTTCCTTGCGTTTCTCGGGCCCGGCATGACCTACGTAAACAATCTGCTCATTCAGCTCTGGCTCCACACAACTGCGGTAATAACTTTCATCCTGAATAATCCCGGCAATCAGCAATCGCCTTTTGGTTTTGCGGGCAATTGCAATAGCCTCGGCGCAGCCTTTATCATGATGGATGCGGCCGAAGTACAGCAGGTAATCATCAGGCTGCTCCACAAAATCAAAATCTTTGGGGTTGATGCCATTATAAACGGTGGCGGTATAGGTAAGCTGATTGCTCCGGTCGGCATTGCTGATAGATACGTAATGGCCAATATCATTGTACTTCTGATAAACCGGGATGATCTTAGGCGATGAAAAACCATGGATGGTGGTGACTATCGGTGTTTTGATCAATCGCGAGTAGGTGAGGGGCAGGAAATCAAAATTGTTATGGATCAGGTCAAACTGATCGGCCTGCTCCATGAGGTTACTGATGTGCAGACACTCCAATACTTTGGCATCTTGTGCGCGGTCTTCCTCATAACCGGTTGCGCAGATAGATTGCAGCTTACCTGCGGTGATAGAATCGCCCGTGGCAAAAAGGGTAATGTCCAGTCCTTTCTGCACCATGCCTTCGGCGATGGTGCTTGCAATCTGCTCCCAGGGGCCGTAATGCCGTGGAGGTGTGCGCCAGGCAACGGGAGATAGTATGGCGAGTTTCATGTTAGTTGATTAAACGTTTTGTCATTGCGAGCAGGGTAGAGGGGAGGCTGAGCGCGAAGCAATCTCGTCGCATGCATTATTCCTGCGACGAGATTGCTTCGTCACCCCCAACGCTTTGACCCTCCGCGTTCCTCACAATGACAAGTGGGATATCGGGTGAGGTGTCTCAAACCGCTTCCACCCCTCTCTCATTCTTATTATACTCGTATTCCAGTTCAAAGGCGCGCAGCACAGTAAGGTGCGATATCAAATAAGCCAGTGTACTTTCTGCTCCCTGGTTGCGGTTAATGCCGGTAGGAAGCAGGCCATCGCAACAGCCTTTGGTCTCGTGGTCATAGAGTGGTGCCCGCATAGAGTTATCGCCAAGGAACCAGCGGTAGCAGAGGAACATTTTTTCGATATACTCCGGATCACGCAGGGTTTGGTAGGCCTGGAAGTACATGAGCACCATGGCCATGGTTTCAATAGCCTGCTGATCATAAACCGGGAACTCGCCGCCACGGTGGTACCAGCCCTCGTTGCCTACCGGACTTAGATAGCCTTTTGATAAGGTAAGCTCATCCAGGAAATTCATGGTTTTTAGTGCAATCTCGCGTACCCGCTCGTCGCCGGTAACCTGGCACGAGTGCAGCAGGGCCAGCGGCAGGATGGCGTTATCATAAGTCATCTCGTTTTCAAACCATTCCCAATCGTCGGCACGGGTTTGCTCGTAGGCATCAACCAGCGGTTTAGTCATCTGGATCAGTTTGTCGGTCATGCCTTTGTCGGTAGGATAAGCCTTCAGGAACAGGCTCACGCCGATAATGGTATTGGCTATTCCGCGCAGGTATTTCAACGAGTCAAAATGCGGGATAGATTTAATAAACAACTCAAAGGCAAACTCCTGGTAGGAGCTGTTGGCTGCACAATCAATCAAATAACCCAGTGCCCAAATGGTGCGACCGAAGGAATCTTCGGAACCTACCTCGTCCAGGTACATGCGGTTAAAACTCAGAAAATTGCGGAAATTACCATCGTCCGTTTGCATGTAATGGATATAACTGAGGTAGATAGGCAGCAGATCGAACGCTTCCTGGCTTTTGTTACGTTGGTAGGCCATCAGCGCCATAATGAGGGCGCGGGAATTATCGTCCAAACAATAGCCCTCTTTCAAATTAGGGATGCCGTATTTGGCATGCTGCACAATACCGGTATCATCCGTTAAGCGCTTCACATGGGCCAGGCTAAATTTAGGTAGTATCTCCGGGTCAACAATGCTGCTTTGCAACAAGCGCTCGCTAAAATCATAGCTTGCAGTCAGTTCCTGAGCCACTTTGATATATTCGGCCCCTACCTTGGGCCACCGCAGGTGCAGGCCGTATTCGTAAGAATTCTCCTTCATTTCGGTCAGCTTTTCATGGTCGCTCAATAACTCGTTAATGATGCTGCTCAATTGATCAGAATCGCGGAAGTTGAATAATCGTCCACGGCCACCTTCCAGCAATTCCTGCGCATGCCAGTAGGGGGTCGATACTACTGCTGAACCGGAGCCTACCGCGTAAGACAGCGTGCCGCTGGTGATTTGCGCCTCGTTCAAATACGGGGTTACATAAATTTCAGCTGCGGTAAGGTAGTCTATCAGCTCCTCATCGGTCACAAACTTGTTGATAAACGTTAAATTCTTGGCTACACCCAGCTGTGCCGCCAAACTTTTCAGGTAATCACGATACTCCTCGCCCGAACTTTTCAATACCCCCGGATGTGTATTGCCCAGCACCACATACATCACATCGGGGTGTTGCTGTACAATCTCGGGCAGCGCTTTAATTACGGTTTCCAATCCCTTGCCGCGACTCAGTAAGCCGAACGTAAGCAGCACCCGGTGGTTCTTAAATGCTGCCAGATTTTTAACCGGGTTATTGGCCGGTGCTTCTAGGTCGGGCACGCCGTGTTCTATGATTTGGATCTTCTCGACCGGAACATCGTAGATCTCGGTCAGAAAATCTACGGCCCGGCGACTCATTACCACAATCTTGGACGATTGTTCGGCCAGCTCGCGGATGATGATCTTTTGTACAAAGCTGGGCTCTTTCAAAACCGTGTGCAGGATAGAGATTAGCGGCTTATGCAAGCGTTTCAGTAGCGGCAGTACGTAAATGCCGCTCTCGCCACCATAAATGCCAAACTCGTGTTCCAATATCACTGCATCGGCATCGCTGGTGTTGATGTAGTTGGCAGCGCGGATATAATCTTTCTGATGATCCTGCCGGATCACAAATTTTACCTCTCGGGGGTACTCGTGTTCGTTCAGTTTTTCGTTATCATTCAGGGCCACCACAAAGCCGTTCTGCAGCACATCTCCCCGCTTCGGGAAGTTAGCACACACCGCGTGGAACAAGTTCTGGTTAAAGGTGGCTATACCGCACTCGCGCGGTGGGTAGGTTGATATATATGCAATTTTCATAGGTAGTTAACACAAAGTGCGCGTTTCGGGCACACTAAGTATCAACATAAAGCATATAAGAAAAGTTTTAGGGGGATGGGTTGTGGGCTTTATCTCCCTTGTCATTTCGATGAGCACGAGGGTAAGAAGGAGCGGTGGAGCGCAAGAGAAATCTTGTACGAGCGATATTGATTGAGTATAACCAATATTATGGCATGTCGCGTGTACAAGATTCCTCCTCACGCCAATACACAGCCTCCGCAAGTTCGTTCGGAATGACAAGCGGGGTTGAATGCGCTAAGTTAATCAGTATAAAACCCAATCGCCTCCAAAATCACTGCGCATGCTCCCCTGATCTGTTCTTCGGTAATCATCAGCGGTGGGGCTAAACGCATGGAGTTGCTGCAGTGCAAAAACCAATCGGTAATCACGCCGTTGGCGATGCAGCGGTCAATAATCTTTTTATTCAGATCGAAATTTTCCAGTTCTACAGCCAGCATCAGGCCTTTGCCGCGTACTTGCTTAATGGCGGGGTGAACTAATAAATCGCGTAATAGCGCTTCTTTTTGGGGGACAGTTTCAATAAGTTGCTCATCCAACAAAACCTCTAACGAGGCCAATCCTCCTGCACAACATACCGGGTGACCACCGAAAGTAGTGATGTGCCCCAATATCGGGTTATCTTTCAGTGCACCCATAATCTCATTTGAGCTGATGAACGCACCCAGCGGCATACCACCGCCTAACGCTTTAGCTAATAGTAAAATATCCGGCTCGATGCCAAAATGCTCAAACGCCCACAGTTTACCTGTACGACCCATGCCTGCCTGAATTTCGTCAAGGATCAGCAGGGTGCCCGTTTCATTACAACGCGCACGCAGGGCTTGCATCCACTCTACGTCCGGTACACGAATACCGGCCTCGCCCTGAATGGTTTCTACAATGATGCAGGCCGTATCGTCGCCAATCAATTGCAGATTGGCCATGTTGTTAAACTCAATAAAGCCAACACCAGGTAGTAACGGACGATAGGTCTGCTTGTATTCTTCATTGCCCATTACGCTCAAAGCGCCCTGGGTGCTGCCATGATACGAGTTTTTGCAGGCCAGCACATTAGCCCGGCCGGAATAACGTTTGGCCAGTTTAATGGCTCCTTCTACCGCCTCGGCGCCTGAACTTACAAAGTAAACCGATTCCAGGTTTTGCGGCAGCAAACTCACTAGCTTCTCGGCAAATTTTACCTGTGGAGTTTGCACGTACTCGCCATACACCATCAGGTGCAGGTATTTATCCAGTTGGTCTTTTAAAGCTCCGATAACTTTTGGATGCCGGTGCCCGGTATTGCTTACGCCGATGCCCGAAATAAGATCGATAAACGCCTTCCCTTCGGCATCATACATATAAACGCCTTCGGCCCGCTCAAACTCTAGTAGCAGCGGGAAATTGGTGGTTTGTGCATTATTGGCCAGAAAAAGTTGACGGAGAGTAAGCATGGCGCAAAGATAGTGATTAGTGGATGGTCATTGGTCAATAGTGAATTGTCATTAATATTTTATCGCAGTGACCGATGCAAATTGACCAATGACAGCGCAGTGAAATGACTAATGGCCAACGACTGACCGAACGATTGGTTCCAACGGCTCTACCCAAAGCCTGTACATTTCTCCCGATGGATGCAAGCCATCTTCAGCCACTAATGATGGATTGCCGGGAACCTGCCGCGAGACAGGCGTAATGTTGCAATAATTGACGCCGGCTTTCAGGCTTTCCTGCCGATTGATGGTGTTGTAGGCGTCGATCTCTTTACCAATAGTCGCACGGTCACGGCCATCAGCATAAGGAGTAACACCCCAGTCGGGGATGGAAATAACAAAGACGTGTTTGGCATTGCCGCCTGCATAGTTGATGGCGGTGCCAAGTAGCTCTGTAAACTCTTTGGTATAAGTGCTGATATCGTATCCGCGATATTGATTGTTTACACCTATAAGCAGGGTGACGAAATCAAACTTTCGGGTAATGTTTTGCTGCTTGATGGCGGCTATAAGTTCATCTGTCGTCCAACCGGTGCGGGCTATAATGGTGGGCGCTGCTGTTGGGTGGCCATTTTTTGAAAGTGCTGCACATAGCTGGTAGGGGAACGACTGTTCCTGCGGCACGGCTTCGCCAATGGTGTAAGAATCGCCCAGGGCCAGGTAGTTCCATGTTTGGGTTGATGCCGGCATATCGGTTGTTGGCGATGCCTGGCTGGCAACGCCGGTTTCTTGCTGGGTTGTTGTCTTTTTGCTTGCGCAGGCCAGCATGCCCGCGGCGGAAAGTAAAATGATTATAGCAGCTTTCATCGAATCAATTTCATACCAAAAAGTACGGAAATATGATGCGAGAGGATTTGTTTTACTTCTTCCATGTCTACCGGACGACCCAGCTCTGCTTGTATAGAGGTTACGGCCTTGTCATCAATACCACAAGGCACAATGTTATTGAAATAGTCCAGATCGGCATTTACATTTAACGCCAGGCCGTGCATGGTTACCCAGCGGCTGCAACGCACGCCCATAGCGCAGATTTTGCGGGCCTTGTCGTTATCGGCATCAAACCAAACACCGGTGTAGCCTTCGTATCTGCCGGCTTTCAGGCCATAATCTGCCAGAGTATTAATTACCGCTTCTTCCAGCGTGCGCAGGTACAGGTGTATGTCGGTAAAAAAATTGTCCAGATCTAAAATTGGATAGCCTACCAGCTGGCCGGGGCCATGATAGGTAATATCGCCACCGCGATTGATATGATAATAAGTAGCGTGCTTTTCTTGCAGTCCCTGCTCGTCCAGCAATAAATTATTGGCCTTGCCGCTTTTACCAAGCGTATATACGTGCGGATGCTCGCAAAAAACCAGGTAGTTAGGCGTTGGTTCATTTTCTACAGGTACGTCATCAGCCAGGGCCAGTTGGCGGTTACGCTGCTCGGTTTTTATTTTTACAGTGTCGGCAAACAGTGCTTCCTGTTTGTCCCAGGCTTCTTTATAATCAATTAAGCCCCAATCCTGGTATTGTACCTGTTTGTTTTTCATAGTTTATCCTTTCACGTAACCCACCATGTAATCTTCATACCTGAAATAATCTACACGATAGTTAAAAGCAGCGTTAATAGCCTCATTGCGCAACGTGGCCTGTATGTTCCCTTCTGGGGTGTATGGAAATTGCTCTAGATCAATGTTGTCAGAAAAAGAGATCTCTTTTTGTCCATAGCATTTGTAAACTGCCTCTTTAGCGCACCAGCAGGCATACAGATGATTGATTTTTTGCTGCTCGTCCATAAAGGCCAGCTCTTCGGGCTTCATAAATTTGTGGGCTATCAGCTCCACCTTTTTGCGCACCTGTTCAATATCAATCCCAACCGGCCGGCTCTTGCTGATCATCACCGCCGCATACTCAAACGAGTGACTAAGCGAGATGTGATAGGGCAAATTAACCAGGTAGGGTTTGCCGTGGGCATCAACCTTGCAATCAATAAACTCATCTGTGTGCAGCATGGTACGCAGCAACACACGGGTGCCCAACCAGTGCAGGTGGCGTTTACCGTTACGTAGTTTTTCTACAAAAGCTTTCTCTTCGTCGTCAAGCTGCAGCTGTGCATACAACTCTTCGGCGCCCTCTTCTATTTTCCAGAGGGCAAATTCGGTATCCTCGTCAACCTGTTTGCTGTATGCTATGGCCATAAAAGTAAAATTGCAAAAAGCCTGACAAAATTAGGTGAAATAATGATAATTTAGACCGTCCAACGTCAGCCCAAAATGATTTTATCAGATAAGCGCATCCTCGAAGAAATTGATAGGGGAAATATCATCATTGAACCCTACCGAAGCGAGTGCCTGGGCACCAACTCTTACGACGTACACCTGGGCAAATACCTGGCTACTTACCGCAATCGCGTACTGGATGCCAAATTGCATAACGAGATTGATTATTTCGAGATACCTAAAGATGGTTATGTATTGCATCCCGGCACCCTTTATCTGGGCGTAACCCTGGAGTATACCGAAACTCATCGCCATGTGCCTTTTTTGGAAGGTAAATCAAGCACCGGTCGTTTGGGCATCGATATCCACGCCACTGCCGGTAAGGGTGATGTGGGCTTTTGCAACACCTGGACGCTTGAGATCAGCTGCGCGCAACCCGTACGTATTTACGCAGGCATGCCTATAGGTCAGTTGATCTATTTTGTGGTAGAAGGCGATATTGAAACCACGTACAACTCTAAAGACAACGCCAAGTACAACAAACCTACCACCAAACCGGTAGAAAGTATGATGTGGAAGAATACTTTTTGAGCCAGGATTTAACGGGCTTTTAAGCTTTACAGGATGCTGATCATTAAAGAAGCACAAGCATTATGCTGCTTATGCTCCAATTTGTCGTTTAAAGTAAAATCCTGTAAATCCTAAAAATCCGTTAAATCGTGGTTTCATGAAGATTCTATGAAAATGACGTTAAAGTCCGCAGCGTCATGGGCTTGTTGTTCGTTACAAATGAATTAGTTGTATAATTTTACGGGCTATGAACCTAACCAAACCTAAAAAACATCTGGCCCTATTTCTAGCTCTTCCGCTGGCGCTGTTGGCGTTAAGCTTTATCAGGGCCGACGACGATCCTATTACTAAAATAATTACGCAGCTTAATAAATGGGCAGACAACAATCCGCAGGAGAAAGTTTATCTGCAATTAGATAAGCCCTATTATGCCAGTGGCGAGAACATCTGGTTTAAAGCCTATGTAACCGTTGGGCCGCAGCACCAGCTTTCTGCATTAAGTAAGCTGCTGAATGTAGAGCTGATAGATGAACGTGATTCTGTTAAACAAAGCGTTAAGTTACCCATTGAGTCTGGCATAACCTGGGGAGATTTTGCGCTGAACGACACGTTGCAGGCAGGTAACTACCGCATCAGAGCCTACACCAACTATATGCGTAATGCCGGCGAGGTTTACTTTTTTGATAAGGTAGTAACCATTGGCAATGTAATTGATAATACAGTGCTTACAGATGCCAATTATCATTATGCAACCGTAAATGGTAAACAGCAAATTACTGCCGACATTATCTATAAAGATTTGAAAGGCAACCCATACGTGGCTAAAAATGTAACCTACGTGGTTCAGCTGGATACTAAAGATGCAGCCAGGGGAAAAGGTCTCACCGACGAGAAGGGGATGATACATGTAACCTTTACCAGCAATGCGGCCAATCCTTTTAAAACTGGCCATATTAATACTACCATTGCTTACGAGGATAAAAAAACTGCCGAGAAGGATATTCCGGTAAAAGCATCATCATCAAAAGTTGATGTGCAGTTTTTCCCCGAGGGTGGTACGTTGGTTGCCGGATTACCTTCGCGCGTTGCATTTAAAGCCACTGGTGCCGATGGTCTGGGCGCTGTTATTAAAGGCAGCGTTACCGATAATGAAAATAACGAGGTAACGCCTATTGAAACCAAACATTTGGGCATGGGGTATTTTACGCTGCTGCCCGAAGCTGGTAAAACCTACAAAGCCAATATTACTTTTGCAGATGGATCGCAAAGTACAGTGGCACTACCTGCTCCAACTGCCAGCGGCTATCAACTTGCGGTAACAAATAACGAGAGCGATGCACTTGCGGTAAGGGTAGCCGCAACTGAAGATATTGCACAAGCAGCCAACGGTAAGCCAATAAGTGTTGTAGCCCAGCAAAACGGAGTTGTTTGTTATGCGGCAAAAAGCAATATTAATAATCAGGCTTTTGCAGCGCGGGTGGCAAAAAGTAAATTTCATACAGGTATAGTACAGTTTACTTTGTTTGATGTTGCTGGGCAGCCGGTTGCAGAGCGCTTGGTATTTATACAAAATAACGACCTGCTCAATATCAACGTAAGCTCAGACAAGCAAGCCTACGCATCACGCGAAAAAGTAACGTTGAATCTTGGTGCAGCTGACGCTGGTAATCCTGCAATGGCGGCCTTATCTGCCGCGGTGACCGACGAAAGTAAGGTGACGATTGATGAAGATGACGAGACAACCATTCTATCTACCATCCTGTTAACATCAGATCTGAAAGGGTATATAGAAAAGCCAAACTATTATTTTGCCACTCCAAGTGCACAAACCCGTATAGATCTGGACGTGCTGATGATGACCCAGGGCTACCGCCGTTTTGTGTGGAAAGATCTGCTGAATGATATGTTCCAGCCGCTGTCATTTAAACCCGAAAAATCGTTGGCCATATCTGGCACCATTAAAAAGAGCGGCAAACCGGTGCCGGGTGCTAAAGTGATGATGATATCGTCCGGCGGTTCTATGCTCCTGGTAGATACAGTTGCCGATGCAAACGGACATTTCTCTTTTGACAATCTGATTTTTGCAGACAGCCTAAAAGTTGCCGTGCAGGCCCGCACAGACAAGGGTAAAAAGGATGTGGATATTGTGCTGGATGGTATGACCAAGCCGGTTACCATTCCTAATAAAAACGCACCTGATATACAGATCAGCATCAATAAGAATTTAAATAATTACCTGGTAAGCAGTAAAGACCTCTATCGCGAGCAAATTAAATATGGACAAGGCGATCATAACACCATGTTAAAAGAGGTGGTGATTAGAGACAAACCCAAACCTAAGTTAGAAAACTCATCAAACCTGAATGGTCCCGGCAACGCAGATATGGTTGTTAAAAGTACCGATTTAACGACTTGCCCTACGCTGGATATGTGTTTACAGGGCAAGGTGCCATTTGTTAATTTTATAAATGGTCAGGCATATTCTACCCGTAGTCCTAGTACGCCTATGCAGATTATTGTTGATGGAATATACATGGATCCGGATTATCTGGGGCAAATCAATCCGCAAGATGTAAGCAGCGTTGAGGTTTTACGTACGCCAGGCAATACCGCCATTTATGGCTCGCGCGGTGGAGCCGGTGTGCTGGTAATTAACCTGAAAAAAGGTGCCGAGCTGAACGATAGAATTATTTATGCACCGGGTATTCTGGCCTTCAGGCCGCAGGGGTATTACCGTACCCGCGAGTTTTATGCACCGCGTTATGACGACCCGAAGGTTAACAAGCAAATGGCCGATCTGCGCAGCACCATTTACTGGAAGCCAAACATCACTACCAGCAAAGAAGGTAAGGCAACGATCGATTATTTTAATGCCGATGGCAAAGGTAGCTACAAGGTAGTAATTGAAGGTATTGACGGCGACGGCAACCTTGGCCGCACGGTTTACCATTATAAGGTACAGTAAATATCAAAGGCAGTTTTGAATCTATAAAGGTGTCATCCCGAACGAAGGAGAGGGATGACACCTTTTTTTATAGCGATTGACTAAAATCCGCCCAGCCAGAATTTCTCCCAGAAATCCACAGATTTAAACAGTTCCGCGCGATCTGCACTGCCGCCTGCACCGTCAAGGCGTTCGCCGCCCATACCGCCGCCACGGCCACCGCGCATGCCGCCGCCCATACCACCACCACCACCGCGGCCGCCATGCATGCCGCCACCGCCGCCCATTCCGCCGCGCATACCTCCACCACTCATGCCTTCGCCATTACCCTGGCCGTTTGGTGTAGGTCGGGTCATCGCATTAATTTTAAAATTAAAAGCCCACTCTTTCTTAGCGGCGTTAAACTCATCAAATAATTTAAATGGTATTTCCATCTCGCACACCAGATAGCCATCGGCATCATAATTCATGGCCGCTTTGATGCCGTAGGTGTTGGTAGTAGTAATCATATCGCCCTCAATGCTTTTAAAGCCGGTCACTTTAATATCGTGCAGTTTGGTAAGGCGCGCATGCAGCATTTCATCGCGGTCTTCTTGTGTGGGTTGCTGGCCGTCTGCATGGTGAACCGAAAAAGCACCCGGCCCGCCGCTTTGCCCACCACCGGGAAAGGTGAGCGAGTACATGTCTTTTTTGCTGCCCTTGGTGTTGATGCCAAAAGTAATACCCGCCTGCATAATGCGGATTTGTTCGGTACGGTCGTTCACGCGGATGGCCATGTAAAGGTTGTCCTTATCGTTAGCCAGCGTAAAGTTTAGCTTTTTCTCTTCGTTATAATAACGCAGGCTATCTGCCCAATCATCAAGGCTGCCATCAATTTTTACATTGGCAGGCGGCGGGGTAAGTATCTCTTTCGGGTTTTTTGTTTGTGCTGAAGCCAGGTGACCAGCCAGCAGCGCACCCATAGTGCAGGCAATAACAGAGCTTTTCATTCGGGGTATTGAAATTATTTTTAACTGTGATGCCCATTCAACAGATATTTAACATAAATATTGCGAGGCTTTGATTAATTTTGCATCCATATGCCAACCGAGGTACAGGAACAGACGTTTACGTTCGAAGAGTTGCTGGCGAGTCTTAAAGAAATGCACCGCCTTATTTTGTGGAACGATGATTTCAACACGTTCGACCATGTGATTCATTGCATGGTAAAATATCTGGATTATAATGAAACTCAAGCCGAGAAGATTGCCTGGAAGGTACATACCGAAGGTAAATGTGCGGTGTTAGAAGGTTCATTTACAGAGATGGAAGTGTATCGTAAGATCCTTCAGCAAGAAGGATTGACTGTCACCGTAGAGTAATTAAGTTACTTTCTCGGAACCAAAAACTGACTTTTACGTAGTTGTTGCCAGCGTTTGCAATTCGTTAACGCTGTGTTGATCTTTAGATTATACACCCGGGGTTTCTTTGCGCACTGAAATCCCCCAGTGTATATGAAAAGATTTTTCCCCCTGCTTTTTCTTTCCCTCCTCATTACAGGCCTTGCCTACGCCGGCGGCTCGCTTAGAGGCGTTGTGACGGACAAGAAATCGCACGAGCCCATGATTGGCGCTACCGTGCGTATCCAAAACAAGAAAACCGGCCGAATTTTGGCCACAGGTACCGGTCTTGACGGTACTTTTATGTTTAAGAACGTACCAACCGGCAGCTATGAGGTGCAGGTGAAGTATATCTCCTACAAAGACGCTAAAAAAGATGCCGAGGTAGCCGAAGGCACCACCAGCGCCGTAACTTTCCAACTGGAAGATGCTGGCAGCCAACTGCGCGAGGTTGCTATCACCGCCCGTCTGGGTAATGATACTGAACAAGCAGCGCGCCGTGTTGAGCAACGCTCAGACCAGGTGTTGAACGCTGTTTCATCAAAAACCATTGAAGCATCGCCAGATATTACGGTAGCTAACGTTACCCAGCGTGTATCTGGCGTAGCGCTTGAGCGCAGCAGCAATGGCGAGGGCCAGTATGCCATCATCCGTGGTATGGAGAAACGCTATACTTACACCCTCATCAACGGCTATAAAATTCCAAGCCCGGATAACAAAACCCGTTATGTGCCGCTGGATATCTTCCCGGCTGACATTATTGACCGCCTGGAGGTTTACAAATCACTTACCCCGTCTATGGAAGGTGATGCCATTGCCGGTGGTATTAATATGGTGTTGAAAGAAGCGCCAGACCACTTTACCGTAAACGCTAACCTGGGTTTAGGCTTATCGCAAGCGGTAATGAACAATGGCTACACCAAATTTGGCGATAACGATGTAACCGTTCGCTCACCACGCGTTAACAACGGTTTAAGCTATACCGCCAGCACCAATGATTTTTCTAAAAACCCCGCGCATTACACCAATTCTAAAATGCCAATGGGTTTAATTGCCGGCCTGAATTTAGGCGGTCGTACCAACGACAAAAAGCTGGGTGCATTGGTTTCTTTAAGCTATCAGGATAACTATAAAACCACCAAAAGCACTTTTTTTGGTACCGATGTTGACTTATATACCAACCAGCCAAAGTTAACCAGCATTTCTGCAAGACAATACAGCACCGAGCAGCAGCGTACCGGTTTAGTTGGTCGCTTTGATTATCGTATTAACGACCGTAACAAACTGGTGTTAGATGCGGCCTACATCAATCTGGCTCAAAATCAATATCGTTTTACTTCAGATACCGACCTGGTGCTGCAACGCACCGGCATTGGCCAGGGCCGTGTTAAAGAGAGCCCGCGCAGCATCCGCAGCGTGGAGCAGATTGCCAACTTCTCACTGCATGGCGATCATCGCCTGGCCGAAAACCTGAGTGTTAACTGGACCGGCGTTTACTCAAAAGCAACCGATAACGAGAATCGCTATCAGCTTAACCTGGTAACCAGCCGTACCTTGCAACCTGGCGGTAACGTAACCCAGGAGCCTTTAACTGTTGACGCCTCTGGTGCTTATGACGCTACTTTTGCTTACAATACCGATGAGGATAAGAGCGGTTACCTGAACTTTGTATATGTACCAAAGATATTTGACACCAAAGTAGAGTTTAGCGCCGGTGGTATGTATCGCGATAAAAGTCGTAACAGCACTTTTGACGATTATACCCTGCGCCTGGCCGCACCACAGAACTACACCGGTGTTGATAACCTGAATTTTGACCCGAACGTAATTAACGCCCAGGGCACACCATTTGATCCGCTGAACTATACTTTCAGCGAAAAAGTAGGCGCCGGTTATGGTCAGTTTAAATTTACTGCGGGCCGTATCCAGGCAACAGGCGGTGTGCGTTATGAGCATACCAGCCAAAGCTGGGTTGACGCGCTGCCAGAAACCTTTAACGGTAAAACCGGTGACATTAAGTACCGCGATCTGCTGCCAAGCTTTATTTTGAAATATAACCTGACTGATAACCAAAGCTTGCATGCTACTTATTATGCAGCTATCAGCCGTCCAAACTTTTATGAGCTGGTGCCACACGTAAGCGGCGACCCTGATGCTGATTACCTGGAGTATGGTAACCCTAACTTAAAACCGGCTCGTGCCGATAACTATGACCTGCGTTACGAGTTTTTCCCTAAAGGTTTTGACCAGTTGCTGGCAGGCGTGTTCTACAAACGTATAGTAGACCCGATTGAGTATGCCCTGGTACCATCAAGCAGCGCTAAAGACCTGGTACTGGAAGCCGGTAACTTTGGTACTGCCCGTAACTACGGTTTTGAGCTGGATGCAACCAAATACATCAACAAATTTGGTTTCAGAGCTAACTACTCTTTCACCCAGTCAGACATCACCACGCCTAAGCAAGAGCGCTATCGCGATGCTGCTGGTAACACGCAACAACGTACGGTAGATCAGACCCGTCCGCTACAGGGTCAGTCTAAACACCTGGGTAACCTGTCATTATTATATAAAGACATAAAAACAGGCCTGGATGCGCAGGTATCGGCCGTATATACAGGCGAGCGCATTAACAGTGTATCAAACTATCTGAATAACGATATCTGGCAGAAAGCTTTTGTAACGCTAGACGTATCTGCCGAAAAGAAAATTACCAAGCACCTGTTTGTTTACGCAAAAGCAACCAACCTGCTCAATACCCCTTACCAGCTGTTTATTAAACAGGCGTATCCGCAACCATCTGGTCCTAACGGAGGCGCCGGTGCAACCGGACAGGTAATTGAGTATCAGGAAGCCGGCAAAAACACTTTTGTGCGTAAAGACAACTACCTGCAATACTACATTTTAGGTGTTCATTACAAATTCTAAAATCAAACAGAGCGATGAAAAAAATATTTAACCAAATGATTGTTTTGATAGGCCTGGGCCTGTCATTCAGCGCCTGCCATAAATCTGAGCTGGTAAGCGTTTCTACCGCCGTTGTGCACACAGCCAATGGTATTACAAAAGATACCCTGAGTGGTACAGTAAAAGGTACCATGCTGGCCGGTAAAACTTATTATATTAAAAGCAACGTTACCGTTAACGATGGTGATACGTTGGCCATGCAGAGTGGCGTGCACCTGATTGTTTTAGGCGATGGTAAAACTGCCGACAGCAGCCCGGAGATCTTTTGCCATGGTACCTTCATTAGCTTGGGTACTAAGGATGCGCCAAACTACATCACCGTAAAAAATGCAGCCGACCTGCACGCGCAGGCTAACCAGCAGCAATATGATCAGCCGTTTTTTGGCTGGTGGGGTGGTATTACCTGTACCCCGGCTGTAGCGGCGGGCAGCAAAGGCGGCGACCTGATCTTGAAATGGACACACGTAGAGTTTGGTGGTGCACCGGCAGGTTCATCTGATGATCCGGCTATTTACCCATCTGGTCCGCGTTTCAATATCTACTACAACAACGTAAATAAAAACGTAATTATTGAAGACTCGTGGTTCTTTGGCGCTAAGGATGATAACATCCAGATAGGCGCCGGCCACATTAGCTGTATGCGTAACACATTTGAGCTGTGCGGCGGTGTAGGCGGCGAGTTCTTCAACATCAAAACAGGTAGCGTGGCCGATATTGGTTACAACGTTTTCATTGGTTCTGCAACCAACGCCATGAAGATCTCTAACTCTGGCGGCTCGGCTGTTCAGTGTAATGCAGTTGTTTATAACAATACCATTATTGATGGCGGTTATCGTCAAACCAAGTCTGGCCGTGGTGGGTCTATCGACTTTGAAAAAGGTGCTAAAGGCCTTTGCTATAACAACCTCATTGTAAACTGCCGTTTCGGTTTGCGCATTACTGCGGATGCCGATGTGGCTAACGTAAAATACGGCTACAACGGTTACTATGGTTCAGCCCAGCCTGTTGTAGATCAGTTTTATGCTGCCGACAGTCAACCTGCGTTACTGGCTACAGGTAAAGCTACTACCGATGTGCGTGCTACCACACCAAAAACAAACAACCCAATGTTCTACCTTTTCAATGTAGATCAGTATGATTACGTTTCTACTCTGGTGCCAATATCATACGCTGTACAGCAACCTGGTTCGGTAATGGTAGGTAACTCCAGCTTCAGACTGCAGGCTGGTTCTCCGTTCATTGGTAAAGGTCGTACAGACTTTAGTCCGCTGTATTCGGTAACTGCTACCGGTACCTATGGCGCCGATATTACCCTGCCGGGTAAAGATCTGGGTGCTTATCAAACTGATGGTACAGGTAATCAACATTAGTAGAAAAAATCACTAAACCTCACTTGCTCAGGGCCTCATGGGGTCCTGAGTTTTTTAGTATAATTACAAGCCATGTTACATAAAAAAAGCCTATTGTTTTCTGCAGCGTTGTTGCTAGCTGCAACCGCAGTAAACGCCCAAAATTGCAACAGCGATTGGCTGGGCACCAAAACATTGTATAAGGCACCTGCCTATCATCCGTCTGTAGTTCCTGCAGGATACAAGCCGGTATTTATTAACCATGTCGGTCGCCACGGGGCGAGGCATTTAACCAAAGAGGTGAATACCTCATTTGCCTGGCAATTGCTGCACCGGGCCGATAGTGCCAAAGCCCTCACCGCTGCGGGGCAGCATTTATGGAAATTGGTGCAAAACCTTACCGCAGTTGAAAAAGGACAAGTAAAATCCATATCAGACGAAGGCCGTGATGAACTGCGGGGCATTGGCAAACGTATGTACGCGCACTATCCATCAGTGTTTACCGGCAAGGTAGAGTTGAATGTGGGTTATACCAAAGAAATCCGCACCAAACAAAGCGCTGACGCCTTTTTGCAAGGCCTGAAAGCTGGTTTTAAAGACAGTGCCGATGTGAAAGAATATAACGACGATACCGATCTGCGTTTCTATGACTCGTCGCCAACCTACACCGCGTTTGAAGACGGTGGCAGTTGGGAAAAGCCCATGAACACACTGCGCGAGTCATTAAAGATTGATGTCGTTAACCACACGCTGGCTGTTAAATGGTTCCAGCCTGCTTTCCTGAAAACGCTGAAGCCCGCACAGGAGGATAAGCTAGTAGGCGATGTTTTTGGCTTTGCCACCATTGTTTACTCATTGCAGGCTGAAATTAAAAAGGCGGGTTACCAGTGGACTGATGTTAATTTTGCGCCATTATTTACATGCGCCGAGCAAGCTGCTCTAAGTAAACTTGACGTTGCTGATGACTATCTGAAAAAAGCGCCAGGCACCGATGCTAACGGCATTCAGGTGCGCATTGCCGTGCCTTTGCTGGTTAACTTTATCAACACTACTGATGAATTTATTAAAACCGGCAAACCTAATGCCCAACTGCGCCTGGCCCATGCCGAGACCATAGCGCCATTTGCCGCCCTGTTGGGTATGACCGGCGCGGACAAGGTAGCTGCTGATATGAAAAACATCGAGGCCGCCTGGAAATCGTCAAACGTAATTCCGCTGAGCTCTAACATCCAGTGGATCTTTTATCGTAAAGCTGGCACTACCGATCTGTTAGTGAAGTTTTTATTAAACGAAAAGGAAGTACATATTACCGGACTGAAAAACGCATCGACGTACTATCATTGGAAAGATGTACGCGCTTTCTACGTCAATAAACTCAATAAACTGAATGTGGGTTTGGGAGATGATATGGCGGCGTATTTGAAAAATGTAAAGTAAGACGCCATTAAGTCGTCCCGAACTTGTTTCGGGATCCCACATGCTGGCCAGTCATGCTTGTTAACTTTGCGTGTAGGGTGCCGAAACAAGTTCAGCATGACGTGGATAATAAAAGAAAAGCGCGATGGTTTGCCATCGCGCTTTTCCTTTTTATATTTATATAAATCCGAAATCGAACTTCCGAAATCCGAATTTTAGTAGAGCAACCTGAACTTAATGGTATGCTCAATCGCTTTCAGTTCGTCTAATACCTGGGTGTCATAACCAGTATTTACGTCTGTAATTACATAACCAATCTGTGGATTGGTTACCAGGAACTCGCCCACAATGTTGATGTTGTGGCGGGCAAATACCTCGTTGATCTTAGCCAGAATGCCCGGTACGTTTTTGTGAATGTGAATCAAACGGTGGGCGTTGCTAACACGTGGTGGCTGCAAATCTGGGAAGTTGCAGCTCATGTGGGTTCTGCCCTCGTTCATAAACGCCATTACACGTTTAGGAATAAAATCAAGGTTACGTGGGTTGTTACGTGGATCATCAAAAATAATGATACCATTCTCGCAAGCAGCATCCATGAGCTTACGGCCCTGTACGCGACCGAAACAACCAATCACTTTCAGTCTGCCGGCGGCAGCTAATTGCTCTGGCGTAGGTTGGTGAGCTTCATCGCAGAAAAGCACGCCGGCTTCTTGCAGGTATTTATCTTCAATCTCCTCGCGGTGGCGGATGTTGTAGCCCTCTTTCTGCATCTGCGATAGCGCTTCTTCGCCTATATCGCCAACAACCAGGCATTTAATGCGGTTTTTAGGATAGGAGATAGCGCGTGGCAGCTTGTTGATATATAAAAACTCGTCAAAGCTCGGGGTAACGTGGTCGGCTTTTTCAATGACAGATTTACGGGCAATGTTCTCCGTAAAAGCAAAGAAACGTTTAATCAGTCCCGATTCTTTCAGTTGAAAATCTGAGTAACCATCGCCAATGCCAAAAATCTCGCCCTGCAGGTTCATCTCACGCAGTAGTTTTACCTTGCCGCCTTCTTGCGAAAGGGGGTTGTCGTGGTCATATCCAATGATCTTGCCATCTTCATCAAACTCAAAAGTATTGGCGTAGATGTTTTCTTTTTTGATATGATACTCGGTTACCACCGGGGTGATAAACTCTTTAAAACCACCCGAAACGATCAGCACGTTATCAGCATGGGTCTTAAAGAAGTTGCTGTTGCGTGAGAACGAGGTAGATACTTTCTTCTTCAGGTGACTGATCAGTTGTTTAAGATGATCACGATCAGCTTCCAGCAAACGCACGCGGGCAGCCAAACTTTCTGAGAACGAAAGACGGCCTTCCATTGAGGCGTTGGTGTATTCTTCAATCTGCCGGTAAACGTCTTCGGCGTCGGGGCGGTTTTTTAATGAGATACGTGCCAGCTCGTCAAGCGCCTCAACTTGGGTAAACGTACTGTCAAAGTCAATAATAAAGTATTGCTCCATGGAGTGGGGATGGAAATTTATGCGCCTGCAAATGTGCGAATTTTGCCCGAGGGTTTATAAACAAAAATTCAATGTGGATAAAAACGATGGGTTTGGTAGATGATAACGCCGCGTCATTGCGAGGAACGAAGCAATCTCTGTACATGTATCTCCGACTATCCTTCGCAGAGATTGCTTCGTTCCTCCGCAATGACAGAAAGGTTAACAATAAGTAATCCACTTAAAATTTTTATCCCCGCACGCAAATGATAACTTTACCGCCTGTGTGGATGCTGTAACATTTCTACCGTATGGCATTCCAATACCAAAATGAAAATATTATTCGCAATACAGGGCACGGGCAACGGACATATCAGTCGCGCACGCGAAATGGTGCCCCTGCTGCAGCGCTATGGCGAGGTTGATTTGCTGGTGAGCGGTACCGAGGCAGAGGTTTCATTGTCGCAGCCACTCAAGTACCAATTTCATGGTTACAGTTTTGTGTTTGGTACCAAAGGCGGGGTTGATAAATGGGCTACCTACAAACTGATGGACCTGCGCCAGCTTTGGAAGGACATGCATAGCCTGCCGCTAAAGCAGTATGATTTGATTGTGAACGACTTTGAGCCGGTTAGTGCCTGGGCTTGCAGGCTGCAAAATATTCCGTCGGTGTCGTTGAGTCATCAATGTTCATTTGTGTCTAAAAAAACGCCCCGACCTGACCGATGGAACTGGGCCGAACTGATCTTTAAATATTACTCGCCAACCACGCATCACATCGGCTTTCATTTTGACCGGTATGATGATTTTATCCATACCCCTGTCATCCGCAGCGGTATCCGCGAGATGGCGACGGCCAACAAAGGGCATTACACGGTTTACCTGCCCGCATATGACGATAAAACGCTGATAGAGCACTTGGGCAAAACCGATGTAGAATGGCACGTTTTCTCCAAACGACAGAAAACGCCTTATCGGGAAGGTAATGTGCATGTCAATCCCATCAGCAATGAAGGGTTCAATGATAGCCTGGCCAATTGCGCCGGGTTGCTGACAGGCGGCGGTTTTGAAGGTCCGGCCGAAGCGCTTTACCTGGGTAAAAAGGTAATGATGATCCCTATGAAAGGGCAGTACGAACAGCAGTGTAATGCCTTGGCCGCTAACAGACTGGGTGTGCCGGTGGTTTATGATATTGATGATGAATTTAACCCCGTATTAGAGCAGTGGATCAACACCGATGAACGGGTGATAGTTGATTTTCCGGATGAGACGGCGGCGATTGTGGAGGGGATGGTGAAGAAGTATGGTAGAACCAGGATTTAACGAATTTTTAGGATTTACAGGATTTTTATATAAAACAAGAGCGACGCAATATTGCGTCGCTCTTGTTTTATATCATACGAATCCTAAAAATCCGTTTAATCCTGGTTCATTACTTCTGTCTGAAGAATAACTGAATTGGTACACCTTCAAAATCAAAGTTCTCACGCAGTTTGTTTTCTAAGAAACGCATGTAAGGCTCTTTGATATACTGCGGCAGGTTACAGAAGAAGGCGAACATTGGTGCCACACCTTTAATCTGGGTGATGTATTTGATTTTTACGTATTTGCCTTTGGTTGATGGTGGCGGCATAGCCTCTATAACAGGCAGTAGCACATCGTTCAGTTTTGAGGTCGGGATCTTTTTAGCGCGGTTGTTATAAACCTGTTCAGCAGTTTCAATTACTTTCAGGATACGCTGTTTCTCTACTACCGAGGTAAAGATGATAGGCACATCGGTAAACGGCGCAATCTTTTCGCGGATCTGCTCTTCAAATACTTTAACGGTTTTGGTATTCTTCTCAATCAAATCCCACTTGTTCACCACAATCACAATGCCTTTCTTGTTCTTCTCGGCCAGGTGGAAGATGTTGATATCCTGCGATTCAATACCTTCAACGGCATCAATCATCAGAATCACTACGTCGGCTTCTTCCAACGCTTTGATGGTACGCATTACTGAGTAAAACTCAATGTTCTCTTTTACCTTGGTTTTTTTGCGCAAACCGGCGGTGTCTACCAGCATAAACTCATGGCCATAGCGGTTATAGTGGATGTGGATAGAATCGCGTGTGGTGCCGGCAATAGGGGTAACAATGTTACGCTGCTCGCCAATAAAAGCGTTGATGATGGATGATTTACCTACGTTAGGGCGACCAACGATGGCGTATTTAGGTAGCGTGTTTTCTTCTACCACGTCCTCGTCAAAGGTTTTTACTACGTCGTCCAGCAGTTCGCCGGTGCCGCTGCCGGTCATCGATGAGATGTTGTAGATTTCGCCCAGGCCAAGGCTATAGAAAATGCTGGCATCGGCGTTAAGCGAGGTGTTGTCTACCTTGTTTACCACCACAAACACCGGTTTTTTGCTTCTACGTAGCATTTGGGCAATGTCATCATCCAGGTCGGTAATGCCGGTAGTTACATCCACCACAAAAAGCAGCGCAGTGGCTTCTTCAATGGCAATGATTACCTGCTCGCGGATGGCGCTCTCAAAAACATCGTCTGAGCCATGCACATAGCCGCCGGTGTCAATCACCGTAAAGTTACGGCCAATCCACTCGGCTACGCCGTAGTGGCGGTCGCGCGTTACGCCGCTCATGTCGTCTACAATGGCCTTTCGGGTTTCCGTCAGGCGGTTGTACAGGGTTGATTTGCCCACGTTAGGGCGGCCTACTATGGCTACTATATTGCTCATGCTTTATTTTAGATGTGAGACGTGAGATATGAGACGTGAGATGAAAAACAGCTTATTTAGCATGCTGTCTCAAATCTCATGTCTCACATCTCAAATCTCGGTATTAATCTTCGTACCCGAATTTTTTCAGATAGTTTTTCTTGCTGCGCCAGTCGGATATTACTTTAACAAACATCTCGAGAAAAATCTTTTTCTGGAAAAAATTCTCCATTTCGCGACGGGCATAGGTGCCTACTATTTTCAGCATCTCGCCGTTCTTGCCAATCAGGATGTTTTTCTGCGATTCGCGCTCAACTATAATTTCGGCACTGATGCGGTAAATGGTCTCATCCTCTTTAAAAGCGGTGATCACTACCTCGGTGCTGTAAGGGATTTCTTTTTTGTACTGCTTAAACACCTGCTCGCGAATCATCTCAGAAGCAAAGAAACGGTCGTTCCTGTCGGTCAGTGCATCTTTCTCATAATAAGGCGGATGCTCCGGCATTTGCTCAACGATGTACTCCAGCAGGTGAGAGGTGTTAGGGAATTTCAGGGCCGAGATAGCAAATACCGCCTTCGGCTTCAGCAGCTCTTCCCAATAAGTTACTTTTTGTTTTACTGCTTCCGGATCACTCTGATCTATTTTATTGATCAGCACTACCACCGGTGCTTGCGAGCCTTGCAGGCGTTTCACCACGTCTTGCTCGTCGTGTTTCTCGTTAACGTCTGTCATCAGCAGAATCAGGTCTGCATCAACAATAGAGCCTTGTACCTGGCTCATCATGCTTTCATGCAGCGCATAGTGCGGTTTGATGATGCCGGGCGTGTCTGAGAAAACAACCTGGTAGTTCTCATCATTCACAATGCCCAAAATGCGGTGACGGGTGGTTTGCGCCTTTGGGGTGATGATAGACATTTTTTCGCCCACAAGAGCATTCATTAATGTAGATTTACCTGCATTTGGTTTGCCGATGATACTAACGAAGCCTGCCTTATGAGCCATAAAATTATTTTTAAATAAATTTTGGAATGCAAAGAAACGAATTATATCTTTGCATTCCAATTTAAAACGAAGCAGATTTGCTTTTTGATGATTGGAAAAACATATCGGGGGTTATGACCGTTATGTAATACACAAAATAGTGCGGGATGGAGCAGTTGGTAGCTCGTCGGGCTCATAACCCGAAGGTCGTAGGTTCGAGTCCTGCTCCCGCTACCCAGAAAAAGAAGAGCCTTAAGTCGAGAGTCTTGAGGCTTTTTCTTTATCAGCATTGTGTTAGCAGATCACAATTCAAACAAAACGCCTTTTCGCGGTTTATGGCCGAAAAGAATAACAACAATAGTGCGGGATGGAGCAGTTGGTAGCTCGTCGGGCTCATAACCCGAAGGTCATAGGTTCGAGTCCTGTTCCCGCTACCGGAAAAGAAAAGCCTCTTAGAGATAATCTGAGAGGCTTTTTTATTTTGCAGAATAATGAACCAGCAAGAATTCACAGCTTATGTAATATCTAGATTGTTAAATCACTTTCCGCAATTTAAAGTTTGTGTAGTGAACAGGCCTGGTAATATTATCAATATTGAAATTGAAAGTCCAAATAAGAATTTTAAGCTATGGATTACAACTCAGGACGTTGAGATTACAATAGGATTTACCGGCCTTGAAGATCTAAATGATTGGCACACTCATATAACAACGTACGACTATAATTATATAGATGATGATATTGTGGATGCTGTAAATGTTGTTAGTAGTATTATAAATGACGAGATACTTATTCTTTATACTAAGGAAAAAGGATACACTATTTTTGATCCTGAATCGCATAAGCAGACATCTGACAAACAGATTGTTGTTAAATACTGGAGTAGTTGGTAGCTCGTCGGGCTCATAACCCGAAAATCATAGGTTCGAGTCCT
Source organism: Mucilaginibacter yixingensis (assembly GCF_041080815.1). Taxonomy (NCBI): domain Bacteria; kingdom Pseudomonadati; phylum Bacteroidota; class Sphingobacteriia; order Sphingobacteriales; family Sphingobacteriaceae; genus Mucilaginibacter; species Mucilaginibacter yixingensis. The sequence goes on along the minus strand of NZ_CP160205.1, from coordinate 4,383,444 downwards.
GTTCCCGCTACCGGAAAAGAAAGCCTCAAGTCGAAAGATTTGAGGCTTTTTTATTTTATATCTGGCAGTTTACGGGCTCATATCCTTGTACGAGGTACCATCGTGCGCAAATTGTTCAAGAATCCTGAAAGTTGTCATAATAAAACCCTTTAAAATAAACCTTTAACATTTTTTATTAATTATGGGGTAGCTTAGTTAAAATTGTGATTAATTAGTTATAGGTAAGATGCCCGCTTTCGACGTGTTTTTTGATTATGTACAGAATTTATCCGGAATAACGCTCTCCGACGATGAAAAGCTGGTATTTATGGCTCATATGAAACCCAAAAAACTACGTAAGCGCCAATACTTCTTGCAGGAAGGGGATATATGTAAATATACCGGATTCGTTGTAAAAGGATCTGCCAGGATGTTCAGTGTAGACGAAAAGGGGCATGAACACATCCTGAAGTTAAGCGTAGAGAATTGGTGGCTGGCCGATTTTGAAAGTTACTACCATTTAACACCAAGCCGGTATAATATCGAAGCGTTGGAAGATCTTGAACTTTTGCAAGTTACCAATGCGCAGGTTGAACAGTTTTTCACCTCAATTCCGGCCTTTACAGCGATGCAGGAGGTTATCAAACAAAACTATGCTATCGCAAATCAAAACAGGGTACAGGTTGCGTTCGGATATACCGCAGAAGAACGGTACGCGGACCTTGTTAGTAAATACCCGCATTTTCTGCAGCGGTTCCCGCTGAATATGATCGCATCTTATCTTGGTTTATCCCCCGAAACCCTCAGTCGGATCAGAAAGAACACTTTGAAGTCTTGATTTAGATCAAGGATATTTCCTGATACATATCAATGCGCAGGTCATTAAGACCTGGCAGTTTTGTGTTATGGAAAAATTGAAAAATAAAATTGTCGTGATTACCGGTGGTAATAGCGGCATCGGCTTTGGTATTGCTGAAGCATTTAAAAACGAAGGCGCTTCCGGCGCCATTGTCGGCAGAAACCAGGAAACTTTGGACCGTGCTGCGGCTCTGCTCGGCGATGGTTTTATCGCCATCAATGCCGATGTGACTAAGGTGGCCGATTTGGAAAAGGTTTTTGCGGCAACAGCTGAAAAATTTGGCAAAATAGATGTGGTAGTAGCCAATGCAGGTGGCGGAGCGGTAGGCACTGTAGAAACATTTGGCGAAGCCGATTTTGATAAGGCCATCGACCTGAACCTGAAAAGTGTTTATTTCACCGTTCAAAAAGCGCTGCCATACATGAATGATGGTGGTTCTATTATTTTGATCGGATCAAATGCCGCTCACCGCGCCTATCCGTCATTCACTCTATATGGCGCTGCCAAAGCAGCTGTTATCTATTTTGCAAAAGGATTTTCAAGCGACCTTTTAGGCAGAAAGATCAGGGCCAATGTAATTACACCAGGGACAACCGATACCCCGGCATTTGACAAGTTCATTCCTGCAGAACAAATTGAAGCAGTCAAACAGCATTTTGCCAGTCAAATGCCTGTAGGCCGGATCGGACAACCGTCCGACATCGGTAAAACTGCCGTTTTTCTGGCTTCAAACGATTCTTCATTCCTGCTTGGTGCCGAGCTGTTGGTTGATGGCGGTATGACTTATTTAGCTAAATAACTATAAAGATTTCAAAGTGAAAAAATTAGAAAATAAAGTTGCGATAGTTACCGGCGCTTCAAAAGGAATAGGCGCATCTATCGCAAAATACTTTGCAGCAGAAGGCGCAAAGGTTGTCGTGAATTATGCCTCAAGTAAGGAAGGCGCAAACAAAGTAGTTAGGGAAATCACGGAAAACGGCGGCGTGGCCATTGCCGTACAGGCGGATGTGTCCAAAGAAGCTGATGTAGCCAGGTTGTTCGAAGAAACCAAGCAAGCTTTTGGCTCGCTGGATATCCTCGTCAACAACGCGGTTGCACAAGGATACGCACCGATTGAGCAAATTTCAGTTGATTCCTTTCATCAGAGTTTCAATGTTAACGTGTTAGGGCCAATACTGACCATCCAGGCCGCTTTGAAACTTTTCGGTGATAGAGGCGGCAATATTATAAATATCAGTTCAGGCGCAAGCAAATATCCGCTGCCGATGGCTTCGTTATACTCTTCAACGAAGGCAGCTCTGGATGCCTTTACTATCGCGCTGTCGAAAGAATTGGGTTCAAAAAACGTTCGTATCAATTCGGTTTTGCCGGGCGCAACCGAAACAGAGGGCGCAACCAGCGCAGGTGTGACCAAAGGCAGTGATTACGAGAAAATGTTTATTGCTAATACGCCGCTGGGACGCAGGGGGCAGCCGGCTGATATTGCCAAAGCGGTTGTATTCCTTGCTTCCGATGATGCAGCCTGGATCACCGGAGAGCAGATTTCCGTTTCGGGCGGGATGTACGGTTTTTAACCATAAATACTAAAGATCAATGGCGCATTAACACCAAGATTGATGCTGCCTCAGCTATACAGATTATGAATTAAGCGATTCAAGTTTAGCCCCAATTGGGGTCGCCGGGAAAGAAAAAGCCTCTTAGAGATGATCTGAGAGGCTTTTTGTTGTTGTGATAGACCGCGTTTTTATAAATATTAAGCGTAAATAACGCTTAATGTAATTGGCACATTCAATGCTTTTGAGATAATGCAATGTGCCTTTGCGCCTTCAGCAATTTCGGTAAATATTGCTTCATCTACACCTTCAATTACACTGGCTTGTAAGTCCAGGTGAATACCTGTTATGCTTAATGCCTGCATATCAAGATCTACAGTTGCTGTAGTAAAAATATCGCCGGCGGTGATGTTATGATGTGCTAATGTTGCGCTAAGGGCCATTGAAAAGCAACCAGCGTGTGCGGCCGCAATTAGTTCTTCCGGGTTAGTGCCAATGCCATCAGCAAAGCGGGTTTTAAATGAGTATTGTGTTTGATTAAGCACGGTGCTTTGTGTGCTAATTTCTCCTTTACCTTCTTGTAAGGTGCCGTTCCAATGTGCTTTTGCTATACGTTTCATGGTCTTTTTTGTCTTAATAATTTTAAGTTCAATTGTTTAATGGTTATTTGCTTTCGGCAATTAATATGGCAGCCAGTTTATCTGGCATAGAAATGAAAGGGGTATGGCTGCTTTGCAGGGTATATACTTTAGCCACTTTGCTGTTTTTTACCATGTACTGTTGTGCCGGGTAGCTGATGGCATGGTCATTAACGGTATGGATATAAACTTTTTTGATGCTGCCGTAATTTTTCTCAGTTAGGCGTACGGGTGTGGCCAGTGGTGCCAGCGGTTCCGGTTTTAGGTTAGCGGCAATATATTCCTGAACTTGCTGTGGTGCATCGGCGGCGAAGATATCGGCTACAGCATCTTTTGCGATGATGGCTGCGCCATGTTCCTGATCGATAGTAAGGGATTTGCCGATATGAGATGCCGGGTCGCCTTTGGCTAGCGACAAAAGGCTGTCGCCATTGTGCGGCAAAGCTGCTGCCAGGAAGATCAGTTCTTTAACCTGTGCGGGTTCTTCTTCAGCAACCTGGCTAATTACCAGTCCGGCAAAACTATGGCCCACCAAAACCACATTAGTGCGGGTGCCGATAGCTGCTTTTACCTGATCAACATAAGTTTGAAAGGTGATGCCGGCAAATGAGGTGGTATCTTTTCCGTGGCCTGCAAGATTAACGTTGATCACCTCTTCGCCCTGGGCTTTTAGCAGTGGTGTTACCGCATCCCAGGAAGATGCGTCAGACCATGCTCCGTGTACAAGTACAATTGTTTTAGCGTTTTTGCTGGTTGTTTCTTTGGCTTGAGCAGTAAAACCTAATACACTCATTGCCATCATTATTATTGCTGTTTTCATGTTTTGTAATGCCTAATTGTTTAGGACACCACAAACATCCGACTATATACGCTGGATAATTTTAACCCAGGTTAAAATCGAAAAATCCGCTAAAAAAGTTTTTAAAGGATTTCGGCAAGTCAGAAAGTTGACGGCTGGCTAACGAATGTTATTTCCCAACCATTCTTTTACGAATCCGGCTGAGCGATGGTCCCTGGATGCCCAGATAAGAGGCGATATGATAAAGTGGTACCGAATTAAAAATATTCGGATGCTTTTCCATCATTTCCCGGTAGCGGTCCTCCGGTGTTTTAAACAAGAAACCTTCGGTATTAGCCATCACCTCATGAAAAGCAGTTTCGGCTACAATTCTTCCAAAACGCTCCCACTGGTGCGATTGCCCGTAAAGTTCATTGAGGTGGTCAATGTGTATATATAGTATAAGCGAATCAACCATTGCTTCGGTATAATAATCGCAGGCAGTTTGCGCCAGAAAGCTTTTATAAGATGCTACAAACTGATGATCAGTAAAAAACAGCATGTTCTTTTCTTCACCGGTATCGGTATTGGCCCGGTAAATTCTGAATACGCCACTAACAACAAACCCAAGGTGCTTACAAACGTTTTTATATTCGTTATAAAACTCACCTTTCTTATACTGTTTTAATTTCCAGTAAGGTAATGATAGATCAAACGCTTCCGGTTTCATACCGGCAGATCCTAAAATAGTTCTTAATAGTTCTATTTCTGTTGTGCTCTCTGACATGGAGTAAAAGTATCAATTTTATAAGATCCGGCCGCGGGGTGCGGCGATGGGAATAGTTGAAGTTGTCTTCAAAATATTAATTAACTCAAGTCGCGGGTTTATCAAAAATATATATAAGATTTTGTCATTGCGAGGAACGGTGGGGATTTTGCAGAAGGGTGACGAAGCAATCTCGTCCTATGGTTGAGCATGCGACGAGATTGCTTCGCGCTCTGTCCTTTCCCACAATCCTGCTCGCAATGACAAGATTTTTAAATCACACAATACACCTAACCCGCAACTTGAGTTAATTAACGAGGTGTAGTTTTTGGTCGGCCCCGGTTTTACTTAACAAAATCATTTTGCTTTGTCGCTATTTTCATTCTTGCTTCGTCTGTAAGACGCGAAAAAAGCTTAATGATGAACAGGCAAAGAAAAACCATGTAGTACCCGATGTAAAAGCGGTCTGCAATTACCGGCTGCAATAAAAATCTGACCGCTAGCGCCACTAATAAAGAGCCTAAGATCAAAACGTGTTTGCTGCTTTTCAATTCGAGCTTATTGCTTTGGAGCAACGTAAGTATGCTGATCAATAGCAACCATGCGCAGTGTGAATGATAAAGCCCGGTCATGATCTGTGCTTTTAAGATCTCCCAATAATCTTTTATCGTAAAAACCGATTGCACGTTGTGATGTAGATTGAGTGTGTTTATAAATGATGGAAAGTACAATATATTCCAACCGTAACTGTGCGCATTATAGGAGATCAATAAGTAAGTGATCACAGCAACGCTCATCAAAAAGATCGTCTTTCTAATAGAAAGAGATTTGATTACGAGCGTATGAGATATAAGCAAAACCATTAATGGTAAAATGAAATCGATCCTGCTCATAACCGACAGGAGGCTTAATAAAAAGAATCCGTTTATTGATTCAACCTCTGTTAGAAAATAAATGGCGTAGAATAAGAGCATTCCGGCTAAAAAGTCCGGTGTTGAAAGTGTAGCGGCTTCCAGTATTGGCGGTAGCAACATAATTGTCGCACAAATGAGGGTTGCGGGCACTATTTTCAAATGTCTGCTCATCCAAACCAATAACAGAATACCCGTCAGCAGGTATGCAAGTATGGAGGGTATCACCGTTGCTTTATAGACAGGGAACCCTAGCTTAAAGAGGGAATAAACCATTATTGTGTAAAGCGGCTTAACCACGTAAAAAGGCAGTACCTGGCGGAATGCGCCTGCATCACTGGCCCATCTTTTTCTAAGCAGATTCGAACCGCCGGCCAGTGTGTTATAAGTATTTGCCGGTAGCTGTTGTGCCGCTAATTGGTAAACCTGCTGATGAACGTCTTTTTCCTGATGATTATATTGAAGCACCACGGCGGCATAGGCCAGCATATCCCAATTGTAACTCGGTTTTTTGTAAGATACTATACTCACCCCAAGCAGCATAAGCAAATAAAACAGGATAGGTATATATGATCGGAAAGAAAGCCTGTCAGAAAAAAAGGTCATGGTCTTAAAAATAACTGGCGTTGGATGTATTGAAAATACGTCTTATCTGTCATAAAGGTTGTCTTACTTGCGTAAGTTATCCTTGTAGCCGCAGTCTTGGGGAATCATTTCTGCTGTAAACTTAGGGGTTGACCCTGTTTGGCCTTGGGGGCGCCGCCACGATAGAAGAATGGTTACTGGCTTTAATAAAAAAAGGGGGCAGCAATAATTACGTAGTAGCAATGTAAAAACCGTGGTAAAATTTTAATGACCGATAAACCTATTCGCTGTTTCTATCGTAGCTTTGATTGTAACACGATTAGTAAATCAAAATAATCTCGCCATGTTGAAAAAGTATTATTGCCTGTCATTTCTAATTTTCAGCTGTTCGCTATTGATCAGCCAATTTGGCTTTGCCCAATCTAAGACGCTGGGAAAAGGGGACGTAGCGCCTGTATTTAACGCCCAGGCCAGTTTGGCTGGCAAAGAGTTTAGTTTCTCGTTAAAAAAAGCGCTTGCTAAAGGCCCTGTTGTAATTTATTTCTACCCATCAGCCTATACCGGTGGCTGCGACGCCGAAGCACATGAGTTTGCCGAGCAAAAAGAAAAATTTACTGCGGCCGGTGCTACCATTATTGGGGTGTCTGGTGATGATATCCAGCGCCTGAATACATTCTCTGCCGATCCGAATTACTGTGCAGGTAAATTTGCCGTTGCGTCAGACGCAGGTGGCAAAATTGCCGAATCTTACGGACTGGTTATGTCGCCGCCGAAGTTTGGTATGAAAGACATTCGTGGTGTAGAAGTTAATCATGGCTTCATTCCACGCACTACTTATGTTATCGGTAAAGACGGTAAAATTATTGCCGTGTTTTCATCATCTAATGATAAAATTTCGCCGATTGAGCACGTTGAAAAATCGCTGGCTATTGTAAAGGCATTGTAATTGAGGGCATATGCCGTTTAAATGGTAGCCTAAACAAACTTACGCTATAAAAGAGGGAGCTGACTTAATGTTTAGCTCCCTCTTTGTTTTCTGCCCCCGTGTGATAATTTAGGAAAGTTCGTTAAACTTGTCTCTAAAGAAACTGAATGATCCAAAGACTTATAATAACTGGACTAATGATTTTATGCTGCGGCTGCCAACCAACCACGCAGGCAGGACAATCATCGCAAGATAAACATGTGCTGGTGAGCGTCAGTGTTCCGACGCATGGTATAGAGGTTACCCGTTTAGACCATCAATATGATGATGTTACCGATACCTATCAAATTGAAGCAACCATAAAGAACCGCACAAAGGCGCCCATTAGCTTACAAATGATAGTACATTACCTGGATGCAAATGGTAAAGAGCGTGCGCAATCAACAGGCGTTACGCATCATAACATAGGGGTAGGAGAAAGTGCTGCGTTTCTGAGCGTTTGGTTTTTTACCGGAGTAGATAACTTACCTAAAAATGCTAAGGTGTCTTTTGAGAAGTTATAAATCATTTTAAGATACATTGGTGATGAAGTAAATGCAATCTTCATCCAAAAAAAAGCGCCGCCTATCAGCTGATAGGTGGCGCTTTTTTGTAAGTAGCCGGTCTTTAACCGTTGTTACTATTGATAGCCATTTGTGCCAAAATCGCCAGCGTTAGTGATGGTGTTTAAGAAGGCAAACGGAATAGGACGGTTATAATGTATAGCCGGAACAAAGTTTACCGCTGCCGTTTTGTTATAGGTGGCCAGGCGGGTTTCAAAAGCTTTCTCGCGTTTAAGCAGCGCCCAGCGGCTAAACTCGCCACACAGTTCGCGGGCGTATTCGTCAAAAACATCGTTTTGGGTAGCAGTGGTTAACTGCATGCCTGTGGCTGTATTAAAGTCGGCCGGGTTTCTGCAGGCACGTTTACGCAAAACGTTCAAGTAATTGGCTGCATCGGTAGCACTGCCAGCACCATGGAAACAGCATTCGGCAGCAATCAGGTAAACTTCGGCCATGCGCATTACCATAATATTACCCAGTTTTTGCTGGAAGTTACCGCCCAGCCATCCGCCGTCAAAGTTGTGGTTAAATTTCATCATCGCCGGGAAAAGGTTGGCAAGTGCACCACCGTTTGGCAACCCGTTAGATGCGGCAACTGCTTTGTAGGTGCTGCCGGTAGGGTCAGACGGATCAAACATGTCATCTATGTTTACCGTTGCGTATACGCGGGTAGCCTTGTCTGCTGCAGTAAGCGGGGTTTTGCTCAGGTAAACAAAGAAACGATCATCAGTTGGGTCCAGCGGATATGGCGTTACGTTGGCATTAGGGATTGTAGATAAAGCCGTAGTAGCGTTGCCGGTATGATCTCCCTTGTTCCAGATCATCGGGATGTATTGCCAGGTAGCGTTTTGTGAAGCATTTTTTGCGTTCACATCAGCATAAGGATAGATTTTTTGACCTACGTGCGATGCGTCTATGCCATATTTGGTACACATGGCAGCGGTAAGGGTAACCGTTGCAGCTGCATAAGTTACGTTTGCCGGAGCCGGAGCGCCCGAACCTAAGCTGTTGATAGCTTGTACACCAGAATAGTTGGCAAAAGCAGTTACAAAGGTATTTTCCCAACGCTTATCATAATTGGCGTTAAAGCAGTTGATCAGGTATTTGGTAGGCGCCACAAATTGCTGATTCAAACGACCATAATACCCGTTAGAAGTATTGGAGTTTACACTTCTTTTAAAAACATCAGCGGTACCGAAGGCGTCATCCAGTTTCGGGTAGTAATGTAAATAAAGGTTAGGTTTGGTATTTCCGGTGAACACATCGTATGATGGATCATACGGGTTAAGACCGTAAGCGGTAAACAACGATTCGATATTGTTGCGGTTGTTGACAGAAGCAAACACTTGCGCAAAATCATCATACATAGCTGCATTATAGGCTGCCTTGTTGTTGATCAGGTCATCACAAACCTCTTTGGCACGTTGCCAGTATGATTTGCCGTTTTCCTGCAGTCCTTCGCCGGCGCCCTGAGCGTATGCGCGGGCCAATAAGCCCAGTGCTGCCTTTTTAGTTACACGGGCGGCGTTGTTTTGGTAAGGAGTTGTGTCAAGATCTGCTGCCGCGGTAGTAAGATCTGAGATGATCTGTGCGTAGATTTGAGCGACAGGTGTACGTGTTGGGCTCAGGGTTTTATTCGGATCATCGGTTGTCATGAGCGGAACGCTGCCAAACTGGGTAACAATCACCGTATAATAATAGGCTCTCAATACTTTTGCTTCGGCTACCAGTACCTTAATATCGGCGGCATTGGCAGAAGCATCAGATAGGGTAGGTGCAAGCTGGATGGCTTTGTTGCAGTCTTCTATTGATCCCCATGCAAAAGTCCACACGTTATTAATAATACCCGAGGTGTTGGTAAAGCCCTCATAAGCCATAACGTCTTTATACTGATTGTGGTTGTTGTAGGAGAAGGTCCACAAATCTGTACCAACTTCTGACACCAGACCATACTGCAAGCCAATAAGTGAGCCCCAAAGACCGGTATAACAATTGGTTTGAAATGCTTTCCATCCCGCAAAATTGCTGATGGTATTTTGTTCTGATAAAGCGGCGGGATTAAACTCATCCAGCTTACAGGATGAGGCGCTTACGGCCAGAAGCGATAAGCATAAGCCTGCTTTAACTAAAGCTCGTTTTATATATTGATTTTTCATTTTTTGTTTTCTTATTGGTTTACAATGTTACATTAAGCCCAAACACCAATTGTTTAGTTAATGGATATGCCATGCTGCCATTCATCTCCGGATCGTAGTCTTTTAGCAGCGGGCTTTTGGTAATGATCAGTGGGTTGGTAATCGTTGCATATACGCGCAATTTCTGTAAGGCTATTTTTTTGGCAAGGCTTGCAGGTAGCGTGTAACCCAATGTGATGTTCTTTATTTTTAAGAATGAACCGTCAACATAGCTTAAGCCTGAAAAACCAATCATGTTTGAAGTGGTTGACTGGTAATTCATTACCGGGAATACGTTTGACGGATTGTTTGGTGTCCAATAATTGAAGTTAGCTGGGAAGGTTCTTGAAGGGCTTGCATTGGTAGCAAATCCGTTTGGCTGGTACCAGCCCATCATGGTGTAGCTAATGGTTTGTCCCCAACGCATGTATGTATAGATACCCAGATCAAAGCTTTTGTATTTGAATGTGTTCTGGAAGCCAAGCGACCAATCGGGGCTGTTGTGACCAACCGGTTGATAATCAGCAGAACCATAGTTGTAGTAGTTGGTTGCCGCGGTCAAAGCCGGGTTGTACTTTTGGGCTAAGGCAAGGTTGCCGTAATAATAGGTAACAGTACCGTCTGTTGCTGTTTTGGTATAAACACCAGGGCCAACATGTGTCAGGCCCGGTACATCAACCATCAAATCGCCGGGACGTTTGTTAAAGGCCAAGGCATCCTGTTCCTGGCCAATTTGCCAAACACCATCCAGTTTAAAATCACGGAAGGAGTTAACTGGCTGACCAAGCATCAGCGTATAGTTGCCATCATTTACGTTAGACTGACCGCTCCTGGTGTTAGCCACGTTGTTGGTACCATTGGTTATTTTAAGAACTTTTTCTTTGTTGTAGGAGTAAGAGATAGCTGATGACCATTCAAAGTCTTTTTTAACAATGTTGCGTGTGCTCAGTGTTACCTCTATACCCTTGTTGTTGGTATTGGCAATGTTAACATTGGTTGAATAACTCACGCCAGGCGTATAAGAGCCATAAATACTTGGCAGCCCTACTTGGTAAATAACGTTCGGGGTGCCGGTGTTATAATAATCTAAAGATAAATTAACACGGCTGTTAAGAACTGATGCATCCAAGCCGATGTCGGTGGTGGTAGATCTTTCCCATTTCAAATCAGGATTGGTCAGGAATTTGGAATTGCGGAAAATAGGCACTGTTGTACCACCTAAAGCGGCATTTACTGACTCTACGTTAGAAACAGAGCTATACGCAGGAATACCCGATGCGCCGGTAGTGCCCCAGCTTCCACGCAATTTCAGGTCATCCAGCCATGATTTTGTGCCGGCCATAAAACTTTCCTGAGAGATCCTCCAACCAGCAGAAAGACCAAAGAAGTTATCCCAACGGTTGGTGTAATACAATTGCGAAGCGCCCTCATGACGAATACTGGCCGAGAAAAGATACTTACCTTGGTAAGAGTAATTTAAACGGCCAATCAAAGCCATGTTTTTTGTCATGGTGTAGCTTGACGTAGCTGTAGTGTTAACATCGCCGGTCATTTTATACCACTCAAAATTATTTGAGGTGATATTGCTTTGATTTTGCTGAGTGTTGGTGTTTTTGTTATCGTAATATGTGCTGGCTGCGGTAAAAGTAAAATCGTGATCTCGTTTGACTTTAAAATTGTAGGTCAGGATGTTTTCCCACTGGATGCCTTGAAAACGATTTTGGGTGATGCTTGCTTTAGCAATGTTTGCGTTAGAGTATACATAAGCAACAGAACCAATACCATCAAACCGGTAGGTGTTGCTGTAATCCATTTCAAAGCCAGCGCGAGATAATATGCTTAAACCTTTGATTGGTCTAATCTCTACATAAGGATTGAAAAATACCTTGGTGTTGTTATCCGTGTTGGCATAAACGCCGGGTTGATAATTAAGTAACAGGTTATACACGTTGTTACCTAATACCGTATTTAAGGTTCCGTCGGCATTATAAGGTTGAACCAGCGGATCTGTTGTCAGTGCGTTTTCCAGCTTGTCTGTAGCCTTGTTTCTAACTACGTATGATGCTTTAACATTGGCGCCGATAGAGACCCAGTTTCTAACCTTATGGTCGATACGGATATTGGTAGCATAGTTTTTATAATCATCACCGGTGTACTGGCCGTTTTCGTTCTGATAATTAAAAGAAACATACGCTTTGGTGTTTTCTGTACCGCCGGAAACCGCTAAGCTGTAGTTTTGAGTAGCCGGGTTTTTGCGCAGAAATACACTTGGCCAATCAACAAACTGACCTTGCTGATACAGCGCCCATCTTTGTGCACCAAAAATGGTAGGATCATCAGCAGGCGACTGCCAGATAGCGCCCGTTGTTGTCCATTTTAGGTTGGTTGCATCCCAAACGTAGCTGTATGCATCGCGTTTAGCTTGCAAATAACTCTCGCCGGTCAGCATTTTAGGTACAACAGACCAACCGTTATAGCCATAATACGAGTTAAAGTCGATATTCATTTTGCCTGCTTTGCCTGCTTTGGTGGTAATAATAATTACACCGTTGGCGCCATTTGAACCATAAACCGCGGTTGAAGATGCGTCTTTCAATACTTCAATTGATTCAATATCATTGGCGTTCAGGGTTGAATAATCGCCCGGCAAACCATCAATAATGACCGTTGGCGCACCGTTACTGGCCGCCAATGAACGGTTACCACGTAGCTGAATGTTTATCCCAGAGCCAGCCTGACCGGATGAGCGGGTAATATCCAAACCGGCAACCCTACCTTGTAATGACTCAATAGGGTCTGGTCCAGGTCGGGCCACAATGTCTTCAGCTTTCACTACAGACACCGCACCTGTCAGATCGCGCTTTTTCATGGTGCCAAAGCCCATCACCACCACCTCGTCCAGGGTCTTATCAATTGGCTGGAGTTTTACCGATACACTGCCAGCATCGCCAACTTTTACTTCCGTTTCTTTGTAGCCTACAAAGCTTACCACCAAAACGTCGCCTTTTGATGCGTTGATGGAGAATGCGCCTTTTATATCTGTAGCAACAACGGTTGATGTGCCTTTTACTTTTACCGTTGCGCCAGGAAGCGGTTCGTTCTTCTCGTCAACCACAGTACCTTTAATTGGAGCGGCGGCAACCAACTGGTTTTGCTCAATATTGAGTGCTTTAGCTGATGATTGCTGGGGCGTCGCCATAAAGATGGCGGACAGCATGGTAGTGGTCAGAAAGATTTTCTGAAGACTGCGTTCGCCTGGCAGCCTTAGGTACTTGAGGCGCGCTGTACGGCCCCGCGTTAAAGTTGGATTCATAATGGTGTTCTATAGTTGGTTAGATTTAAAAACAAGTTAAATGGATAGTTTTTACCCGGTCCCAATGTCACTGGCTTAACTACCAGCTGTTGGGAGTATTTCAATTATCCGGTAAATGAGCTTGTAAAGGTTTGAACGGTATGGATGCTTATAAATAGCTATAACAGTTTATAAGGCATTCAAAAGTTCTTACTTACAGGAACTTTTATTGAATAATCGGTAAAATGAAAACTGGTGTTAGATATCCGTGACGATGCGCTTTATCCCTGTAGTGGAAACATTATCAACGGAGAACGATGGGTGACCATCTGTACCAATGATCTGCCTGCCGAAATGCTGGACCGGTGTCTGGCATTTGGTTTGACCAGGAGAACAAAAAGAGAAGTTTTGTAAAAGTCTTTTCATATAGTTTGTTTTAGGTTAATAAGCATACTTATCCCTTTCCCCTTGCTGTAAGGGGTTACAGGTTTAATGAAATAGACTGCAGTACGGCTTTGGTTAGGAACTGCCCTGTCTTAATTGGTTAGTATAATAGTTTCAAGAACTAATTTCAGATAATATCAGAGTTGAATATTTCCTCTTTATATCATTTTTATGTACAATATTATCATAATTTTTCATTTAAGCAAATGAATTTGCATCGCGTGTGGTCTTGAATGTATAAAGAATAAGATTAACTGGTCTTAGCTTAGATCAGGCAGGTATCTGGCAAGACGAGAAAGGGAATGTTGTGGTAAAAAGTAAGATACAATTGAAAGTTTGACTTGCGAGTCATTTCAAACAAGATAGTTTTGCATAAACCACTAACCTCTTTTATGAATCCTTACCGAACCCCAGGCGCGTACCTTATACAGGCTTTACTGCTGTGCACGGTACTCACAAATGCGCATGCGCAAAGCGTGCACCCGGCAAAAAAGAAAGCCATAACCAACTCTATAGGGATGGCCCTGGTACCTATTTCGCCGGGATCTTTTAACATGGGTGCAACAGAAACCAGTTTTAGCCTCGATAAGAAAAACGATTTTTCTAAAGACGCACCTTATTATGATGAAACGCCGGTGCACAAGGTAACGATCACTTACCCGTTCCTGATCTCTCAGACCGAAGTTACCGAGGAGCAATACCGCTTATTTAATAAAGAATATCACGTTGGTAAAGATTTCAGCCCCTACGTTTCTGGCATCAGCTGGAACGATGCGATGGCTTTTTGCCAATGGCTGAGTAAAAAAGAAGGGAAACCTTACCGTTTGCCAACCGAGGCAGAGTGGGAGTATAGCAGCCGCGCAGGTGCTACCAGCATGTTTTGGTCAGGTGCCACTCCGCCGCCGTCTGATGTTAATCCCTGGGGATTGAAGGGTATGGCCTCGGGCGTTGCCGAATGGTGTTATGATTGGTACGGCCCATACACGGCTGGCGGGCAAACAGACCCGGTGGGTTATCAAAGCGGCTGGGCAAAAGTGGTACGCGGCGGACCGGCAAGTACCTCAGAAATGGATGAACACACCAAGCAATTTGGCCCGATTAAAGATCTGGCCTTTTATCGTTCAGCCAACAGGGGCAGCTTACAGCCAGATTGTCCTGCTGCAGGTTCAACCCAGCCTGCCCCACATTATATCGGTTTCAGGGTAGTGCAGGCGGCATTACCAAAAACCGAGGCTACGGCATTTGCCTATAGCTTTCCGTTGCAGGGGGTAATTCAAAACACAGCGCTTGCTGTTGCTGGTCCTGATCCTGCAAAGCCATACTTTAAAGCCAGACAGGTGATGGCATCACCGCCAGATTTAACCATGCCGATTGAAAATGAAACCGTAGGTCTTGATCCTGCAAATCAGGGTAAGGTGCATAGCAGCGGGATTGTTGGCTGCCCTAATGGCGATTTATTGTTGATCGGTTTTTCATCATCCCGCACAAAAAGCGAATCGGCTCCTAATGCTACTATGGTGGTTACCCGCCTGCGAAATGGTGCAGAGGAATGGGAACTGCCGGAAGTTTTTTATGATCGGTCAAGCGTAAACGATCAATCAGCCTTGTTGTGGAACGATAACGGAACATTGTGGTTCTTTGGTGGTGGTCGCGGTTTGGGTACCGTTCCTTTTGTGTTTACCAAATCAACCGATAACGGAGCCACCTGGACACCACTTACCACGCCGCTGGTTAAAGGTGAAGTTGGTCCGTTTGCACCTCAGCCAATTACCAGCGCCTTCCGCGGAAGCGATGGCACCATTTATTTTGGCAGTGATGCTGAAGGTTCGACTTCACTTTTGTGGGCCAGCCATGACAATGGGAAAACATGGTACGATACCGGGGGCCGCACACACGGCAGACATACTGCTTTCATCCCGCTGAAAGATAACCGCATTTTGGCCATGGGGGGTAAAAACTCTAACGTGGATGGTTATATGCCAAAAAGTTATTCATCAGACAATGGCAAGACCTGGACCGATAAAATTAAAACACCATTCGCGGCATTGGGCAGTAACCAACGGCCAACCATCATGCGTTTGAAAGACGGTAAACTTTTCTTCGCCGGCGATTTTCAGGATATCAAAATGATGGACATCCCGCCACCGAAAGATATTACCGAACGCGGTGCTTACGTTGCTCTTTCTGACGACGAAGGCGAAACCTGGAAGATTAAGCGCCTGGCTATGGCGCCGCAGCATAATGATTGGACCGGTCGCGTGGCTAAAGGTAAAAAACCACAGCAAGCCTGGGGAACCCTGGGCTATTGCGACGTAACGCAGAGCCCCAACGGTGTGATTAATCTGATGACATCAAAAGGGAAACCATCCATGCACTTTGCGTTTAATGAGGCCTGGATCTTATCTGACTTTACCGGAGAGGTGAACGAGCTGCCCGGAAAGGTTGATAACGCTAAACTGATTCAGCAGCAGGAAACCTACAAAAACGGTAAAGCTAGGGTAAGTTACAGCGGATGGACCAGTAAAGATGGGTTTGTACTGCACGGCAAACAAGCCTGGTTTTGGCCCAATGGGCAGAAACAATATGAAGCCAATTATAATAACGGACATATTGAAGGTGTGGAATCATACTGGAATACCGACGGTAGCCTGAACTGGACGCGTGACCACACGCCGTACGGCACCATCATCCTAACTAAATACTGGCCCGACGGCAAAAAGAAATCAGAATCGTCATGGGTTGGATTAACCGCTCACGGCCCGGCAACTTTATGGGATGCCAACGGTAAGGTTGTCCGCGAGATGATGTTTTACGAAGGCAGAGAATCGCACGGAACTCAAAGAGCAGAGTTATAATAAAAGGGGTAGCTCAATCCCTCCTTGGGGAGGGGTGCGTAAGGCAGTGCAATGGCAGGGAGGGGTTTATCCGATAGATAAAACCCTTCCTTGCCATTTTTCTGTTTGCCTAATGCGGCAATTGCCTCATTCCCTCAAATTTAATAAGTTTGGGGCCATGAATCAGCAACCTGCACCTGCCAACTCGGTAAGCCGCATTCTTACCGCCAGTCTTATCGGCACCACTATTGAGTTTTTTGATTTTTATATTTATGCCACCGCTGCAGTGCTGGTATTCCCAAAGCTGTTTTTCCGCGCTGCCGATCCTACTTCAGCCACGCTTGAGTCGCTCGCTACGTTTGCCCTGGCCTTCTTCGCCCGACCGTTAGGCGCGGCCATCTTTGGTCACTTTGGCGATCGTAAAGGGCGCAAAGCCACCCTGGTTGCCGCTTTGATGACCATGGGGCCATCAACCGTTGCTATTGGTTTGTTGCCGGGTTATGCCACCATCGGCATTTGGGCGCCTATACTGTTGGCGTTGTTCCGTTTTGGTCAGGGACTTGGTTTGGGCGGTGAGTGGGGCGGTGCCGTATTGCTGGCTACCGAGAATGCGCCTCCAAATAAAAAAGCCTGGTACGGCATGTTCCCGCAGTTGGGGGCGCCTATCGGGTTCCTGCTATCAAGCGGTATATTCTTTATCCTCAGTAAAACCATGAGCGAGAGTGCCTTTATTGGCTACGGCTGGCGCATCCCTTTTATTGCCAGTGCGTTGTTGGTGTGGCTGGGCCTATATATTCGTTTGAAGATTACTGAAACGCCGGAGTTTATGAAGATCATTGACAAAAACGAACGCTCTGCAGTGCCCTTTGCCGATGTTTTTGTAAAGCATACCATGGCTATTACGCTGGGTACGGTAATTACCATCACCACTTTCCTGCTGTTTTATTTGATGACGGTGTTTACACTCAGCTGGGGTACATCGGCACTGCATTATACAAAAAGTAGTTTCCTGATTATCCAAATGATCTCGATGCTGTTTTTCGGTCTGGGCATCCCGCTCTCGGCAGTAGTGGCCGATAAATATGGTCGTAACAAAATGCTTGTGGTGGCTACCATTGGTATTATGGTGTTCGGGCTGATGTTTGCGCCGCTGTTCTCCACCGGTAGTTTAGCGGTTACAGCTATATTCCTCTCGCTAGGCATGTTCTTAATGGGCCTCACTTATGGCCCGATTGGTACTGCCCTGGCTGGTATTTTCCCGGCATCGGTACGATACACCGGGGCTTCGCTGGCTTTCA
The DNA here is from genome assembly GCF_041080815.1 of Mucilaginibacter yixingensis. Lineage (NCBI taxonomy): Bacteria > Pseudomonadati > Bacteroidota > Sphingobacteriia > Sphingobacteriales > Sphingobacteriaceae > Mucilaginibacter > Mucilaginibacter yixingensis. The sequence goes on along the minus strand of NZ_CP160205.1, from coordinate 4,365,806 downwards.
CTATAGCCGGTATTTTAGGTGCTTCGCTTACGCCTTATTTGGCTACTATGCTGGCGCATAATTATGGCCTGGCGTATGTTGGGTATTATTTAACAGGTGTGGCAGCGCTGACATTGATCGCCTTGATCGGTGCCCGCACCCTGATGACGCAGAATGCGGATTGATCGATAAATATAGCCAAACTGGCAAATGAAAACAGGTAACTTGTTTTGGCGGAAAGTATTGGTTTATAGCTTGCGTGCGCTGGCGAGCTTGTTTTTGCTTGCTTCGTTTTTGGTGTTCCTGATGACTTTTATTACGGATGTGCCTGTTGTGTATGATAAGCATGCAGCAGAAACCGCATTGGTTTTATTTGTGGCTCTTTCTGCATTTATAGTTAGCTTGGTCATTAAGGCTGATCCAGTAGCAAAGGAGAACAAGACGAACGATATCCTCCTGAATCAGATCCGGAAATCGAATCTTAACAAAACAAAGGAGAAGAAAAGTTGAAATAAGATTTAGAACCAGCTTTTTAATTTTTCCTTGTCAGCCTCACTTTTTATTTCTTCTCCAAATAACAGATTGCTTAGTCCAATGGCAATTCGTGAAGGTACATCTTCATGGCCAATGATTGTGAAAAGCCATATAACGCTGCCTGGACACAAAAGCACTAAAGGAGCCATTCGCCACTCTTGGGAAGAGATACTCATAACTGCAGACATAGCACCTAGCATGATAAAAAATCTATGCATTTTGATCTGATAGATCAAGTACCATTGATCATTAATCTCTGCTAAGCTAAATCGGCCACTGTCTACCCCTGCCAGTGGCGCATGCCGCCACTGGGAAGTAGAGCCTTTGTAGCTAACTCCTGCTTCTTCTATAACGATGTTGTCGGCCAAGTCTTCTACCAGTCGGGTTTTAATATACTGTAAAGCCATCGTCTGGTTGTCTGGCGTAATAGCACCACGCAACTTTCTTTTATATCTGACTGTGAAAGGGAAGGCCATCTAATTAATAATGTGGTTTTGAAGATACTTATTTTTAATCTTCATCTCTAAGCCTGCATTCCTATTTTTGCAACCTATTAACTGTAAGTATGACGAGTTTTCTTCGCCTGTTTGATTTTTCTCAAAAGGTAAACTATAAAAACGAGGTGCTGGCCGGTTTAACCGTAGCCATGACCATGATGCCCGAGTCGCTTTCTTTTGCCATACTGGCCGGCTTTCCGCCGCTGGTAGGTTTGTATGCGGCTTTTATTATGGGTTTGGTTACTTCTATATTGGGCGGCAGGCCAGGGTTGGTTTCGGGCGGAGCCGGTGCTACGGTAGTGGTGCTCATTGCCCTCATGAAATCGCACGGCCTTGATTACGTGTTTGCAGCCGTGGCACTGGCCGGTGTGGTGCAGATTGCTATTGGCGTGTTTAAATTAGGCAAATTCATCAGACTGGTGCCACAGCCGGTAATGTACGGCTTTGTGAACGGCCTGGCTGTTATCATCTTTATGGCGCAACTACAGCAGTTTAAAACTGTAGTTAACGGCCACGAAGTTTGGCTGAGTGGTACGCCACTATATATTATGGGCGGGTTGGTAGCGCTGACTATTGCTATTATCCTTATTCTTCCGCGCATTACCAAGGCTGTTCCGCCATCATTGGTAGCTATTATTGTGGTATTTGTGCTGGTGTTGTGCTTCGGTATCCATGCCAAAACGGTGAAAGATATCGCTGCCGTGAGCGGTGGGTTCCCTCCGTTTCATATCCCCTCGGTGCCGTTTACGTTAGATACATTAAAGGTGGTCTTCCCTTACTCACTCATTATGGCCGGTGTGGGTCTAACAGAAGGCCTACTTACACTGAGTTTGGTTGACGAGATGACCGCCACCCGCGGCAATAGCAACCGCGAGTGTGTGGCACAAGGCACGGCCAATATTTTAAACGGATTCTTCTTCGGTATGGGCGGCTGCCCTATGATTGCGCAAACCATGGTTAACCTTTCGGCCGGAGCCCGGGCCAGGCTGGCGGGCATCATTGCGTCGCTCACTATTTTGAGTATCATCCTGTTCGGTGCGCCTATTATTGAGCGTGTGCCTATGGCTGCGCTGACGGGGGTAATGATTATGGTGGCCATTGGTACATTTGAGTGGGTGAGCCTGCGCATTATCAATAAAATGCCAAAGCAGGATGTGTTTGTGGGCATGCTGGTTGCGCTGATTACCATCTGGCTGCATAACCTGGCACTGGCGGTGTTGATTGGTGTGGTTATCTCTGCGTTGGTATTTGCGTGGGAGAGTGCCAAACGCATCCGTGCGCGTAAATACCTGGATGATGGCGGGGTGAAACATTACGAGATTTACGGTCCGCTGTTTTTTGGTTCTGTTACCGCATTTAACGAGAAGTTTGATGTTAACGGAGATCCTGAAGAAGTGATCATCGATTTTAAAGAAAGCCGCGTGGCCGATATGTCGGCCATTGAAGCCCTGAATAAACTAACCGAACGCTACCACAAGGCTGGTAAAAAGCTGCACCTGCGCCACCTGAGTGCAGACTGCCGTCAGCTATTAAAAAATGCCGATGAGGTGATTGATGTGAATATTATGGAAGACCCCGGTTACCATGTGGCAACGGAGAGGATAAGTTAACTTAAGGTGTAGCTGTTTAATCCTTATGATTCATTGCCGTCTCATTTATGGGACGGCTGTTAAAGATGCCAAGACGGCTTTAGCCAAAACTGAGCATAAATAATTATTGGGCTAAAGCCATATTTTGTCCGCCCCGTAATCCGTCGACTGAAGTCAACGGCAATGATACTTTATTCGGAAAACCATAATCAAACTAAGTAACTATTTTATTACTGTTGGTTGCTAGCGACTCCCCAAACCTCTACTACTTCAACAGCTTTTGATCAATTTATCGAGACAGATTCCATGTTCGGTTTCGAGCTTAAGCTTCCGCTATATTTTACCATTCTCCGCTATAAATCGGGCGAAAACGCACGCCCAGATCAACCCCGCTGATGCCCCAATACAAGCTCAAAATTAAACCCTGCGACCCGTATATAGTTTAACAAAACAAGGCAACCCACACAGGATACCACAGGTGAGTTGCATTTGAAATGTTTTGTATGTTAGCGAGTATAAACCAGTTAATTCCTTTTTTTGCATGAAAAAAAATCTATCGCTTGCGTTGCTGCTGCTATCGTCATGCCTGGCAACAGGGGCAATGGCCAGTGTAAACAGCAAGCCTCATCAGCCTAAAGCCGCTGCTACGGCTGTGGCCGAGAAACGTTACAATATTGCCGATCATGGTGCTGTGGGCGATGGCGTTACCAAGAACACCGAAGCCATACAACGCCTGATTGATAAGAGCGCCAAAGAAGGCGGCGCTACCCTTGTTATTCCTAAAGGGGTGTTTGTTACCGGGTCTATCTTTCTGAAACAAGGCGTAAACCTGGAGTTCCAGGAAGGCTCTGTACTGAAAGGCTCTCCCGATATTAATGATTATCCAAAAGGTATGACCCGCATTGAAGGGCACTTTGAGCCATGGCGCTCGGCGCTGATCAATGCCGACGGTTTGCAGCATGTACGCATTACCGGTAAAGGTACGCTGGATGGTAGCGGTAAGCCGTTCTGGCTGTTGTTCTACAGCCGTCGTCAGGCCGATCCAAAAACTACTAACCTGAGTGTGGAGCGCCCTCGTTTAACTTTTTTGCAAAACTGCAAAGACGTAAAAATAGACGGTATAGATTACACTAACTCTGGTTTCTGGAACCTGCACATTTACAAGTGCCAGAATGTAACAGTAAATAACTGCCGTTTTGTTGCGCCAGATGGCAAGGTGCCAGACAACCACGCGCCAAGCTCAGATGGTATAGATGTGGACAGCTCGCAGGATCTGACCATCAGCAACTGTTATTTCTCTGTTGGGGATGATGACATCGCCTTAAAAGGCTCAAAAGGCCCGATGGCAATGCAGGATAAAGATAGCCCACCGGTAGAGCGTATTTACATTCATGATTGTGTGTTTGAAGCCGGTGGCGGTGTAATGACCTGCGGCAGCGAAGCTACCATTGTGCGCAATGTGAAGATTGAACGCTGCACAACCAGTCGCACGGTATGTCGCTTGAAGCTGCGTCCGGATACCCCTCAACAGTATGAAAACATCAGCATTAGCGATATTACGCTGAAAGATGGCGCGCAGATCTTTAACATATCGCCATGGCTGCAATACTTTGACCTGAAAGGACAAGAGCCGCCAAAGTCGGTTATTCGCAATGTTACCGTATCAAACGTAAAAGGCAGCGGTGGCGGATTAGGCATGATCGTCGGCCACTCATTGACTACTTTTGGCGATATCACCCTGAAAGATAGCAATGTTACGCTGGCTAAAACAGACATGCGCGTAGGTAATATTCAAACCCTGAAATTTGAAAATGTAACGGTGAACGGTCAGCCGATGCAGGCGCCAGCCACAAACGTTCCAACACCGGAGTTTAAAAAGTAAACAAGGGTTGAGGAGATGATATTTGATCCCCGGTAACGAAGGTTGCCGGGGATTTTTTGTTTCGGAAATACTTATCCTTACGTCATTGCGAGGAACGAAGCAATCTCTACGCAGGACAATCGGACATGCATGGTTAATTTGCAAGTACAGAGATTGCTTCGCTCCTCGCAATGACGTGGTGGTAGAGGAGTGGCGTTCTTTAAAACGCCTCATTCAAATTAAAAAAGAAGCCTTTGTTGCCAAATTTGCCAAAAGCATAATCCAACGCCAAGTTGGTGCGCGTAGCTTTATTAAACAATACACGCAAGCCTGCACCACCACCGGGTTGGAAGGTTTGGAACAACTTGGCACCCTGCAAATCATTAGCCGTTTGCATGCTGCCAAACACCACTCCGCTGATGAATTTGTTTTTAAGGATAGGGAAACGCAATTCCAGCTCGGTATCATTAAACTGTGTACCTTTAAAATATTGAGCGGTATAGCCGCGCCCGCTTTTAAAGGCGCCGTCTCTGCCGGTGCCGGGCAATTCGAGGTACGGCACTGCACCATTAACCAGGTAAGATCCCCAATTCCAGAAGGCCAGCACGGTTTCGGGGTTTTCTGCCGACAGGCTAAAGTATTTCCTAAAGTCTGATGTTAGCTGAGTGGCGTTTTTGGTGCTCCCTATCCACGTTTGGTTAACGCGGATGCCCGCGTCAAAATATATGCCCTTGTAGGCCCGGTTCTGATTATCGCGGGTGGTATACTGCACGTTAAACAGGAAACCGTTTGCCGCATAATGATCTTGCGGAAAGCCGAAACGGTTATTATAAACGCTGGATGGCGTGGCATTATTGGCGGTGTCTTTATTCTGAATATTTCGCCGGATATCAAACGAGAGGCCTGCGCCGATAAACAGGTTTTTCTCCACTTCCTTATAAACCTTCTCGCGGAAGTTGTAATACTGCGAGTGTATGGGGTATACTTTATGTGCCGGATTGGCCAGTACACTTTCGGGCGCGTTGCCGGTGGCTTTGCCTTCGCCAATGCCAAAGCCAAAATCGGGCGTAACGGTGCGTGCGGCTACCAGGTTGCCCTGAAAGTTCCATTTGTTACCGGGGGTGAAAACGTTGTGGTTGATGTAAAAATAGATGATGCCCTTGGTAGTAATGGATGCCGAGGTTGCCGCGACCGACATAAGCGTATTAGGATCAGTCCCTAATTTTTTCCCTGCTACAGCCTTGATGCCAATTTGTGCGCCGATGGTTGGATTGGCTGCCACATTGGGCACCACGGTGATGCCTGATGATTTGTGAACGCTGTCAGTTTTGTTAGGATGAAAAATGTCGCTGAGCAGATTGCCTATATCATATTGCCGGCTTAGGTTTTCCGTCGGCAGCTTAGCGGATTGATTTTTCTTGCGCAGCGAATCTGCCTTGAGTGAGTCTGTGGGCGCGCCTGTCTGTGCATAGCTGCAATAACAAATGCAACCCAACAGAACGGTAAACAGCGTTTTTAATGAACGAATGTTTTTATACGGATAGATAGTCAACACAATGCTTTTTATGGTAAATGCCGGTAGGGGATGATCAGCTTTAATCATCCCTCACTCTGAAAATCAACCCTAAAAGCAGCTTAATGTTTTGGTAACCAGGTTTGGAGATTTGTGTATAACAAACAAAAAAGCCTGCAGAAAGCTAATTTGCAGGCTTTTTATAATATGGTTTAGGTGCGTTAATACCAATAAACGTTCTGTTGAAAGCCGCACTTCAGCTTATTGTCGTCCGTTGAGGCAGATAAGCCTTGCAGCCAAACAGTATAAATAGAATCGCTGTGGATGTTGGCACTGCTCAAGGTAGCCAGCACGGTTGTGGTGCCGGTTTTACGTATTTCAATGGTGTAAGTTTTATCGCCCGCTACAGATACAAATGCAGATGAGCCTTTGTAGCCTTTATTGGTAGCCAGCACCGCGCCGCCCTGAATAGCCAGATCAACAGCGCCAGCGTCCGGACTAACATTTACCAGCCTGATGCCTGCCTGGCCCGATGCCGGTCTTTTTACCGTATCATCCAGCTTCAAGATCTCTTTGGTAGTGGTGCCCACCAGGTAAAACGAGTAATAATGTTGATTGCGCAGGGTGAGGGTATCGCTCTTTAACAGGGTTTGTGTACCTGCCGCGTAGAAATCAAATGTGCGTTTGCCAATATAGCAGGCAAAATAATCCAATCCATCGCCATACTGAATAGGATTGATATTTACCCTGTTGGGCTCCATTACAAAATCAACCGGGCCCGTTGATGGCGCTGTGTTTAGTACAGATACCAGTGCGGCTGGCTGCGGTGTGGCGTAATAATCGTCGTTATTGTGTTTTAAGCAGCCGGCAAAGGTTAATGCCAGCAAACATAAAAGCCCGGCTATCCCGGCTTTTCCTTGTGTAGACTTTATGTTTTTCATATCCCAGTGAATAAATGAATTTTTAACCCTTACGCAGCAAACGTGGGGTTCGCTACACTTGGGTCACCAAAAATGAAAAACAAATAAATATTTAATTGGTTTACAGTGGTCTGTGCCAGTGTCGATACGTTCATTATTTCTTCACGAAAGTGAAATAAGCCTCGCTGCGGATTGAAAATCCTAATGATTTGTAGATTTCAATGGCCCGCTCATTATCGCCCCTTACATGCAGAAATGGAACTTTATTCTCTGCTGTAATCAGGTGTATTTGGTGTAGCAATAATTCACGCGCATAGCCGCGGCCCAGGTAGTCCGGATGGGTACACACGGCACTGATCTCTGAGTAATTAAAAACATGCATGCGCTGACCGGTCATGGCTACCAGTTTATCACCATCAAAAACGCCATAGTATTGGCCAAAGCGGTTGGTGTGCACATCAAACGGTCCAGGTTTGGTAAGTTGGGTCAGTTCCAGCATCTGCGGTACATGCTCGTCTGTCAGTGGTATAAGGTTGATAGTTGATGGCGCCGGTTTTATAGCGGTATCAAACACAAATTGATAGCCGGCAACACTAATAACCGGCTCCCAGCATGATGGAATTGTAACGGGCACTGGCGTCATAAAAGCTGCAACACCCTCTGGCATGATACGGTAAAGGGCTTCGAAGTTTTGATCGGTATACTCGTTTAACCCGGCAAAGGGCGATACCTGGCGGTCGTAAAACCGCGCCTCATTGGTGCCGGTACCCAGGGCCGCGTCTCCGGAAATCAGGGCGTTCCATACCGGATTATCTAATACGTGTTGCATGGGCGCAAACGTATAAAAACCGTACCTGTTAATTGTTTATGGTATGTAAGGTTTAATATGGTTGAATAGCTTTTTGAGTGATGAGTATGATGATGACCACTATAGCTATGCCTATCATTATGCGTCCGTGTTGACGGTCTTTGTCGTTGTACTGATAAAACACCTCGCCATTAGGGAGCGTTGTTTTTGAAGATATGATGTAAAGTCCAAAAATTAGCCCGAATGCGCCACCCAGGCAAGCAAGTAAATAACCAACCGCCATATGCCAGCCGGGTATTTCTGCATGTTGTTTCAGTTCTTCTATACGTTTTTCCTGAAACTCGGTATCCTGGTGTTCGGTAATGACAACGCCCCGGTCAGCCAGGATTTTTCTTGCTAGTTCATAGTCAAAGGAGCTCCATTCGTCGCGTTTAGCTACAAGATCCAATAATTCGTCATTGGTAAAGCTAAACAGGTAATGGTCTGTAGGGGCGTCGTTAACAAACTGTTTTTCATAGTCATTAACAATGCCGGTAGCCTTCTCAAAATCGGTTCCGGCAATTTTGAGTAAAAACTCATCAGATGCCTCAGTGCGTGAGCGGAAAGCAGGATCAAAGGTAACAGGAGATTTTTCTAAAAGATATTCAATGCCGCCATCAGCCAACACGTCGGCCATGTCTTGCGCTAATTGGCGGTCATTAAATTTTTGAAAAGTAAGTAACTCTGGTGACATCGGCTTTAAGTTTGGTTATCACTAAAGTAGCGATTTGCCGCACTTAAATCAATGGTCTATAATATCACTCTCGCTTGGCGGTGGCATCAGCTCGGCAAACTTTTCCCAGAAACCATCTTTAGGCAGGGGGGCGGTAATTTCTACCGGTTCATTTTTAATGGGATGAATAAATTGGAGGCGGCGGGCATGCAGGCTAATGCTTTTGCGCAGACTGCCGCGCGGATAGCCGTATTTGTTATCGCCCACAATAGGGCAGCCCAAAGTTGATAATTGCACCCTGATCTGGTGCGGCCTGCCGGTAATTGGGTTTACCTCGATCAGAAAATAGCCGTTTTTCTCTCCAACCAAACGGTAATGCAGCTCGGAACGCAGGCTGCCCTGCACTTCATGGTCGTAAGGTTTGGTAACGTTTTTCTGCGGATTTTTTACCAGCCAGTGCACTAGGTTACCGTAAGGTGGATTAGGGCGATTGCGCACCACTGCATAGTAAGTTTTACGGATCTCACGGTTTTTGAACAGCTTGTTCATCCTATCCAAACCTTTACTGGTTTTGGCAAATAAGATCACGCCGCTCACGGGGCGGTCCAAACGATGCACCACGCCCAGAAACGCGCCGTTGGGTTTGTTATATTTTTGGGCAATGTATCTTTTTACCTTCTCGTCAAGCGGCTCATCGCCGGTTTCATCAACTTGTACAATGTCGCCTGCGCGCTTGTTGATGGCAATTAGGTGGTTGTCTTCGTAAAGGACGTCGTTGTCTGTGATATCGTTAGGATTCATTTGTAGTTCATGGTTGATGGTTCATAAATCATAGTAATGAAGGCCCGGTTATAAAACACATTTGCCTGGAAACGGTTTCGCCATGAACCATGATCTGTTTGCCATTAGCTAAGCTTAGTACTGCTCTTTATGATTTGGAAAATCATGCGATTTTACGTCGCTCACATAGCCTTTTACAGCGTTGCCCATGATCTCATACAGGTTAGCGTATTGACGCAGAAAGCGCGGGGTGAAACCTTTGTTGATACCCAGCATATCATGCACCACCAATACCTGGCCACCACAATGCGGACCGGCACCAATGCCGATAGTTGGGATATACAGGCTATCGCTTACCTCTTTGGCCAGCATAGCAGGAATTTTTTCAAGCACTACACCGAAACAACCAAGTTCTTGCAGTTTCAACGCATCATCACGCAGTTTTTGTGCTTCGGCTTCTTCTTTAGCGCGAACCGAGTAAGTGCCAAACTTATAGATAGATTGTGGTGTTAAACCCAAGTGACCCATCACCGGGATGCCTGCGGCCAGAATCCGGCTTACCGATTCGGCAATCTCCAAACCGCCCTCCAGCTTGATGCCGTGTGCACCAGATTCTTTCATGATGCGGATAGATGAGTTGAGCGCTTCTTTAGAATTACCCTGATATGAACCGAATGGAAGATCTACAATTACCAACGCCCGTTTGGCAGCACGTACAACCGATGACGCATGATAGATCATCTGATCGAGCGTGATGGGCAGCGTGGTTTCATGACCGGCCATTACATTAGAGGCAGAATCGCCCACCAGCAGCACGTCGATGCCGGCATCATCAATAATGGTAGCCATAGAATAGTCATAAGCGGTAAGCATGGCTATCTTCTCGCCCTTGTTTTTCATTTCCTGCAGCGTATTGGTAGTAACGCGCTTAATCTCTTTGTTTACAGACATGGCCTGATGTATTAGGAATTGCAAATGTAGGGTTGATTTCGGATTTCGGAGGTCTGATCGCGGATTTATTTGTTGTAGCCTTATTGTCTGAGTTTGAATTTGTTTAATTAGCCGTGATGTCATTTCGAAGAAGCGAAGAAGGGATAGGGGCGTGGCGCGACTGAGAAATCTTTTCGATCATGTATCCCGACAGATCGCTCCGAAAAGACTTCTCTTCCGCTCCTCCGCTCACTCCACCCCTCGTGCTCATCGAAATGACATCATATTGATGGTTGAGCATCCCCTTTACACCAACCTTACATTAACTTTACAAAAATCCGAAATTGAACATTCGAAATCCCAAATAAAACTCTACCTTTGCGCCCGTGAATCAGGTAGTATCATCTTACTCCATTACTCGCTGTTTTCACGGAGCTGCACAACAAGCCAACCGGGCTAATAACCATTTTAATTTTTTTACGGATGACAAATTACACCAAGTTACCGGCGGTACTGCTACTGGCCGATGGAACAGTTTTTCATGGTAAAGCTGCCGGCAAGATAGGCACCACCACCGGCGAAATCTGCTTCAATACCGGCATGACCGGCTATCAGGAGGTTTTTACAGACCCTTCTTACTACGCGCAGATCATGGTTGCTACCAACGCGCACATAGGTAATTATGGTGTAAGCAAAGAAGAGGTAGAATCTGACAAAATCCAGATTGCCGGCCTGGTTTGCAAAAACTATAACATTAACTACAGCCGTAAACAGGCTGATGGTTCTATCCAGGATTATTTCCAGGAGCAAAATATTGTTGCTATTTCTGATATCGACACCCGTCAGCTGGTGCGTCATATCCGCGATAAAGGTGCGATGAACGCTATCATCTCTTCAGAGATTCTTGACGTGGAAACCCTGCGCTCAAAACTGGCCGATGTGCCTGACATGGACGGTCTGGAGTTATCATCACAAGTATCAACTACCGAAACCTACACCGTAGGTGATGAGAACGCTGCCCTGCGTGTAGCTGTGCTTGACTTGGGTGTTAAAAAGAACATCCTGCGCAACTTTAGCGATCGCGGTGTATTTGCCAAGGTATACCCTGCTAAAACCACTTATGCCGAGATGGAGCAAGATTTCCAGCCAAATGGTTTCTTCATCAGCAATGGTCCCGGCGATCCGGCTGCGATGCCTTACGCTGTGGAGACTGTAAAAGACATCCTGGAATCAGGCAAACCAATGTTTGGTATCTGTCTTGGTCACCAGCTGCTGGCTTTGGCTAACGATATCCCAACCCGTAAAATGTTTAACGGTCACCGCGGTTTGAACCACCCGGTTAAAAACGTAATTAAAAACCACTGCGAGGTAACCTCACAAAACCACGGTTTTGGTGTAGTGCCAGAGGCGGTAAAAGCATCTGATAAAGTAGAAATTACCCACATTAACCTAAACGACCAATCGATCGAGGGTATCCGTGTGATAGGTAAAAATGCTTTCTCTGTACAATATCACCCAGAGTCGTCTCCAGGCCCGCATGATAGCCGCTACCTGTTTGATGATTTCGTGGCGATGCTGAAATAGTCAGTTAATCAGTGATCAGAGATTAGTTTCTGATCTGATAGATATAATCCCGCTGTAAGCACAGCGGGATTTTTTTGTTTTATATACTATACCACCATGTTCTCCGTGCCGCTTAAGGTGAATTTCACCGATCGATAAAGAATCCTGTAAATCCGAAGAATTCGTTAAATCCTGGTTTTCCTCATTTCACCGACATTTTCCCGCCGTTCACCTAAAAGGCCTACCGGCGCGGGCCGATTTGATGCAATTTTGAGTCAACGAAACAGAAAATACTCAGCTAATTATTCAACAATTAAACACAACGAGCCATGACAGCATTATTAAGCACCCCGATTTTATTTTTAATAGGCGACTTTATAGTGAAGATACTGGAATCAGCCCATGTGTTGAACGTTTGATAAACGGCTTCCATCATAAACTACCCCTCCCCGCCTCCCCGAAGGGGAGGAGTTGGAAAAGAGAAAGGCTTCAGGTTATTCCTGAAGCCTTTCTCTTTTTATGTTTTTATTATCCGTCTTGCTCATAGTCCCTCCCCTTTGGGGAGGCTAGGAGGGGTAGGGGTTTTACTTTATCCCGTAATGATCATTCATCAGTTTTACAAAAAGGCCCTGCGGTAAAACAGCTTTCAGGGTTGGCACAATAGTTTGGCCGATGGCACCGATGAGGTAGTTATGCTTAGGCTTTGATTGGTTAACAATCTGACAAACCTTGGCGGCCAGTTTAGACGGATCAGCACCGATGCTTTCGTCTTTCTCCATGGCGGCAACGGCAGCATCAAATTCGCCTTTCAGTTTATCGTTCTTGATTGGGAACGGCGCTTTCTCGCGGTTGCCGGTAAAATCGGTTTTAAAGTCACCTGGGTTTAACACAGCAACTTTAACGCCGGTGTTTTGCAGCTCCATGCGCAGGCTTTCAGAGTAGCCTTCAACTGCAAATTTAGAGGCACTGTATAAGCCCTGGTAAGGTAAGCCAAACAGGCCGGCCAGAGAGCCAACGTTAATTACCAGGCCTTGTTTACGCTCAATCATACCCGGTAGTACGGCGCTGCATACACGTACTACACCAAAAAAGTTGGTTTCAAACTGTTTTTTAGCCAGCTCTACCGAGATGGCATACAGCGGACCGGTAATACCGTTACCTGCATTATTGATCAGTACATCAATCTGGCCTTCGGCGTCGGTCACTTTTTTTACGGCGGCGCTAACTGAAGCATCGTCGGTTACGTCCATCTCCAGCGGAGTGAAAGTAGCGTTAGTGATTTTGCTGATGTTGCGGCTGGTGCCGTAAACGGTGTGGCCCTGTGCTTTAAGTGCGGTAGCCATAGCTTGTCCGAGGCCCGACGATGCGCCGGTAACCAATATTACTTTTTTCATTGGTGTATTTGGAAGGGGTTTTAATTGTAATCGGCCCGAAAATACCTGTAAAAAAGATATTTACCAAAGAGAAAAATAATTGGAGGGCGTATACATGTATGTCATCCCGACCAACGGGAGGGATCTTTTCAGGGCGATTCTGTGGGATACTGCATCGAAAAGATCCCCCACTATCGTTCGGGATGACAGCATAGGAGAGGAGCAGGTAATTTAAAGGGCTGAAAATTATTTAAATTTATTATGCATGCATAGTAAATTTAATTATACTTGCATTACCAGATAACAAACCATGAGTAGCTATATAACCGATACCCCGGCAGGCCTCAACTTCCAGGCAGATGAAAATCAGCAGATGATTGCGCAGATGACCCGCGACTTTGCCGAACGGCACATCCGTCCGCATGTAATGGAATGGGACGAAGCGCAAGTGTTTCCGCTGGAACTTTTTAAAAAATTGGGCGAACTGGGGCTGATGGGGATACTGGTGCCCGAGCAATATAACGGCGCCGGACTGGGCTATATAGAATATGTAACTGTGATACAAGAGGTGGCCCGGGTTTGCGGCGCTATTGGTTTGTCGGTTGCGGCACATAACTCGTTGTGTACCGGGCATATTTTAGCTTTTGGTAACGAAGAACAAAAACAACGCTGGCTCACCAAGCTGGCTACTGCTGAATGGATTGGCGCCTGGGGTTTAACCGAGGCCAATACCGGAAGTGATGCCCTGCACATGCAAACCACTGCTGTACTGGATGGCGATCATTACATCGTCAACGGATCAAAAAACTGGATTACTCATGGTAAGACGGGGGATGTGGCCGTAGTAATGGTGCGCACCGGAGAGAAGGGTGATGCGCATGGCATCTCGGCGCTGGTCATAGAAAAAGGTACACCAGGTTTTACCCACGGTAAAAAAGAAAACAAGCTGGGTATGCGTGCATCTGAAACAACCGAGCTGATTTTTGATAACTGCCGCGTACCAAAAGAAAACCTGCTGGGCAAAGAGGGCGAGGGTTTTACACAAGCGATGAAAGTGCTGGATGGTGGCCGCATTTCTATTGCTGCCCTTTCACTGGGTATTGCCAAGGGGGCTTTTGACGCCGCGGTGAAGTATTCAAAAGAGCGTCATCAATTTGGGCAGCCCATCTCTAATTTCCAGGGCATCAGTTTTAAGCTAGCCGATATGGCTACCGAAATTGAAGCAGCCGAGCTATTAATTATGCAGGCTGCTGATATGAAGAACCGTGGCGTCCACATGACCAAGCAGGCTGCCATGGCTAAATATTATGCATCAGAAGTGGCGGTACGTTGCGCTACCGAAGCCGTGCAGATTTTTGGCGGCTATGGTTATACCAAAGATTTCCCGGTAGAAAAATACTATCGCGATGCCAAGCTATGCACCATTGGCGAAGGCACTAGCGAAATCCAGAAAATTGTTATTGCCCGCGAGGTATTAAAATAAAAGCTACAGTTAAGCTGTAGTACACTCTCCACTCAAACAAACATAGGTTGTCATCCTTACTGCGGTACGGATGACTTTTTTTTGGGGATTAAGTTTGTGAGAATGGGTTACAATAATCTTTGTGCGAGACGCGAAAAATCTTAACCATTTTGTCATGCTGAGCGATAGCGAAGCATCTCTGAGGACAAGTAAGTAAGATTATACGTAGAGATGCTTCGTTCCTTCCCATGACAAGTTAAAAAAGGCTGTCATGCTGAGCCCCGTCGAAGCATGGTGGGTGGGCCTCTCTGCGCGAGTCTTCGACAAGCTCAGACTGACAGCCCTCTCGTTTGTCATTTCACCTTCATAGTCCCGTCGCCGGGATTCTATTACTCAGCATGACATGCAGGTAAAGTATTATTGACGCACCTCTAGAATTATCTCAGCGCTTTCTTCAAATTACTAATAGTCTGATTGGTCCACCGGGTTACGCCCTGGCGGTTGAGGTGGTAGGAGGTGTTAAACAGCATACTATCCGGAAATAAATAGCTTTGCGGCGAGCCGAGCAGTTCAAAATGATTGTCTTTCAATTTTTGAGCGATCAGCGCAATCTGATTCGGGGAGTTATCATAGGCCCGTTGCTGATAAGGTGGGAAGCTGATGAGTAAACGGGCATTTCTTTGTTTCAACTCTGCCTCAAATTGCCGCAGCTCCGTAAATGTATCTTTATCTAAATTGCCTGTAATAGCGCCGTAGGGCGATACCTGTTCTGAGGGTTGTGTCCAGTGCAGGTAAACATCGCCGTAGGCATTAAAAGCTTTATTGCCGTAAACATTGGTGGCATTATTATCAAAACGTACCCAATAAGAGAGCGGGTTTAATTTTGAGGCGATATATGATGGTGCGTAGGTAAGCAGACTGCAATATTGCCTGGCGTCGAGCAGGTTTTTGGTGTCGGGCGATACTTCAAAGATGATAGGCAACAGTTCATACTGGCCGTCCATAAACTTGTTGTAAAACTGGTTGTACTCGGCGCAAACCACAATTATATCGCCAGGCTTGATATAACGCAGCGCATTTCTGAGCATATATTTTAATCCCAGGGTAGCCTCAACGCCGGTGTTTACCGGGTTGAGGTGCAAGGAGTCTTTAATCATTTTACTGTCCAGGCCGAAAGAGATGGACGAACCACCGACGAAAATAATCCGGGGCGATGGCGTGTTTTTCATCAGACTATCTTTCTGGATCTGCGCCATCAGTAGGCTGTTTTTAACCAGTGTGGTAGTGGGCGTATGCAGAGCCAACGCAATCATCCCGGCAACCCAGATCAGCAAAACGAAAAATTTTATGATGAATCGTTTCATGGTTAAAACTGGAAGTAGATAAACTGACTCTTGTCAAAAACGCCGAACGCCATAATTAATAATACAAACCCCAGGTACAACGGCCATCGGATATAAGCTGGCGATGCTAAGAATCGCTTCATAATATCAAAACGCTCCTGAGCTTTTTCAATCAGCAGTAAACCGGTTATCAGTATAAAACAAAGCAATAGGTTTGAGCCATTCATGCCTACGGCGCCCATTTTCCATTGCACAAATGATCCTTTAAAAATATCGACGGTTGCTAAGCTTATCGCCTTTATGATATAAATAGCGGTGTGGATGTGCTGCGAGCGAAAAAAGATCCACGTAAAACACATATATATAAAGGTGAGCACGATACTGATGTTCTTGTAAATGACAGCCGGTATTTTCTTCGACAGCTTTTTGCGGGCTTTGTTGGTCAGAAACTCATAGATCACCGCTATGCCGTTTAAGATGCCGTATATAATAAACGTCCAGCCCGCTCCGTGCCAGATGCCGCTGATAAAAAAGGTGAAGAATAGGGCGAACACCACGCCAATCTTACCCCAGTCGCGGCGGGCTATAACGATAGGTGTAAACAGGTAATCATTTAACCATGTTGATAGCGAGATGTGCCACCTGCGCCAAAACTCAGTTACCTTGGTGCTGATGAAGGGATGGTTAAAGTTGGTCATCAGTTTAAAGCCCATAGTGCGGGCGGCACCGAGGGCAATGTCCGAGTATCCGGAGAAATCGCAATAGATCTGAAACGCAAAAAATACCAGTGCGGTGGTAATGGCCATAGCCGTATGGCTCTCTGGCGAAGCATAAACATTGTTGACCAGCGAGCCCAATCTATCGGCAATAACCGCTTTCTTGAAAAGGCCCCAGGCCATTTGTCGCAGCCCGGCGGTCATATCATCATAATTAAACTGATGTTTTTCATGAAACTGGTGCAGCATATTCTGCGGGCGCTCAATTGGGCCGGCCACCAGCTGTGGGTAAAACATCACATATAAGCTGTAAATACCAAAATGCTTTTCGGCCGCCTGGTTACCCCGGTATACCTCAATGGTGTAGCTCATGGCCTGGAAGGTATGGAACGACAACCCGATAGGCAGCAGCATGTGCAGAAAGGGGATAGGGTTGGGATGCTTAAAATAAGCGTAGATCTGCGTGATGTTGGCGTTGAGAAAGTTGAAGTACTTAAACACCACCAATATGCCAATGTTGGCCGCCAGCGAAACGATGAGCAGGAGTTTCCGTTTGGCTCCTTTAGACTTTTCAATATAAATACCGGCAAGGTAATCTATAATAATAGTAGACCCCAGTATCAGGATATATATCGGCACAAAGGCCATATAAAAATAACAGCTGGCCGCGAGCAGTAAAAACCAGCGGAATTTATGCGGTAACGAAAAGTAAAGAATGGTTACAATGAGGAAGAAGAAAGCAAACTCTACAGAATTAAATAGCATTAAGAGATGATATGATGCCCAATAGTAACGCTTTTAGTATTGAAGGCGAAAATAATAAAATGTTTTGGAATAGGGGACCGGCACCGACGCACAAAAAGTGAATTAACTATTTGGTGATCAAAACAAAATGTTTATCTTTGCCCTCCCACGAAAGGAGGTATATTAGGTATGATTATTATCAATGTTAAAGAAGGCGAATCATTAGACAAAGCTTTGAAGCGCTTCAAAAAGAAATTCGAGAAAACAGGTGTTTTACGCGAGCTACGCAGCCGCCAGGCTTTCGAAAAGAAATCTGTTACCCGCAGGCACGTTGTTAAACATGCTATCTACAAACAGACTCTTAACCAGGATACTGTGTAAGTTTGTAAAAAAATTACAGATTTCCTGTTAACATATAATAAAACTATTTGTACATTCAAATCCACGGATGTATAAATAGTTTTTATGTTTTTAGAGCGGTTCATTCAATATATTCAATATGAAAAACGGTATTCCAAACATACCGTGGCCGCTTACCAAAACGACCTGGAGCAGTTTTTTGCCCATGCAGGTCACCCCGATCATCCTGTAAATCAACCGTCAGACGTTACCCATCATCACATCCGCAACTGGGTGGTGAGCATGATGGATGATAAGCTGGCCGCGCGATCTATCAACCGCAAAATTTCTGTACTGCGCAAATACTTCAAATTTTTAATGAAGGAGGGCTTGGCCGAAGGTAACCCTGCTGCCAAAGTGCAAACACCAAAGGTGCCCAAGCAATTGCCGGTTATTGTTGAAGATGAAAAGTTAAGCAAACTGCTGGACAGCCCCGTTTTTACCAGTGATTTTAAAGGTACGCGCGACAGGCTGGTGATGGAATTGCTGTTTGGTACCGGTATACGTTTATCTGAATTGATTGGCTTGACCGAAAATAGCATCGATTTATATGAGGGAACCATCAAGGTTTTGGGTAAACGAAACAAAGAACGTATTATTCCTATTAACAAAGAATTAAAGCGTGCCCTGGCTGAGTATGGCGAGTTAAAAAAAAATAAAAATTTTGATAACAATTCGTTAATGCTTATCGTTACAAATAAAGGTGCCGAGGCGTACCCGAAAATGATTTATTTGATTGTGCGCAGATATCTTTCAGAAATATCGACCCAGGAAAAAAAGAGCCCTCACGTGCTGAGGCATACCTTTGCCACCAGCTTATTAAACAAGGGGGCAGACCTAAACGCCATTAAAGAACTCTTAGGACATGCTAATTTAAGTGCTACTCAAATTTACACCCACAACTCCGTGGAGAGACTAAAATCTATTTATAAACAAGCCCATCCAAAGGCATAAAAAGGAGGAAAAATGAAAATCACAGTTCAATCAATTCATTTTAACGCAGACAAGAAATTATTAGACTTTATTCAGAAAAAAGCCAACAAGCTTGATACGTTTTACGATAAAATCATCAGCGGTGAAGTTTATCTTAAATTAGAGAATGTTGAAGATGAGGCAAATAAGATAACGGAGATAAAAATACAGCTGCCAGGCAGCCAATTGTTCGCAAAAGAGAAATGCAAGACTTTTGAAGAAGCCACAGACCTGGCCATTGAAAGCTTGCGCAAACAAATTGATAAACATAAACAGAAAAAAAGTACTGCTGCCGAAAATGTCAAAAACGCCATTTTAACAGAAGCAGACGAAGAATATTAGGAAAAATCAACGTCCGTAGAACTAAGAAATCCGACGAAAAAACGCTTCGTCGGATTTTTTTTGAAAAATATTTTGCGGGGGTAGATTTTTTTGTAGATTTGCAATCCCTTTCGGAAGGGGGGCTAGCAAAGCCCGACAGACGAAAAGGTGGTTCTTTTAAAGAATAAAAAAAGCCTCCATAGCTCAGCTGGTAGAGCAACTGACTTGTAATCAGTAGGTCATTGGTTCGATCCCGATTGGGGGCTCAGTTTTATTTCGGATTTGTGAAAATAAATTTAGGATTATTAAATCCTAAACCTCAAATTCGCAATCCCAAATAAGAACCTGGAGAGGTACCAGAGCGGTCAAATGGGGCGGACTGTAAATCCGCTGCTTCGGCTACGAAGGTTCGAATCCTTCCCTCTCCACACTTTGTAAAGTTGGCAGTTTCCAGTTAGTAGTTTAAATCAAACTCAAACCGGAAACTGCTAATTGCGCAAAAAGCGGAAGTAGCTCAGTTGGTAGAGCGATAGCCTTCCAAGCTATAGGTCGCGAGTTCGAACCTCGTCTTCCGCTCACTCTTAGGTCGGATTTCGAATGGTCGATTTCCAATTTGGGTAGCAAAAAAATGGATGGATGAAGATTGGGCCGGAAAATGTAAAATCCGAAATCGAACTTCCGAAATCCGAAATGAAAAATAAGCCGACGTAGCTCAGGGGTAGAGCACTTCCTTGGTAAGGAAGAGGCCATGGGTTCAAATCCCATCGTTGGCTCGGTGTTATACACTATTTAAAAAGTAAAATTAACCTACTAATATTAAATAAATCATGGCAAAAGAAAAGTTTGACCGCAGTAAGCCGCACTTAAACATCGGTACTATCGGTCACGTTGACCACGGCAAAACAACTCTGACTGCAGCTATCACTAAAGTATTAGCTGATAAAGGTTTATCAGAAGCACGTTCTTTCGATTCTATCGACTCTGCTCCTGAAGAAAAAGAGCGTGGTATCACCATCAATACTGCACACGTTGAGTATTCAACTGCAAACCGTCACTACGCACACGTTGACTGTCCAGGTCACGCTGACTATGTGAAAAACATGGTTACTGGTGCTGCTCAGATGGATGGTGCTATCATCGTAGTTGCTGCAACTGATGGTCCAATGCCTCAAACCCGCGAGCACATCCTGTTAGCCCGTCAGGTAGGTGTACCTGCACTGGTAGTTTTCATGAACAAAGTTGACATGGTTGATGATCCGGAACTGTTAGAACTTGTTGAAATGGAAATCCGTGAACTGTTATCGTTCTACGAATTCCCTGGTGACGATATTCCTGTAATCCAAGGTTCTGCTCTGGGCGGTCTTAACGCTGAGCCGAAATGGGTTGACAAAATCATGGAGCTGATGGACGCTGTAGATAACTACATTCCAATCCCTCCACGTCTGACTGACCTTCCTTTCCTGATGCCAGTTGAGGACGTATTCTCAATCACTGGTCGTGGTACTGTAGCAACCGGTCGTATCGAGCGTGGTGTAATCAACTCTGGTGATCCGGTAGATATCCTGGGTATGGGTGCTGAGAACTTGAAATCAACCGTAACTGGTGTTGAGATGTTCCGTAAAATCCTTGACCGTGGTGAAGCTGGTGATAACGTAGGTCTGTTGCTGCGTGGTATTGAGAAAACTGATATCCGTCGTGGTATGGTTATCTGTAAACCAAACTCAGTAACTCCTCACACCGATTTCAAAGCAGAAGTTTACGTTCTGTCAAAAGCTGAAGGTGGTCGTCACACTCCATTCTTCAACAAATACCGTCCTCAGTTCTACTTCCGTACTACAGACGTAACTGGTGAGATTTCACTGGAGCCAGGAGTAGAAATGGTAATGCCTGGTGATAACGTAACCATCACTGTGAAGCTGATCAACGCTATCGCAATGGAAAAAGGTCTGCGTTTCGCTATCCGTGAAGGTGGCCGTACAGTAGGTGCTGGTCAGGTAACCGAGATCTTAAACTAATACCTCCCTTCTGTCTGCAAAATAGACAATAGGTTAGGTTAATTTATACAACAAAGTACTTGGCCGGCAACGGTTGAGTACTTTGTTACTATAAGCTACAAAAAAGTCCGCAACGGATTTTTTAATATAACATACACGGGAATAGTTCAACGGTAGAATAGAGGTCTCCAAAACCTTTGATCAGGGTTCGAATCCTTGTTCCCGTGCTTTTAATATTAGCGATAAATGGCTGCAGTAGTAGAGTACATTAAAGAATCATACATCGAGTTAACCGAAAAGGTGACCTGGCCTACCTGGCGCGAGCTGCAAAGCAGCGGTGTGCTGGTAGTGGTAGCTGCTATTATTATTGCCCTTATCATTTTTGGTATGGACTGGGTGATTAACTATCTGCTGATGCATTTTTATAACTCACTTGGTTAATATTTGATAGGGATGAGTGATCAATTAAAATGGTACGTTGTACGCGCTATTAGCGGTAAAGAGAAAAAAGTAAAACAATATATAGACGCAGAGGTAAACCGCTTAGGTATATCACACCTGGTTCCTCAGGTACTGATCCCGATGGAGAAGTATTATCAGATGCGCGATGGAAAAAAGATCGCTAAAGAGCGTAACTTTTTTCCTGGTTATGTTTTAATGGAGGCTGCGTTAGACGGCGAATTGGAGCACGTTATTAAAAACATTAATAGCGTAATTGGTTTTCTGGGCGATAAAGCCGGTAATGCTATCCCCCTGCGTCAGAGCGAGGTGAACCGTATCTTAGGTAAGGTTGACGAGATGAGCAGCCAGGGCGAAACCATGAACGTGCCTTATTATGTAGGCGAAAACGTGAAGGTAATGGATGGTCCTTTCAACGGTTTCAGTGGTGTGATTGAAGAGGTGAACGAAGAAAAGAAGAAACTGAAAGTAATGGTAAAGATATTTGGGCGCCGTACGCCGCTTGAATTGAATTACATGCAGGTTGAAAAAGAATAGTTAAGATTAGAGACGTTAGATTAGAGATATGAGACTCATCTAACGTTTTGGTCGTTAAAGCATACAGAATTTAAAGATTAGAGTTGAAGAGATAAGATCTCAGATCTTGCATCTCAATACTCAAATCTAAAACATAGTTAGATTGTCGGAGAGGATAATACAAGTAGTACGGGTTCACAAAGCCCACATCTCATATCCCACCTCCCAAATCTAAACAAAAGATAAATGTTACATAGCTTCCACTTACTAACATTGAGTTAATTAATTAAAGTAGAGTAAAATGGCAAAAGAAGTCGGTGCGATGGTAAAGCTGCAGGTAAAAGGCGGCGCTGCAAATCCATCACCTCCAATCGGCCCTGCACTGGGTGCCAAAGGGGTGAACATCATGGAGTTTTGCAAGCAGTTCAATGCACGTACCCAGGATAAACCTGGTAAAGTGTTGCCTGTACTGATTACTGTTTACGTAGACAAGTCATTTGATTTTATCATTAAAACCCCTCCTGCTGCTGTCCAGTTAATGGAAGCTGCCGGTTTAAAAGGTGGTTCGGCCGAGCCAAACCGTAAAAAAGTTGGCAAAGTAACCTGGGATCAGGTTGAGGCTATTGCTAAAGATAAAATGCCAGACTTGAACGCGTTTACATTAGAATCAGCCATGAAAATGGTTGCAGGTACTGCACGCAGCATGGGTATCACCGTATCTGGTGACGCTCCATGGAATTAATTCACTAACACAAATCAGTTTAAGACAGTGGCAAGATTAACAAAAAATCAAAAGGCGACACTCTCCAAAATTGAGGCTAACAAAGCATATACTTTGCAAGATGCAACTGCACTTGTAAAAGATATCACCACCACCAAATTCGATGCATCGGTAGATATCGATGTACGTTTGGGTGTTGATCCGCGTAAAGCAAACCAAATGGTTCGCGGTATTGCAACTTTGCCTCATGGAACCGGTAAAACTGTACGTGTACTGGTACTTTGTACTCCTGACAAAGAGCAGGAAGCAAAAGACGCAGGTGCAGATTACGTAGGTTTGGATGATTATATAGCCAAAATTGAAGGCGGATGGACTGATGTTGATATTATCATCACTATGCCAAGTGTTATGGCGAAGGTTGGACGTTTGGGCCGTATTTTAGGTCCGCGTAACCTGATGCCTAACCCTAAATCAGGTACAGTAACACCAGAAGTTGGTAAAGCTGTAACTGAGGTAAAAGGTGGTAAGATCGATTTCAAGGTTGACAAAACCGGTATCATCCATGCCTCTATAGGTAAAGTATCTTTCCCTGCTGATAAAATTTATGAGAACGCCCTTGAAGTAATTCAGGTGATCTCTAAATTGAAACCATCAGCAGCAAAAGGAACATATTTCAAGAGCATTCACATCTCTTCAACTATGTCTCGTGGAATCGAAGTTGAAACAAAATCAGTAGCAGGAATCTAATCATGACAAGAGACGAAAAAAACGAACTAGTATCGGCTCTTACCGAGCAGATGAGAGAGTACGGTAATTTCTATATCACCGATACTTCAAACCTGACTGTAGCAAAAATCAACAACATCCGTCGTAAATGTTTCGAAAGCGATATCACTATCCAGGTAGCTAAAAACAGCTTGATTAAAAAAGCTATGGAAGCAGTTGGTGGCGATTATGGCGATATTTACAGCGCTCTTAAAGGTTCATCATCAATCCTTTTCTCAAAATCAGCAACTGCACCTGCAAAGCTGATCAAACAACTGAGAAAATCTGGTAGCGAGAAACCATTGGTAAAAGCAGCTTACATTGATTCTGCCGTATTCATCGGCGACAATCAGCTGGATACCCTGGTTAACCTGAAATCTAAAGAAGAGCTTGTCGGAGAGATCATCGGATTACTGCAGTCACCTGCTAAAAACGTTATTTCTGCCCTTCAATCAGGCGGTAACAAACTTGCAGGTATTGTTAAAACATTACAAGAAAGAGGCGAATAAGGTCTCCTCTATAAAAAGCACCTTAATAATTAACAAAAGCATTAAAGTAAAAAATTTAATAAAATGGCAGATTTAAAAGCGTTTGCTGATCAGTTAGTAAACTTAACAGTAAAAGAAGTTAACGAGTTAGCTCAGATTTTGAAAGACGAGTACGGTATTGAGCCTGCTGCTGCTGCAGTAGCTGTTGCTGCTGCTCCTGCTGGCGACGCACCAGCTGCAGTTGAAGAGAAAACTTCATTTGACGTTATCCTGAAAGAAGCTGGCGGTCAGAAATTAGCTGTTGTTAAACTGGTTAAAGACCTGACTGGTCTGGGCCTGAAAGAAGCTAAAGACTTAGTAGACGGCGCTCCTAAAGAGCTGAAAGCCGGTGTTGCTAAAGACGAAGCTGAAAGCCTGAAAAAACAACTGGAAGAAGCAGGTGCTGTTGTTGAGATTAAGTAATTTAATCCATAGCGCACAGAGCATAAGACCCCGACCGGAAATTGGTCGGGGTCTATTGCCGTTTATATAGTTTGGATTTGTGATTTAGATCTGAGACATTAGATTTGAGGTATGGGTTTCAGAATCAAATAGTTCTGATTAAAGCTTT
The DNA here is from genome assembly GCF_041080815.1 of Mucilaginibacter yixingensis. Taxonomy (NCBI): domain Bacteria; kingdom Pseudomonadati; phylum Bacteroidota; class Sphingobacteriia; order Sphingobacteriales; family Sphingobacteriaceae; genus Mucilaginibacter; species Mucilaginibacter yixingensis. Next base: position 4,341,237 of record NZ_CP160205.1, on the reverse strand, counting down.
TCTCAAGTCTCAAATCTCATATCTCACAGCTCAAAATACACATCTACTAAATAATAGAACTTAAAATTATATTCCCTTGGCAAACAACAATAATCAAAGAGTAAACTTTGCAACCAGCAGGCACGTAATTGATTACCCTGACTTCCTGGATGTGCAGTTGCAATCTTTTAAGGAATTTTTCCAACTGGAAACAACTTCAGATAACCGTCACAAGGAAGGGTTATTTAAAGTGTTTGCTGAAAACTTTCCGATTTCGGATTCAAGAAACATCTTCGTTCTGGAGTTTCTTGATTATTTCATTGATCCGCCACGTTACGATATTCAAGAGTGTATCGAGCGCGGCTTAACTTACAGCGTACCGCTGAAGGCTAAACTGAAGCTGAGCTGTAACGACGAGGAGCACGAAGATTTTGAAACCATTGTGCAGGACGTGTACCTGGGTACCATCCCATACATGACCCCGAAAGGCACTTTCGTTATCAACGGCGCCGAGCGTGTAATTGTATCGCAGTTACACCGTTCACCAGGCGTATTCTTCGGTCAGAGCCGTCACACTAACGGTACTAAATTGTACTCTGCCCGTGTAATTCCTTTCAAAGGTTCATGGATTGAGTTTGCTACAGACGTTAACAACGTAATGTATGCTTACATTGACCGTAAGAAAAAATTCCCGGTTACAACCCTGTTGCGTGCTATCGGTTATGATTCAGATAAAGACATCCTGGAATTATTTGAACTGGCCGACGAGGTAAAAGTGAGCAAATCTGGTCTGAAAAAATATATCGGCCGTAAGCTTGCTGCAAGGGTGCTTAAAAAATGGGTGGAAGACTTTGTGGACGAGGACACCGGTGAGGTGGTTTCTATCGACCGTAATGAGATCATCCTGGAGCGCGAAACCGTACTTGAAGACGATCATATCGATATGATCATTGATGCAGGTGTTAAAACCGTTATCCTGAACAAGGAAGACGCAGGCACCAGCGGTGATTATACCATTATATATAATACTCTCCAGAAAGATACGTCTAACTCGGAGAAAGAAGCGGTAGAGCATATCTATCGTCAGCTGCGTAACGCTGAACCACCAGATGAAGAAACCGCTCGCGGTATCATCGACCGTTTGTTCTTTAGCGACAAACGTTATGACCTGGGTGATGTAGGCCGTTACCGTATCAACCGCAAACTGAAGATGGATACCTCGAGCGAGATCAAGGTATTAACCAAGCAGGATATTATTGCGATTGTTAAATACCTGATCAAACTCATCAACTCTAAAGCAGAGGTGGATGATATTGACCACTTGTCAAACCGTCGTGTACGTACCGTAGGTGAGCAGTTATATGCACAGTTCGGTGTTGGTCTGGCCCGTATGGCCCGTACCATCCGTGAGCGTATGAACATCCGTGACAACGAGGTGTTCACACCAACCGATCTGATCAACGCACGTACCCTGTCATCAGTTATCAACTCGTTCTTTGGTACCAACCAGCTGTCTCAGTTCATGGACCAAACCAACCCACTGGCAGAGATCACGCACAAGCGTCGTCTGTCAGCCCTTGGTCCCGGTGGTCTGTCTCGCGAGCGTGCAGGTTTCGAGGTTCGTGACGTTCACTACACCCACTACGGTCGTCTGTGTACTATCGAAACTCCAGAGGGTCCAAACATCGGTCTGATCTCTTCACTGTGTGTTCACGCGAAGATCAACCACCTGGGCTTCATCGAAACTCCATACAAACGTGTAGATAACGGTAAAGTAGCGGTTGAAGAACCAGTTATTTACCTGTCGGCAGAAGACGAAGATGGCAAAACCATCGGTCAGGCTAACGCATACTATAACGATAACGGTGTATTTGCCGAGCCACGTGTAAAAGCACGTTACGAAGGTGACTTCCCGGTTATTGAGCCAGAGCGTCTGGATTATATGGACATCGCGCCAAACCAGATCACCTCTATCGCGGCATCATTGATTCCGTTCTTAGAGCATGATGATGCTAACCGTGCCCTGATGGGTTCGAACATGCAACGCCAGGCAGTGCCATTGCTGCGTCCGGAGAGCCCAATTGTAGGTACCGGTCTGGAAGGCCGCGTAGCGAAAGACTCTCGTACGCTGATCAATGCCGAAGGCAACGGTGTGGTAGAATACGTTGATGCGAACGAAATCCGCATCCGTTATGACCGCAACGAAATGGATCGCCTGGTATCGTTTGACGAGGACGTTAAGAGCTACCGCTTAACTAAATTTAAGAAAACCAACCAGAGCACTACCATGAACCTGAAGCCAATCGTTAAGAAAGGCCAACGCGTTTCAACCGGAGAGGTGCTTTGTGAAGGATATGCAACTCAAGACGGCGAGCTGGCTTTGGGCCGCAACCTGAAAGTAGCCTTCATGCCTTGGCAGGGTTACAACTTTGAGGATGCGATTGTAATTTCTGAGCGTGTGGTATCTCAGGACATTTTCACTTCACTTCACATTGAGGAGTTTGAGCTGGAGGTACGTGATACTAAACGTGGCGAGGAAGAGCTGACACCAGATATCCCTAACGTTTCTGAAGAAGCGACTAAAGACCTGGACGAAGACGGTATCATCCGTATTGGTGCTGAGGTTAAAGAAGGCGATATCCTGATTGGTAAAATTACTCCTAAAGGCGAATCTGATCCTTCACCGGAAGAAAAACTGTTGCGCGCCATCTTTGGTGATAAAGCAGGCGACGTGAAAGATGCTTCGTTAAAAACTCCGCCATCAATTAGCGGTGTGGTAATTGATACCAAACTGTTTAGCCGTGCTAAAAAGACCTCAAAAGCTGAAGAGAAAGCACAACTGGATAAACTGGATGTTAAGCACGACAGAGCAGTTAAAGAACTGAAAGCCACTTTGGTTGATAAATTGTTCGAAATTGTTAACGGTAAAACCTCTCAAGGTGTTTACAACGTTTACAAAGAGCTGCTGACTGCTAAAGGTGTTAAATTCACTCAGAAGATCCTTGCTGAGATGAACTATGAGAACATCAACCCAACTAAGTGGACTACAGACGACGATAAGAACGACCAGATCAAAGCTACGTTGCATAATTACAATATTAAGCTGAACGAAGAACTGGGTGCTTACCGTCGCGATAAATTTGCGATCAGCGTAGGTGATGAGCTGCCATCAGGCATTGTACAGATGGCTAAAGTTTACATCGCTAAAAAACGTAAGCTGAAAGTTGGTGATAAAATGGCCGGTCGTCACGGTAACAAAGGTATCGTTGCCCGCATCGTTCGCGATGAGGACATGCCATTCCTTGAAGACGGTACTCCGGTAGATATCGTACTGAACCCACTGGGCGTACCTTCTCGTATGAACTTGGGCCAGATCTACGAAACAGTATTAGGCTGGGCTGGTAAAGAGCTGGGCGTTAAGTTTGCCACTCCTATCTTTGACGGTGCAACACACGAAGAGGTAGAGGGATGGATCAAGAAAGCTAACGTTCCGGAATCAGGTCGTACCTATCTGTACAATGGTTTGACCGGCGAGCGTTTTGATCAGCCAACAACCGTAGGTATCATCTACATGCTGAAACTGGGCCACATGGTTGACGATAAGATGCACGCGCGTTCTATCGGTCCATACTCGCTTATTACACAGCAGCCGCTGGGTGGTAAAGCACAGTTTGGTGGTCAGCGTTTTGGTGAGATGGAGGTTTGGGCACTGGAAGCATTTGGTGCAGCCAACATCCTGCAGGAGATCCTTACCGTTAAGTCGGATGATGTTATCGGCCGTGCCAAAACATACGAAGCTATTGTTAAAGGCGAGAATCTGCCAACACCGTCAGTACCAGAATCATTCAACGTATTGGTTCATGAGTTACGCGGCTTAGGTCTGGATATCACTTTAGAATAAGGTAAAAGGATAAAGGTGAGAGGTAAAAGGTTTAAGCCTTGCCTTTCACCCTTTGAAAATCATTTTAGATAACAGGAAAAGGAGTCGGTGAAAATTAAAACCTTTTGCCCTTAACCTTTCACCTTTAACCTACAAAAAAGAGCTATGTCTTACAAAAAGGATAATAAAATCAAAAGTAACTTTACCACGATTACCATCAGTCTGGCCTCTCCGGAGTCTATTCTGGAGCGTTCAAGCGGTGAAGTTTTGAAACCCGAAACCATCAACTACCGTACCTACAAACCGGAGCGCGATGGTTTATTCTGCGAGCGTATTTTCGGTCCGGTAAAAGACTATGAGTGTCATTGCGGTAAGTACAAACGTATCCGTTACAAAGGTATCGTGTGTGACCGTTGTGGTGTAGAAGTTACCGAGAAGAAAGTGCGTCGTGAGCGTATGGGCCACATCAACCTGGTGGTGCCTGTTGCGCACATCTGGTATTTCCGCTCGTTGCCAAACAAAATTGGTTACCTGCTGGGCTTGCCAACCAAAAAGCTTGACCTGATTATTTACTACGAGCGTTATGTAGTAATTCAGCCAGGTATTAAAGAAGGCGATGGCATCAATGCTATGGACTTCTTAACTGAAGAAGAATATCTTGACGTACTGGATACTTTACCAAAAGAAAACCAGTACCTGGATGATAAAGATCCTCAGAAATTCGTTGCCAAAATGGGTGCCGAGGCTCTGGAAGAATTACTGCGTCGTATAGACCTGGATCAGTTGTCTTATGACCTGCGTCACCAGGCTGCTAACGAAACTTCACAGCAACGTAAAAATGAGGCTTTGAAACGTCTGCAGGTTGTGGAAGCATTCCGTGATTCTAAAACACGTATCGAAAACCACCCTGAGTGGATGATCGTTAAGATTGTTCCGGTTATTCCGCCAGAGTTGCGTCCGTTGGTTCCACTGGAAGGTGGCCGTTTCGCAACTTCGGATTTGAATGACCTTTACCGTCGTGTAATTATCCGTAACAACCGTCTGAAACGTTTGATCGAGATCAAAGCACCTGAGGTGATTTTGCGTAACGAGAAACGTATGCTTCAGGAAGCAGTTGACTCATTGTTTGACAACTCACGTAAAGTTAACGCGGTTAAAACCGAAGGTAACCGTGCGCTGAAATCACTGTCAGACATCCTGAAAGGTAAGCAAGGCCGTTTCCGTCAGAACTTGTTAGGTAAACGTGTTGACTACTCTGCCCGTTCGGTAATTGTGGTTGGCCCTAACCTGAAACTGCACGAGTGTGGTTTACCAAAAGATATGGCTGCAGAGCTGTTCAAACCATTTATCATCCGCAAAATGATTGAGCGTGGTGTGGTTAAAACAGTAAAATCAGCTAAGAAAATTGTTGACCGTAAAGACCCATTGGTTTGGGATATTCTGGAGAACGTACTGAAAGGTCACCCAGTGTTACTTAACCGTGCGCCTACGCTGCACCGTTTGGGTATCCAGGCCTTCCAGCCAAAACTGGTTGAAGGTAAAGCGATCCAGCTGCACCCATTAACCTGTACCGCGTTCAACGCCGACTTTGACGGTGACCAGATGGCCGTGCACGTGCCACTTGGTAACGCCGCAATTTTGGAAGCGCAGATCTTGATGCTGGCATCGCACAACATCCTGAACCCTGCAAACGGTACCCCTATCACTGTACCTTCTCAAGACATGGTTCTGGGTCTGTACTACATCACCAAAGGCCGTAAGACCGATGAGAAAGAGGTAGTAAAAGGCCAGGGCTTAACTTTCTACTCACCTGAAGAGGTGATCATCGCGCTGAACGAGAAAAAGGTTGCACTGCACGCCTTTATCAAAGTTAAGGTTGATGTGAAAGAGAAAGACGGTAGCATTGTAAATAAACTGATTGAAACCACTGTAGGTCGTGTACTGTTTAACCAGCGTGTACCTAAAGAGGTAGGTTATATTAACGAACTGCTAACCAAAAAATCACTGCGTGATATTATTGGTGACGTAGTGAAAAACACCGGTATGGCTCGTGCGGCACAATTCCTTGATGATATTAAGGAGTTGGGCTTCCAGATGGCATTTAACGGTGGTTTGTCTTTCAACCTGAAAGATGTTAACATCCCGGCAGAAAAAATTACGCTGATTGATCAGGCTTCTAAAGAAGTTGAAGAGGTAATGAACAACTATAACATGGGTTTCATTACTAACAACGAGCGTTATAACCAGATCATCGATATCTGGACCCGTATCAACAACCGCTTAACATCGAAAGTAATGGAGATATTAAGCAACGATAATCAGGGCTTCAACTCTGTTTATATGATGCTTGATTCAGGTGCCCGTGGTTCTAAAGAGCAGATCCGTCAGCTGGCCGGTATGCGTGGTCTGATGGCCAAGCCGCAGAAATCAGGTTCAGGTGGTGAGATTATCGAGAACCCGATCCTTTCTAACTTTAAAGAAGGTTTGTCGGTACTCGAGTACTTTATCTCTACCCACGGTGCCCGTAAAGGTCTTGCGGATACGGCGTTGAAAACGGCGGATGCTGGTTACCTGACCCGTCGTTTACATGACGTTGCTCAAGACATGATTGTTGGCGAGCCGGATTGTGGTACACTGCGTGGTATTTTTACTACTGCACTGAAAGACAACGAGGATATTGTAGAGCCATTATACGATCGTATTTTGGGTCGTACTTCACTGCATGATGTACATGATCCTATCACCAATGAACTGCTGGTTAGCGCCGGTCAGGACATTGACGAAGATATTGCTAAAAACATCGAGAACTCTCCGCTGGAAGGTATCGAGATCCGTTCTGTACTCACTTGCGAAAGCAAGCGTGGTGTATGTGCGCTTTGCTACGGCCGTAACCTGGCCAGCGGTAAACGCGTACAGGCTGGTGAAGCTGTGGGTGTAATTGCTGCACAGTCAATCGGTGAGCCGGGTACACAGCTGACACTTCGTACATTCCACGTGGGTGGTACCGCATCTAACATCGCGGCAGAATCTCAGATCTCTGCGAAGTATGATGGTATCATTGAGTTTGAAAACGTACGTACCGTTCAGTTTGAAACTGCTGAAGACGGCACTGTTGATGTAGTACTTGGCCGTTCGGGCGAGTTCCGCATCCTGGAGCCAGGCAGCAACAAAGTGATCATGACCAATAACATTCCATACGGTTCTTACCTGTACATCAAAGATGGCGCTAAGATCACCCGTGGCGAACGTATCTGTTCATGGGATCCGTACAACGCGGTAATTATCTCTGAGTTTGCTGGTATTGCCCAGTTTGACGCTGTATTAGAAGGTATCACCTTCCGCGAAGAATCAGACGAGCAGACCGGTCACCGTGAGAAAGTAATTATCGATACCCGCGATAAAACCAAAAACCCGTCTATCCAGATCTGGGAGAAACGCGGTGGCAACATGATCAAAGGCTACAACATTCCGGTAGGTGCGCACATCGCAGTTGATGAAGGCGAGAAGATCCAAACCGGTCAGGTTATTGCCAAGATTCCACGTTCTACCGGTAAAACCCGAGATATTACAGGTGGTTTGCCACGTGTAACCGAGTTATTCGAGGCACGTAACCCATCTAACCCTGCGGTAGTAACCGAGATTGACGGTGTGGTAACCCTGGGTGGTGTTAAACGTGGTAACCGTGAGATCACTATCGAGTCTCGTGACGGTCAGGTTAAAAAATACCTGGTACCACTGTCTAAACACATCCTGGTACAGGATAATGACTTCATCAAGGCTGGTATGCCACTGTCAGACGGTTCAATTTCTCCGTCAGACATCCTGGCAATCAAAGGCCCTGCTGCCGTACAGGAATACCTGGTTAACGGTATCCAGGAAGTTTACCGTTTACAAGGTGTGAAAATCAACGATAAACACTTCGAGGTTATCGTTCACCAAATGATGCAGAAAGTATCGATCGAGGATCCGGGTGATACCCGCTTCTTAGAGCGCGAAGCTGTTGACGGATGGGATTTCATGACCGAGAACGACGATATCTACGACAAAAAAGTTGTAACCAATCCAGGCGATTCAACTACCCTGAAATCAGGCCAGATTGTATCATTGCGTAAACTGCGCGATGAAAACTCTGTACTGAAACGTAAGGATATGAAACTGGTTGAGGTAAGAGACGCTATCCCGGCAACTTCAAGCCCAATGCTGCAAGGTATTACCAGAGCATCGTTAGGTACCAAATCGTTCATCTCTGCCGCATCGTTCCAGGAAACTACCAAAGTACTGAACGAGGCTGCTATCGCCGGTAAACGCGATAACATGCTGGGTCTGAAAGAGAACGTAATTGTTGGTCACTTGATTCCATCAGGTACCGGTATGCGTACTTACGACAATATCCGCGTAGGTTCTCAGGAAGAGTTCGATCGTCTGATGGCATCTAAAGCCGAAGAGGTTGAAGCCTAATAAGCAAACAATTAATACGTGATATTCTAAATTTAAGCCTCCCGGCAACGGGAGGCTTTTTTTGTTGCTATCTCCTGCTATAGTACTTGTATTATATTAGTACTGGAATAGTATTTTTATATCATATCAATTGAGGTATCCCACAATGAAATACTGGAGGTTTATATTTTTTGCACTGGCTTTTTTATTAGGTATAACCTGGTTTATACGGCAGATTACTAGCGGACCGGAAGATGTCTATGAGCCATTGTTAAAGAATGGGGTGGTCTTTAAAGGAGTTGTTTTGAAAGCAGACGTATCTAACAATCACGCCTTTGGGGTACTTCATCTAAAAGTTGTAAGCAGTTCTGTTAGTGTTTTTAATAAGAAAGCCTCATTGGGACTGAAGTATCCTTATCAAATTAGAAAAGGCGAAGCAGAGCTTTATGCTATCGTTGCAGATATTGAGGCCGGCGATACCGTGGCCGTTAACTCAGACAAACAATTGCTAACGTACCACCTTGCCAAAAGTAAGGAAAGCTATCAAAGCGACCTTTTTATGGTTCGTGATCCATCCAATATTGAGTATATGGAGCAGTACACAGCGTTCAAATAACGATTGATTGCCAGGAAGTTTTATGCTGGCAGTTAAAAATTAATTCCATTATAATCAAACAGGCTTTATTAATTTAGGGCGCATATTTAGTTTTTAACATTGATCATAGCCAAGGCACCTGTTGTAAAAAAAGGTATAGACCGTAATCTAGAAGCGTTGCGCGGTTTTGCGGCTCTGGTGGTAGTGTTTAATCACATTGAGGCGCTGCATAAAGCTTTTGACGCCAATTTTTTGCCAACGCTTACTATTGTGCTGGCGCCTAACGGGCATTTGTTTGTATTGGTGTTTTTTGTGCTGTCTGGCTACGTTATCGGTATCAGTCACCAGGAGCCTATGCGTGGGCCGGTCATCGGTTCATACATCAAAAAACGCTTGCTCAGAATCTATCCCATCTACATCATCGCAACTCTGTTTGCTTTGTTGATTACCCATTACTCGTTTACAGGCTGGGATATTGCCTGCAATTTCCTGATGCTACAGACGCTGCTGGCTTATCCTATTTTTGAAAACGGACCTACCTGGTCACTGCATTATGAGATGGTTTATTATGGCATTTTTATACCCATATCTCGGTTCAGGGTTAGTCCGCTGCTTATTTTAGGAATTTCACTGGTGTTGGCTTTGGGGAGCGCGGGTATCTTTTCGGCCTACTTTTTAGGTTTGAGTTACTGGATCTCTGGCTTATGCATAGCCCGGTATTTTAAAAATAAGAGCGATGGCGTTGCGTATAATAAGCTCTTGTCGCTGTTGTTTTTATTGCTTTGCCTTGATCAAGTGTTGTCGCGCGCGGGAATGCCTAACCTGGTGAAACATCTGCAGTATCAGCTGCCTGTAAATCATCTTTTTGATTGGTATCACCTGCAATCGCCATTACTGGGTTCTACCCGTGATTTATTCTTTTTACCATTTTATGTTTTTGCGGTGATGATATTCGCCGGTATAAACTGGCGATATGAACGGCAATGTTTCGGGCTGATCAATGCTATCATCGCTTCGGCCATAACCGTGTCTGTTAATGCCATGCTGGATGGACATAAGGCAAACATGGGGGCTTACTTTATAGCCATTGGTTATTACCTGCTGTTTCTGTTGTTCTGGCTTGTTGAAGGCGGTTGGTTGGCCTTGGTAAGCAAGCCTGTAATACGATTTGGAAGCTGGATTGGCGGTATTTCCTATGCATTATACATTGTACATGCGCCAATATTGTTTGTTATCGGGCGTTTTACGTTTTCAGATCAGGTGGTAACTAATTATGTTATAAAAGTGATTTTGTTACTGTCAATTTCTACTGGATTTGCCTGGTTGCTTGAAAAATGGTTTCAACCGCGCATTAAGCAATTGTTAAATAGAGCTTAACTTATTTAAAAATAACACACGCAGGGGTTAATTGCTTATATTAAAGCTTTATTTGATTGCAAGTTCAAATTGCTTTTTTTTCATTGTTAATGGCTGATTTGTTAAGACTTTTTAAAAAAAAGCGTAAACTATTATAATATTGCATAATAGATTTAAAATGATAACTTTGCCTTAAATCTGTTTCTACCTATTAAATAAATGAGTACCGACCGGTTGTCGCATATTTCTTTAAAATGAAAATAACCCTCAACAGACTCCATATTTTATCCATTTTTGCTGTACTGTGTTTGCTTTTTTCCTCATGTAGTAATGAGAAAAACCTGGTTTATTTCACTAATCTGCGCAAAGACAGTGTGATTTTGGTGCAAGCCCACGCTCTTCAGACCATTATAGCCAAAAACGATATTCTGCAGGTAAACATCAGTACCCTTGATGAAACTACCAACCGCGATCTGAATTTGGGTGCGTCTGCAAACTCAAACGTAGCCGGCGCAATTAACGGTTACCTGGTAGACGAAACCGGCGTTATTAAGTTGCCGCAGTTAGGTGCTATTAAAGCAGAAGGACTAACAAAGAATCAGTTGGCCCAGGTAATTACCGATGCGTTGTTAAGCAAACAATTGGCTAAAGATCCAATAGTTACCGTAAGGATATTGAATTACAAAATAACCGTACTGGGCGAGGTTCAGCATCCGGGTGTAGTAGCTGTACCGAATGAGCGCATTACGTTGCCTGAGGCATTGGGTGAGGCTGGTGATCTGACACCTTATGCCAGTCGTGACAGTATTAGGTTGATAAGAGAAGCTAACGGCAAACGTATTGTCAAGATATTTAGCCTTAATAAAGATCAGGCTTTTGATAGTGATATTTATAACCTTCAGAATCAGGATATTATTTATGTAAAGCCTTCAAAGCTGAGGGCAGAATCTACAGACCGCTCACTACAGTATGCATCTATTGGCATGAGTGCAGTGTCATTATTATTGGTGCTTTATATTCAATTGGTAAAATAACCGGCAGCATTATAACAGATGGAAAACTTGCAAAAAAGGGAAGATATATCAAGCGCTGTTGAGCAAATAGCCACCAAAAACGCTTTTACTGTACTTGCTTATCGTTATTTACCGTTTTGGCCCATATTTGCGTTTTGCATAATCGTATCATTGGTGTCGGCCTACTTTTATCTGCATTATCAAACGCCCATATACGAGGCCAACTCTACTATCATTTTAAATGATGAGAGTTCTGGCAACAAGAATACCAATGTGTTGGATGCGTTGGGTCTTACAAACTCTGGTAAGAGCACAGATAATGAAATGTTGGTTATCAAGTCGCGCACCATCACTAATAAGGTGGTTGATACGATGGCTTTATATTCGCAAGTATATGCCAAGGGAGCTTTGCGCGATATGTTGATTTACCCTAGCCCTGTAACCTTTGTATCATTACACAAATCAGATCTGGATAGAGTGCAGGGCAAGCAGCTGTTTTTTGAGTTTTTGCCTGATGAACAATGTGTGGTTTACGCGGGTAAACGTTACCCACTCAATGTGCCAATTGATTTGCCTTTTGGTAAATATAAAATTGTACCTGCTGCTGCGGACAGGCCCGAAGATCTTCGCAGGTTTAAAGGAAAGTATTATCTGAAACTACAATCTATCCAGTCCGCTGGTTACGATTTGATAGGTCACCTTGGCGTAAGTTCGCCAACCAAGCAATCGGCTATAATTAACCTTAAAACAACAGACCCGGTTCCACAAAGAGCCGAGGATGTTTTGAATATGGTGATGGCGGTTTACAACCTGGAAGGGATTGCCTATAAAAATAGTACATCGGCCAACACACTGAAGTTTATTGAGAACAGGTTGAACATCGTTACCACCGAACTTTCTAACGTTGAGGGCGATTACACCGATTTGCGTAAACGTGAAGGTATTATTGACCTTTCTGAGCAGGGACATAATTTTATGTCGGCCGTTCAGGATGTTGATAAGCAGGAAGCCGAGATACAAATACAGCTAGCGGTTTTAGATCAGATAGAGCGTTACATCTTTAGTAAGAACGGTGATTCTGGAACTGTGCCGGCCATGCTTAACCTGAATGACGAGGTTATGAAAGGCTTGCTGCAGCGTTTGGCAGAAGCTGAATCTCAATTAGTACGCCTGCGCCAAACCAGCGGCGAGAATTCGCCAGGCATTAAGGCGCTTAAAGACGAAATTGAAAGCCTGAAGCCAAGCATGCTGGAAAACGTAAAGAACCTGCGTGCCGGTTTATTGGCAACGCAGCGAAAATTGCGCGAGGTAAGCAATAAAAATATGGGGCAGATGAAAGACGTGCCGCAAAAGCAGCGTGCATTGTTAGAAATTGGCCGTCAGCGCGATATTAAGAACAATATTTATACTTACCTGCTGCAAAAGCGTGAAGAAACGCAGCTGGGTCAGGCCTCAGCCATGGCAGATAGCCGTATTATTAACTACGCAGAGGCAAAAGGACCGGTTAAGCCTATTCCGCTTAATATTTACCTGGTAGCACTTTCATGTGGTGTTGTTGCTGGCATCATCTTCGTGTTGATCCGTGAGCAGTTTAACCAGGGGGTATTGTTCCGCTCAGATATTGAAAGAGGTACTGACGCTGCGGTGCTGGCCGAGATATTACTTGATGAAAGCGGCGAAACACTGGTAATTAAAGATGGTAAGCGAACGGTTATTGCAGAACAGCTGCGCACGCTGCGTACCTCATTAAATTATATAGGAGTACAAGGCGATAATAAAACTATTCTGCTCACCTCATCTATATCTGGCGAGGGTAAAAGCTTTATTGCCATTAACCTTGCCGTAAGCTTATCACTTACTGGTAAAAAGGTAGCTTTATTAGAGTTTGACCTTCGTAAGCCAAAAGTGAGCCGTATGCTTGAAATTTCTCGCGAGCCCGGCATCAGTAACTATTTGGCGGGCTTGGCAACGCTTGAGGAGATCTCGGTAGATATGTCTGCCAAAAATATTCAGAATTTGACAATTTTGCCAGCCGGTGCTATTCCTCCAAATCCAACGGAGTTGATGCTGAACGGTAGGTTAGATGTGCTGATGGCAGAGCTGAACAAAAAATATGATTACATTCTGATCGATTCGCCGCCAATTGGTTTGGTTACCGATGCCAAATTACTTAACGTGTATGCCAGCGCAACGCTGTACATGATCAGACATAAATATACCCCTAAAATATATTTACATATGATACAGCATTTGTATGTAAATAAAGAGCTGAATAATATCAATATCGTATTTAATGGTCTTAGATCGCGTGGTGTGTTAGGCTATGGCAGAGGCTATGGTTATGGCTACGGCTACGGGTACGGATATGGTTACGGTTATGGATACGGCTATGGCTATACACAAGAAGATGAAGAGCCAAAAGGCATTAAAAAAATCTTCAATAAAAAAGAGCGTTCATCATAACGCAGGCTTTTTTATCAATTGTTTTAAGCCTTGAGATGACCGTCTTTGTTTAGCTTGATATGTAGTGCTGTGAAAGTGCATTATGGATATATCTTGGCAATAAAGAAGCAGCATGGAAGTTAACTCTGAAAATGAGAATTGGGATTTAGAGATACGCGCTAATGACAATCTTTTTAATCTACATTTAAAAGATGTCTGGAATTACCGCGATTTGCTCTGGTTGTTAGTTAGAAGGGATTTCGTTTCGTTTTACAAGCAAACTATTTTAGGACCGTTATGGTTCTTTATTCAGCCCATTTTTACTACACTGGTATTTACCGTTATTTTTAATCAGTTGGCCAATATTAAAGTTGGCAGTGCTCCGCCTATGCTGTTTTACATGGCAGGCACCGTATCATGGAATTATTTTTCTGACTGCCTTACCAAAACTTCAACTGTTTTTAGAGATAACTCTGCCATTTTTGGAAAGGTGTACTTTCCGCGGCTTATTATGCCGCTTAGCATTGTGGTATCAAATCTGGTAAAGTTTGGCGTGCAGTTCATTTTATTTACAGCATTGCTGGTGTTTTTTATGTTTAAGGGCCTGGCGCATCCTAATGCTTATATATGTTTGTTCCCCATCATCATGTTGCTGATGGCATTACTGGGTTTAGGCGTTGGGCTAATTGTTACTGCAATGACTACAAAGTATCGCGACCTTACGTTTGTGGTTACTTTTGGTATGCAATTATTAATGTATGCCACCCCCATTATTTATCCGTTGGCCGCCGCTCCCCAAAAATACCGTTGGATTATAGCACTTAACCCCATGTGTGGTTTGGTTGAAACGTTTAGGTACGGTTTTATTGGAGCCGGGCAATTTTATTCAGGCGCCTTTTTTTATAGCGTAGCCGCAAGTCTGGTTGTGATGGTTTTAGGCCTGGTGGTGTTCAATAAGGTTGAAAAGAATTTTGTTGATACGGTTTAATCAGTGCCCGCTATGTCAAACATTGCTATCAGAGTAGAAAATTTATCTAAGGCGTATCAACTGGGCGATTTTAGCACAGGTACCCTGAGCAGAGATATACACCGCTGGTGGTCATTGGTGCGGGGTAAGGAAGATCCGTTTCTTAAGATAGGTGAGACCAATAACCGGGAGGCAAAAGGCGACTCTGATATTGTTTGGAGCTTGAAAGATATCAACTTTGACATTCAGCAAGGCGATGCAGTGGGCATTATTGGCAGAAACGGAGCCGGCAAAAGCACGTTACTGAAAATTTTAAGTCGTGTTACCTCACCCACATTGGGTAATATTAAGGTTAAAGGACGGATTGCCAGTTTGTTGGAAGTTGGTACAGGCTTCCATCCGGAGCTTACCGGTCGAGAGAATATATATCTGAATGGTGCCATTCTGGGCATGCGCAAAGCCGAGATCACAAAACATTTTGATGCGATAGTTGATTTTGCCGGCGTTGAACGTTATGTGGATACTCCGGTTAAACGTTATTCATCCGGGATGTATGTACGTTTGGCGTTTGCAGTAGCTGCGCATTTAGAGTCTGAAATATTAGTGGTTGATGAGGTTTTGGCTGTTGGAGATGCTGAATTTCAGAAGAAATGTCTGGGCAAAATGAGCGAGGTGAGCAACAGTGAAGGGCGCACCGTATTATTTGTGAGTCATAACATGGCGGCGGTGAGTGCATTGTGCAGTAAAAGCATTCTGTTAAAACGGGGACAATTACAAGTAATGTCATCTACTGGCATGGTTATAGACAGGTACATGCATTCTGCAGGTAATAGTAATGGAGAAGTTTATGCAGATACTATAGAACTAAAAAGGGAATCAACTGCAGCAGGATTTCATTCGTTAAAACTAAGATCCAAAACACGGGGTATTACTACAGATTTTGCCATAAACGAAGATGTTATGGTGGAGATTGAGTATGATGTTTATCACGATGGACATACACTGCGACCCAGCATACACCTGCTTGATGCTTTAGAAACTTGTATACTAACCACTTTTAATGGTAATTCTGCTTCAACTAACTTTGATAAATACTCAGATATGCCATTAAAAAAGGGACGTTACAAATCTACCTGTATACTGCCGGCTAATTTTCTTAATGATAAAAACTATCGTATAAATGCTTTCCTGGTACCGGACAGCAATATGGATAACATGGCCGTAGCCGAGGGGGTATTATCGTTTACTATTACTGAAACCGGCGAGATGAGGAGAGAATATACCGGCGAATGGTGGGGCTTGGTGAGGCCTAAACTTTATTGGGATACAGAGATGCTTCCGAATATAATGGTTTAATGTTTTTAACAGAAATTAATGCAATTGCCAGTTTTAACCATAGGGATACCCACATATAATCGCAGCAAATTATTAGATAATTTGCTCGATTGTATTTTTAAGCAATTGGACGGAACCGTTTTTGCCCATAAGGTGCAAGTGGTAGTATCAAACAACAACTCAACAGACGATACTGAGGAGGTAGTAGATCTATATGTTAAAAAAGGGCTTAATCTTATTTATAGTCGTAATACAGAAAATATTGGAGCCAATAATAATATCCTAAAAATAGGTTATGAACTAGCTCAAACTCCCTATTGCTGGATAATTGGTGATGATGATTTGATTAGGGATGGTGGTATTGCATACTATCTCAAAGTATTGGAAGGTAATAGCGACGTAGAGCTATTTTACCTTAATCATACCAATGAGCTTGATACCGACAGACAACTAGTAATCGACAAAGCAGCTATAAATTCGCAGAAGATGATGTGCAGCCGGAATGAGGACCAGCTGTTTCCCAGCGGTCAGCCGGTGTTAGAGGTTACTACCCATAATGCGTTGTTTACTGCCTTATCAAGCTTTATATTTAAGACTGAGGTTTGGAAGGAACATTTTATCGGTTATCAACCATATGCTCCTTTTACCAGTGTAGCCAATACGTTTCCGCATACGGTCGTCCTGAGTCAGAATCTCATGCAAAAACCTGTTTATTATGTAGCCTACCCATATCTTGCATTTTTTGTAGGCACCCAAGGATGGTTATCAAATTGGACACTACTTATGGCAAGCCGGGTAGTTGAACTGACTGACAGATTTGAGCATTTTGGAGCGGGGAGTACTTTTCTGACTACTTACCGGGAGCGTGTCTTCGCCGATAGCCTACATCCCTTTCTGAAATGGTTTACCGGTAGGGATTTGCCTCCATGGTATCATATTAATTTTATCAGGTATTTGTTTAAGTATATCAAATACAAAAACTTCAGAAGAACAGTTAAGAAGCTGTTCTTCATTGTGCTTAGAATTAAGCTTGGCAGATTAAAGGCTTCGCCGTCATTATAAAAATACCAATTAAGAGATGTCTGTGCTCAAGAGATATATCGCAAAGATGTTGCATAACATCACCCAATCTGGTTACTACCGTTTGGCGGTTGCGGATGCGCTTGACCGTCAGCATAAAGCACAGTTTAGTCACCTGGGGGGAAATAGCATTTTGCCGGCCCAACTCACGCTTATTGGTCCGCAATATACTTTTATAGGAGATAATTTTAAGGCTGATGATCGGTTGCGTTTAGAGGCCTGGGATAATTATGCAGGACAAGTGTTTACCCCGCAACTGAAAATAGGTAATAACGTAAGCTTGGGTACAGATGTGCATATAGGGTGTATTAATCAAATCACTATTGGTAGTGGGGTACTGATGGGGAGCCGCATTTATATTACAGATCATAGCCATGGCGATACAACTACCGAAGCCTTGAAGTTGCCGCCTGTACAGCGCCGGTTGGTTTCTAAAGGTCCGGTTATTATAGAAGATAATGTTTGGATTGGAGATGGTGTTTGCATTATGCCCAATGTACACGTTGGCACAAATGCCATTATCGGCGCCAATGCAGTTGTAACAAAAGATGTACCAGCCAACACAGTTGTGGCCGGTGTGCCTGCCTGCATTATTAAAACTTTGGTATGATGAAACGGGCAGCTTTTACTATATGTGCAAATAATTATCTGGCAGCGGCAAAGGTGCTTAAGAACTCCTTTTGCGGCCAGCATCCTGATATTGATTTTTTTATTGTTTTAGTAGACAGGCCCGACGCTGGATTAGATTATACGCAATTTGAACAGCCAAGCCTGCTTTGGATTGATGATCTGGTACAGCTCGATATAGCGGCTTTGGCGCAACGTTTCGGTATTTCTGAATTGTGTACCACGGTAAAACCTTTTGTTTTTCAGCACTTGTTCCAAACGTACGATCAGGTAGTGTACATCGACCCGGATATTAAGGTGTATGCACCTATGACCGATTGCTGGGAGGCATTAAATCAATATACTTTTGTGCTCACCCCGCATCTGATGAACCCTGTTGATGACGGTAAAATACCCAGCGACTTTTTTACGTTGCGCACCGGCATCTTCAATTTGGGCTTCCTGGGGTTGTCCAAAGGGCCCGAGCTTGATCCATTTTTAAAATGGTGGGGTGAACGTTTGCTGGTTTACGGTTATAATGATTGGGATAAAGGCATGTTTTATGACCAGATCTGGGCCATGTATATCCCCGTGATGTTTAATAACTGGCATATCCTGAAACATTACGGCTATAATGTGGCCAACTGGAACTGGCATGAACGTCAGTTGACGGAGAAAGACGGACAATGGTGGGTTAATGATACCTATCCGCTCACGTTTTTTCATTTCAGCAGTTACCGCTATAGCCACCCCGAAACATTGTGTAAATACAATACCCGTTACTCGCGCCAAAACAGGCCAGACCTGTCGCCAATTTTTGATGACTATCAGGGCAACCTTACAGCCGCAGGTGCAGTAACTGCTATGGCATCAGAAGCGTATTATCATCAACTGCACAAAGATCATCAGTGGAGGGTAAAGGCTACGGAGCGGACATTGATTACCAGAATAAAAAGAAAGCTGATTAAAATAATTGATCGGTCTATAAAAACGACTTAATGAAGGTGGTAGAAAAAATGTGTGTGGTTATACCTGTGCATCAGCCAGATCTTACCGAAGGTCAGGCTTTGTCGTTACAGGCATGCGCGGCACATTTATCAGCCCATCATTGTTATTTGGTTTTTCCGCAAGGGATGGATACCAGGGCTTATACAGCTATTTTTCCGCAGTTGCGTTTGCAGCCGGTGGATGCTGCCTGGCTTACCTCGGTAGAACGTTATAACCGCATGAAGTTGAGCCCCACCTTTTATCAGCTTTTTGCGGGCTATGAGTTTATGTTGACGTATGAGCTGGATGCCTACATTTTTAGTGATGATATTGAGGCAACCGGCGCTTTTGATTTTGATTATATAGGCGCGCCGTTTTTTAAAGGCTACTGGGATGCCGCGCCAGATGCACCATTGATTAACGGTGGTAACTCGGGTTTCTCGGTACGCAACATCGCATCGTGCCTCAAGGTGCTTGGTAGCATGCACTTGTTTAAGCGGAAGTGGAAAATGTACCAGGTATTGCTGGCATCGCAGCGCTTAAAGCATTGGGTAAATGGTTTGACCGATTACCGGTACGAGAATTACGTGAACGGCTATTTTGGATTTGCATTTTCTGAAAAACATGTGAATGAAGATCTGATATGGTCGCGTGTGGTACCGCAGATGTTTCCCTGGTTCAAGGTGGCAGACCCGCTTACGGCTATAAAATTCAGCTTTGAGTATAATCCTGAGCGCTTGCTGCAACTCAACGGGGAGCAATTGCCGTTGGGATGCCACGCATGGGAGAAACACCCGGATTTTTGGAAAAAATATATCCCCGTTAACACATAATGGGCAATAAAATAAATGGATACAGGTCTTGATTTTTATCTCTCAGAAATGTCGGCGTCAGAGAAACATGGCGGCGGGCTTACCCTGCACCGGGTATTGGGAGATGATTTGAAGAAGATCCGGTATTTTATACATGCCAACCGTTTTGCTGATGATATGGCACCGGCGGCAGATCTGGCCGGCAAATGCATCAGTAAGCACTCGGTTTGGGAAAATGATGGGGTGCGCCGTATTACCGGGCGCACGTTTGCTGCTAAAATGCGCAGAAAGCCATCTGTTATCAAAAAACAGGCAGCTGAATTGGCAAAGTTGGCCGATAAACAACTGGGCGCTAAAAAAGAGTTAAAGGCATTAATTTGTCCACAGGGAGCTGATGCTATCTGCACACTGGCCGAGTTGCGGCAGCGCCGCAACATAAAATACATTACCTGGGTGATGGATGATCACCTGGTGAAGTATGTTGATGGCAGTTGGAAATATGACGGTTGGATTGAACCGATATTTGCCAGACATTTGCAGCAGGCAGACCAGGTATTGGTAATTAGCCCTGCTATGCAGGCTTTTTACAAAGAGCGGTTCGGCGTAGAGTCGACCGTGGTTTTTGGTCCGGCAGATGACGCGGCTTCGGCTGTTGAGTTTAAAACATCCGTTGCTGCTGAAGGCTTGAAGATAGGTTACTTTGGTGCAGTAGCCAGATGGCAAAAGGATGTATTGGCAGCAGTAGCGCAGAGCGTTCAGGGAGCCAACTGCTCGTTGGATATCTATTCCGCCGCAGAGGCGGTGCCTGGTGATATTTTGCTGCCAGGCGTAAACTTTAAAGGTCGTATAGCGGCAGATAAAGTTCTGCCGACAATGCAGCAGTACCACGCCATATTGTTGCCCATTGGCTTTGCTGATGGCTTGCGTAATATGTCGCAGTTTAACATAGCCACTAAGATGAGCGAGAGCCTGGCTTGCGGTGTGCCGGTGCTGGCTATCGGTCCGCCGTATGCGGCTATGACGGACTATCTGAAAACGCATGACGCTGCGTTGGTAGTAGAGCGGGCTGATGCCAAAAGCATCCGCGCCGCATTTGAGGTTTTTGCCGATGGGCAGCAGATCAATAAAATATTAAACAACGCGGCAAAACTGGTAGCTAGTGAAACCGGTACTGCCGCCATGCATGGCAAATGGCGTGCAGCTTATCAGCATCTTATACAATCACTATAAAAACACCCTGATACTTGAATAATGTCAATATCTAATAAAAAACTACTGGTAACCGGATCGTCGGGTTTGATAGGATCTGAGGTTTGCGTCTATTTTGCATCCCTGGGGTGGGAAGTGCACGGCGTAGACAATAACCAGCGGGCCGTTTTTTTTGGTCCGCAGGGCGATACCCGCTGGAACCAAAACCGCCTTGCCGACCGTCTGGGCCGTTCGTTTCATCACCATGAATTGGATATCCGAGATCGTAGCGGCGTGCTGCAACTGTTGAAGGAGCTGCACCCTGATGCTATTGTACATGCGGCGGCCCAGCCATCACATGATCGTGCGGCAGCCATCCCGTTTGATGATTTTGATACTAATGCCGTAGGTACCCTCAATATGCTGGAGGCCGTGCGCCAGGCTTGCCCTGAGTCGCCTTTTGTGCACATGTCTACCAATAAAGTGTATGGAGACCGCCCTAATACCATCGCATTAACCGAACTGGAAACCCGCTGGGATTACGCAGATCCGGCTTATGCCAACGGTATTACCGAAGATTTTTCTATAGATCAAAGCAAACACTCGCTTTTTGGTGCCTCTAAGGTTGCTGCCGATGTAATGGTGCAGGAGTATGGTCGTTATTTTAATATTCCAACCTGCTGTCTGCGTGGCGGTTGTTTAACTGGTCCAAACCATTCGGGTGTAGAGTTGCATGGCTTTTTGAGCTACCTGGTAAAATGTAACCTGGAAGGCCGCGAGTACAAGGTGTTTGGCTATAAAGGCAAACAGGTGCGCGATAACATTCACTCGCTTGATGTGGCCCGCTTTATTGAAGCCTTTATTGCTGCACCGCGTGTGGCCGAGGTGTATAACATTGGCGGCGGTCGTGATAATTCATGCTCTATTTGGGAGGCTTTTAAACTGGCCGAAAAGTTCTCGGGCAAGGCGCAGGTTTATACTTATGTAGATGAGAACCGCATTGGTGATCATATTTGCTACATCTCAAACCTTGATAAAATGCGTGCGCATTACCCGCAGTGGGATATTACCGTATCGCTTGAAGAAACCATCAGGCAAATTGTAGAAGCACAGGCCACGCGCACGCCGCCTATTGTGTAAATAATATTATTGAATGAAGATCCTCTCATATCAGCCTTTCTCACTTTTTGCCAATGGCGGCGGTAACCGCATATTGCGCCGCCTGTATCAGGGCAAGGAGGCAAAGGTTGTATCGCTGGTGATAGACGGATTTTCGAGCGTATTGCCCAATGGCAATATCAAAGAAACCCTGGTGCCTGCCATGCCGGTACACCGCCCGTGGATGCGCTGGCGATTGCGTAACCTGGGCATGTGGCTGCGCGATGTGTTCTTCCATGGGCTAACCACCAGGCGTATCCGCAAGGCGGCAAGGCAGATGGATTATGAGGTAATTCACGTGGTAGATCACGGTCCGTATTGTGCAGCGCTATGTGTTGATGAGTTTTTGGAGGGCAAGCAGCTTTGGGTATCGTTTCATGATCATTTTAACACCACCAAAAGTAACGCCGAAAACACGCGCAGGTTATGGCAGCATGCTACCCGCCGTTTAGTGATCTCGGAGGAGATTGCTGCAGCGTACAGCCGGCTTTTTGGTGAAGCCCAATATGAGATCATAACCGATGGGGTAGAGGCGCAGGAAATCAGGCAACCTTCGGCACAAATTGGTGTTCCTATAAATATTTACTTTGCGGGATTGCTGCACCTGCACTATATCCCACTGTTTAAAACCCTGGCCGACGCGCTCGATAGGTTGAGTAATGACGGCCTGCAGTTTAAACTGGTTCTGCGTGGTACCCAACAGTTAAACGAGTTGAACGACAGACAATTTGAGGTCGATTATCGTCCGGTTACGCTCAATAATGCCGATTTGAAGGCCGAGTTGGATGCCGCCGATATTTTGTATCTTCCTATAAAATTTACCACGCCCGATTTTTACCTGTATAGCTTGTCCACCAAAATGGTAGGCTATCTGGGGGCGCCGGGCGCTATACTATATCATGGTCCGGCAGATAGCGCCGCTTGTCATTTGCTGAAGAATAACCAGGCTGCCATTTGCTGCGGAGCATTGGATACGGATGATCTGGTTGCCAGCTTACGTGCATTGCTAAGTAGTGGCGAGCAGGTTTCAATCCGGGCAAAAGAACTGGCGCGTAACCGGTTTGACTTAAAAACTATCCAACAACGGTTTTGGGCCGGAGACTTAACAGGTGTTGACAGATGAGGCATTTTTTAGCAGAGCTGAGAATATTTATTTGCAACCGGGTGGTGAGCCGCATCCCCAGTCATACCGTTCGTTTGTTTTATTACCGCAAGGTGATGCAATACCGCATTGGTAAAGGAACGGCCATATTGATGGATTGTACGTTTGATTGTACCCGCAGCATTGCCATTGGTGCCAATAGCGTTATTAACGGTAAATGCCGGCTGGATAATAAAGGAGGCATCAGCATTGGCAGCAATGTGTCTATATCGCATGAGTCCATTATTCTTTCTGCCGATCATGATATAAACTCCCCTGATTTTGCCGGCCGAGAGCGACCGGTTACTATTGAGGATTATGTTTGGATAGGTACCCGCGCCATGATTATGCCCGGTATAACTATTGGCAAAGGCGCCGTAGTGGCTGCCGGAGCCGTTGTAACGCGCGATGTAGCCCCGTTTGATGTGGTTGCAGGAGTGCCGGCCAAAGTAATTAAACAGCGTAATCATCACCTTACTTATCAACTCTCTTATCGCCGGTTACTGCAATGAAGATCATTTTTATATGTGCTTCTGCCGAACCAGGCCGGGATGGAGTAGGCGATTACAGTCGCCGGTTAGCAGCAGCGCTAATTTGTTTGGGGCATGAGGCGGGGATATTGGCAATAAACGATCACGCTGTGGATGAAGTGACCAATGCCAACCAAAGTGCAGATGGCATCGATATAAAAACATTACGCATCCCGGCATCGCTATCAACAAATGAGCGATTATGGTTTGCAAAAAAATATATAGGCGAAGCCGCCCCTGATTGGCTGAGCTTGCAATATGTGCCTTTTGGTTTTCATCCTAAAGGATTAAAGCGAGGCTTGGGGAATGAGCTGAAATCAATATCAGGTAACATCCGCTGGCATGTGATGTTTCATGAGTTATGGGTAGGCATGGCCGAAGAAGAATCGGCTAAGTTGATCTGGTGGGGCAAAGCGCAGCAATATCTTATTAGAGGTTTGCTGAAGAAACTAGATCCGAAAGCGGTTCATACTCAGACCATGTTATACCAGGCCCAGTTAAAGAAGTTGGGGGTTAAGGCTGGTTACCTGCCGCTGTTTGGCAATATCCCGGTGACGGGAGAAAAGCTGGAACTGAGGACCGATATTACTTTTGTACTCTTCGGCGCCATACACTCAGGCGGATTAATAGACGCTTTTGCGGCCGAAGCAGCGCGATATGCTTCAGAAACAGGTATGACCCTGCAACTGCTGTTTGTTGGCCGTTGTGGAGAAGAGCAATATCAATGGGCCCAAAAATGGCAAGCCGCCGGCTTACAAGCCGAAGTATTGGGCGAGCAAAGTACCGAAAAGATATCGGCTTTGTTGTCATCTGCCACGGCGGGTATATCAACCACTGGCTTAGCGGTTGTAGAGAAGAGCGGAGCGTTCGCAGCCATGCGTAATCATGGCTTGCCGGTGATATCGCTCTCAAAACCATGGACGCCTTTTGGCGTGTCGGAACAGCCCATGCCGCAGGGAATAGTAAAATACAACGGCAGTAATTTTAACGCCTGCCTGGAGCAGAGCATTCGTTACATGCCAAATGCTAACCAGGTACAGCAGGTGGCTGCGCAACTAATAGCTGGTTTGCCGGCCCAAAAATGAGTTACTGAATGAAAAGAAAAATATGCCTTTTTACCGCACACTCGCCGCAAACCGGCGGTGGCGG
Source organism: Mucilaginibacter yixingensis (assembly GCF_041080815.1). NCBI lineage: Bacteria > Pseudomonadati > Bacteroidota > Sphingobacteriia > Sphingobacteriales > Sphingobacteriaceae > Mucilaginibacter > Mucilaginibacter yixingensis. The sequence goes on along the minus strand of NZ_CP160205.1, from coordinate 4,316,582 downwards.
CGTAATACTGCGAAGCCTCACTGCTCACTTGAGCGAGTTGAGCTTTGACTGGTATTACGTTGCAGGCAGCGTGGCTGCTGGTTATGAAAAAGGATATCTGGGTAGGGGTATTATGGGGGGGGCTATCTTAAAAGATATAATCGCTACCCGCAAAATGCTGAAACAACAGCAAGTACCCGAGGTTGATGCGATTGTTAACGCTCTGCTTCAAGCCAATTGCGATGCTTATTGGATTGTTACCCATAACGAAGGTTTGCGTGTGGCGGCAGAACTGATTAAACGTCAAACCAGTCGCCCGGTACATGTTACCGTGCATGATGACTGGGCCGGTGCCCTTTGCGCACGTTCTGTACGTTATAAATACATGAAACGGGCAGCCGATAAGTTGACTGTCTGGGTATTGCAACACGCTGCGTCGGTAGATGTGATTAGCACCGGGATGCAGGCGTACTACCAAAAGATGTGCGGTGTTGAGACAATAGTTTGTCATCGTTACTTGCCTGCTGATGCCATTGCGCGGCATCCTTATAAAGCATCTGCTGATGCTACGCAATTGGTTGTCGGGCACATAGGGTCTATCTATGATAAAAAAGATTTTGTATCGTTTTTGTCTATGTTGGTGCAGTTTGCTCAATCAAAAGGGCAAACGGCTATGTTAAAAATGTGGGGTTGCCATTTAAGTATGGGTGATATCCCGGGTGCATTGCAGGGCAATATCACTTTTTATCCAACCTTGCCTGAGGATAAAGCGCTGCCAGAACTTTCGCAGTGCGCTTTTGTTTATGCCATGTATCCGTTTGCACCGGCGTTAAAAATATTTGGAGCAACCAGTTTGCCTACCAAGCTAACCAGCTACCTGCAAGCGGGGCGACCGGTATTAGGTCATGGTCCGGCAGATAGTACGCTATCTTCATTCTTAAAAGATACAGGTATAGGCGCCATGTGGAATTCGGGCGATCAGCGCGCTGGTTTTGCCGCTTTGGAAGCTGTTAGCCGGATTAGTTTTGATACGGACAAATGGCAACGGGCCAGGGTGGTTTATTTTGGAGAGAAGAACCTGCAGGTGATGTCGCAATTTTTAAATCCCCAAGGAGAATGAAGGTTGTATTTTCACATCCAACGGGAAATGAATTTGTGCGGGCCGCACTAAAGGGGCTGAACGATGCGCATGCGCTCCAAGCTTTTCACACGGCTATTGCCTGTTTTGAGGGATCGGCGCTGGATAAACTGGCGGGCATCGGTCCGTTGTCTGAATTACGCAGGCGAAGTTTTGATAAAAGCCTGCAACCATTAACCCACATGTGGCCGCTTAAAGAAACAGGCCGCCTGGTGGCAGACAAGCTGGGGATGCGTAACATAATTACGCATGAGACAGGAATGTTTAGTGTTGACGCAGTTTATCGGTATAATGATAAAAAAACAGCGGCTTCGCTAAAACGAGGTATTGACGCAGTTTATGCTTACGAAGATGGGGCGCTGTTATCATTCGCGCGGGCAAAGCAATTGGATATAAAATGTCTGTATGATTTGCCTATTGGTTACTGGCGCGCGGCGCGGCGATTAATGCAAAACGCACTGGATACCAGGCCGGAATGGGCACCAACACTAACGGCTTTTAAAGACTCGGTGGCAAAATTGTCAAACAAAGATGAAGAATTAAGGCTGGCAGATCGTATTTTCGTGGCAAGTTCTTTCACAGCCAATACGTTAAAGGAATATCAGGGCGGCCAGCTTGCACCTGTGCATGTGGTGCCCTACGCTTTTCCGGATGTAGGCGCGGCAAGAGATTACAATACCTCGGGGCGCGGTCCGCTCAAATTGTTGTTTGTAGGCGGACTATCGCAGCGTAAGGGCATTGCCGATTTGTTTGAGGCGGTAGACCGCATAGGCAATCGCGTTGAACTGACCGTGGTAGGTCGTAAAACATGTGATGTTTGCCCGGCGCTGGATGCAGCGTTAGCCCGGCATCGTTGGATTGAGACCATGCCGCACGCGCAGGTATTAAAAACCATGCGAGAGCATGATGTGCTGGTGTTTCCGTCGTTGTTTGAGGGTTTTGGTCTGGTAATTACTGAAGCTATGGCACAAGGCACGCCGGTAATTACTACAGATCGTACCGCCGGGCCGGATGTGATGACCCATGGGCACGACGGTTGGTTTACCCCTGCAGAATCTGTTAACGAGTTACAGACATCTATTGAAAACCTGTTAGTTAAGCCAGAGCTAATAGCTAAAGCAGGTAAAGCGGCTATAGAAACTGCCCGCAAGCGCACCTGGCAGGTTTACAGTAAAGAGCTGGCAGAAATAATTATGAATATTAAATAAAGGCTTGAATAGCAAATATGAGTACAGCTACAGAACAGCCGTTAAATTCTTTCACTTTAAGCGGCGTATCACAAAACGCGCTGGCTAAGCGTAAAACCAATATTGCATTAATACGCAAGGGCATTTGGTTATATTTTATACTGCTGCTTACAGAAGGTGCTTTGCGCAAATGGGTTGTTCCGGGCCTGGCAACGCCATTGTTGGTAGTGCGGGATCCGCTGGCTGTTTGGCTGGTGGTAATGGCTTGGAAAAACGAGGAAATGCCTATGAACTGGTATATCAAAACGATATGGTTTGTGGGCTTTGTAGGTATGTTTACAGCCCTATCTGTAGGGCATGGCAATATTGAGGTTGCTTTGTATGGCGCCAGGATATTGTTTCTGCACTTTCCGCTTATGTTTTTGATGGGGCGTTTTTTTAACAGGGAAGACGTGTTGTACATGGGTAAGGTTTTCCTTTGGCTGTCATTGCCAATGCTGGTGCTCATTACTATTCAATTCTATAGCCCGCAATCGTCATTTATAAATAGAGGTGTGGGGGGAGATATGGCTGGTGCCGGTTTTGCTGGCGCATTGGGTTATTTCAGGCCGCCGGGTGTGTTTTCTTTCACAACGGGTAATACTCAATTCTGGAGCTTTGTGCAGGTTTTTGTGGTTTATTTCTGGTTTAGTCCCAAAGGTATACCCAGATGGTTGCTTATTGCCGCTACCGCATGTACCATTGCTGCAATCCCGCTGTCTATTAGCCGCACGCTGGTGTTTCAGGCTGCATTAACTATTGCATTTATTTCCATACCAATAGCCAGAAGACCAGCGTATTTAATTAGAATGCTTGCTGCCTTATTCGGTCTGATTATTATACTATCGCTATTAAATAATGTAAGCTTTTTTAAACAGGCAACAGAGGCGCTTACTACGAGGGTAGACGACGCGGGCGCCACAGAAGGCGGTTTAGAGGGTACCATTGGCGATCGCTTTTTAGGGGGCATGTTGCAAGCGGTTACATCGTCTGACCAGCCATTTTTTGGCTATGGCATTGGTGCCGGTACCAACGTTGGTGCCCGGCTAATTACAGGCGAGGTTACCTTTTTGTTTGCAGAGCAAGAATGGGGCAGGTTGATAGGTGAGTTGGGTACCATACTGGGGCTTACCGTTATTTTTGTGCGCACGCATATGTGCATCAGGTTGCTCGCTGCCGCCTACAGGCGCATTCAATTTGGTGATCTGTTGCCTTGGATGTTGCTTAGTCTTGGGTTTCTGACCTTGTTGCAAGGCCAGTGGGGGCAGCCCACTTCACTTGGTTTTTCTACGATTATCGGCGGATTAATGCTTTCCTCTTTGAGGCGCAATAAGATATCGGTGCTGGATATCACCTGACGTACAGGTAAATTATACTTAATCAGGTGCTTAAAATGGATTCTGTGAAACGCAAAAGAGTATTAGTGTACCGTATTGGCAGTATGGGCGATACGATTATCGCTTTGCCGGGTTTTCATAAGGCTGTAGAGGCATTTCCAGATGCCGAGTTAATTTTACTGGCTAATCGCCCGCCGAGCAGTAAAGCTGCGGCGGCACAAACGGTATTGGGTGAGGGCTACTTTTTTCACCAGGTTATTAATTACCCATCGTTTACACGTAACCCGTTGGTATTACTCAGGCTCATCAGGCAACTGAGGGTACTTAAAATTGATGCCATGGTTAACCTGACCACCACCCGCATCCGCAAAACGATAAGATCAACCAAATTGGGTGTGCTGCGTGATAAGCTATTTTTCAGAGCGGCAGGTATCAAACAGTTTTACGGGTTTCCAGAGACAACTGAAGATCTGGTATTGACTTATGACAATGAGACCGGTAAGCAGGAGTGGGAAGCACTCAGAATAGCACGCAGGCTGGAATCACTAGGCCCTATTGATCTGACGCTCGACAAATATTGGGATCTGCATTATACCCAACAAGAGCGAGTCATAGCGGCTGACGTCCTTAAAACGCTGGATCCAAATCGCCCTGTTTTTGCTGCATGTGCTGGTACCAAAAGGCAGCCTAATGATTGGGAGGAATATAATTGGTTGGCGCTGTTTAAAGCTTTGAAAGATGATTTGCCCGGTTGGCAACTTATTATGTTGGGTGCGGAAGACGAGCGGGAGCGGGCGCAAAAGTTATTAGATTGCTGGAATGGCGATGGCGTAAACCTGTGCGGTAAAACATCGCCGCGGGTGTCGGGTGCTGCATTGAAGCATGCGAAGCTATTTATCGGTCATGATAGCGGCCCTATGCATCTTTCGGCTGCTGGCGGCACGCCGTGTGTGGCCATTTACTCGGCCCGTAATTTGCCTGGGCAGTGGTTTCCGCGCGGAGATTTTAATAAGCTCATTTATCACCGGGTGGAATGCGCCGGTTGCCTGCTGGAAGAATGTATTGCGCAGCAAAAAAAATGTATACTTTCTATTACCGTTGATGAAGTGCGCAAGGCCATAGCCGAGGTAATAGTTGAGCAGAAAATAGATAACTTGGGTTTTTCGGCTAAAACTGAAATTTGATGATACTTAAGCTCTTCACCGTATTATTACCCTGGCCGTTGCGGCGTAGAGCGCTGCAGCGCTGGTTTGGATATGAAATACATCCCACGGCACGCATCGGTTTGGCCTGGATATTTCCCGCTAAGTTGGTGATGGCCGAGGGAGCCCGTATAGGTCATCTTAATGTGGCGGTAAACCTTGATCTGGTTGATATGGGTGCTAAGGCATCAATGGCGCGCGGTAACTGGATTACCGGTTTCCCTACTCATACATCTTCTAAACATTTTGCGCATCAGACAGATCGCAGGTCGGCATTGATTATTGGCGAGTGTGCGGCTGTCACCAAATATCATCATATTGATTGTACCAGTACAATAACCATTGGCCGGTTTAGTACTGTTGCCGGTTACCGGTCGCAGTTTCTTACACACTCTATTAACGTGGTAGATAACCGGCAGGATAGTGCTCCTATTATTATTGGCGAATATACTTTTGTGGGTACCAATGTGGTGATGTTGGGTGGTGCACAATTACCGGCCCGTAGCGTGTTGGGTGCTAAGTCTATGCTCAATAAAGCCTATACTGATGAGTGGATGCTGTATGGAGGTGTGCCGGCCAAGCCGTTGCAGCCTATACCTGCCGATGCCAAATATTTTACCCGCACAGATGGTTTTGTTTACTAAGAGGTTAGTCTGGATATGAAGTTACTACACGTTATTGCCAGCATGAATCCCACAAGTGGCGGCCCTTGCCAGGGTATTCGCAGCAGCGATGCAGAGATGCACCTGTATGGCGTGCAGCGTGAGATAGTAAGCCTGGATAGTCCGGATAATGCTTTTCTGGGGATGGATGACTTCCCGATATATGCCCTTGGACCGGTTAAAACAGCCTGGCAGTACTCGCCCAAATTATTACCGTGGCTTATAGAGCATCTTTGCAACTTTGATGTGGTGATTATTAATGGCTTGTGGCTTTATTCAAGCTACGCGGCCTGGAAGGCGATGCGCATTGTAAAAAGGCAGATAGCCAAAAAGAATGATGGCCGTAAGTTGCCCAAAATATATGTAATGCCGCATGGCATGCTCGATCCCTACTTTCAACGCGCTGCAGACAGGCGATTAAAAGCCGTCCGTAACCTGATTTATTGGGAGTTGATTGAGAAATATGTAGTTAATGATGCAGATGGCTTGTTGTTTACCTGCGAGATGGAAATGGTTTTGGCCCGCGAAACCTTTAAAGGATATCGCCCCAAAAAAGAAATTAATGTTGGTTATGGCATAAAACCGCCGCCCGAATATAACGATGCCATGCGGACAGATTTTTTAGAGAAATGCCCGGAGGTGGAGAATGAACCATATCTGCTTTTCTTAAGCCGTATCCACGAAAAGAAAGGTGTGGATTTGCTGATAGACGCTTATGCCAGGTTGATTGCCACTGGCTATCAGTTGCCAAAACTGGTAATAGCCGGCCCGGGTTTGGTGAGCAGCTTTGGAAAAAAAGTGCACCAGATGGCCTACAGCAATCCGCAGTTGCAGGATAAGGTGTATTTTCCGGGCATGCTGTATGGTAATGCAAAATGGGGGGCATTATATTGCAGCGATGCCTTTATATTACCCAGTCATCAAGAAAATTTTGGGATAGCAGTAGTAGAGGCGCTGGCCTGCGCAAAGCCAGTGCTTATATCAAACCAGATCAATATCTATATGGAAATTGAAGCTGGCGGAGGCGGTATTATTGCTGATGATACCATTGGTGGTACTATACAAATGCTAAAGCGCTGGCTGGAATTATCTGCCGATCAGCGTAGGGAGGCAGGTAACAAGGCCTTGCGTATTTTTAACGATAACTTTCATATTACCAGCTCTTCTATAGCATTTACCAATGCTATAAAATAATATGCCTTTTGAATGTTAAAACCGTTACAGGTGGCATTTGAGCATAGATTGTTAATAGAATATCAGCCAAATAAACATATATTTGTTGGTTGGCTTAAATGAATATAAGGGTAACTAGCTGCTGTTGCTAAATGATAAATCATGATACTTTTACAGGGCCGTCTTTCTCGTTAAAAAACCGACTGAGGCGGTCATGGTGGAATATCGCAGCGCTACTCTTTTTCAGATTCTCTCCCCGGCCTTTCCACGGCTGGCGATCATTTGTGTTACGTAGTTTCGGTGCCAAAGTGGGCAGAGGGGTTCATGTATACCCGGGTGTAACTATCTGGGCTCCGTGGAATCTTGAGCTGGGAGATGAGTGTGGTGTAGCTAGTGGAGCGGTTCTCTATTCGCAGGCTAAAATAACAATTGGTTACAGGGCCGTTATATCTCAAGGAGTAAACCTTTGTACCGGCACGCATGATTATAATAATCCAGGTTTTCCACTGGTAGCTAGTCCTATTAATATTGGTAATCATGTATGGGTGGCTGCAGAAGCCTTTGTGCATCCTGGGATAAGCATTGCGGATGGTTGCGTAATTGGTGCGCGCTCTGTAGTGATAAAAGATATGCCTGAGTGGCAGGTTTGTGCTGGTAATCCGTGCGGGCCTTTAAAGCCGAGACGGAAATTTAATGCGTAAATGGTTTCGGTACTGATATTAACAAAAAACGAAGAACAGGATTTGCCTGGATGTCTATCATCGGTAAACTGGTGCGATGATATCCATGTTTTTGATTCGTTTAGCGATGATCGCACTGTTGAGATAGCCACTGCAGCGGGCGCCAGCATAACCCAGCGCAGGTTTGATAACTGGTCTGCCCATCAAAACTGGGGTTTAAGGAACATTTCATTTAAGCATGAATGGGTGATTTACATAGATGCAGATGAGCGTGTATCGCCCGGGTTGTATCAAACGCTGACATCGCTTGAGTTTAAAGATATTGCAGCTTACGAAGTACAGCGACGGGATTTTGCCTGGAACGGGCGCTGGTTGAAACATGCGCAGATATCCCCTTATTATCTGCGGCTATTCAGACCCGGAAAAATGCGGTATGAGCGATTGGTAAACCCGGTATCAATACCGGATGGCGCCGTTGAAAAAATAGATGGTTATCTAGACCATTATCCTTTTAGCAAAGGTATCCGCTTTTGGTTGAGCCGGCATATTGGTTATGCCGATATGGAAGCCCGGATGCGATTGGAGGATATGCAGGGCAGCAAAAAATTCTCAATAGGAAAAGCGTTGTTTGCAAGAGATTTTTCGGTACGCAGGTATCATCAAAAAGGTATTTTTTATAAAATGCCTTTGCGGCCGCTTATTAAGTGGTTATACATGGTGGTAATGAGGAGAGCGTTTTTAGATGGCCGGGCCGGTGTTACCTATGCTACGTTACAATCTGTTTATGAATATTTTATAGTATTGCGAACACGTGAGTTGCTGGATAGTAAAAAGTAACTAAAAAAAGAGTGAAATCAATCTAATACACATCAACAAATACCCCTTATAGTTGTTATTAAGCGTTACCAGATACCAATAGTAAAACTCAAATTAGATGATTGATAAAAAACTATAATTAATCGCCATGTGTATCTGACTTTTTGATTCTGCCTAACTAATGAAAAATAAACGTATACTCCTCATATCTCATAACTTCTCGCCTGAACCTATTGGTGTAGGGAAGTATAATGGAGAGATGATTAACTGGCTTGCAAAAGCAGGGTATGATTGTACGGTTATTACTACATTTCCCTATTATCCGTACTGGAAGGTGCAGGCTCCTTATACCAATCGCTGGTATAAAAGGGAGGTAATCAATTATCCCGAAAGCGGAGCAGAGTTAAAGATATATCGTTGTCCGTCTTATATTCCGCAGAATCCTACCGGCGGGCGCAGAACCATGCAGGATTTTTCATACCTGATGTCAAAATTCTTTGTGGTAACACGTTTTCTGTTCAGCAAAGAAAAGTTTGATCTGATTATTACTATTGCTCCGCCATTTCACCTGGCCTATCTTGGGCTGATGTTGAGAAATATAAGGGGCGGCAGGTTGCTATATCATATTCAGGATCTGCAGATTGAAGCAGCGCGCGATCTGAATTTATTTAAGAATGCTACCGTACTGAAGGTTCTTTTTAAAATAGAGCGTAATATCTTAAGCAGTGCCAATTATGCCAGCACTATATCAGATGGAATGATTAGCCGGGTTAAAACTAAGGTAAACCGCGATATTGTTTTTTTTCCGAACTGGGTAGATACCGAAGCGTTTTATCCGCTGCCCGACAGAGGAGACATTAAGCAACGTTGGGGGTATGATAAAGATGATTTGATTTGCCTTTATTCTGGCGCTGCCGGTATCAAACAGGGCCTCGATCATGTAATTGATGCAGCCGGGGAGCTGCAAGCTTATCCAGGCATTAAGTTTATCATATGTACCTCGGGCCCATATAAAGATGAGTTGCAGAGGGATGCAGAAGCACGCGGTCTGCGAAACGTTGTTTTTATGCAGTTGCAGCCTAAAGAAAAGTTTAATGAGTTTTTGAACCTGGCCGATGTGCATTTGGTGGTACAAAAAGCCAGTGCCGCAGATTTGGTGATGCCTTCTAAACTTTCAACCATACTTGCAGTGGGTGGCCTAAGTGTTATTACAGCTGTAAGAGATACCACGCTTTATAACATCACTACTCAAAATGATTTTGGCTATGTGATTGAGCCAGGTGACGGTAAAATACTTGCCCAAAAAGTTCTGGATATAAAAATAGACCCTACTGCTGCCCAAAAACGCGCCAATGCACGCAATTATGCAATGCAGTACCTAAACATTGACACCGTGATGGAAAGGTTTGAAAAACAGTTTTTGAGCTAGGTAGTCCCTGGACTATTTTGATATTACTATATCAGCAATATCCGGTTTATGAGTTGATGGGGCCTAAAAGCAACTGGGAATTTGTTGAAACAGCTTGGATCTAATCTCCGCCTTGTATAGGAAGCAATTTCTTTCCTATTGCCAATGGGTATGAACAGTCGATACTTCTTTTAACACAATTTGCCTGAAAGCTTCGGTTCATAAAGGCCTTACTCACTCTTTCTAAAAGAATAGATGCTTTTATAGTTGATCTTGCATTACGTTTTAATTATGGAAGCACATATTTAAGTTTATGCTCTTTAACCAATTTCAGAGAAGGAACCAAATGTATTTAATAGTTTTATTGATGTGGGTCTTTTTTTTGATTTTTTGCAACGATAATCAAATTTTGATGAATAGTTTATTAAAGTTGTTTATATTTACAATACTTGATTACATAGTCATTTAAACGGATGGTGTAAGTATAATGATTTTGAAATGATCAGATCCTGGCTTAAAAGGAATTATTATCGTTTAAAATATTGTAGAAAACATGTAACTATCGGGCCCCAGGTAACTTTGGATATGAAGAACCAACTTGAGGGTTATAACGATTTAGCTATAAATAGTCTGGTTGCCGGTTGTTATGTTGGACTTGGTTCCTATATTTCAAGGAATGCCATTGTAAAACAGACATTAATTGGCCGCTTTAGTTCAGTAGGAACAGGAGTGCAGACTTGCTTAGGTTTGCATCCATCAAAGCAATTTGTTTCAACAAGTCCGGCGTTCTTTTCGTTGCAAAATCCAGCCAATTTGTTTTTCACCAAGAAAGGCATTTTTGAAGAACATATTTATATTGATGCGGCCCGTAAATATGTTGTATCCATTGGTAATGACGTATGGATTGGCAATAATGTATTGATTATGGATGGAGTAACTATAGGCAACGGTGCGATAGTGGCTGCAGGATCTGTGGTAACTAAAAATGTGCCTGCCTACGCCATCGTTGGAGGATCACCAGCGGCCTTTATCAGGTCCCGTTTTATAGAAACGGAGGTGGCCTTTTTACAGGATATTTGCTGGTGGGACTGGAGCTTAAAAAAAATACAGTCCTATAGTCATTTATTTAATGACATTAATACCTTTCAGCAAGTTTATAATCAGGAAATGGATACCTAGGCCGTTACTTATTTAACACAAGGAAATTTGATCTATTATTAGATCCGACAGTCAATTAAAAAAAATGCAATTTTTAAAGCAAATAAACGCATATTATATAGTTACGTTGCTTTTCTTGTTTCTATCAAGTAACGCGAACTTTTTGTCATCAAGTGAGGTCTGCTGGTTTCTAATCATGCTGATTATGGTAGGAGTAGCCCTTCAGAAAAAATTGCTGGCCCCGAAAGACTATAAGTATATAGGTATCTTTTCTGTTATTTATATTGCTTTTGTAGCTATTCGTGATCCATTCATTAATTCACTCGATAACACCTTTTTATTAGGCGATGTGATCTTTCTTTTTAAATATTGCTACCTGAGCTTTTTGTTTTGCATAATACTGAAAGATAAGGCAGCGGCGTACCTTGTTAAAGTTATCACTCATTTAACTATAATTTCTTTTTTCTTCTATGCTCTTCAGCTTATTGTGCCCGATCTGGTCTATGACGTATTCAGAAAGTTAGAGTTACCTAACGATAATGTACTCACCAATAACCTCGCCGGCAGTTATTCCAATGTATTATTATTCACCTTTACTAAGGACTTTCATGATTATACCAACTCCGGTTTCGTATGGGAACCGGGATCGTTTGGGTGCTTTTTATGTTTGGCGCTAATGCTTAACTTTTTCTTAAACAGGTTTACCTTTGACAGAACGTCCGTCATACTTATAATTGGCAATCTTACTACTTTTTCGACCACTGCCTATACCGGCCTTATTGTATTGCTTTTCTTGGCCTATAGGTATCGGGTTCCTAAAATTAATCTTTGGGCATTCCTTGCCATCGGGTTAATTGTGCTACTTGTCTGCACCGTGCCTATATTGGGTAGAAAGATGGTAGATATGTATAACGAGGATATGGCCGACCTTAATCACTTGAAAGTATTAGAACACTTTTATCATCATTATAGAATGCAAATACCATTAAATCGTTTTGCTAGTATGGTTTATATCTATAGTGTGTTTGGCTGGCAACTTATTTTAGGGGTTAGTAATAAGTATAGCCTGATATTTTATCGAAAATTTAATGTTAACGTATCTAATGGGATATTTGACTTTTTGGCCAAATTTGGTTTTGTTGGATTATTATATTTATTTTATAAATATGCCAAGTTTTGTAAAGCATATGTCAAGAATTGGGAATATGTATTTTACTGTATTGCCATGTTGTTTTTAATAGGCTTTGGCGAACCGGTAATGATACTTCCTATTATACTTAATTTTTTATTTTTATCAGTAACACAAACAAGTATTGTAAAGACCGCCACCGATAATAAGCGATCAAGAGAAGAGTACAGAAAGTATTTGCAAAGCGTTCCCGCTCATGCTCAATGAAAGAAATAGAGTTATATAATATAGCGATCTTAGTTACATGCTATAATCGCAAACAAAAGACGTTAGCTTTTTTAAACAGCCTTATCAATCAGGAATTGTTTAAGAATCTCAGCGCCGATATTTATTTGCTTGATGATGGCTCTACCGATGGGCTTTCAGAAGAAATAGCCGTTATGTTTCCTGATGTAAAAATAATTGCAGGCACCGGAAATTTATTTTGGGCAGGAGGGATGCGAACCGTGTGGAAATATGCAATGCAGAAAAAAGCATATGATCTGTTCTGGCTTTTTAATGATGACGTGGTGCTGTTTGATTACGCTGTGGAAAAATTACTCAAGTGCTATCAGCACGTAAATAAAGAGGGAGTTATTCTGGTAGGATCAACATTGGGCCTAAAAACAAACAGGCTTTCCTACGGCGGCCATACCCTTTATAACATGCGCCATTCAAGCTATTACACTGTGCAACCTGATGATGAAAAACCGTTGCCATGTCATTTAGGTAATGCCAATATAATGCTGGTCGACGCAGTTACTGTAGCTAAAATAGGTATCTTTAATGACGTGTATATACACGCTGTGGCCGACTATGATTATACGCTAACTGCTTATAAAGCTGGAATTGATGTCTTGGTTGCCCCCCAGTTTTATGGCTATTGTGAAGATGATCACGGGGTAAACTGGCTATCGGGTAAATACACCATCAAACAACGGATCAATTATCTTTACAGTCCGAAAGGATTAGCCTATAAGGAATATCTCATTTATATTAAGAAGTTCTTCCCTTTAGATTATTTCAAAGCTTTTGCAAAGCTCTGGCTCAAGACCTTTTTTCCTATCATCTGGGATAAATTCAAAAAACACCCCACAAAATAATTGAAAGTAGTTGTTTTAAATAACGATTTCAGGGCTTACTGGAAAGGTCGGCTCATCTTCCTGCATGATTACCTTGCATCCAACGATGTTGCCTTTTTTGCGCTCGAATTATTTGGCAAAGGCTCGCCTTATACTTTTGACAAATATGATAATATGCAGCAGTGGTGGACCTGCTTATTTCCTGGCCAAAGCGCTAATGAGTTAATTGAGGGCGATATAAAGACTGCTGTATTGAGGGCTTTAGACCATATTAAGCCCGATGTTATTATTGCGCCGTCAATCGTCTTTTTTGCAGGTGCATTAGGTATGCAATGGGCTAAGAATAATGGCTGCAAATTTATCATGTTTGATGATGCAAAGTCCGCACAGGTTAAGCGCAACGTTGTTGTGCAGTGGATAAAAGATACTATTATAGCACAGGCTGATGCATTGTGGTTGCCGTCTGCTTTTTATGATGCTGATTATACACGTTTCCTAAATAAAGGCGTTCAGCTTTTTTACGGTTTTTCCAGTATTGACAACGCTTATTTTACATCAAAAAGCAGCTATCAGGCAAGTGCTGATAGCATTATTTGTGTTGCCAGATTGGTGCCAATAAAAAATATCGATGGTTTATTGAAGGCTTGGCAGTTAGTTGAGCAAGGTAATAGTAAGCTTTCTATCACAATAATTGGTGATGGTTCAGAAATGGTGTTACTTAAGCAACTGGCTATAAGGTTAGATCTAAAGCGGGTAACATTTACAGGGGCGGTAAGTAATGTAGATTTGCCAGCTTATTTTTCTAATGCAGCCGCCTTTATTTTGCCAAGTTTATCAGAAACCTGGGGCCTGGTGGTTAATGAGGCAATGGCTGCCGGATTACCGGTGCTATTGAGCCTCAATGTTAACGCTGCGCAAAGTCTGCTACAAGAAGGAGTAAACGGATTTGGTTTTGAACCAACAGATATAAATAGCATTTACAATGCTGTTTTGAATTTTGATCGTCTTGACAGAGTTGAGCGGTTAGCCATGTCTGCAGCATCTTTAAAGCTTGTAAACGCCATGAGTTATCAGGCTATGGGCGATCAATTGCTGACGGCCCTGAATGGCATTAACTCAAATAAATTTAAAAAAGCGGGGTGGCTTGCTGCCGCTATAATTAAAAGGTGGAACGGAAGAAACAATACTGCCGGTTGGAACGTTTTGCAAGGCTGATTTTTACAGAACAAATTGATTTTACCAAGATAGCTTAATTGGTTGCTGTTGTATAAATACTTACTCCTCTGGAAGGGATTTGATCTGAAAACGTATTTGTAACATTGGGTAAATGCTTATCAACATTTAGCATGTCTACATTCTCTGAAACTTTTATTGTGCCAGGATCATAAACGATTCTATTAAGAGTAGCATTAATTGGGACGGCAAATTTAACATCAAACTTTCTGGGCACATGAGATGCATTGATAACCATTAATGACACATTCTTTTTGTTCTGAACATAAGCCACATACATGCTGTCTTGGTTAATAACTTTGAATGTTTTAGAATAGCCATAGCCTCCCATATACTTGCTCATCATGCTAAAGGCATACCAGCTTGGATATGGTGTATGGTCGGTATCTCCATTGTCTTTAGGAAATCTAACCAATCCCCACCGCTGCACGCCCTTATAAAAGCTATCCTTATTATCAGAATAATTGCCTTCGTATTTCTGATTGAATAAAATCCATAGTAAAGAAGACTGAGCTCCTGAATTGATAAATGCAGCTACGCATTGTGCCAGATAGTTTCCATAATCTGCACTGAATCTAAATTTTTCATTCGGTCTGCTCGCCCCATACTCATCTATCCAGAAAGGTTTACCGGTGCCTGCAATTTTATTTTTGCCCACATCAGCAATTGCCTTCCATCCATCATATTCTAATGGCGGGTTGGTATTGTATTGTTTGCCGTTATATGTATGCCAGCTGTATATATCAATTACCTTATTCAGGGTTTGGGTGCTCCAGCCAATAAATGCAGCAGTATCTGTGCTTCCTGAATTAGGGCCAACAATTTTAATCTCAGATCTCATGCCGGTAGCAATCAGCTTATCGTTTATGGCGTTGCATACTTTGGCATAATATGCAGGAGTATTTGTGTATGGGTTTGCGCTATATTTTTTTACATTAAAAGGCTCTGTAAAGAGCATCAGGTATTTAATGTTGGTAAACCCTTTAACTTTAATAAATTGATGAAGTGATTCATTTACCCAATCGGCATAACGAATAACATCTCTCGTTGTATCTGCAGAAGAGTGACCATATGATACATCTGCCGGAAAAAACCAGCCAGCCTGTAATGCAACATCCACTTTAAGCTGTTTCATTTTGTCTAGCCAGGCATACAGGGCCTGCATCTTATTGTTTTCCCAATCGTAGTTCTGGTAGATGCCATTGGGGCAAGACCAGTTTGGGCGATACCAGGTTCTTGCTATCTTGAGCTGCATTGCAGCTACTCTGCGAAATTCAACCCCCCGGTCATTTAGTGACATCGGGGGGGTGCCAGACTCATTAAAAAAAGCAAAACCGTGATAGACGGCATTTACCCCCAAGAAATTGTCTATAATTACTTTATTATTCAGTACAGACAAATGCGCAACCTCCGCAGGCGAAAACTTACGGACTTTCTGAAAGTTTTCTGCCGTTTCATCATCATAATTAGCGTAAAAAAAAGCTTTTACTGCCAAACCGCAAGCCGAAATTATAGCCAGGAAAACGATAACCTTTTTCATAACAGAAGCATTTAGAGTTTACACTAAATGTAATACGATTGATGTAGATATTACAAATTAACAGGTTGATGGTTTCCAGACAGAGTAATTATCGATTATCCTGTTGATCAAAATGATGAATGTTCTCTACCGTGTTCTGTATATTAGCTTTTGATGATGCACCAAATAATATTGATTCAATATTAGGTAAGTTGCATACATACTCAATTGCTTCTTTTGGTGATATGGCGCCTCCTCCCAGTACCTGCATTGCAATTGCGCGTACTTTGCGGTTTTTCAGGGTTTCTTCATAAATCTCTTTACCACCAGACATGCGGAAACCAACTTTATTGATAGAAGCACAGATGATTGGGTTTTCAATGCCTTGTGATTCAAGCGCGTCTAATAACAGCGGCAGGTTCATGGTTATAAAACCAGCTTCTGCATTATATTTTTTCTTCACATAGTGATGAAAGGCTGCGAGGATCTCGTAAGCGCGCAAACCAAGAAAAAGGTCTGTAATAACGTTTTGCAGGAAAATTACCGGGGTTTCAATGCCTTTAAACATTTTCATTTCGGCATCTACCAGCAACTCCATAATAGATAGGTAATCCTTAGAGAGGAAAGCCATTCCGCCTTTAAACAGTGAGCCCATAAAATTGCCTGGTACATATTGTTTAAGCGTGCCGGCAATGCCAAGTTCGGTTACTGCATTGGCATACTTGTGCGCGTAAGGCATACAAGGGAAGATCTTGAAGTTTTTATACTTCTCTGGTTCGCTGCGTACAATATTACAAATGTTGGCAATTCTGTCGTGCGTGGTACACATAAAGGTATCTATACCTTCTGCCCTTGCGTCATCAAGGGTTTTAATGATTGCGCTATCTTCTCTGAATTTTATAGATTGTGCACGTGACTTTTCGTCAGAAATATGGTTTACAGCAAAAAACTGGTTGTCTCCAAATAATATTCTTTCCATGGTATTTAGTTGGCGCTTTGTCTAATCATTTCAATTGCTTTATCAGTATACCATGCCGAACGGAAGGTATTGATGGTATTTGGTACTTTCCCGGATACGGCTTTTACAAAATAATCTAACTGTGCAGAGTATTCTTCGCCACGCAGGTAAAAGTCAACCTGGTCGGTAAGGTCAGTAATGTATTTTACGGTCCATCCTTTATCATAACCCTCATTGCCGTCGTTCTCTTTCAGATAAACCTTCAGTTCGTTTGCGTCTGATACGATCTTTCCGTTTGTACCTACCAGCGTGATAGAAGTAGACATTTTTCTATGAGTTTCATCGCTCCAGTTAACAGAAAGCGTGCCGCTTATCTGGTTCTCTAACTCCAAGGTAGAATAAACTGCGTCTTCAACCGTGTTTGAGAATACAGATTTAAGTAAACTGGCTTTGGCTTTGGCAACAGGTGCCAAAATATCACTTACCAGATCAATAACGTGTGATGCATAATCAAGTAAGCAGCCGCCGCCTTCAGATGGATCTGAGCGCCATGTATCTTGTTTCGGTCGGATCACTACAGGGCCGTATGATTCAGCCACGAAATGATATATTTTACCTAAAGCACCTTTTTGTACTAGGCGCTTAACTTCACCAAATGTGCCTATAAACTTATTGTGATAACCAACTTGGGTAATAAGCTTCTGTCTTTCCGCCATTTGTACCAGCTCTTCGCCCTGCTTGGTTGTAAGACAGAATGGCTTTTCGGCAAAAACATGTACATTGCTTTCAAGCAGATCTTTAATAATGCTATAGTGAAATTTTGTTGGAACAGCAACAACGACAGCATCGGGTTTAGTTTCTTTCAACATTTTTTTCAGATCTGTAAAGCAATTAAATTTCCCATAACGGGAAAGAAAATCGTTGATCATTTTTGACGTATCGCAAACTCCCACAACTTCCACGTCATTGTGAGCGCCAAGTATCGACAAATGCGATATCCCCATTTTGCCGGCGCCGATTAGTGCTACTTTAACCATAATATGTATTGAGAGGTATTTTACTTTATAGTAAGTTAAAAAAGTTAAATCGTATTTAAATATGTTCTTTTAAACTACAATGCATTGTTAAGTGTGAGCTTTTTTAATGCATTGGTGGCTTTTATAAGAAAACGTTAAATAAAGATCTGATTTAATGCAAAAATAGAATTTTATGTCAGATTGTAAGTATAAATCTACAAATAGAGTTTTTTAATTTTTTGTTAATAAAACATGTGCTTGGGGAAAATGAACACACATGCTTTTTTAATGCTATTTCTATGCTGTAATAGCACGTGCTTTATTAAGGCCCCTAATTTTAACGCATTGTTTTTAATGAGTTATAGATTTTTTTGTACTCATCGCCCATTTGCTTATTTGAGAAATGAGCCAGTATATGTGCCCTGTTATCAGCGCCTGAGGGAATTTCTTCCGGATAAGGAATTTGTGGATCTTTGACATCAACATACTTAACATTTGGTACTTTAAGGAAAGTATGATGGGGAATATCTGAAAGAATAAGGAACATGCCACATGAGGCCGCTTCGAGCACGGCAAGGGGCAGGCCTTCCATGATAGTGATGTAGAGGAATGCTTTATACTTGATCATGGTTTGAAATACCTGATCATAAGGCACTACGCCTTTATACTCTACATAGTCGCTGGCGTTTATTTTACCCATTACCTCGTCACAATATTCCTGGCACTCTTTGTCAAGCACGCCATAAATATGAAGCTTAATTTTCCTTGATGTTGCAGCGTCTACCAACCGGAGTACATTTTTAGCTGGCGTAATACGGCCCAGGTAGATATAGGTATCAGAAAACTCGATGCTTTGCTCGGTTTGCTTGAGCGGACTAATATTAGTGCCGTTGTTAATAAAATATGTTTTTCTGAAGAAGATGTATTTGGCGAAAGCCTTTTCATCATATTCAGAGCAGAATACCAAGCGTGGTAAAAATACGGTTCCTAAAACATCTACACACCAGAATATGCTGCGGTTGATCATATTCCATTTCGGGCTTCTGAAGTGGACGCCGTGTACTGTAAGCACTATATTTTTAAAACGTATGGCCAGCAGCATAGCCATTGGTATATACTTTTCGTTATGGAAATGAATAATATCTATACCATGCTGTTTGGCAAATTGGTGTATATATTTCATTTTTGCCAGATAGCCGAGGCCCTCGGGCATTACAAAAATGCGATCGGTTTCTTGCTGCTGCCATTCTACCAGGATGTAAAAATCAACATCGTCAATCGAGTTAACGATATTGTATACAACTCTTTCGGTGCCGCCATGAGCTGGTGGATAATTTTTAGCGCCTACGTGTAAAACCTTCATGATGGAATAGTAAAATGATTCTGATTGGGTATGTTAATAATTAAAGCATCTCTCTGAAGCCTTGCGCCATATGTTCGATGGTGAAATCACTTGATCTGATCAACGCTTTTTTGCAAATATCTTCTCTAAGAGTCTCGTTGTTTTTGATCTTCATAATAGCGTCGATCCACTGTTTTTCATTGTTGTTGGAGGCCATCAGGCCCGCCTGCAGCCCGTCGCTCTCGCGCAGCAATACATCACTTTGCGATTCCACATCGCTGGATACAATGGGTACGCCAGCATACAGCGCTTCTGCCAGGGCGTTACTCATACCTTCAAAATTAGATGGCATCACAAAAATGTTTATCGCCTTTAAAAAATGCGGGATATCGGCTGCGTTAAGCTCATCTATAATTAGCAGTCGATCTTGCACACCAAGATCTTCGGCCTGTTTATCTAGCGACGCTTTTAGCTCCCCCTTCCCTATAATCACCAGAAGGATTTCTGGCAGTTCCGGCAAAATACTGATGAGTAACTGGTGGTTTTTTTGCTCTACAAGCCGGCCAACATTGCCAATGATAAACGGTAGTTCCGGCAGGTTAAGTTTTATGCGGCATTCTGTCTGACTAAGTGCAGACGGTGTAAACGATATGCCGTTATTAATTACTTTCACTTTATCATAAACGGCTTTAGGATAGTAACTGAAAGATTTCTTTGTTGATCTGGAAACCGCAGTAATACCAGTGTAAATCCCCCTGCTGGCCCACAGGCTATCCATTTTTTTAAGTGACCCCGATAGTTCTTTATCACTCAGATTACGGTGTGAACTGATGCGTTTTTTTATGCCACACAAGTAAGCAATGAACAGACCTAAAATGTTGGCATAAGGAAGAAAAGATATAACAGCGTCAGGCTTTTCTTTTTTAAACTCTTTATATAATCTGCTACAGATCTTAAGTACATCACCTGCTGACGATATTTTTTTATTGAGTATTAGCTTGGGCGAGTCGGTAAAATCAGCACTTTTTCTGTGCATGAACCAGCACTCGCAGGTAATGTCTTTGCTCAATTGTTTGTGGAGCCTTACAACTGCGCGCTGGGCGCCGCCGGGTTCGTAATTTGCACAGAGGATAATGACCTTCATAATAATTATTGAATGGATTAGAAATCCAGCTATTTATTTACGTTCTTCGATGTGTTTTACAATTTTAGCGGGTATACCAGCCAGCACTATATTGTCTTCTTCAAAACTTTTGTTTACTACGGCGTTGGCTCCTATTTGTACATTATTTCCCAGCTTAATACCACCAAATATTTTTGCTCCGGGGCCAAAATAGCAGTGATTGCCAACAGTTGGGGCGTTGTTGCCATTATGTGCTCCGATGTTGACACAAACATGAATTTTTACATAATCGCCTATTTTGGCATATTTAGAAATTACAATAGTACCATAATGAGGTAAACCAAGCCCTTTACCGCAAACGTTTGGTGGAATTGAATAACCCAGTTTTACGCCACTACGTTTATACCATATAAAATACCATGCGTAAAGCAGTTTTGAGATCAATGCCGGTGAGTTTTTATAATACTCAACTTTGCGCAGTTTTTTTATAAAACGCCAGCGGGGATTAGTAATATGTCCTTTTAAGCGGCCTTTAAAGGTGTTATTATCAACCTCCATTGCTTTTGCATCGGCTGCCAGGTATATTTTATAATCGTCTTTTGTGGTTATCATACCAATATTATATCATTTAGCTGAGGGGCTACGTTTAGTTTGATTTTTGAAACAGGGCTAATATTTCTTCTTTACGCTTTTGCTGATCGTGTCTGTTTTTTAACACTACCGCCTGGGGCACTACTTTTTTTTCATAGTCATCAATGGTTTTAATAATACGGGCGGGTATGCCACCAACTATTACCCCATCAGGTACATCTTTGCTCACCACGCTGGCCGCTGCTATGATCACGTTATTGCCAATTGTCACCCCTGGCATAATATGCGCATTGGCGCCAATAAATACGTTGTTGC
Source organism: Mucilaginibacter yixingensis (assembly GCF_041080815.1). NCBI lineage: Bacteria > Pseudomonadati > Bacteroidota > Sphingobacteriia > Sphingobacteriales > Sphingobacteriaceae > Mucilaginibacter > Mucilaginibacter yixingensis. The sequence goes on along the minus strand of NZ_CP160205.1, from coordinate 4,295,456 downwards.
CAACTACAATGGGTTTTATGATATCTATATTAGGATGTTTATGTCTGATTACATTTACGCCTCCGTCATGATTATGAAACATTACGCCTTGTGTAATAGTTACATTGTCGCCTATGCTGATCAGATACGGTTCGCTACCAAATATGGGAATGCCAGTTATGCGCACATTTTTGCCAAATTTTATACCTAAATATTTGCCGTATATGCCAGCTCTTTTTGATTCTCCGGATATTCGGGTAAGCAGGAGGACGAATAATTTTTTAATCATTTTAACCTATACTTAAACTGTGTGTTTGATGCAGCATTGTTTTACTCTGTACTTTCTGACCGAGGATAGCTTACCAGAAGTTGTTAGGAAATGATCAGACAGGCTTATTCAGCACTGTATTGAACATTTCTTTATATTTTTTAGCGATGTGCTCGTCTGATACATTGTTCGCAACAAATGTCTTCTGGTTTGCCTTAATGTCGTCGAATTTATCGTTGCTCATCATTAATGCATTTTTCATGGCGTTAAATAGTGAGTCGACATCTTCACTTTCAAACAAAAAGCCCGTTTTGCCATCTTCAATGTATTCGGTAAATCCAGGAAGTTGCGATGCGATAACCGGAAGGTTATAAGTTAGTGCATACTGTAGCGGTCCGCTTTGTGTAACATCCCGGTAGGGCAAAACCATGAACTTGCTTTGCGCAAACATTGGCGGTATATCCTCTATAGGTAGTAATTTAGAGGTAATGTATAAATCAAAGATTTCCGGATGTTTAATTAAAAGCTTCCATTCTTCCCATTCACTACTTGTTTTTCCGGCGATAATGACCTTAAAATCTCTAAACCCATCATCATATAGTTGCTCTGCCGCTTTTATCAGAAAATCAATCCCCTTACTATAGCGCAGCGTTCCCCATGTAAGAAAAGTAAAAGTATTTGTTGTTGCGGTGGGTAGCCCGCTGATATGATAAAACTTTTTTAAAAACAGTGGAATGGTAAATATGCGTCGGCGCTGATAGAGCTTTTGATAAACGGAGGTTTGCGAGTTGCTAAAAAGATGTACGTTTTTAAAATAGCCTCGTTCAATTTTATTTGAAAGGTTGATGATCCTATCAGAAATACTAATTTCTTTTGTCTGATGTTCAACAACATTATGAATGGCCAGAATTGTTTTTTGTTTTTTAAAGAAGAAGCAAAGAAGCGAAAAATAAATATCAGTAAGCGTTTCAATATAAGTGATATCGGCTTTGTATTTTAATGCCTCTGAGACAATTTTTATATTAAAAAAGATGTTGAAAGGATGGCGCCTGCGATATTTTTTAACAAAAATACCACATTTTATACCGTTCTTTTTCGCGATTTCATACAGTGATTCGATAGAAAATTTTGAAAGCCCTTTCTTAGCAGAATCAAACACAATTATCCAATAGATATGGTATTCATTAGTCAAAGATTCTAATACCGGAATATCTACGTCAGCAAAATAATCTGGAGATATATATACAAGTTTCTTTTTCATACTGAATAGATAGCGCGAGTTACTTGGATTTTGATTTCGACTTTTTAATAGATTCTAAAGCGGCATATACCAATTCTACAACCGAGAATTGGTATTGATTGCGAACTTTTAGCCACTTGAAAAATGCCCCTGTGAGGTTTGCCTGCATTGAGTTAATCAGTACAACCAGTTTTTTCTTTTGGATAAGTTTTTTTATCGATTTGATTAGTACTTGACGTTGTATGATGTCGTCCGGGTTGGCGGGAATTGTTTCCAAAAAATTAATGTACCACGCTGCCTGCCCCATCACGGCATCCATTTTTAAAAGCTGGCTGCCGGAACTGGATATACTTGTACTATGGCTTCGGTATTGAAATATTGCTTTATTGATATGCGCAACCCCTTTCTGCCCCATGGCAGTATAAGCTGTAATATCATCAGATCCCCAGGCCAGAGGTAATTTATAGTAGCCCCCGCGTTGCTTTAAAGGCTCAGTTCTGTACAGAAAGTCAGAAACAAATTGCAGACGATGCCCGTTTAGGCGATGCCATATGTTATCATATACACTTTCAAAATCAGGGCAGGAGGGTGAAAATCCGGTAAACTCACTGTGCTCATTTAATATTTTGCAGCGACAGTGATAAACGTCAAGATCCGGGTGTTGATCAATTAGCCTGGCAAATTCTTCAAGAAAAATGGTATCCATCCTGTCGTCATCGCCCATCATTACAAAAAACTCACGACTGGCCTTATCAAGGCAATTGTTCCAATTATCCACCAAGTTTTTGCCGCCAATGTTCGTTTCGTTTATAAAATACTTAATTCTGGGATCAGAGAATTGAGATACGATTTCATCAATAGGCTCCGGTGAACAATCGTTCACAATGATCAGCTCAAAATCGGTATAGGTTTGGGCCAATATACTTGATATACATTCTTTAAGAAATTTGCTCTTATACGCTGGCAAAGCTATCGAAAACATATCTTTAAACTTGTAGTGTTACAATACAGAAACCGGGCGCTGTACCATTACATTAATGATACATGTAAATTACTCTTCGTTGATCATTAAGCTCAATCAGCTTTATGTTAATCCCTAATATGGACATAAAGAACAGGAAGGAACCGAGGTCACCTGTTCCTATAATAAAGATGATAAATGCGATAGTGATAGAGATGGTAAAAACAATTATCTTCTTCCCGAACTGACTGACTTTGAAATATTTTTTAATTAACCAGATGATCAGCACGATAAATAGTATCAAGTTACCTGCTATGCCTAACATGCCTTGTTCTATCAATAGTTTAAAATAATAACTCTCAAAGCCCTCTAGATCTTTGCTACTTTTACTTTTTTTAGTATCGCTGGAGTAGCCAAGGTTTTCATTGATATATTCAAATCCGTTGCCAGTTACCGGGCTTTGGTTAAAAATCCGCACAGATGCGTCAAGTTGCATTTGCCGCATTTTCATAGAGCTACCTTCTCCCTTTTTTTCGGCATCCCTGCCTGTAAATATATTCGCAGTTTTTAAGACGATCTCTGCTGATTTTGGTAACACAGCAAAAGAAACAATGCCAGCAAAAATAACTGCATAAAAAATTGCTATTTTCTTGGTTAGTTTTATGGCAAACAGCACGTAAATAAGAGCGCCGGCTATTAGTCCAAGTATCGGAGTTCTAGAGTTTGCCAAAAACAGATTTACTAATAAAAGAATGGCGACGAATATGTAAATAACATAGTTTTTTTGCCTAATCTTTACTGAGGTAAACATAAATGTTTCCATCAGGAGCATTATCATTAATAAAAAGCCATAATATATGGCGTGCCATGATAAAGATGAAACTCTGAATCTGTAAAGCCCCGTTATCATATTATCATTAGCGAAATCATGGCTATTATATAAATTGGTTATAAAAGCATTATACTCGTTGTTTTTTGTAACGTAATTTGAAAGGCCATATAGTCCGAACAGGATGAAAATTTTTATGAGGAAATCATAAATACGTAATGCATCATTTGACGACTTTATATAATAGTAGGTTAGAAATACTATGAAAAAGTTTTCCAAAAAGTAGGTTATTGGCCTGTAGAACTGTAAAAAAAGATTCAAGCGAGAATCACTTAGGCCAATGCATAACAATAAGAAGAACAGTATAAGTAAAGGTACTTTCAATACAAAAAGCTTAAGCTCACTAAATACTTTCTTTTGCTGAATAAAGGTAACAGTAAGCAAAACGTATATCATCAGCCTGGGAAATGGCACGCTGGGGCTACTTATTATGGTGACCGCAGGGGGGAATAGCAATACGCCAGCAAAGAACCAGAGTAGCTTTTTTATACCCGGTTTCAATATGACCTGGAGTGTGAAAATTAAAGCGATAGCTATGAAAAATATTTTACCCATTATGTATGTAAATAATTTTGAAACTGTATTTGCTTTAGTTTTGCTCTCTACTAAACGCCATATTGTAATTGCAACATCGGCGCCCCGACAAATGGTATTTGTTTAACTTTTGATTGCCAATAACTTGTTATAATATGGCAGGAGTAACTGGTTTTTTAAGATGAAAAGTTGTGAAAGAATAAAGTACAATCCTGAAACACTTCCTGCAATGGCTAATACCACGATAGGTTTGGAAAATATAGCCATAGTGATAAATGAAATTATAATGTATGGAATCGATAAAACGATGTTTACCAAGATCTTTTTTACCGGTAAGCGGAACTCGGTAAATTTAATAACATAGCTATATAATATTGCTGTAACAGTTATTTCTGAAATTAGCAATACTATTGATGTACCAACTTCTTTATAATGAGGTACTAATATAAAGTTCAATGTAATTCCACAAATTGCTCCTACGATTGATGCTTTTAAAAGTTCTTTATCCTTTTTGATCGTCATTAAAATTTGATTGGCGAATATTTGAGCTAAGCCTAATATAAATATCAAAGGAATGATAAGTTTAAAACACAATACTGCACCATCATAGCCAGGCCCAGATATGATATAAATAATAGACTTGGCAAGCATAAACCCGCAAAATACAATTGGAAAGGAAAAAGTTATTACAACGTTAAGTGACTTATGGATAAGATCTAAGAATGTACGTTGGTCGTCTCCAACTATTAATGAAGAAAGCCTGGGTATCAGAACTGTATTTAGCGCGCTGAAAAAGCCAAGAACTATCATGAAAATCTTAGACGATGTAGAATAGTATCCAACAGATGTATTATTCGATGCAAAACCCAAAAAACCAATATTCAATGTTGTATACATACTTGTAACAAGTATATATATACCAATGTTGAAAAAAGATGGCAAATGCTGCTTTAGATTCAGATTTCTAAAATGGATGCTTACTTTTCCTTTTGTATTTAAAAAATTAACGATTGAGTTTAGGACAATAACAGAGCATGTCAAAATGTAATAAATAGTGAAATCATTTTTGGTTTTGACAAACACAAAAACAAGCACAACGTAAATCGCTTTTATAAGTATAGTACGTACGGTAATGAATTTAAAGTTCTCAATCCCCCGGTAAAACCACTCCACTAAAAAGACATTAAAGAATAGTTTTGCGATAGAAATAAGAAAGAGTTCGTTGCTTATACGCATTTTGGGCACTGTGAAAATCAAAATGGTATAAAAGATGAGGAATAAAGTAGTAGTTATTAAATGAATGCTAAAAAGCTCAGAGAAAGTTTTGCTTAATTCCTCTTTGTTACCATTAGCTCTTGCAATCGCCCTTATGCCAGTTATTGTAAGACCAAGGGCGCTAAACAGTACAAAATAATCACAAATGCCATCTACAAAACTCACAAGTCCTAATGTTGAAGCCCCAAATATTCTGGTGATATAAGGAAATACTAGCATCGGGAAAATATATTGGGAAACAAGCAAGACACTATTGAACAAGAAGTTTTTTTTTACGCTCATCTGGTGTGTGTGAATAAAGGTGCGATATTTTATTTGCGATATTGTTTTGGATCAGTTATCTGGATTAGTCATGCATATCAGAACTTTGCAATTCTGATTTCAATTCCATCCGTTAATACCAGTTGCATATTGATGTCTTAATATTCACTTGTATCAAATAATCTATTAGCGCGTTATATTGTGCCGCGCTAATAGGCGTAGTAATCTTTATACCACTTTACAAATTTCTCTACTCCCAGCTCTATAGACGTGTCTGGTTTATAATCAAATTGATCCATTAGCTCTGATACGTCGGCCCAAGTGGCTACCACATCTCCAGGTTGCATGTCTTTATAATCAATGATAGCTTTGCTACCTAGGTTTTTTTCCAGTTCGTTGATGAAAGACATCAAATCTACCGGCTGGTTGTTACCAATATTGTATACACGGTAGGGGGCTGTTGAACTTGCGGGATCAGGTATTGCAGAGTTCCAATCTGTGTTGGGCTGAGCAGGGGCATGCATCACATTCACAATACCTTTAACGATATCATCAATATAGGTGAAATCCCGCTTCATTTTGCCGTTATTAAATACCTGGATTGGTTTCTGATTTAAAATAGCCTCGCTGAACGAGAAATAAGCCATATCTGGCCTGCCCCAGGGCCCATATACCGTAAAAAAGCGTAAGCCAGACGTTGGAATTTTATATAAGTGACTATACGTGTGCGCCATCAGTTCATTTGCCTTTTTGCTGGCTGCATATAATGAAACAGGATGATCAACATTATCATGAACTGAGAAAGGCATTTTCGCATTCAAGCCATATACGCTTGATGAACTTGCATAAACCAAGTGCTTAATCTGCGTGTGGCGACTGACCTCCAGTATATTTAAGAAACTTACCAGGTTTGATTGCGCATATGCGTCAGGATTGAGTATGGAGTATCGTACACCGGCCTGAGCTGCTAAATGTATAATATAATCAAAGCGTTCGCGATCGCATAAGGACATCAGTTCGCCCTTATTTTCCACATTCATCCGGATAAACCGGTAGTCAGAAAATCTGGTACTTTTAACCTCCCTGTGCCAGTTAACATTAGATTTTTCGATGCCACAATTACCAAGCCGGGCAAATTTTAATTCAGGATCGTAATAATCATTTATATTATCGATGCCTACTATTTCATGTCCGTTCCCAACTAATTGCTGTACCAAATGATAGCCCACAAAGCCAGCTGTCCCTGTAATAAGTATTTTCATCAGTTATTATGTTTGCCACCAAGAGCGGGGGTATTTATATCACTTATTTCCCAACTAAATTTACGTTGAAGCCTATGTCAACCAGTTTTTTGCCGGTAATATCGCCATGGTCAAATAGAAGTTTAATCGGCTGATTGGACCTTTTTTCCAAATCGTGGAATTTAGATTTATCCTAATCTGGCCATGGCAGTAATCGACTGTGGTTTATGGACATTTTAGAATCTGTCAAGAATGCTCTTCATCAGATCGGCAAAGGTTGTTTTTTGTTTATCAGAGTAAGAATTATAGTAGTTATTCCCGCCATAACCATAGCCATAACCATAGCCATAACCTCCATAACCGGAAGCGTCACGTCTGATGCCGTTAAGCACAATTGTAAACTTCGGAAAACGGTTACTTTCGTTAATCTCATTAATAAACTGTAATTCGTATTTATGGGTATAGCTTTGACGTATTACATAAAGTGAGGCATCTGCCACGCGTGCGATGACCAGAGCGTCTGTAACAAGGTGTATAGGCGGAGAGTCAATGATGATTTCATCATATAATTCACGCAGCGCATTGATCAGATTATCCAAACGATCCTTTTCCAGAAGTTCTGATGGGTTAGGTAATATGCTGCCCGAACCAAGTACATCAAGATTTTCAAACCTGGTTTTCTGGATCAGTTTTTTCAAATCTGAAGTCTCGTCATTTAAATAATTACTTATACCAGGGTGCTCTGATGATAATCCAAAGTTGACAGAAACCTTTGGTTTGCGAAGGTCCATCTCCAGAATGATGGTTTTCTTGGATGCGTAAGATAACGTTACAGCCAGATTGGAGCTCACAAAACTTTTACCCTCACCGCTGACGCTTGAAGTGAATAGTGTTACCCTTGAGCCCTCGCTATTGCCATGTAAATGATATAGGTTTGTACGCAGTACCCTAAATTGCTCACCAATCATAAATTTGCTCCGGCCTTCTGATACCACAATTTGAGACTCAGTTTCCTGATAAGAAAGCTCGCCAAGGATAGGTGTTTCGGTTGATTCTTCAATCTGTTTTCTACTAGTGATCAGATCATTCATAATTTCTCTGATGAATAGAAGCGCAGCCGCAATACCCAATCCTAAGATTAAAGCAAATGCAAATACAAGTACCGGAATTGGCCACTTAACCTGACCAGCGTGCGCGTCGTCCACAATCTCGGCATCAGAAACAGAAGAAGCATATTTTAAAGCCACCTGCTCATGTTTTTCGAGTAAGAACTTGTATATGGCTACCTTACTTTCCTGATACCTGGAAAGCTCTCCATATTGACGGTCAATATCTGGTACCTGTTTAAGAAATTGATCTACATTTCCCTTGAAACTAGTTAGCTCAGTTTTTTGGGCCAGTAAAGATGTTTTAATAACTTTTACTTTGTCAGAAAAAGCATCTCTAAGCGTTGTTATTTGATCATCGAGCGATTCAAATATCGGGTTTGTTTCAGGTGTTGTACCTAAAAGTTCTTTACGCTTCAGCACTAAATCTGTTAGCTTATCATAAATATCGTTCAGGCTATTGTCATTGAACGCAGTAACCGCAGGCGGCAATTTATTAACGTTTTGTGCCGATGCGAGGTAATCTTCAAGAACTTTTACAACACCCAGTTGCAGGTTGATGTCATTTAGTGCCTTAACATTGGCCTGATTGATATCTCTGGAACTTTGAGCTTGCGCAATGATGTCCGTCACCCCGTGTGAGCTTTTATATTCCTGTATCTTTCTCTCCACAGAGTCCAGATCATTTTTCAAAGAATCGAGTCTGAAATCGATGAACTTTAATGTTTTTTGAGAAAGCTTGTTCTTGTCTTCAATGGCATATTGCAGATAAAGGTTCATTAAAGAGTTAAGAATATCCTTTCCGCGTTGGGGGTTAGTATCCGAGGTAGATAGGTTTACAAAAGGAGCATCTTTGTTCTCAAGTTCTACTTTTATGCCTTTTTGATAAATATCCGAAACAATATCAGGGTCTTTAACAGTAATATCTATGGAGGTGCCGGTATAATTACCAATCTCGGTGGTTTTTCTTAATTGCCAAGTACCGAAAGTACTTTTTATAGGTGTATTGAAAGTATATTTTTGCTCAACTTTATTAGTGTCTTTAACTGAAAAAGAGTTTTCATCTATAAGATTGACTTTTAGCTGTACACCTGAAGGGTCAACGTTTTCAGTTTGTTTGATGAATGAAAAAACAACCGGACTTCTTTTATAAAGATCTATTGTTTTTAATCCTTTCTTTTGAGTGTAAGATGCCCATAATTGCAGCTCGTTAACTACTTGATAAATAAGCTTTTTTGATTGCATTACTTCCAGTTCGTTTTCAACAATGATGGGTTTGTTGATCGGGTCGAGCTCTTGTTCTGTTGAACTCTGATTTACTGTTAGAGATGCAGATGATGCCGTTGGAGCCTTAAACTCCAAAGTCGAGACAATAGGGTAAATCGGGCTGGTGATTTTGACGTAAAAATAAGCTGCAACCAAAACTATTACAGCGCATAATACAAACAATGGCCAGTGATATAAGTATTTCTTTATTAAGTTGCCTCCTTCCGAAGACGACTCTGTTCCCGCTACAGGTAAAGCGAAGGTTGTAACTTGAGATTTTTGTTTGCTCATGGTATTAATAAAATACTTTAATTAATTAACCCTTGTAATAAATATTGCTGCGATAGAAAGCGCGGAAATTAACAATGCAACTTTTTGCAGAGTAGAATCTGAACCGAATACTTTGTCTTTGTTGGGTTGTACATAAAGCACATCATTGTTTTTTAAATAGAAGTATGGTGAGTTGATAACACTTTTTGAGCGAAGATCTAACTTTATATATTTTCTTTCTCCGTTAATTTCTCTGATCAATAATAGATTTTGACGAATACCAGTAGTATTCAAGTCGCCAGCCATACCTAATGCTTCGGCAACTGTCATACGCTCATCGTTAAAATTGTAAACCCCTGGTGTTTTTACATCGCCTAAAACAGAAACCTTTAAGTTTTGGATACGAGCAGTTATAATTGGCTTTGAAAGATAATTTGACAGGCTTATTTCAAGTTGGTCACCCAGCGCTTGAGTCGTTAAACCTGCCACTTTTACAACCCCGATAAATGGCAATTTAATATTGCCGTTCTGATCTACCAGGTAACCATAGATTACATTTTCTCCCGGCCTGTTTATAGATACAGAAGAAGTGCCATTTGTGCGCTCAAGGTTGTAATTGATCAAATTATCCTGATCTTTATTTAAACTGTTTGCTTGAATGGCAAGCAAATCACCCGGTTGTATTGTGATTTGGGTGTAATTATTAATTTTTTCGTTGTAGACGCTGTCAACCTTCATATCCTGAAAATAGGCTACGTCTTTATAGGAAGTACAAGAAGTACCCCAAAGAGTAATAAAGAGTAGAATAATAATTTTAAGACTAAGTTTCATGTTGTAATTATTTTTAATTGCTTCTATTCTTTTATAGTAAAAACTTGTGTTATTAATTATCTAGGGTAGTTATAACAGATGATGTACAGAGCGGAGAGGATAGGGGTTTTTTAGATATAGACCTTGTAAAGAAAAACCAACTTGGTGCTAAAGAATATGTAGCTGTAATTATAAAAAGAATCATAATAAGTGAGATGTGTATCCTTTGCAATTCTTTGAAAACTAAACGATCGTATGTGTTTTTCTAAAAAAGTACATTAATTAATGCGAAAATACTAAAAAAATCGAAAAATCATTATATTTGAGATAATTTTATGAATATAGTGAAAAGCCATAAGTGATAGCTTTGTTTACTTAGATATATTATGCCCACATTAGTATTTAGTGAGTTTATCAGTGAGATTTCTGCGTGTATTTTTTTGTCCTATAAAAAAATCATCACTATTGTTCAGCCCGCATGAAAATACCGCATAACATAATAGCTACCGGCGATGATTTAGGTTTAAATCCGTCTGTTAACAAGGCTATATTGTATTGCTTTGAACACGGTTATATTAATAGCACATCTTTCTTGACCAGTACAGAATACTTTGATGAAACTGTTGAATTGATACACAGTAATAAGACCATCAGCAATATTGGTGTGCATGTTAATTTTGCATCGGGAAGGCCCATTACGCAATTTACACAGCGTGATTTTTTGGATAATGAGGGCAACTGGGATTTGAAGAAGACGAATCGTAAAGTATATTTTCTTAGTGCCGATGCCAAAGCGACCTTTATGAAAGAGATTTATGCGCAAATAGATAAAGCGGTTGCCGCTAATATTGGGGTGTTGCATATAGATTCTCATTATCATTTACATACGTTGCCTTGTTTTTGGAGGTTGTTTTTGCAGGCCGCGCAACGTTATAAGCTTAAGATAAGGTTGGCGCAAACTTATTATGAGGGTAATTATATTAAGTATTTGTACCGGAAGCGTATTAATGATGTGTTTAAAAGCGAGGGTAGTCAATACTCAAACTATTTTGAATCTGTAAACCATTTTTTAAAGTCGCATGAAGCGGGAGTGGTTAATAGCCTGACAGAGGTGATGCTCCATCCGGATTTTGACGAAAACGGTAAATTGATAGATCACTTTGATCAAAATTCTTTGCCTGATTGGGTTAACTATCTGGAAAACTTAAAGTTGTCAGGGCTATAATATGATTTAAAATAAAATAATCATCTAGTTAATCTGAAGATTCATATTTTTGCCCGCTGGATAATTTGCTTACGGGAGAAGCAATTTTTAGTAAATCAGTCTATTAGCCTCATAGCATTATTTGAATAGACGAGGCTAGTGTTTTTACAAAACGCCTTTAAATTATGGCCGAATGATAACTGAAGAACTTGCGCGTTGAGAAATGAATAAGCATGAAAACATAGAGCTGTTTGATTATACGGTGTTCAACTCTTCTATTGATAAAATAGAGATACAATCCAAGTATATTATCAATACGCTAAATCAGTTCTCATTTAATATGGCAGAAAAAGATCCTGCCTTTAAAAAAGCGCTGATCAATTCCGATATATTGCTGCCTGACGGGGTTGGTATTGTTGGTGCCGCCCGGATACTAAAAAAAGCCAGGATAAAAAAGATTGCAGGTTCTGACCTGCACATGTATCTGTTGCACCGGCTAGAAGAGCAAAAAGGTAGCTGCTTTTACCTTGGCTCTTCAGATGAAACACTTCGTCTTATAAAAAGAACCATCGCGGTAGAGTTTCCGCATGTAAGGGTAGAAACCTATTCGCCACCATTTAAAGCGAACTTTAATGCCGAGGATAATCAAAAGATGATTGAGGCGGTAAACGAGTTTAAACCAGATGTATTATTCGTTGGGATGACCGCCCCTAAGCAAGAGAAATGGGTGGATGCCAATAAAGAGGCTATTGACGCCAAATTAGTATGCTCTATTGGTGCTGTATTTGATTTCTATTCCGGAACTATTAAGCGCCCTGGTAAAATATGGATTAAATTGGGGCTAGAGTGGTTTGTGCGTTTACTTACAGAGCCCGCCCATGTTTGGAAGCGCTACGTAATATACGGTCCTATATTTGTTTACATGGTTTTCAGAGAGAAATTTACAAACTCTCTTACAAAGAAGTAATAGTATACTTCTTTTAAATAAATTACAGCATGGCGCCCTCCATTCCTCTATATTTTGCCTGCTGGATATCAATAATAGTTATAGCCGCTATATGTTATTAATTTTATTGCAGGCATGATAGCTTCTATAAAGCAAAAGATACACCTATTTTTTAACGAGGGTGATGAGCGTAGCCGCAAACTCAAACGCAATATCGTCTATTCTGGATTGATAAAGGGGATTGCTTTCATCATCAGTTTCTGGCTGGTACGCATTACGCTTCAGTATGTTAATGCTACGCAATACGGCATCTGGGCAACTATTATTTCTATAGTTACCTGGATGAATAATTTTGATATAGGGTTAGGTAATGGTCTTAAAAATAAACTAGCCCAATCATTGGCGCTTGATGAGCGGCAGAGTATGGTAAGCAGCGTCAGCACCACCTACGCATTGATGTTGTTGGTAGCTACGGTGGCCTTTGGCGTGTTTTTTATAATAGGGTCTTTTATTAACTGGAATAGCTTGCTTAATCTTAAAGGTGCTATTAGTTATAACATCTGGCCGGTATTGTTAATTACCATGGGGGGCTTTTGTTTGCAGTTTATATTGCAACCGCTCAATAATATACTAATAGCTACGCATCAAACTTTTAAGTTCTCATTACTAATGATGCTAGGGCAGGCGCTTACGTTTGTTATTATCACTGTACTTAAGCAGTTTACAACTGGTAACCTGTACACCTTGGTATTCGTGGCGATGGGTTCGCCCGTATTGGTTTATTTGGTGGCGCATATTTACTTGTTTAGCACCAGTTTAAAATCGTTGGCTCCCTCATGGCGGTTTGTAGATAAAAAAATGGCCAAAAGCCTTTTCAGCGTGGGAGGTTCCTTCTTTCTGATTCAGGTGGGTACGCTGGTACTTTATGAAACCGATGCGCTTATTATCTCAAACGTTAAAGGTCCGGCCAGTGTAACAGTATTTAATATTGCCTATAAGTACTTCTCTATATTGTTTTTTTCGTTTTCTGTCATCATTACCCCTTTCTGGAGTGCGTTTACCGATGCCTTTGCCAAGCGCGATTTTGCCTGGATAAGAAATACCATGAAACGTATGCGTCTATTGTGGTTGGCCTTCGTCGCCATTGCCGCCGTCATGCTCGCTTGTTCAAGCCTGTTTTTTCGTTTGTGGGTAGGTGCCGAAATTCGCGTTCCACTAATGCTTTCCATTAATATAGCCCTCTATATGCTGATGTTGCTTTGGAATGATATTCATACCTTTTTATTAAATGGCACCGGCAAGCTGCGTTTACAGCTTATTTTATGTGTTTTGGCTGCGGTGGCAAATATTCCACTATCTATTTGGCTGGTGGGTAAAATAGGTATTAGCGGTACTGCATTGGCCAATTTTATAGTGCTGTTTTTAGCCAATATATTTTTTACTTACCAGTGCCGGCTAATTATTAATGAAAAAGCAAAGGGCATCTGGAATAAATAAATTTAACCGCGAGTTTTATTACTTTTACCCGGCCTTCTGCGCGTGCAACGGCTTTATCTTTTGCCTGGAGGCAGCATCAACCTGAAAAACGACAACGCTCTGTTCTTAAAATGGATAAAACCAAGAACGATTCAACATCTTTTAACGCGGCCGATTGCCGGATTGCCGTCATTGGTCTAGGGTATGTAGGCTTACCGTTGGCAACAGCTTTTAGCAATAAGTACCGTGTATTAGGATTTGATATAGACGAAAAACGGATAGAGATATTACAGCGCGCTGAAGATGATACCAATGAGGTAGACAATGAGGAACTGCGTCGGGCTATGAACAATTATAACGGGCATGGCTTGCGGGTATCTGCAAATGTAGAATTGCTGCGTGAGTGTAATGTATATATTGTAACTGTACCTACACCAATTGATCGTTTTAAGGCGCCAGACCTGGGGCCCCTACTCAGAGCTTCTGAAATGTTGGGTAAGGTGCTGAAAAAGGACGACGTGGTGATTTATGAATCAACCGTTTACCCTGGTTGCACCGAAGATGATTGTGTGCCAGTGCTGGAGAAGTTTTCGGGACTTAAGTTTAATGTCGATTTCTTTTGTGGCTACTCGCCCGAGCGCATTAATCCAGGCGATAAATTACATACTGTTACGTCTATTATAAAGGTAACATCGGGTTCTACGCCGCAAACAGCGCAATTTGTAGACCAGCTTTATAAAAGTATCATTACTGCAGGCACTCATCTGGCGCCTAGTATCAAAGTAGCCGAAGCTTCAAAAGCTATTGAGAATGCACAGCGAGATGTCAATATATCCTTTGTAAACGAGCTGGCATTGATTTTTGACCGTATTGGCTTAGACACAACCGATGTGCTGGAAGCCGCTGGTACCAAATGGAACTTTTTGAAATATAAACCCGGACTGGTTGGTGGCCATTGCATTGGGGTAGACCCATACTACCTGGTGCACAAAGCTGAATCATTAGGCTATCATCCTGAGGTGATTCTTTCAGGACGGAGGGTGAATGATAATATGGGCATTTTTGTAGCCAATAAAGTAGTTAAGCTCCTCATCGCCCGAAATAATTTTATAAATGGCGCAAAAGCACTGATATTGGGCATCACGTTTAAAGAGAATTGCCCGGATATCAGAAACTCACGTGTAATGGATATCTATAACGAGCTGACGCAATTTGGTATTGATGTAGATGTGCATGACCCTCATGCTGATGCTGCCAAGGTTAAGCATGAATATGGTATTGAACTGTCGCCAAGACTAACAGATATAGCGCATCGTTATGATGCTATTATTTTGGCCGTCGCTCATGCCGAATATCAGCAAGCCGACATTACGAAACTGAAAACCAGTTCTGGTGTAATATTTGACACTAAAGCATTTTTGCCCCGCTCTGCATCTGATGGGCGCCTGTAATTTTAATTTATATAGTCACAAGCTTTAATTATATGGATCAACAAAACGAAAACCAACTGAATATAGAGCTATCTGAAGATATGGCCGAAGGTGTTTACTCTAACCTGGCTATCATCACGCACTCAAATGCAGAGTTTGTGCTCGATTTTATCCGTGTGATGCCGGGTATTCCAAAAGCCAAAGTAAAATCGCGCATCATACTAACGCCAGAGCATGCAAAGCGCCTGCTGGCGGCTTTAGAAGATAACATCGAAAAATTTGAAGCTGTAAATGGGCGTATCAAAGTGCAGCAGGAGCCTCCTGGTTTTCCTATGAATTTTGGCGGCGCCATGGGACAGGCATAAGCAATGTTATATTTTTGCGAGTTTTTGAGAAATTTGCAATAATATTATAACTTTGTTATTATAATTCGTACTGTAATTATCTTTCCTTAAAAGTAATTAATTAATTATAGCATCTGTCACGTCTGCCATGAGTAAAACGATAGTTCTAGGCGCTTCCGGTCAATTAGGCCAATGTCTAAAAAATATCTGCGAAAAGCGAGGTATCACCGAATTTATTTTCCCTCCGGAAGAGGAGGCCAATATTCTTGATGCCGAAGCATTGGAGAAATTATTTGTAGCACATCAACCCGCTTATGCTGTTAACTGCGCGGCCTATACTGCAGTAGATAAAGCAGAAGACGATGTAGATGTTGCCAGAAAGGTAAATCGCGATGGTCCGGAAATTATAGCTCGGCTTTGTCAAAAATATGGCATAGTGCTGGTTCACGTATCGACAGATTTTGTGTTTAAAGGTGATGAGCCTCGTTTGCTTAATGAAGAGGATGTGGCTGAGCCCATCAATATTTATGGTCTTACTAAATTAGAGGGCGAGCAGGTAATTACCGCCGCTACTGATAAATATTATATTATACGCACCAGTTGGTTGTATTCTGAGTATGGCAACAACTTTGTTAAAGCCATGCTGAAATTGGGCGCCGAGCGTGATGAACTAGGCATTATTGCAGATCAGATAGGATCGCCAACTTATGCGATAGACCTGGCCGGTGCAATTGTTGATATCATTGTTTCTGGCAAAGATGCTTACGGTATCTATCATTACAGCAACGAAGGCGTAACTTCATGGTATGATTTTGCAGTAGGTGTTTTCGATATTTCTAATACCACTGTAAAGGTTAAGCCTATTAAAAGTACCGAATATGTAACTAAGGCAATCCGTCCCGCATTTTCGGTAATGGATAAATCAAAAATAAAATCGGTGTTTAACATCGCTATACCATACTGGCGCGAAAGCCTTACCACTTGCATTAATATATTACAAACATCATGAAAGGAATTATTCTAGCTGGGGGTTCCGGCACCCGTTTATATCCTATTACCAGGGCAATCAGTAAGCAATTAATGCCTATTTATGATAAGCCGATGATTTATTACCCTCTGTCGGTATTAATGTTGGCCGGTATTAATGAGATATTGATTATTACCACGCCTGAAGATAACGCGGGCTTTAAACGTCTGCTGGGTGATGGTTCTGAATTGGGCTGCCGTTTCGAGTACGCCGTTCAGGAAGTACCTAATGGCCTAGCTCAGGCATTTGTAATTGGCGAAGAATTTATTGGTCATGATAAAGCTGCGCTGATATTAGGCGATAACATTTTCTATGGTTCTGGTTTTAGCAAGCTTGTGGCTAGTTTTAACGATGTGGAGGGTGCTGCCATATTTGCTTACAAAGTTGCAGATCCTGAAAGATATGGTGTGGTAGAGTTTGATGACAAATTCAAGGCACTTTCTATCGAAGAAAAACCAGTAGCACCAAAATCTAACTACGCTGTTCCTGGTTTGTATTTTTATGATAACTCTGTAGTAGAGATAGCAAAGAATATCAAACCGTCTCCACGTGGAGAATTTGAAATTACCGATGTAAACAGATATTATCTTGAGCAAGGTAACCTACATGTTGGTGTAATGGATAGGGGCACTGCCTGGTTAGATACCGGTACTTTTGACTCATTAAGCGATGCAACTGAGTTTGTGCGTGTGATTGAGAAAAGACAGGATACTAAAATTGGTTGTATTGAAGAGGTTGCTTTTCATAAGGGCTTTATCAATAAAGAGCAATTGGCTGTTTTGGCCCAGAAATATATTAAAAGCGGTTACGGTCAGTACCTTTTAAAGTTGATCGACTAATAGTACTCGTTTAAACCATGGAAAAAGGGGCTAAGGTATATATTGCAGGACATCGGGGGATGGTAGGTTCTGCCATCCTCCGCAAACTGCAAGGTGAAGGTTTTGATAATATAGTTACCCGCACATCAGCGGAGCTTGACTTACGAAACCAACAACAGGTTGCAGATTTTTTTGCAGCAGAAAAACCTGACTATGTGTTTCTGGCTGCTGCAAAAGTGGGTGGTATTGTGGCCAACAATACCTACCGTGCAGAGTTTTTGTATGATAACCTGCAGATCCAGAATAACATCATCCATAACTCTTATTTAAATGGAGTTAAGAAGCTGATGTTTTTAGGATCAAGCTGCATTTACCCTAAAATGGCACCGCAGCCGCTTAAAGAAGAGTACCTGCTTACCGGATTGCTGGAGCCGACGAATGAGCCTTATGCTATTGCAAAAATAGCAGGTATTAAGATGTGCGATGCTTACCGGGCGCAATACGGTTGTAATTACATCTCGGTGATGCCTACTAACCTTTATGGTTATAATGATAATTACCATCCGCAAAACTCGCATGTGTTGCCGGCGCTCATCCGCCGTTTTCATGAAGCCAAGGATTCGGCCGCACCGTCGGTAACTATTTGGGGTACTGGCTCGCCGATGCGTGAGTTTCTGTTCGCCGACGATCTGGCTGAAGCCTGCTATTACCTGATGCAGAACTACAACGAAGAGGGTTTAGTAAACATTGGCACAGGCGAGGACATTACCATTAAAGATCTGGCCCTGTTAATCAAGCGTATTGTGGGTTACGAAGGTGAATTGCTGTTTGACGCTACTAAACCCGATGGTACCCCCCGCAAACTAATGGACGTTTCTAAGCTGCACAGTCAAGGCTGGCATCATAAAATAGAGCTGGAAGAAGGTATTGCACTAGCCTATCAGGATTTCCTTTCCAAGCTTTAATTCCGAAATCGCTTTTACTTTTGGTTAAATAACGTTCTCATTAAGATTAATGGCTGGGCGCCAAACCTGACGCACGTTTGCGCAAAATTATATTGCAATTTTAGAATATAATTTTTTCGTTAATTGATGTTAATATTTCAACAAATGGCTTCTTTCTTAACGTAATTTGCATTAAATTAGCGCATCTAATATTAAACAATTAGTTTCTACCTCATTTGCGCTATGATTTACAGATATGCTACTTTTATTAAAGCTATCAATCTAACTATAGATTATGTTGTTGTAAATATCAGTATGATATTATCTTATTTCGTAGTAGATAAATCATTCACTCCCTGGATCAGCAATAAAAATTACTTCTCGGTTGTATTGGTATTTAACCTGGTATGGTTGCTTGCTGCAAACCTTACGGGTTTGTATGAACACGTACTGCATAAAGACTCGGTAAAAACCCTTAGGGTTGTTTTTAAAGCCTATCTTACGTTTGTTAGTGTTATCTGTTTTCTTATCATCGTTATTATTGGTACCAAGGCCTACTTCGTATCGCGAGAATTCTTATTTTACTCGCTGGCATTTTTTGGAATATTGCTGGGGGGCTGGAAATTTATCTTCCTGGTAATACGTAAAAACGATCGTGACATATTGGTTGAAGCCCGCAAGGTGATCATAGTGGGTGCCGGCCGTATAGGATTGGATCTGTTTGAATACTTTCGGCAGAATCCTGATAAAGGCTATCGTGTGATGGGCTTTTTTGACGATAATATAGACAACATTGAAGGCGACGCCATGTACCTGGGAGGTACCGATGTTTGTATAGATTATGTGATCAGTAACTCAGTAAACGAGATTTTCTGTGCCCTGCCGGTTGCTGACTCCCATAAAATTGAACACCTGATGCATAGCGCAGATAAGCATCTTATTCGCTTCAAAATCATTCCGGAGTATTATATATCGGCATCAAAAAGCATGATGACCGTGCAAAACTTTGAGCACATCCCCGTCATCTCATTACGTCCGGAACCGCTGGAAAGCATGCTGAACAGGTTTATTAAACGTTTGTTCGATATCTTCCTGTCACTGTTTGCTATCATCTTTGTGTTTAGTTGGTTATTCCCAATTTTGGCCATTATTATTAAAGCAACGTCAAAAGGGCCGGTGTTTTTTACTCAGACGCGTTCAGGCAGGGATAATAAGCCGTTCCAATGTTTCAAATTCCGTAGCATGTACGTGAATAAGGATTCTGACAAGGTACAGGCCACCCGTGGCGATAAACGGATCACCCCAATTGGCGCCTTTATGCGTAAAACCAATTTGGACGAGATGCCACAGTTCTTTAACGTACTGATAGGTAATATGTCTGCCGTTGGTCCGCGTCCGCACATGTTGAGCCATACCGAAGAATATTCAAAGTTGATTGATCAGTTTATGGTGCGCCACTTTATGAAGCCTGGTATTACTGGTTGGGCACAAGTAAACGGGCACCGGGGTGAAACCAAAACCACGGATGATATGCTGAAGAGGGTAGAGGCCGATGTTTGGTATCTGGAAAACTGGTCTTTCCTGCTGGATCTGAAGATTATATTCTTAACCTTCTGGAACGTGGTTAAAGGCGAGGATAACGCTTTTTAACCTCTGGCAAAAATTCATCAGGCGCAAGCCAGATCACTTCTTTATCGCGGTTAAACCAGGTCATTTGTCGTTTGGCAAATCGGCGGGTGTTTTGTTTAATAAGTTCTATAGCGGTGGGCAGATCGGTTGTGCCATCCAGGTAATCAAAAATCTCGGTATAACCTACGGTTTGCAGCGCATTGAGGTGGCGATATGGAAGTAAAGCTCTCACTTCATCCACTAATCCTTGTTTTGCCATTTCATCAACCCGCAGGTTAATGCGGTTATAGAGTACTTCGCGGGGCATACTTACGCCCAGCTTCAATACTTCAAAATCTCTTTTTTTCTGTGCCGATTTACGGAATGATGAGAACGGTTGCCCTGTGGCCTCGTAAACTTCCAGTGCGCGGATGATGCGTTGGGGGTTATTCAGATCAACCTGCTCGTAATACACAGGGTCAGCTGCTTTTAATTTTTCCTGTAGGTAGCTTATGCCATGGTCTGCTAATTCAGCATTAAGACGTTCGCGAATAGCCGGATCAGTTGCGGGAAGATCATCAAAGCCTTCGGTGATGGCTTTGACGTAGAGGCCGGAGCCGCCCACCATAACTACTACATCGTGTGTTTTAAACAGCTCATTTAATAATTGGAGGCCCTCCTGTTCAAATCCACCCACATTGAAGTTGTCGTGAATGGAGTGCGAGTCTACAAAGTAGTGTTTGGCCTGTGCCAGTTCTGCGGGTGTAGGCTTGGCGGTTCCAATAGCCATTTCGCGATAAAACTGCCTTGAATCGGCCGAAATAATAACTGTATTCAGCGCTTTTGCCAACTCAATGCCAACGGCCGTTTTGCCGCTGGCCGTGGGGCCAACAACAGCAATGAGGGTTTTGGTATTGTTGTTCATAGAGCTGAGTTAATCGTTAAACACACAAAAAAAATGTCACCTCGACTAAAAGGGGAGAGATCTTTTCGGAGCGATCAAATGGGATGCGAGTTCGAAAAGATCCCTCACTTTCATTCGGGATGACAATCATTATTTTTAGTTGCCTGCAAGTATAAGATGCAGGCCTAGCCTATCTAATTAATTCTGGACTTAATAATCGTCATGACGACCACGACCACCACCATGGTCTTCATCGTCATAATTCTCATTGTCAGAGAACTCGTCCATATCGTCGTTATCTTCTTCCTCTTCTTCGTCACTGCTTCCGCTGCTTGCGCTTTCACTGTCATCACGCAGTTCATCAAAATCTTCAGCATCCTCAGGCGCGTACTCCATTTCGTTCAGGAAGTCAAAGTCTTCGTTGTCTGCCGGTGCCGTAGTTGGGTTAAAGCTGGCAGCAGTTAGCTGACGCGGCGCTTCGCCGGTGCTTTTAGCAATGATGGGGTAAGTAACGCCAGGAGCGTCGTCCAGTATCTTGATCAGCTCCACATGGAAATCATATGGACGGTCAAAGTTATAAGTGTAATAGAATTTCTGATGCGGATCATCAATAAAGCTGCTCAGCTTTACTTTTTCCATCAGTGCAATTCCACGGTCAATACGTTTTTGATTAGGGAGGTAAGTAATTTCCTCTCCTTTAGTCCATTGATCGTTGCTAACATAAAATGAAGAGGGTAACTCCGCGTTGTAGCCGGTAGACTGCTGAATGATTTTGTGCAGATCTAAAAAAGTTTGATTTGACTTAATGTCAATCTCTCTCACTACATCGTCGTAGTCTTCAAACGTTACCCTGAACTTGTATATAGCCATTGTTTATACGGTAGATTTTAGTCAAAAATAATATTTTAAATTCAGTTTTTTTCGGTTACAACTTTCAAGCCAATTTCTTCGCCCTTGCGAATGGTGAAAGCTATGGCGGCCTCGCGCGTGTTCGGAATCTCGCCTTCCAGTATCGCTTCGCGGATCTGGCTTTTAATAATTCCTACTTCGCGACCCTCTTTCAAGCCAAATATTTCCATAATATCTGTGCCTGTAACGGGCGGTTGCCAGTTGCGTATGCGGTCGCGGTCTTCCACGTCTTTTAACTTTTGCTGTACCAGCTCAAAGTTGTTGCGATAGCGCGCTATTTTGTATTCATTTTTGGTGGTGATGTCGGCTTTACAGAGCATCATCAGTGCTTCTATATCCTCGCCGGCATCAAACAATAAACGGCGCAGGGCCGAGTCTGTAATAATATCCTGGGCCAGCACAATGGGGCGCAGGTGTAGCTGTACCAGTTTCTGAACGAATTTCATCCGATCATTTAGTGGCAGCTTCAATTGCGCAAAGATTTTGGGCACCATGCGTGCTCCGCGATCTTCGTGCCCGTGAAAGGTCCACCCGTGACCGGCCTCAAAGCGTTTGGTGGCCGGTTTGGCAATATCATGCAGTATGGCGGCCCAGCGCAGCCACAAATCAGTTGTGGTTTCGCAAATGTTGTCCAACACCTGCAGGGTGTGGTAAAAATTATCTTTGTGGCCCTTGCCGTCAATATAATCAACGCCATAAAGCGCCGTCATCTGCGGGAAGATGAGGTGCAGCAAGCCGGTATCAAACAGGTATTTAAAACCAATGGATGGTTTTGGCGAGAGGATGATCTTATTCAGCTCATCGGTAATGCGCTCTTGCGATACAATTTTGATGCGCTCTTTATTGCTCTTAATAGCATCCACAGCATCCTGATTCACTTTGAAGTTGAGTTGCGATGCAAAACGTACGGCCCGCATCATGCGCAGTGGATCATCAGAAAAGGTTTCGACCGGATTAAGCGGGGTTTTGATCAAACCCTCGTGCAAGTGCTGCATTCCGTTAAATGGATCAATCAGCTCACCATATTGGCTGCCGTGCAAGGCAATAGCCAGTGCGTTGATGGTAAAATCACGACGTTGTTGATCTTCTTCCAGGGTGCCGTCTTCTACGATGGGTTTGCGTGAATCGCTGCGGTATGACTCTTTGCGGGCGCCTACAAACTCCACCTCTACATCCTGGTATTTCAGTTGCGCGGTACCGAAGTTTTTGAATACGGCCACCTTTACTTTGAGTGCACGCCCCACGGCCTCGGCAAACTGAATGCCGTTGCCCAGTACCACGATATCAATATCTTTTGAGGGACGGTTAAGGAAAATATCGCGTACAAAGCCACCAATGGCGTAAGCCTGCAACTGCATCTCGTCAGCAGTTTTTGCAATCACTTTAAATACCGGATGTTGCAGGTGTTGTTTCATTCTCAGCAGCCGTTTGCACACACTCAAACGGTGCAAACTTTGTGCAAAGTTAAAAAATAAAGCCTTTTAGCGACGCAGAAACTCAAATCCGCCATCAGGATTGAGGCGCATTATGGTTGATGGCTTCTTTACAGATGTGTCGTGTTGCTCCAGATCAACCACATAATCAACGCCTTGGATGATTTCGTCAGATACCTCAGAGAAATTTGCCGGTGATGGCTGGCCGCTAATATTAGCCGAGGTTGATACCAACGGTTTGCGCAACCGCTGGATAAGCTGCTGACAAAAATCGTGCTTCGCTACGCGCATACCCACGCTACCATCGGAGCTGATCAGGGCCGGCGATATGTTTTTGGCGCCGGGCATAACCAGTGTCAGCGGGTTCTCGGCATATTCAATCAGGTTATAAGCAATCTCCGGTACATCCTGGACATAGCTTTGCAGCTTGTTATCGGTATCCAGCAGGATAATCATGCTTTTAGATTCTTCGCGCTGTTTCAAGGCGTAGATCTTTTTAATGGCTTCGGTATTGGTCGCATCGCAGCCAATGCCCCAGATGGTATCGGTAGGATAGAGGATGATACCGCCGTCCTGTATTACTTTGAGTGCTTTGTTTACTTCGTCTTTGAGCATATTACCCCAACCTCTCCCCAAACCCCTCTCCGAAGGAGAGGGACTTAATGGTCATTTTTAAAATTTGCTATTTATTCTATTAATCCCCTGGTTTCAGTTCCTCCCCTTCGGGGAGGTTAGGAGGGGTACACCGCCATCATCTGTGCGGCTAATTTATCGTCATCAAAATTACGCGAATATTCTTTTCCGCGGGTAATCATTTTTTGGCGTAAGGTTTCATCGCCTAAAATTATCATCAGTTTGGCGGCAAGGCCGTTTACGTCGTCCGGAGCGACATACAGGCTGTCCGGTCCGCCTGCTTCTTCCAGGCAGGAGCCGGTAGCGGCTATGACGGGGGTGCCCGAGCATAATGCCTCCAGAATAGGAATGCCGAAACCCTCGTAGCGCGATGGATAAACAAATATCTGGGCCTGTTGGTAAATGGCAGGTAAATCGGCAAAATCCACCCGGTCTAAAAAGATGACCCGGTTAGATAAGTTATGCTGCGCGATGGCTGCTTTTACTTTATCGGCATAGTCAGTCTGTTTGCCGATGACAACCAGTGGGATGTCTTTAACCTGTGGCAGGGCATTGATGAGGAGCAGCAGGTTTTTGCGTTCCTCTATGGTTCCCACGCTCAGGATGTATTTGTCAGGTATTTGGTATTTCTCTTTTACCGATTGCTTTTGCGCGGCGGTACACTCTGTTTTAAAAGAAGCATCGCAGCTTTGATAGATGACGGCGATCTTACCAGCATCAACCTGCAGCATCTCTACCAGGTCCTGTTTAGTACGCTCACTGATAGCTACAACTTTATCTGCCACCCTGCAGGCATACTTCAGCTTACTATTATATATATAGCGATTGATGGCGCTGAAGTATTGGGGGAAGCGCAGTGCAATAACATCGTGCACGGTAACTACCGATTTAATGCCTGTTTTATGGATACCCGAAGGTAACTCATGACTGAGGCCGTGGTAGACATCGATACCATCGCGCTTTAAATCTTTAATAATGCCCCGACTACGCCAGTAAGCAGCGAACGTTTTGTTTGGAGCGATGGTGGTGTGGATGTTGGTAAAAACATTAAATATCCGAGTCCGCTCGCTACTGCGTGTGGTGTATAAATGATATGAATTATTGGGGTAGAACGATGCTAACGAAGTGATGAGCCAGCGACTGTAATTGCCAAGGCCGGTATTGTTCAGAAATGCCCGTTTTGCGTCAAAGCCTATTTTCATATCTCTTAAAAGGGTAATTACAATGAAGCCTCACCCTGGCCGTCTCCAAAGCAGAATGAACGTTGAAGTCCCCTCCTCTGGAGAGGATTTAGGTGAGGCTCCTCTCGCAATAACGAGTTAATATTTATACCGCTACGTTGTTATCACGCAGCGCATCGTTTAACGATGTCTTTTTATCGGTTGATTCTTTACGTTTGCCAATAATCAGGGCACAAGGTACCTGAAACTCGCCAGCAGGGAACTTTTTGGTGTATGAACCAGGAATTACTACCGAGCGGGCCGGTACACGACCTTTGTATTCGATAGGAGTTTCGCCGGTTACGTCAATAATTTTGGTTGATGCAGTTAATACTACGTTTGCACCTAATACCGCTTCAGACTCTACGTGCACGCCTTCAACAACAATAGCGCGTGAGCCGATGAAACAGTTATCTTCAATAATTACCGGAGCAGCTTGCACTGGTTCCAAAACACCGCCGATACCAACACCACCGCTCAGGTGAACGTGTTTGCCAATCTGCGCACATGAACCTACGGTAGCCCAGGTATCAACCATGGTACCTTCGTCAACAAACGCACCGATATTAACGTATGACGGCATCAGGATAACACCTTTTGCCAGGTGGGCGCCATAACGGGCCACAGCTTGAGGTACTACACGTACGCCGGTTTTTTTGTAATCGGTTTTAAGTTTCATTTTATCGTGAAACACAAACGGACCAACTTTTTCCTCTGCCATAGGGCGGGTTGGGAAATAAAGGATAACCGCTTTCTTTATCCAGTCATTCACATGCCAGCGATTGGCAATTACTTCGGCAACGCGCATTTCGCCTTTGTCAAGACGGTCAATTACGGTTTCAATAGCGGTAATGTATTCGTTCTGGCTAAGAAGGTTACGGTCTTCCCAAGCTTCTTCGATCAATTTTTTTAATTCGGCAGGCATCATTTAATAATTTTCGACAAATTAAGTGAATTTGAAGCAATTTGTTTGCCATAATTTAAATAAGAGAGCGGGTCAACTGTCGGTTGATTTAGTTTTACATTTGTATTTACAGTTAAAAGATAGCTGCTGATTGTACTTGATAGGTATTTATCTACCGAGAAAGTTAAATGACAACTTTAAGAAATTATTATAAAGATGTATTATTGGGTGTTGCCGTTGGCGATGCTCTTGGGGTGCTATTTAAAGGTCAAAACTTAATACGCGCTTCTGCTGGCTGGAAAAATAGAAATAGAAGAGCTTGCTGATCGTCTGAAGCAAAAATTTAAATAAAAGTAAAAACAATGCCCGAGAAAGATAAGTTGAGAATAGATAAATACCTGTGGGCTATACGTATGTTTAAAACGCGTACATTGGCGGCAGATGCTGTTAAGGCCGGCAGGGTAAAGTTGGATGGCAATAACATAAAACCATCGCATGAGGTAAAAGTTGGCGAGGTTTACCTGGTATCTAAAGGCATTGAACGTAAGATAATATTGGTAACCGGTTTGCTGGAAAATCGTGTAGATGCCAAAACGGCCGTTAACTTTTACGAAGATCAAACCCCTGTTGAGGATACCTATGGTTATAAATCGATGTTCAACGCCCCGGTGCTGAAACGTGATCGTGGCGCCGGCCGGCCCACCAAGCGCGACAGACGCGAGATTGATGAACTGCAAGGTGGCCTTTTTGAGGATAAAGAGTAGCTGAAAAACACCTCGGTCTGATAAATAATAAATCTATATAGAGTTAATATATTTGCAGTAATTAACTGCTTTGGATAAAAAAAAGTTATTAAATACTTGCTATGGCTCTAATTGTGTTAATAAAAATTTATATTCGCTAAAAAAAAACTTAAATCGTTAAGCTATGAAAATTGCTGTAGTTGGCACTGGTTATGTCGGCTTGGTAACTGGTACCTGTTTGGCAGAAACAGGTAATCATGTAACCTGCGTAGATATCAATGTGAAAAAAGTAGAAGCCATGAAACGTGGTGAACTTCCTATTTATGAGCCTGGTCTCGAATTGTTATTTCACAGAAATATTGCACAAAACAGGTTGTCTTTTACTACAGACCTGGCTGAAGCGATTGCTGATGCGCAAATTATTTTCCTGGCCTTACCAACCCCTCCGGGTGGTGATGGTGCTGCCGATTTGAGCTACGTGTTAGGCGCAGCGAAGGACATTGCCCTGTTGTTAAAAGAATACAAGATCCTGGTAACAAAATCTACTGTACCGGTAGGCACTGCTGATAAAATTACTGCTGTATTAAAAGCTAATACTAATGTAGAGTTTGCCGTGGTATCAAACCCTGAGTTTTTACGCGAAGGTGTTGCGGTTGACGATTTTATGAAACCTGATCGTGTTGTTATTGGCACTACAGATGAGCGTGCCCGCAAACTGATGGGCGAGCTTTACGGCCCATACGTGCGTCAGGGTAACCCAATCATCTTTATGGATGAGCGCTCTTCAGAGCTGACCAAATATGCAGCCAACTCTTTCCTGGCTACCAAAATATCTTTCATGAACGAGATTGCTAACCTGTGTGAGCTGGTTGGCGCTGATGTGGATATGGTACGTAAAGGTATCGGTTCTGATGATCGTATTGGCAAACGCTTCCTGTTCTCTGGTATTGGTTACGGCGGTAGCTGTTTCCCTAAAGACGTGCAGGCGCTGGCTAAATCTGCCGAAGACAACAAATACGATTTTAAGATTTTGAATGCAGTAATGGATGTTAATACCATTCAGAAAAAGTTGTTGGTTCAAAAACTGAAAGCATACTATAACGGTGACCTGAAAGGCAAACATTTTGCACTGTGGGGTTTGGCCTTTAAGCCAGAAACTGACGATATCCGTGAAGCACCGGCTTTATATATTATTGACGAATTATTAGCTGAAGGCGCCACTGTTTCTGCGTTCGACCCAGAGGGTATGAACAATGTTAAAGCCCTGTTAGGCGATAAAATAACTTATGGCACTAACCAGTACGACGTTCTGCAAGATGCGGACGCATTACTGATAGTTACTGAGTGGTCATTATTTAGAACCCCAGATTTTGATCAGATTGCTCAATTACTGAAAAGCAAGGTTATTTTTGACGGTAGAAATCTGTATGATCTGCAAAAAATGATTGATTGCGGATTCTACTACAATAGCATTGGTCGTAAAATAGTAAGCTAAAACTATCTCCAGCACTCTAACGCATATATGAAAAAGATCATTATTACCGGCGGTGCCGGTTTCATCGGCTCACACGTAGTGCGCCGTTTTGTAACTCAGCACCCCGAGTATCATATCATCAACCTTGATAAACTGACTTATGCCGGTAACCTGGCTAACCTGAAAGATATTGAGGGTGCTCCAAACTATGAGTTTGTAAAAGGCGATATTGTTGACGCTGCTTTTATTGATCAGTTGTTTGCAGACAAACAGCCAGACGCGGTAATTCACCTGGCAGCAGAATCACACGTTGACCGTTCTATCACCAACCCAACTGAGTTTGTGATGACCAACGTTATTGGTACAGTTAACCTGTTAAACGCGGCCCGCAACTTGTGGAAAGGCCGTTATGACAGCACCCGTTTTTACCATGTATCAACCGATGAGGTTTATGGTACCCTGGGTGAAGACGGTATGTTTACCGAGGAAACTGCTTACGATCCGCACTCTCCATACTCGGCCTCAAAAGCAAGCTCAGATCACTTTGTGCGTGCTTATCAGGACACTTACGGTATGGATACCGTAATTTCTAACTGTTCTAACAACTACGGCTCATACCACTTCCCGGAAAAGCTGATTCCGCTGGCTATCCATAACATTAAGCAGATGAAATCTATCCCTGTTTATGGTAAAGGCGAGAACGTGCGCGACTGGCTGTGGGTTGAAGACCATGCAAGAGCAATTGAACTGATCTTCCACAAAGCTAAATCTGGCGCAACCTATAACATCGGCGGCCATAACGAGTGGAAAAACATTGACCTGATCCAATTGCTGTGCAGCATCCTGGATAAGAAGCTGGGTAGAGCAGAAGGTACATCAGCAGGACTGATTACTTATGTGACCGACCGCGCCGGACACGACCTGCGTTACGCTATCGACGCTACCAAACTGAAAACTGAACTGGGTTGGGTGCCAAGCATCACCTTTGAAGAAGGTTTGGAGAAAACAGTTGATTGGTACCTGGCAAACCAGGAGTGGTTAGACGATGTAACATCTGGCCATTATCAGCAATATTACAGTGAGCAATACGCAGACAGATAAACTATAAAAAGAATTAAGTGAAAGTTACCACCACCAAAATTGATGGTTTGCTCATTCTTGAGCCACGCATTTTTCCTGATGATCGCGGTTATTTCTACGAAAGCTTTAACAAGCAGAAGTATGCCGACGCGGGTATTGATTATGATTTTGTTCAGGACAATCAATCGTTCTCTCAAAAAGGCACGCTGCGTGGCTTACATGGTCAGGCAGATCCGTTTGCACAGGGCAAATTGGTACGCGTATTACAGGGCCGTGTGTTAGACGTTGCGGTTGATATCCGCAAAAACTCACCAACCTACGGTGAGCACGTAAGCGTTGAGCTGAGTGGCGATAACCATGTACAATTCTGGGTTCCGCCGGGCTTTTTACATGGCTTTGTTACGCTGGAAGATAATACCATCTTCACTTACAAGGTGACCAACTATTACGATAAAGCTTCTGAAATAGGTGTAATCTGGAACGATCCAACTTTGGCTATTGGCTGGGGAGTGGATGTGAAAGATGTACTGCTATCGCCTAAAGACGAGTTACTGCCAAGTTTTAAAGACTTTGTAAGTCCGTTTTAATAAAACATAAAAGAGGCCGGTTTTAAACCGGCCTCTTTTGTTTAATAGTGGGTTTTATCTTCGTTTTCCTTCCACAAGCGGAAGGCGCCAAGGGCTTCATCACGCAGCATTTGTAGTACAGGCAGTTTACGCTGGTGCATCGGGCGGTCCAGTTCCTCATAAATAAACTGATCGTCAAACCCAATGGCGGCCGCATCAACTTTAGTGCTGGCATAATAAATATGATCTAGGCGTGCCCAGTAAATGGCGCCCAGGCACATAGGGCAAGGCTCACAGCTGGTATAAATAACGCAGCCTTCCAGGCTATGGGTGCCTAGTTTTTGACAGGCCAGCCTGATAGCCGAAACTTCTGCATGTGCGGTAGGGTCATTATTCGGTATCACCTTATTGCCGCTGGCAGCAATCACCTCACCATCTTTCACAATCACTGCGCCAAAGGGGCCGCCCTCGTTGTTCCTTACGTTATTCTCGGCCAGTTGAATGGCCATGCGCATAAATTTATCGTGCATATACTTTGTTGTCTGTTAGATGCGAGAGTGTTCGTTTGTTGTCTCTATTGTCATTGCGAGGAACTGCAGCGGTCGAGGGCAGGGGTGACGAAGCAATCTCGTCTGATGGTTGGGTAAGCGACGAGATTGCTTCGTCATCCCTGCGCTTTTGCCTCCTCCGCTATTCCTCGCAATGACAATTAGGTTAGTTAAATTGTCAACTCGGTTTAATTAATTTTATCCTGATTCCCCGTTCTATTCTTTACTCAAAAAGAAAGCCCCTTTTCTGGTTTAGAAAAGGGGCTTTCTTTTATCAAAGTTAAAAATTATTTTTTGGTGTCTTTATCGTAAGCCTCGTTAAATGCTTTTACAAAATCGGCGGTTACGTCAAGGCTTGGGTCGCCGTACAGAACGGTGGTGTTGCCGGTTTGATAGGTCAATACCAATTTGTAACCGTGATCTTTAGCGTAAGTTTTGGTAAACTCAGTTACTTTATCATACAGCTTTTTCATCTCGTCGTTCTGCAAGGTTTGCAGTTCGGCACCAGCATTTTGCTGATATTGCTGGAAAGCTTGTCCGTCGCGCTGTAAACGCTCACCGGCAGCTTTTTGCTGATCAGGGGTCATGCTTGCAGCGCTTTTCTGAGCCTCTGCATATTCACGCTGGAAAGCTTGCTGACGTGAAGCCACATCGCTTTGAGCTGATTTAGATTTATCTTCAACGCGTTTGCGCATATCAACAGCGTATTTAACTTTTGAAGAAACACTGTCTTCATTAATAAATACGATATCTGCTTTAGCAGGAGCAGCGCTAGACGCCGTAGTGGTTGCTGTTTTGGTATCGCCACCGTTTTTGCAGGCTGCCAGGCCGCCGGCAATTACTAAACCTAGAGCGATGTTAGTTACGAGTGAAACACTATTTTTCATTATCTGTCTTAAAAAAATTTTGACAAAGATAAACTTTCACTCCAAGTATCCTAATCTTTTAAACAACTGCTACATAACAGTGTTATAGTTATCCACATTAACACTAAATTCACCTAAAAAACGTAAGTTTGAAAGTTATACTTTTTATTTCTACATGAGCGAGGAAAACAAAGACAAATCCAATTATTCCGCAGATAATATACAGGTTTTAGAGGGTTTAGAGGCGGTGCGCAAGCGCCCTTCCATGTACATCGGCGATACCGGTGTTAAAGGTTTACACCACCTGGTTTATGAGGTGGTAGACAACTCTATCGACGAGGCGCTGGCCGGTTACTGCGATACCATATACGTTACTATCCACAAAGGCAATTCCATCACTGTTTCTGATAACGGGCGCGGTATCCCAACGGGTATCAACACCAAAGAGGGACGCTCTGCGCTGGAGATTGTAATGACCGTGCTGCACGCCGGTGGTAAGTTTGATAAAGATACCTATAAAGTATCGGGCGGTTTGCACGGTGTAGGTATCAGTTGTGTTAACGCGTTGTCAACCCACGTAAAAACCGTGGTGCACCGTGAGGGCAAGATATTTACCCAGGAGTATGAGCGCGGCAAGCCGATGTTTGATGTAAAGGTGATTGGCGAAAGCGATAAAACCGGAACCATCCAAACCTTCCAGCCCGATCCGGAGATCTTTACAACTACCACCGAGTATCGTTTTGAAACACTGGCTACTCGTTTACGCGAGCTGGCTTTCTTAAATAAAGGCATTAAATTAACCCTGACCGACGAACGCGAAACTAATGCCGATGGCAGTTTCGTAACAGAAGAATACCTTTCTGAAGGCGGCCTGAAAGAGTTTGTGAAATACCTGGACGGCACACGTGTGGCTATTATTCCTGAGCCTATTTATGTTGAAGGGGTAAAGCAGGGCGTGCCTGTAGAGCTTGCATTGCAGTATAATGATACTTATACGGAGAAT
The DNA here is from genome assembly GCF_041080815.1 of Mucilaginibacter yixingensis. NCBI lineage: Bacteria > Pseudomonadati > Bacteroidota > Sphingobacteriia > Sphingobacteriales > Sphingobacteriaceae > Mucilaginibacter > Mucilaginibacter yixingensis. The sequence goes on along the minus strand of NZ_CP160205.1, from coordinate 4,263,276 downwards.
GTACACTCGTATGTAAACAACATTAACACTATTGAAGGCGGTACCCACGTGGCGGGTTTTCGTATGGGCCTTACCCGTACACTGAAAGCTTATGCCGAAAAAGAGGGCCTGCTGAAAAATGTGAAAATTGATATTACCGGTGACGATTTCCGCGAGGGCTTAACTGCTGTAATTTCTGTTAAGGTTGCCGAGCCGCAGTTTGAAGGCCAGACCAAAACCAAACTGGGTAACAGTGAGGTGAGTGGTGCCGTTAACGTGGCGGTGGGTGAGATTTTAGGTAATTACCTGGAAGAAAATCCACGCGAGGCTAAGATGATTGTTCAGAAGGTGATTCTGGCAGCTACCGCCCGTGCCGCGGCCCGCAAAGCCCGCGATATGGTGCAACGCAAAAGCGTTATGGGTGGCTCCGGTTTACCTGGTAAATTGGCCGACTGTGCCAACAATGATCCGGCGGTTTGTGAACTCTTCCTGGTCGAAGGTGACTCGGCGGGTGGTACAGCCAAGCAGGGCCGTAACCGCGATTATCAGGCTATCCTGCCGTTGCGCGGTAAAATCCTGAACGTGGAGAAAGCCATGGAGCACAAGATCTACGAGAACGAGGAGATCAAGAACATGTTTACTGCACTTGGTGTGAGCATTGGTACTCCAGAGGATGCCAAAGCGCTGAACATTACCAAGCTGCGTTACCACAAAATAGTAATCATGACGGATGCCGACGTGGATGGCTCGCACATTACCACGCTCATCCTCACGTTCTTCTTCCGTTACATGAAGGAACTGGTAGAATATGGTTATGTATACATTGCTGCGCCGCCGCTTTACCAGGTAAAGAAAGGTAAAGAGCATGAATATTGCTGGAACGATGAACAACGCGATCTGGCCATTCAGCGCCTGAAAGGTGCCGGTAAGGAAGATAGTGTGCATGTACAACGCTACAAAGGTTTGGGTGAGATGAACGCCGAGCAGTTATGGGAAACCACCATGAACCCGGATACACGTACCCTGCGCCGTGCAACTATTGAGAACGCTGCCGAGTGCGATCATACCTTCTCGATGCTAATGGGTGATGAAGTTGCTCCGCGTCGTGCATTTATTGAAAAGAATGCCAAATACGCTAAGATTGATACTTAAGAGCTGAAAGCATAAAGCTTTTATCTTAATAATATTGAGCCCTGCCGGATTACCGGCAGGGCTTTTTTGTTGATCCCACTACGTCATTGCGAGGAACGAAGCAATCTCTGCGGAGGATGTTCGAATTTGCAAATCTGTCATTCAAGTACAGAGATTGCTTCGTTCCTCGCAATGACGTCAGAGTGTTATATAGCCCTTTAATCCGTCAACCCCTTACCGCTCAAAATCATCGGGATACATTTTTCTACCCGTGCCTCACGGGTTTTAGATTGTTTGGGTTGAGCGAAATGCATCAGGTAAGCCCGCTGCCGGCCGGGTGTTAATGCCTCGAAAGCTTTTCTCAGATCGGGCAGGGCATCCAGCTTGATCTGGAACTCCTCGGCTACGGCAAACTCGGTTGTTTTCTTCAGTTCCACTTTAAGGCCGGCCTTTTCTACCTCAATGGCTTCGTAGATATGGGCTTTAATGGCTGCCTCTTGTTCAATGATCTGTTGCAGGCTGGTAAATCTGATCTGGCGGGCCGATTGTACATTTTCCGTTTGTTGAATCAGCAAGCCGTCAGCATTGGCTAGCAAAGCACCTTTCATAAATAAGATGGCACAGTATTCTTTAAACCCGTGGATGAGCACCACGTTAGCATCCTGATAAGTGTAGCAGGGGCATCCCCATTTTAGTTCTTCGGTTAGCTGGCAATCCAGCACAATATGGCGCAGCTTTTTGTATTCATCCTGCCACTGGCCTTCTTTATTGAAGAAAAAATCAACTTTGGGGTTAGTCCTGTCGTTGCTCATAACGGATTATTTGGTTTGCCTTACTTTAAATTTAAGCTCTTTTTTGCCATAATCAATCACGGCTTTGTATCTGGTCAAAATATCGCCGCCTATTACACCCAGTACCTGTGGGTGGTTCATCTGTGCGTAGGCCAGGTTAATGGCCGATAGATCCAGCACAGCCACTTCAATGTTTTTCACCGTCAGCTCGCCAATACAAAGTTCAGGGATGGTGGCGGTGAATGATTGCATGTCGTTTGTGCCGAGACCGGTAGAAAGCTTGTCGCTCGATTGGATCAGCGCTTGCTCATGCACCTGCAGCAGGTCTTTATCAAAAGCTGTTTTTGAGGCGCCGGTATCCAGCACAACGGTAAAAGGGGCATCATACACACGGATCTCCAGTAGCAGGTGATAGCCGTCTTCATGCAAATCAATAATGCGCAGCGGCACGGTAATGGTCATGCGGATAAAGATAGGACAGGTTCATGGTTGATTGATCATTGTTCATGGTGTTTTGTAGAATTTAGTTTGACAATCTCAAAGTCTATGAACTGTGATCCATCAACCATGAGCCCAATCAGAACGGATAACCAATAGCCAGGTTAAACACACCATCGCGAGTATCCAGCTTGAGGCGTTGACCGGCAGGTAACCATGGCTTGCGCAGCGGATACCCCATATCTGTACGCAACACCAGTACGGTAAGGTCAAACCGCAGACCGAAACCGGCATCAATAGCCAGCTGGTTAATAAAATTTTTGCTGAAGGCGCCACCCGGTACACCGGCTTGCGAGCGCATGTTCCAGATGTTACCGGCATCCATAAACAAAGCACCCCGCACAATGCTGAACAGTTTAGGACGATACTCTATGTTGGCCTCCAACTTTATATCGCCTGATTCATCTGCCAAAAATCCGCCATTATCTGCATTGTAATAAGTGCCCGGACCTACCGATCGTGCCTGGAAGCCCCTTAAACTGTTGGTGCCGCCAATAAAGAACTGCTGGCTATAAGGCATAATGGTTGAGTTGCCAAACGGTACGCCCACGCCGGCTATAAAGCGTGCGGCAATTTGGCTGTACAGGCCGGTTTTATGGTAGAAACGGATCTCATTTTCCAGTTTAACGTATTGATTGAATGGTGCCCCGAATATTTTGCGCACTTTGCCAGCCGTAGTATCGGCCCCACTTATCAGGCCTAAAGCCAAAGCAGAGGTGCTGATTTTACCGTTATAGTAAAAAGTATTGATGCGATAATCTTCGGTGGTGTTGGTATACGTATAACTGTATGACGGACCGAATGTTAACTGATTATCAATAACGTGTTTCAGTGCCGGGTTGCGGGTATGGATGATGGAGTCTTTATATTGTTGCGTTACGTTGGCGGCACTCACGTAATTTACATCGGCCAGGTGAAACTCGTGTGTTTTATGCGCATTCTGTTTCCACTGGTAGCCCCATGAGCCGCTGAACGAGTTGAGAGCGTAAAGTTTCTGCCTGTTGGTAATGGCATATTGCAAGGTGAAGTTGGTATGCGGTACAAAAGCACTGCTGGAGGTAAAATTAAACGGCGCAATAAACCGCGGCCATGAAAGGCCGGTTTGAATGCCTGCCTGGTAAACGTTGTAACCACTGTTCTGGCCCGATACCTGCACGTCTGTACTACCAAATAACGATACGGTTAGTAACTCGGCCCCTTTAAAGGCGTTGCGGTTGCGCCAGTTAATATTTAACTGGGTACCGGTAAAGTTGGCCGAGGTGGTTCTGCCCAAAACTTCAAACCGGAATGATTTGCGCGGATACTGGGTAAGGAAGTAGTAAACGTTCAGCTTGTTGGAATCTGTATTGGGTACATCTTCAAAACGGTTCTTTACAAACTTAAACGGGCCTAGCTCCACAAAGCGGTTCAACGCCTTGTTGTGCTCGGTGCGGCTGTAAATGCTGCCGTTATGAAACTGTACTACGTTCTTAAAAACATAGTCGTGCACGTACTCGCGTTTTTGCACCACAAAGTAGTTGTTGTAAGGCCTGGCCTTGTCCAGCATCAGCGAGGTGTCTCTCAATGTATAGTTGGGATAGATATAGATATTATTGATAGCATAAATATCGCGGGCGCGGGCAGGGGTTTCGCCTTTTACCTGTACCTGTATATCTACCTGGTGTTTACCCACGGTACTATCAATTTTCATGATCAGGTTTTCTGGCGCGAAGTAGTAGAAACCTTCTTCCTTCAACTGGGCATCAATGCGGATGCGTTCGCCTTTAATAATATCAAGGTTGTAGTTATTGCCGGGTACGAATAATGTTTTACTGCGCGTTCCCGCAATGGCGGTGTCCAGATTGGTTTTGTTAACCGGCCAGATAATGTTGCGCACCGCATACGACGGACCGGCTGCCACATGAAATATTGCCTTTGCGGTTTTGCCCTTGCTGGCTGTATCGCCATTGGCTTGCGACTGGAAGAAGCCCTCGTTTTGCAAACGGTTAGCCATAATCTTGGCATTCTGATCAACATCTACATTGCTGATCAATACAGGAGGCTCGCCATATTTACTCAGGAATTTCTGGATGAAGTTTTTGCGGTTATGCGTTTTGTTGTACAGCCAAAGTTTTACCCGGAGACCGAGGATAGATGAGTTGGGCAGCGGACGGATCAGCCCTTTCATCTCGTTCTGGATAAACTTTTGGTCGCTCTTGGTAATCTCGGAGGTATCTACCTGTATATCCGGGCCGGTATATAGTTTTTGATTGCCCGTCAGGTACTTGGTGTTGCTGCAGGCGCTCAGTATCAGCGTAACAAATAATAAATATATGGCCCTTTTACTCATGGTTTAGTTTGATGTAATGATGTCCTGATCGTTATCCGGCGTATCGCTTTCTAACGGATGTTGTTCTTCCGGCTGAAAAAGCTCTTCGTTATGTAGGCGCTCTTCGTCGCTCAACTGGGTAGTTACCACGCCGGTGGCCTGCTGGTCTTTCTGACGTTGCTTTTCGTCCTGGTCTTTTTGTTGTTTCTCTTTTTCCTTGTCGGCCTTATCCTGCTCTTTGGCTTTCTGGCGCATGGCCCGTTCTTCGGCCGTACGTTTGCGGAAGATCTGGCTGAAACGGTTATAATCCAGCGTTACCGAGAAAGCTACACCCGTCTCAATCACCTGACCTTGAATAACAATGTATTCATCCTTCCTATACGCGCGCAGCATATAACGGCCATCTTTACTCAGCTTATAACCTACAGATAGGTTGCCCGCAATATTGGTAGCTTTTTGTCCCGGCTGATTTTGTCCCTCCAGGTTAAAGTTATTGCCAACGGTAACGGTCAGGCGGTCATTCAGGAAGCGTTTGGATAATCCAATATTTAAATCGGTACGATTCTGGGCCACGCCTGATGAATAGTCTTCGCCAGACTGCAGGTCGAAGCTCAGGTCTACACCCTCAATCAGGTTGCCGGCCAGTTTGTTTAATTGGTCTGACAGAAGGCCGCTTACGCTGTTGCGGATGGTGCCTTCCACACCGGCGCTTGGCCCCTGGCTTTGCAGCGGGTTGTCGCCAATAAAGTGTCCCAGTACCAGTACGCCTAACACCTGTTTGTTCATCTCGTTCGGGTCGCGGCGAATCTGGGTCAGACGGGTTTGTACGGCGTCCACCACATCGGAAGACACGGTTACAGTATTATCAGGCAGAACAATGTCAAAGCCAATATCGGGCTTCATCAACTCGTTCTTCAAATTCAGGTTCACGTTAAAAGGCAGCTTCTCTTTAAACATGGTGCGCTGCGTGTCATCGGTATAATTATCTACAAGGTCAATCGGCGGCACTTTGGCAACGTAAGTGGCTGTGAGGTTAATGTCGGCCGTGGTTGGATCGCCGGTCCAGGTAATGGTACTGCCTTGTTTAAACTCAAAGCGACGGCTCACGGTGGCATAGCTCAGGTTATATGATCCCTCGTTAACGGTGTAGGTGCCGGTCAGGTTAATTTTGCCGCTTGGGTCAATCCCGGCATTCAATTGGGCTTCGCCTTTGATGTGGACGATATCGCCATTCCGCGGATCGATAACGATGTTGAAGCTGGCATTTTTATCCACCTTAAGCGTGGCCGATACATCCATACCAGTCACCTCAGATTTCTTGAGCGAGTCGAGTTGCTTAGCCAGTAAGATGGAATCCTCCGCCCGCTGACTGATGCTGCCAAAAGTAACCACCCCTGCCCGGTCTTCAATAGCCGGGTCATCGCTTGGCAGCACAATGGTCATATCGGTTTTATCGTTCACGGTGATGTCGGCATCCACTATTGGTCGCTTGGTGTCGCCTTTAATAGTAATATGGCTGTCCAGGTAAAGCTTGCCGTAATACAGTTTGTTATCGGCAGACCCGGAGTTCATCACCTGGAAATTATTGGTGCGGATATCCAGCCCAAAGCGAAAATCGGTATAGGTTTTGGTGTAAACCGCGCCTGTTACTATGGCTTTGTTGCCTACAGAATCAACCATGGTGAAGTTGTTGAAACGGATGCCTTCGTCATTAAACGCAATGCTCTCATTAGGCATGCGGAAGTAAGAATTGAGCATAGCCACATTAAAGCCCACCTGGTTAAACTTCACATCGCCGCGCACGGCCGGCGCACTTGGTGAGCCTGTTATTTTGAGCGCCCCTGAAATGGTGCCGCTGGCCTTACGGATGTTGCCGAAGCTAAAGCCCTCAATGCTCTTCATATTCAGTGTGCCGATGTTCAGTGTCATATCCATCCGGCTTTCGGGCGTGGTGTAATACATACCATCCAGCGAAACCTGGTTGCCTTTGCCGGTAATAGCCACATTGGCCGCGTAGGCGTTGGCCGTCTGGTTATTTACTTTGAGGGCGATGTTGCCCACGGTGTCGCCTTTAAAGCTGAAGTCGCCCACATTCATATCAGCCACAAAAACCGGCGATGCCTGGAAGTTGCTGATGTTGGCCTTGCCGTTAATAACACCACCCACCTGTAATGAATCCTGCTGTGCTATTTTGGTTAATGTTTCGATATGAAAATTGGTAAAGGCAACGGTAAGTGGCGAGTTTAACTCTTGCGAGCTACTGTTAACACTCAGAATCTGGTTGTTGTTAGATATGGTAAAATCGCGCGCCAGGATGCCCTTGCCGCCAAATTGAAAGGCATTGTTAGGGTTGACGGTCCACGGGGTGTAATCCAGCATCAACCCGTTTTGCAGAAAGCTGAACTGATACTCGCTCTGCATGGCGGTAAATACACCCGCAATGCGGTAACGTTCTTTGCGTTTGGCATCGCGCACCTGCAGGCTCAGGTTTAGTTTATCGTCTTGGGCCTTGCCAGTAACGCTCGGGTAAAGAATATCAAAAGAGGTGCCCACTTTCACCTCGTCAACCGTCAGGGCGTAATTAAGCGCATTATTATTGGTGTTAACATTGAATTTAACATTATTAACGGTATTGGTAGCATAGATAATTTTTGGTGCCGAGGCGTTGACAGTCAACTCGCCGGTCTGGCTGTCAAACTTGCCGCTCAGGTTTACCGGGTCAAGCTGTTTTAGGTCTGGCACAAACTGTTCTAATAGCGGGGTTTTAATCAAGTGGGCATCAAAGGTAAACTGCTGCGGGGCGTAGGCCGGTTTGATAGGCTTACCCGCTTTTACACGCGCACGTTTGGTAGAGTCAATTTTTGCGCGGGCAGTTGCCGTGGCACCGCCGGCCATATCGGTATTGTAATATTTGTTGATGACATCCTGTAATGCCGGCCCGATCTTGGTCAGCTGATACTTGCCGCTCAACCGTGCATTCAATACCGGTGTGTGCAGGCGTAACGAACTGCTATCGGCAGTGGCCGTTGATACCAGGCTGATGGTGTCAATCTTAATGCGCTGGCCTTTATTGACAGCAACCAGATCAGTCAGTTTAATGTTGCCGTTCAGATAATCCGGATCGGCAGTCGGTACATCGGCTACCAGCTTGCCATGCAGGCGCATATCATCTTTTACCAGATTGAGTTTTTGCAGATTAATGCTGTCCAGCATCAGCGTAGCGTTTACCGATGGATACTTTTTGTTCATATTGGCCTTGGCATCCAGGCTGAAGTGGATGTTTGGGTCGGCCATGCGGGCGGTGGCTATGTAGCTGCCATCAGTGGCACTACCTTTCAGTTGCAGGTTTTTGTAGGTGTAGCCTTTTACATAAGCACTGGCTATGTTGCCATTAAATTGCAGGCTGATATGTTTCGGGTCGATGCCGGTGCCTTTTACGTTTGCTGCCAGCGTTACTTTGCCCACCATTTGCGGCTGCTTCGTTAATGCGCCTACGTTAACATCGTTCATCTTTACATCGGCCACATAGTTTTCATGCCCTTTGCGCGCACCATGGAAAACGGCGTTCAGGTCAATATTACCGTAGCTGCTGTGCAGATTCATCTTGGTGCTGAAGTCTTTCATGCCGCCTTTAAATGTTCCTTTCAGATCCATAAAGGCAGGGATGCTGACGTTGGACGGAATAGTGCCTTTTGGTACAACCATGGCAATATCATTTCTGCTGGTATTGAAATCAGCAATATTGAGATCGAAATAAGCTTTATTTACATCGGGCAAACCCCTTAGTACGCCAGAAGCTTTGATATGCGTTTCTGTCAAACCAGAGATCTCTACCCCCGAAATGCGCAAATCATTCACCTTGCCCACCACATGTCCGTTAATCTTAAAAGATGAATTTGGATGACTGTGGAACGGCTCCATTGAAGCCATGCTCGGCATCAGTAGTAATACATCTTTTAAATTGAGATGACTGCCATCCAGGTTGGCATTAACACTGAGCATGCCTATGTTTTTGGTAATAGCATCCAACGATGGGTAGCTTACCTGTACGCTTTTCTGTAAAACCGTATTAGGAGTTTCCAGGTACAGGCTGTTCAGGTAAGCGCTCTTCGGTCCGTAAAAGAAATCGGTGCGAAACTGTTTGACGCGGAAGCCGCTTTTCTCATCGAACGACAGATTATTGATCTTGCCCGAGATGGTATCCGTTTTGTATGACAGATTTTCCAGCTCGGTGTTTAGATTGCGCAGGTCCATGTGGCCAAAATCTAATCCATGGGGGAGTGGCTTTTGGGCTTCGTTGTTAAACTGGATATGGTCGTTACTTAATTTAAGCGAGGCCAGCAGTACCGCCCAGCCTTTTGAACTTCTGGGCGCAGCAACCAGCGTATCCAGTTTCTTTACCGTTTTTACTGCGGCTTTTACTACCGTTTTAGGCTTGGCTAATGAGAGGCCGGTGTAAGTATCATTTAGCTCAATGCTTTTGATACCGACCCGCTGGTTCTTCAGGTCTATCTTATCCATCTCCACCAGCAGCTTACCTAAATCCAGTTTGGTACTCATCTCCGGGCTTTGATAATCAACCTTAATTTTGGAGATATCAATGGTACCCAGATCCAGTCTCAGGTTGATGGGTTGGGTAGTGGTATCTACAACCGCCGCCTGTGCTACGGATGAGCCCACCGGTGTTTGGATGATCCGCGCGTTGAAACCCGAAAGGGTGATCTTTGGGATGGTGAATTTCATTTTATCCATATCAAAATCTTTGATACGGGTATCAAAATGCCCCAGCAAAAAGTGCACGTCATTGCCGGTAGTGACGTCCTTATAAGAGATGTTAATCCGGTCGAGATTCACCTTGCCGACCGAAAATTTCATGGTAGAAGTAGTATCTTCCGGTTTGGGTTGTTTCTTCTGCTCGCCCGCAAAAGCTTTAATGATGTAGTCGAAATTAAAAACACTGTCGGCCCCGCGATTTATCTTGGCGGTGATGCCCTCCAGGTCAATCTCATTAATCTCTACCTGGTTATGCAGTAGTTTCAGCATACTGATATCAACCTTGAGTTTGTCGCCCGCAATCAGTGTGTCTTTTTTCTGATCCTCAAAATAAACGCCTTCCAGTATCAGCATTTTGGGTATGCCCAGGCTGATGTGGGCTATTTGCACCTTGGTGTGGATTTTATTTTGCAGGAAGTTAACAGCTTTGTCTTTTACAAAATTCTGCACGCCGGGCACCTGTATAAGGCCGGCCACAAGCACCACTAAAAACAGTACGCTTGCAATTATCCAGAGGATGGTTTTTAAGGCTATTCGTCCAAATCGTCCCAAAGTAATATCAAAGGTTAAGATGTTGCTAAATTGTTGCTGGGGCGTGCAGCTTAATATAGGGGAATTTTGGCCAACACGCTCGGTTTTTCAACAAAGAGAGGGGGAATGTTGTTTTAAGAAGGTTACGCTTAGCGGTGGAGGAGGAGCAGAATGGGTATTTATCGTGATGGTGAGGTGGGTTTAACGGAGGGAAATTTCTGTCTGCGTTGTCATTCTGTGTGATAGAATCCCGGCGGCCTATGAGGGTGCAATGACAAACGAGAGGGCTGTCAGTCTGAGCTTGTCGAAGACTCGCGCGGAGAGGCCCACCCGCCATGCTTCGACAGAGCTCAGCATGACATCCCTTTTTAACTTGTCATGGGTAGTAATAGCGAAGAACTATTCTCTTGAGCGAAAGCGAAAAACCTCTGCGGACTGGCTAGCAGGATTATCCTCAGAGATACTTCGTGCCTCAGCATGACATGTTGGTAAGGCATCAAACCAGATTGCTTCGTGCCTCGCTATGACGTAGTGGAAAACGTTATCCACCAATTATCAACACGCTTCCATCCGCCAGCTCTTTTTAATAGATTTGTTAGTTGCTAATAGATTAGTGTTAAAGATTCTTCGTCATGCCAGATTTCTCTCATCTTCACGTACATACCCAGTTCTCGCTGTTAGACGGCGCGGCCGATATTTCTAAACTTTACAAGAAAGCGGCGGCCGACGGGATGAAGGCCCTGGCCATTACAGACCATGGTAACATGTTTGGCGTGTTCAAGTTTGTGGCTGAGGCGGGTAAGCACAACGTAAAGCCTATTGTAGGCTGTGAGTTTTATGTGGTGGAAGACCGCCATGTAAAACAGTTTACCAAAGAGAAGCGGGACGTGCGCTGCCACCAGTTGTTGCTGGCAAAAAATCCGCAGGGATATAAAAACCTAGTGAAGCTGTGCTCGTTGGGTTATATGGAGGGTTTGTATAGTAAATGGCCGCGTATTGATAAGGAGCTGATCCTGAAATATCATGAAGGACTGATTGCTACTACCTGCTGTATTGGTGCGTCGGTACCGCAGGCCATCCTGAAGAAAAGTGAGGCTGAGGCCGAAGAAGAATTTAGATGGTGGCTGGACCTATTTGGTGAGGATTATTACATCGAGCTGCAACGCCACGAGATCCCTGAGCAAACTACCATTAACAACGTACTGCTCAAGTTTGCCAAGAAATATAATGTAAAGGTGATTTGTTCAAACGATTCGCATTATGTGGATCAGCAGGATGCTAACGCACACGATATTTTGCTGTGCGTTAACACCGGCGATATGCAAAGCACCCCAATTGCAACGGACGAGGAAGGCGGCAAAGGCTATCGTTTCGGTTTTCCGAATGATCAGTTTTATTTTAAAACGCAGGCCGAGATGGGCCAGCTATTTCATGACCTGCCCGAATCACTGGATAATACCAACGAAATTGTTGACAAGGTAGAGGTGCTGAAGTTGAAGCGCGATATCATGCTGCCCAACTACCCGATACCGCCAGAGTTTAAGATCCACGATGGCCCTGAATCTGACACGCTGAACCAGTGGGAATACCTGAAACACTTAACCTTCACCGGGGCTAAAGAGCGTTATATTGATATTACCCCAGAGGCGGAGGAACGCATCAACTTTGAGTTGTTTACCATTCGTACCATGGGTTTTGCGGGTTACTTCCTCATTGTGGCCGATTTTATTAAGGCTGGCCGGGATATGGGTGTGTTTATCGGTCCGGGCCGTGGTTCGGCAGCGGGATCGGTGGTGGCTTTCTGTATCGGTATTACTAACATCGACCCGATAAAATATAACCTGCTGTTCGAGAGGTTCCTGAACCCCGACCGTAAGTCAATGCCCGATATTGATACCGACTTTGACGACGAGGGTCGGCAAAAGGTAATTGATTATGTGGTTGATAAATATGGCAAGAACCAGGTGGCGCAGATCATTACTTATGGTTCTATGGCTGCCCGTACCAGTATCCAGGACGTGGGCCGGGTGCTGGATATGCCGCTGAGCGATGTGAACACCATCAAAAAACTGGTGCCCGATACGCTGGGTGTTACCCTGCGCCAGGCTATTGAACAGGTGCCCGAACTGCAGGAGATCTACAAAGCCAATACCTTGCAAGGTACCGTACTGCGCGAGGCTGAAAAGTTGGAAGGTTCGGTACGTAACACCGGTGTGCACGCTGCAGGTATTATTATTGCGCCAGACGATTTGACCACTATTGTACCGGTTGCTACCGCTAAGGACTCTGATCTGTTGGTTACCCAATATGATGGCCGTGTAATTGAGGATGCGGGCGTAATTAAGATGGACTTTCTGGGTCTGAAGACCCTCACCATTATCAAAGGTGCCCTGCGGATGATCAAACAAAACCATGGCGAAGAGATTGATATAGATTTGCTGCCGCTGGATGATCAGATGACTTTTGAACTTTACCAGCGTGGCGATACCAACGGTACGTTCCAGTTTGAAAGTGACGGTATGCAAATGTACCTGCGCGATCTGAAGCCCGATAAGTTTGAAGACTTAATTGCCATGAACGCCCTTTACCGTCCGGGCCCGATAGAGTACATCCCTAACTTTATTGCCCGTAAACATGGTAAAGAACCGATTACTTATGATTTGCCGGACATGGAGGAATACCTGTCAGAATCATACGGTATTACCGTTTACCAGGAACAGGTGATGCTGCTGTCGCAGAAGTTGGCCGGCTTTAGTAAAGGCGATGCCGACGTGCTGCGTAAGGCCATGGGTAAAAAGCAGATTGAGATCCTCAATAAGATGGAGGCCCAGTTTATGGACGGCGCCATCGCTAAAGGACACCCTAAAGACAAACTGGCAAAAATATGGACTGACTGGAAGGCCTTTGCCCAATATGCCTTCAATAAATCGCACTCTACGTGTTATGCGCTGGTGGCTTACCAAACTGCCTGGCTCAAGGCCCACTACCCGGCAGAGTACATGGCATCGGTATTGAATAACCAGAACAGCATTGATAAAATTTCCTTCTTTATGGAGGAATGCCGCCGCATGGGCATCCCGGTACTTGGTCCGGATGTGAACGAGAGTGGTAATGCCTTTGCCGTAAACAAGAAAGGCGAGATCCGTTTCGGTTTGTCGGGCGTGAAAGGTGTGGGTGAGAAAGCGGTAGAAAGCATTATTGAAGAGCGCGAGGCAAATGGCGCGTTTGAAACCGTTTATGATTTTGCCCGCCGGTCAAACGTACGTACGGTTAATAAGAAATCATACGAGAATTTGGTTTACGGTGGCGCGTTTGATTGTTTCCCTGTCCACCGGGCACAGTTCTTCGGCAAGACCGAGAATGTGAACCTTACAGGTATCGAGCGTTTAATTAAATACGCCAATGATTATCAGAATACCCAAAATAGTACCCAGGCATCGTTGTTTGGTGGAGGTGGTGATATTGCCTCCTTCATCCCCGAACCACCAATGCCGGAAGTGGAAGAATGGGCGCTGATAGAAAAGCTGAAGTTTGAGAAAGATGTGATTGGTATTTATCTGACCGGTCACCCGCTGGATAATTATAAGCTGGAACTGGCCCGCTATTGCAATGCCAGGGTGTCAGACCTGAAAATCATGCAGAAGGCCCGCTCTGCCGAGGGCGGCGAAGATATCCTGGCAGCTTTTAATGACTTGCGCCGCAAAGGAGAGCTATGCATCGGTGGTTTGATGGGCAACGTGCAACATAAAACCACTAAAACGGGTAAGCCATTTGGTACGTTTGTACTGGAAGATTATAACGACTCCTATGAGTTTGCGTTCTTTGGCGATGACTATGTAAAGTTCCGTAACATGCTGATGGACGGCTTTTTTGTGCAGGTAAGGGGTAATATTGAAGAAAAATTCCGCCAGAAAGACAACTGGGATTTGCGCGTAAGCACCATCAACTTGCTGTCTGAACTGCGCGAGAAACTCACCAAATCTATTACTGTAATACTGGATCTACATACGCTAAGTGGCCAACTGTTGGACAACTTAGAAACCATGCTGCAACTGCATGGCGAGAAGTATCCTAACAAAAGCTGCTCCCTCCGTTTCCAGGTGCGCGATCGTGAAGATGCGTTGCTGGTAGACCTGCCATCAAAAAGTTTCAAGGTTAACCCTTGTGATGAATTGCTGACCGAGATACACGAGATTACCAATATGGAGCCGGTGCTGACATAGTCAGGTTAATTTGGAGTGGTTCTAGCTACTGTTTTGAAACCTATATCATGAAAAAAATCTTATCACTTGCCTGCGTCGTTCTGCTTTTGTGTACGGCTTGCCATGCGCAGTCAAAGCCAACGCAGTATACTAATAGTGGCTTGCTTTGGGAAATAAGCGGCAACGGACTAAAATCGCCTTCTTATCTTTTCGGTACCTATCATTTGGCGGGTAAGAGCTTTGCTGACAGCCTGAGTACAATTAAAGAGAAGTTTAATACGTGCACCGCAGTTGTCGGCGAGATACTAATCAGTAAGACGGATATGTATAAGATGATGCCCGCTATGATGTTGCGTGGCACTACGCTCGATAAGCTTTTTACTCCGCAAGAATATCAACAGATTACAGAGGCCACCAAGCAAATAACTGGTTCAGACATGTTGCGGTTTAACGGCCTTAAGCCATCGGCGTTAACTGTGGTTTACATGACTACGGTAGCACCAAGAACCATATCCAGTGCCAACCCGGCACTGGATGAGTATTTTCAAACCGAGGGGAAAAGCCGCAAAGACACCATAATTGGTTTAGAGAGTTTGCAGGAGCAGATAGACCTGCTGCTAAACGGCAGCATGGAAAGCCAAAAGAAACATTTGCTGAAATTTGTACAGAAACACGACCTCTACAAGATGCAGATGCAGAAAATGTACCGCCTTTATGAGCAACAGGATATTGATGGGCTGAGTAAAATGTTTTATAGCGACGACGATTACGATCAAGATGAAATGGACGCATTGCTGAAAAAACGTAACCTGAAATGGATGCAAGAGTTGCCAGGCATCATGTCTGCACAATCAACCTTTATAGCGGTAGGTGCCGGCCATCTGGTGGGCGAGTATGGGCTGGTTAATCAACTGAAAATGAAAGGGTATACCGTGCGGGCGGTAAAGCTGTAACTGGCCGGAAATTTGTTATATTTGAGTATCATGATTTCCATAAATCTTTCCATAGATCAATTAGCTGATGCTGTTAGAAAGCTTGACTCGACAGAAAAAGAGCAATTGCTGCAAGTACTGCAGGAGGGCGATTTTTCTTTGTCGGATGAACAGGAGTTAATTCTGAAAGAAAGGGATGAAGCATTAGAGTCAGGGTATATGAAAACATGTACAGTTGAGGATCTGAAAGAACGTTTGAACTAACAGATAATCTCATTTCCCTATAAGTCATGCCGAACTTGTTTCGGTACCCCACATGCTAAGTCGTAGCGATCTGTATGGCCATTGATTACCACCCTAATGAGGTGCCGAAACAAGTTCGGCATGACGTAGGGGTAGTAGACTAAATATTGATCTTATAATATGTTGAATCAAGGCTATGTTTATATTATGACGAATGCTTATAGAACCACCTTCTATATTGGGGTAACAGCTAATCTGAGAAGCAGGGTTTGGCAACATACAAATGGAGAAGGGTCAGTTTTTGTAAAAAGATACAGATTGTTCGATCTGGTTTACCACGAATATTTTGAGAAAATAACAGACGCCATTAATCGTGAAAAGCAATTAAAAAATTGGCATCATGAATGGAAGATTAATCTAATTAAAGCTGCAAATCCTGAAATGAAAGATTTGAAAAGCGAATTAGAATTGATTTGAATTTCTGTTATATCTCAGGTCATGCCGAATTTATTTCGACATCTCACAAGCTAAGTTAACCAAGCGATTTCCTGTCAACGATTGCCGTCCTGATGAGGTGCCGAAATAAATTCGGCATGACTTAGAATAACCTTCCTCTTACACATTCCTATCCTCAATCACCTTAAAAAACTGATCGCGGTAAGTATCGCCTACGGGGATGATTTTATCGCCAATGAAGATACGGCTGCGCTCAATGCTGTCTATTTTATTGAGGGCGACGATGTATGATTTATGCACCCGCACAAAATGGCGTTCAGGCAGGGCGTCTTCCATCTTCTTCATGTTTTGCAGGGTAATGATACGTTCCTCTTCGGTGAAGATGGAAATGTAATCTTTCAACCCCTCGATAAACATAATATCGTGCAGGTAAACCTTTTGGATCTTATGTTCGGTTTTTACGAAGATAAAATCGCTCTGAAAATCTGATTGAGGCGCCTGTGGTATAGGTTGTGGTGCTTCTGCCTGCTGATTTTTTTGTGTTGGGTTGATAATGCCCTGAGCTTTTTGGGCCGATTTAAAGAAGCGATCGAACGCAATGGGCTTCAACAGATAATCAATCACGTCTAGCTCATATCCTTCCAAAGCATATTGCGGATAGGCGGTGGTTAAAATCACTTTGGCTTTACCGTTAGAGATTTTCAGGAACTGGATGCCGGTAAGCTCGGGCATCTGCACGTCAAGATACACCAGATCTACCCCGCCATCCTGTACCAAAGTAAGTGCCTCGATAGGATTGGTGGTGGCTTTAACCAGCTGTAAGAAAGGGATTTTATTAATATAATCTTCTATGATGTGCAGGGCCAAAGGCTCGTCATCAACTACCAGGCATCTGATCATGCTATAAAATTAAGGATAATTCGCAAGTGTAGGTATCGGCCTCATCATGTATTTCCAGTTTGTACTGGCCGGGGTAAAGGAGGTCCAGGCGGCGCTTTACGTTGTTAAGACCTATGCCGCCCACCGCATCGCGATTGTGTAAGTGTTTTTTATTGTGCATATAGAACGACAGATTTCCGTCGGATACAGCAATTATCATCTTAATAGGATGTTCCGGATCATTAGCCACGCCATGCTTAAAGGCGTTTTCAATAAAGGCAATAAGCAGCAATGGCACAATGCGCTGAACGGTTACCTGGCCTTTCACCTCAAAATCTACATAAGCCTTTTTACCGAAGCGGATAAGTTGCAGGTCAATATAGTTCTGCAGGTATTGCAGCTCTTTAGCCAGGTCAACCTTGTTGTCATTACTCTCATACAGCATGTAGCGCATAATCTCAGAGAGCTTTAAGATGGCCTCGGGCGTGGTATCTGATTTTTGGTAAGCCAGTGAGTAAATGCTATTGAGGGAGTTGAATAGAAAATGCGGATTGATCTGCGATTTCAGGAAGGCCAGCTCCGCAGCCAACCGTTGATTTTCCAGGTCGCGTTGTACACGCTCGTTAGTAAACCAGTCGATAGAGAACTGTAGTACGATGCTCAGAAAAATAAAGATCAGACTGGTTAAAAACGTATTGAAGAAATAGTTGACAAAGTGCAACGGCTCGTGTTTCATCTGCCCATGCATCATGGTCCAGAAATGGAAGGCCAGCGCATATTTTATTAGGCCGAAGGCTGCCATACTTATCAGCACCGCGCCGATATACAATTTATATTTTTTAAGATCCAGAAACCGGGGAATAAGCAGCAGGTAGTTAAGGTAAAACAGCCCGATATTAACTATACCAAAAACACCGAAAATAATGAGTACCGCCTGGATACTGATCTTGGCGCTGTTATGCGCAACAAAAACAAAAAAGAGGATCATAGATACCCAGAAGCACGTATGCCAGAATATCTGCCAGATTTTTTTCATCAATTAAATGTAATACAAACTCCGTTAAAACACCTGTTGTATTATATGTACCCCGGTTTTTTACCGATGAACAGGCGTTTATACCCGATCAACCGTTCGGTGGCTGTTAATTGCCGTTCATCTATGAAAGGCGGCCGTTGGTCTAATACTTTTTAGCAGATTAAACCTTTGCTGTTTCTTTGTTTCATCAAATCAATCACAAACAACACCATGAAAAAACTAATATCAAACTCAAACCCCTTTATGCTGATACTGATACCGGTATTATTTGCAATGGTAATGGGTGTTAGCTACCAGTTTGAGCAAAAAGCAAAAGCCGAAGTTGATGGCCTGAGCATGACCAACGTTAAACAGTCTACGTCGCTGTTTATCAAAGGTGTGCATATGGTAAAAGCCATCTGCGGCGTTGCTACAGAAAATGTGTGGTGAATCCTGTAAACGGATCAAAGGAAATAAACGTTAACAGCGTTATAAAAGATAGGGGGATGATTTTTCATCCCCTTTTTCTGTTTTTAGTAATTAGCAATAAAACATTTTGTCATTGCGAGGAACGTGAGGGTTGAGCAGTGGGGTGACAAATATTATTACTTCCCTGCCACCTTCCGATACAATTCCAACGTTTTCGCCTTCTGTTTTTCTACGGGGAATAACTTCAATCGCTCCCCGCCTTTATTAATCAAACCTGTACGCAGTGTGCTGTCGTCCAGCACCGCTTTAATGGCTTGATAGATCTCCGCTGTTTCATACGGATTAAAATATTGCACGGCATCGCCACCAATCTCCGGGAAGCAGCTGGTATTGCTGGCTGCCACCGGTGCGCCTGCCTTAAAGGCTTCCAGCAGGGGATAGCCAAAGCCCTCATAAAGCGACGGAAATACAAATACCTGCGCATGTTGATACAAGTAGTTGAGCTGTGCATCGGTAACATTGTATTGATGGCACCTGTTATTTAAATGCAGGCGTTGTATGGCCAGGGCATCGGCAACCTGCGGCTGACCACCACCGGCCAACACCACATGCAGGTCAGGATACTCGCGCAGCAGTTGTGCGCAGGCCTCTGCAAAGCGGAAGAAGTTTTTATAGTTGCCACGTTCGCCCACAAACAAAATATAGTTTTCGGGTAGGCCGGGTACTGGTTCAAATTGCAGTGGGGTTTGCAGGTCCAGACCATGGTGAATCATGGTGATCTTCTCTGCCGGGATGTTGAGCAATTGCATCAAATCACGACGGGTGGATTCTGATATGGCAATCACCGCGTCGGCCCGTTCGGTAGTTTGTTGTTTGTGGCGGGGCGTAATATCGGTATTGGTAAAATACTCGGGCAGGGCCTCATAGATCATGTCATGCATGGTGATGACATAAGGCTTTTTAACCCGTTTTAGAAAATAGGGGTGGAAGTAAGTCGGGTGAAAAACATCGTAGTCGCTACCACCAATTGCCCGTTTACTGTATTGTTTGTTCCATTTATACTGGCGGCGGGCATCCCCATCCAGCAGCCACCGACCCACAAAATTATTGAGTGGCAGGTGCTCATTGCGGATGTAATAGTTATTGCTGTAAAGTGCCCCAACGCGATAGTCAAACTCCGGATCGGTTTTCAGCGCGTCAATCAGCGCCGCAAAATACCGGGTGATACCGCCATAGCGCTGTTCGCTGAATTTCTGGTGATCAAACAGTACTTTAACCATTGCTGATGATGCGGAAAAATGTTTTGAACCAGCCAATGGTACGATTCAGATAACGATAATAAGCCGAACGACCGAGATGTTTTTTAAACAGCTTGTTACGGTCTTTCTCAAACTCGGCGTCTTTCTCATGCGTAGAGAAACCACCCTCCGGGAAACCGGCCACCAGCAGCGGGCGATGCTCAAACCTGAATTTGTCATTACCCCACAGCAGCAGGTTCAAATGATAATCGGCATACACACGGTAGCGGGTTTCATACTGATACTTATCAAATACCGCACGCGGGTAAAACAGCGATTGATGGATAAAGTTGAGCTTGGTCAGGTAATAGGCGTTGTATATTTTGCTGTAGTATTTGCCGTAATAAATGGTATCACCATAATAAATGGTGTTCTTGTCTTTTAGTTGGGCAACCATTTGGGTAAAGCCTTCTTTCAGGTAGTCATCGGCGCCCAAAAAGTATAGCCATTGGCCGCGGGCGCAAATTACGCCTTTGTTCATGGCGTCATAAATGCCGTTGTCGGCCTCACTTAGCCAGTAGTCAATATCGTTACCGTTTTGTTGCAGCAGGTATAAGGTAGCATCTATGCTTCTGCCGTCAATAATAATCAGTTCAACGTCATCACTTAGGTAGGGCTTTACGTTTTCAAAGTAGTCATACAGCAAATTAGCTGCGTTATAGGTAACCGTGATGATGCTTACTTTGGGCGTTTTGCCTTTGCCAAATATGCGTTTCCCGCCTTCTATCATATCAGTTAAACAGTTTTTTCAATAGGTAACCCCAGGCATATTTCAATGAGAAATTGAACTTGCTCAGGGCAGATTTTTTCTGAATGTACAGCAAGCTGTCGCGACGGTTGAAGATAAACCAAAATAACCTGAAAGAAAAATAACTGTGCATGCGCATGTCCATTAATTTGAAATAGCGCTGTTTAAAAGCCTGATCTGTATTGTATGGATAGCCGGCAAAAGCCGCTGCGATAGCATGCAGTTTTTCAATACGTAATAACGAGTCTTTCTTTTTGGCCTCACCGCGATCTTGCCGCAAAATATTGGTGTTGGCCTGTGTATGCTGCCGGTATTTGACCAGTACATCATTAATAAAAGTGACGCCGCCGTTATTGCAGGCCATATAGGTGAGCCACCAGTCATGAATAACCTCGCGGTTAAACCCCGTGAAATATTTTAATAGCTCGCGGTTAAACATAAGCGCGTGGCCCGATACACAGTTTTCCAGTAAGAAAATGTTGGCATTGGTGCCCGCGTAGAAATTGCGTACGTCTGATACTTTTCTGCCGATAGACAGTCCCTGCTCGTCAATAAACTCAGAGTCGTGGTAGATGAGTGCGGCGTTGCCGATGTTTTGCAGCAACAGTTCTATTTTGTTCAGTTCCCAGATATCATCCTGATCGGCCAGAGCAATGTACTGTCCTTTACAGAGCGATATGGCTTTCTCAAAGTTTTTGATATAGCCCAGATTTTCAGTGTTGCGATGAATGCTGAAGTTGGTATGCCGCGCAGCAAATTGCTCGAGGATATTTACAGTATCATCCTTAGAAACATCATCAACTGCAATAATTTCAATATTAGGATAAGTTTGCCCAACCAGGGTTTCCAATTGTTGCGCCAGGTATTGGGCGCCGTTGTAGGTGCACAGGGCAATGGAAACCAGTGGCTTGTCGGTCATATTAATTAAAAGTTTGCATGTCAATCAGACGGCGATATACGCCATTGTGTGCCATCAACTCCTGGTGAGTGCCTTGTTCGGCAATTTCGCCCTGATCAAGTACAACAATCAAATCTGCATTCTGAATAGTACTTAAACGGTGAGCAATGATGAGCGATGTGCGGTTCTGCATCAGGTTATTCAATGCTTCTTGCACCAGTTTTTCAGATTCGGTATCCAGAGCCGATGTAGCTTCATCCAGCAGCATGATGGGCGGGTTGTTTAATACCGCACGGGCAATACAAATGCGCTGGCGCTGGCCGCCCGAAAGTTTTGAACCACGATCGCCGATGTTAGTTTGGTAGCCTTCTTCTTTTTCGCAGATAAAGTTGTGGGCGTTGGCAATGCGTGCCGCTGCCTCTACCTGTTCCATGGTTACGTCTTGTTTACCAAAGGCAATATTGTTAAAAATAGTATCGTTAAACAGAATCGATTCCTGGTTTACAGTGCCCATCAGTGCACGTAATGAGTCCATGGTTACTGATTGGATGTTTTTTCCATCAATGCAGATCTCGCCGCCTTCTGGTTCGATGAAACGTGGGATCAGGTCCATCATGGTCGACTTGCCACCGCCCGATGGTCCAACCAATGCCACAGTTTTCCCTTTAGCAATAGTAAGGTTGATGCCTTTTAATACTACGCGGCCAGGGTAAGAGAAGATTACATCGCGAAATTCCAGCTTATCGTCGAAAGTGCTGATAGTTTGTGCGCCAGGGCGGTCAACAATTTGTGGTTTCTCGTCAATCAGATTAAGCACGCGTTCGCCGGCGGCAAGGCCTGCATGGATATTGCTAAACGAGTCTGATATGGCTTTAGCCGGACGCATGATTTGCGAGAAAATGGCGATGTAAGAAATAAACTGCGCACCTTTCAAACTGCCCGACTGGTGGTTGAGAATCAAATAACCACCATAAAGTACAATAAACGAGATCATGGTAACAGCCAGCACTTCTGAAACCGGTGATGCCGATTGCTGGCGCTTTGCCATAGACCGCATTATTTTTGAATATCTACGGTTCTCGTTGTCAAAGCGATCTTTTATAAACGTGGTAGCATTAAATGCCTTAATAATTTTTATGCCCTGCAATGACTCGTCAAGGTAGCTAATCATGTTGCCGTATGTTTGTTGAGCGGCAATGGCCTGTGCCTTTAAACGCTTAACAATGCGCGAGATGATAAAGCCCGCAATTGGGACTACTAAAAGTGAGAATAGTGTAAGCTTGGTTGACAATGCAAAGAGCATGATCAGGAAAACGATTAGCTGCACCGGCTCTTTAAAAATTACCTGTAAAGTAGCTGTAACAGAAAACTGTACCACCTGCACGTCTGACGCTACTTTTGAAATGATATCGCCTTTACGCTCATTGTTAAAATAGCCCATGTGCAGGTCCATCACATTGTTAAATACCGAGCGGCGCAGGTTAAGCAGTGTATGCACCCGCAGGTTTTCCATCGTACGGGCCGACAGGTAACGGAACAGGTTACCCAAAAATATGGTGACAATAATGGTTGTACACACAAATTGCAGCGCCCCCCACTCACCATGGTAACGGATGAAGTAGTCCATGTAATAATCATACCAGCCAACCAAATCCCAGTGTGATTTTGGAACGGCAACTACTGCTTTGGCGGCATCTGTATCGATGTTTTTAAAGAGTGTATTGAGCAGGGGAATTAACAAGGTAAACACCGCAGAACTGAATAGTACATACAGCAGTGTAAACAGGATATAAGGAATAGCAAACTTCTCGATCGGTTTGGCGAAGGAAAGCAGCCTTAAATATGTCTTCATCTAAAAATATAAAAAGTTTGCAAAGGTACTGAATTGTAGCCCAAAGCCCAAGGCTGTTTAACAGCCTTTAGTTATTGCAAAACGCAGCCCGGCAGCGTGTAGTATTTATTGATTATGTATGGTTTGTAATATTCGGTCAATGCGTTCATCAGTTGTGGTGTCGTCGGCTATTTCCAGTATCGGGCAACGCATGGTTTGCAGCCACTCCTGGTGATTGCGTAAACTGCGACGGGGCGTGGTATCATCTTCATAGCCGCGGGCCCAGTCCATAAACTCTTTGTAATGAGGTGCGCGCTCGGTATAAATACTTTCGCCGTAACGTTCCAGTTCGCGGTTGTGCAGGCGTTGCATACGTATCTCCTGCGACAGGCGCAGAAATACAATCAGGTCAAACCACTTGTTCCAGTCAATCTCCCAACTAATCATCGAGCCACCAACAATGTAGCTTTCGTGGCGCTCCAGGTCGGCTAACAGCATCGCATTGCGCAGTTCAGGTGGACGCTTAACGGTAAAAGGCTCATCGCTGTCTGCCCAGAAATAGGCATCGCTATCAAAATAAGGGATGTCCATCTGAGCGGCCAGGGCTATCCCTAAAGTAGTTTTCCCTACGCCTGCGGCACCCACAATATGAATTCTCACAACTGTACGGGTTGATCTGTTTGCGATGTATAGTAGAAATACTTTTGCAGCACCAGCAATGAAATCAAATCCTCGCGGCGGCGATCAAAAAACTGGCTCACATATTGATTGGCATTGCGGGCAATGGCCTGTGTTTGGTCCGGATGTGCTATATAATATTGTAGCTGACTTTCCAGATCGCTGTAATCGTCCTTTATTTCGATATAATGCGTACCGGCAATTAACCGGCCTTCCATAAACCAGGTTTCGTATTTGGGTTTGGGCATCACGGCAACGGAGTTTGACGACATGATCCATTTCAGGTTAGTGGCCACATCGTTGCCTTCTAAACTCAAAATGAATTTGTATTGCAGGTGCTCTTCAATGCTAATCTTCGGTTTGATCCATTCAGGCTTGCCGCCCCGGGTATTTACCTGTCCTACATCACACAGCGGATGGTTAAAATACATCTCCATAAAACGCATACGGTGGGCCTGTGTCATGGCTCCGCGACCAATCAGCAGATTTTTCTTATCCTCAAACTTAATATGGTCTTTAATAAAGATGAAATGCCGCTTTTTATCCAGCTTTAGGAGGACGGCATTGCGGTTGTCTCCCTCAATCGGTCGGCTTTTTTGAATGGATGGTTCAGGAAAGGTATGAATGGCATCGCCAAAAACAAAACTCGCTTTAAAGTTCTGGTCAAAGTAGCGGGTGTATTCAAAAGTGTCAAAATTGTAGGTTTTGGGACTTTTGAAGATCTCCATATTTTTCAGGGCGATGGCGTTTTCACCTGGTTGGGTGCGTTTGTTGAGCTTGTTGTAATAGTTTACACGATCGGCCAGATCGGCTTTGTCATAACGATTGATGGCAGTTAGTTTCCGTTGCAGGGCACCACTATATAGGCCAACGGGTATTGCCTGACGCAAGTAATTGATAGCATAATACCCGATTTTGCTGCGCCTGATTGTCGTTCTGAGTTTTCTGAACGCCATAGCTTATGCCTTAAATTGTTTGACGTTTTGGCCCGCTGCCGATTGCTGGATGCGTTTGAACAGGGTCTGTAAACTGACGTGACTGTTATTGGCGTCCATCAGTTTATGTAGTTGCTTACGCGATTTATCAACCTTACGGCCTCCTTTTAGATAGCCTTTATAGCTCTTCCATACCCATCCGCGACCGATAATCAACTTGGGCAACACATCAGTAAACGTAGCCTGCAAAGACCACATCAGCCTGGAAAAACCTTCCAAATGAATGGCGTGTACAAAAAAGCGGTTGCGGTAATAAATACTTTTTACCCATCCTGGCTTAATGGTTTTGGTGGTAGCCGATCCTTTGTGTCGGCAGATAGCGGCATGGTCATAATAACAAACCCATCCTGCGCGCCATGCACGGATGCACAGGTCCATATCCTCGTAGTAAAATGGCGAGTAGATCTCGTCAAACCCACCCATGGCTTTCAGCTTCTGGGTACTTACCAAAGCGTTGGCGCCCGAAAGATAGAAAGTGAGGGTGCGTGCATCGGCTGTCTCTGTATAATAGAAATACTTGGTTTTGATTTTGTAGCCACTAAAGCCGGGCATGCGGGCGGCGTCTTGTATGCGGTCGCCTTCCATGTCTATCATCCTGCCGGTAACACCAAAGGTGTCGGGCTTATCAAAATATTTCCAAAGTGGGGCAAAGTAACCTGGCAGTAGTTTGATGTCTGAGTTGAGCAAAAAGGTAAGCTCATACTGTGCTACTTTGATGCCGTGATTACAGGTGTAAGAAAAACCGCGATTTTTGTCGTTTTGCAAGAGTTTCACTTGCGGATAATGTTGGCGGATAAATGCTACAGAATCATCCTTAGAGCAATCATCAATTACAATAACCTCATAAGCAGCGCCGGTTTCATCAAGGGTTTGAAAGGTATACGGCAAATAATCTTCCAGCAGTTGCCGGCCGTTGTAATTGGGGATGATGACAGAAATAGTACGTGCGCTGCTCAAATTTTTTCAATACGATAAGCGGCAAAGATAATGAGTTTTAGCAAAGACACTTAATCCGAAAGGCATAGCCGAGGAAGGCTTATTAAGTTTTAGAAATTTTGTAGGCCATGCTACTGCTGTAGATTCTTTAAATTTGAACTTGTTTTTATTAACTTACCTATTATGCCTGTTCTCAGTCCAATTGTTAACCCAACTACAGCCGATTTTCGGTCCGTTGCGCGTGCGCTTACGCTGGTAGAGAATGATCTGCCTGGTGCCGAAGCTTTGTTACGGGGTTTGCAGTTTAATGAGCAGGTACCGGTAGTGGGTATTACCGGCCCACCGGGGGCGGGGAAAAGCACTTTGGTAAATGCGCTGATTGAAGAGTTGCTTAAAGACGGTAACAAAGTGGCCGTGTTGGCGATAGATCCTACATCGCCGTTTAATTATGGCTCATTGTTGGGCGATAGGATCCGGATGGCATCGCATTTTAATCACCCCGATGTGTTTATCCGCTCGTTGGCTACGCGCGGTTCTTTAGGAGGACTCTCGGCTAAAACCATAGAACTGGCAGATGTGCTACGTGCATCGGGCTTTGATTATGTGCTGATTGAAACGGTTGGCGTTGGACAAAGCGAAATAGAAATTGCCGGACTAGCCGATATTACTCTTTTGATGCTGGTGCCCGAGAGTGGTGACGAGATACAGAATATCAAATCGGGCGTTATGGAAATTGCCGATGTATATATTATCAATAAGGCAGACAGAGACGGCGCCGATACCTATTATAATACGTTGAAAAAACTAGTGCAGCAGCAACATGCCGAAACACCGGTTATTAAAACCGTTGCGTCGCAAGGTCAGGGCATGGCAGAGTTGGCACATCACATCAAACAACATGCGCCTCAAATCAATCAACGGCGTGCGCTGTTGCTTGCTGATAAAGCCTGGAGCCTCATTCGCGAACGCCGGATGTCGGATGTAGACAAAAAAAAGCTTCGGCAATATATTGCCGAAGCTATGCAAGAGCCAGATTTTAATCTGTATAAGTTTATTTTGGATTTCGAAGGTTCGATTTCTGATTTGGAATAAACTTCCGGTTAATGGGCTTCTGCTATTATTAAACCCGAAATCGAAAATCCGAATTTAGAAATCATCAGGAGTTCATCAATTCTTCGATCTCATCAGCCTCAATCGGAATATCGGCCATCAGATCGATATTGCCATCCTGAGTTATCAGGATATCGTTTTCCAGGCGGATGCCCAGACCTTCGGCTGGAATGTAAATGCCAGGCTCGCAAGTGAGGATGTTGCCTGCCGCAAACGGCGTATAACGGCTAGCAAAGTCATGCACGTCTATGCCCAAATGATGCGAGGTGCCATGCATAAAGTATTTTTTATAGGCAGGCACTTTGGCGTCCTGTTTCTCTACGTCGTGTTTATCTAATAGGCCCAGGCCAATCAGCTCGCTGGTCATAATTTTGCCTACCTCATCATGATACTCGTTCCAGATGGTACCGGCTATCAGCATTTTTTTGGCTTCGTGCATTACCCGCAGTACAGCATTGTACACATCACGCTGGCGTTGGGTAAAACGCCCATTTACCGGGATAGAGCGCGTCATATCTGCATTGTAATTAGCATACTCCGCCGCATAGTCCATCAGTATAACATCGCCATCTTTGCAAATCTGGTTGTTATCTATATAATGTAATATGTTGGCATTGGCGCCCGATGCAATAATAGGGCTATAGGCCTGCCCTGTAGCTCGCTGACGGATAAACTCATGGATAATCTCGGCTTCGATCTCGTATTCGGTAACACCTGGTTTTACAAACTTCAGTACACGGATAAACGAGTCGCGGGTAATAGCACAAGCTTTTTGAGTAAGCTCTACTTCAATTTCAGATTTTACCGCACGCAGCTCACGCATAATAGGTGCAGAGCGCTCGTAGTGGTGCAGCGGGTATTTAGAACGCAGATCGTTCAGAAACCGCAGATCGCGGTACGGAACAGTGTGCGCGTAGCGGTCGTTCTCATTAGTATTAATATATATGTTTTCGGCATAATGAATAATACTATGCAATATGGCGTCAAAATCTTGCAGCCAATAGATATTTTCTATGCCTGATGCGGCGCGTGCTTCCTCTTTGGTATACTTGTGTCCTTCCCATACGGCAATATGCTCATTGGTCTGTCTTAAAAAGAGTACTTCCCTGTATAGTGGATTAGGACAATCCGGAAATAAGATCAGGATGCTTTGCTCCTGGTCAATGCCCGTCAGATAAAAAAAATCGGCGTTTTGCTTAAATATGAAGTTCTGGTCGCCGCTTCTTACAAATTCGTCATTAGCGTTAAAAATGGCAATAGAGGCCTTCTTTAATCTCTGAACGAAATTTTTTCTATTTATGAGAAATAAATTATTACTAAGAGGTAGGTATTTCATTTTTGGTAGTTTTTTTTTGTCTCAAAAAACAAAATTTCACTTTATTTGTCACGTAATTATGAAAATTGGAACGGTGTTTGGTGATGAACTTTCAAACATAATTACTAATTTTGGAAAAAATCACAATTAATTGTTTAATCTAAAAAAACTATGAACTATTCTACATTAAAGAAAACAGTCGCCTTGTCGTTTGTTGCTGCAATGGCTGTTGGAATGGCGAAAGCTCAATCAACCGACTCAACAACAACTACTGCCAAGGTATTTGGCGGCAGAGGCCAGTACAACACCTGGAACATTGGTGTTAACGTTGGTGTAACTTCACCTTTTGTCGCTATCGGCGGCTCTAACGATTTTACTAATTGGAAAGGTCAATTAGGCTATGGCGTTTCAGTAAGAAACCAATTAGCCCATTCTTTTGGCTTACAATTAGATGTACGCGGTGGTAAAGTAGCTGGTGACAACAGCAACTTAGCTAGTGGCCAACAAAATGGTTTCCGCGATTTCTCAACTCAGTTCTGGAGCGCTACTTTAGGTGGTGTTGTTAACGTAGCAACTATCGACTATATCCGTCGTAAAAATGCTGTTAACTTCTTCGTTACTGCTGGTGCTGGTTTAGCTTGGTACAACCCAACCGGTACTTTAGCTTCAGGTGCTCACTACGATTGGAAAGCAACTTCAGGTCATGACGTGAAAGAGCTGGTTATTCCTATCGGTGCAGGTGTTAAATTCCGTTTAACAGACGCTGTTGCCCTGAACTTAGGTTACACTGCTAACTTCTACGATGGTGACAACTTTGACGGTAACAAACAAGGTTTTCCTACTAAAGACAAATCATCTTACGGTTACGCCGGTTTAGAGTTTACTTTAGGTCCAAAATCAAAACCAAACCTGGATTGGGTAAACCCAGTTGCTATGATGTATGACGAGCTTTATGATGCTGCACTTCGTCAAGAAGTTGCTGCTTTGAAAAGCCGTGTAAGCAACGTAGAAAACGCTGTTAACGATCTGAAAAAAGATTCTGACGGTGACGGTGTATCTGATCAGTTTGACAAATGCCCTAACACTCCTGCTGGTACAGTAGTTGATGGTGCTGGTTGCGAAATCAAATTCCCTAAAGATACTGTAACCGCTACTGCTCCTGTTGCTGCTGCTTACTCAAACATTCAGTTTGACTTTGATAGCTCAGTACTGAGAACTTCATCTTACCCAGCTTTGGACGCTACTTCAGCTGACCTGCGTAGTGCAACTGGTACTGTATGGGTTAACGGTTTCGCTTCATCTGAAGGTACTGCTGCTCACAACATGCAACTGTCTAAAGACCGTGCTAACTCAGTAAAAACTTACCTGGTTA
This sequence comes from Mucilaginibacter yixingensis, assembly GCF_041080815.1. Lineage (NCBI taxonomy): Bacteria > Pseudomonadati > Bacteroidota > Sphingobacteriia > Sphingobacteriales > Sphingobacteriaceae > Mucilaginibacter > Mucilaginibacter yixingensis. Next base: position 4,233,928 of record NZ_CP160205.1, on the reverse strand, counting down.
ACTCAGGTGTTGACGCAAAACGCGTTAAAGTTAAAGGTTACGGCGAAACTAAACCAATTGCTGATAACTCAACTGAAGAAGGCCGCGTACTTAACCGTCGCGTTGAATTCAAAAAATAATTAACCGAAAAGGTTTTTTAGATAAAAGCCGTCCTGATATCAGGACGGCTTTTTTTGTTTAAAGCAGTTGCACGCATAAATTATAGGTCTGTTTAGTTATCCGGGGAGTAATTAATGCCCTGTTTATTTCTTTAAGGTTGATTTATTCATCATTTTTGTTTCAATGAGCATATCGCAATCAAACCCATATCAAACCCAATCGGCAGTACTATTTGTTGTGTTTAACAGGCCGGATACTACTCGCCGTGTATTTGAAGAGATCCGTCAGGCACAGCCGCCCCGTTTATACATAGCAGCCGATGGCCCGCGTAAAGATCGTGAGGGTGAAGAAGAAAGATGTATGGAAGCCCGGCAGATAGCGCAGGCTATAGATTGGCCGTGCCAGGTTTTTACGCTATTCAGGGCAACAAATATGGGTTGTAAGGATGCCGTTTCTTCTGCCGTTACCTGGTTTTTTGAAAATGAAGAAGAGGGGATTATATTGGAAGATGATTGCCTGCCAGATAATAGCTTTTTTCATTTCTGCGATACTTTGCTGGCGCTTTATCGTACAGATACACGCGTTAGTATTATAAGCGGCTGTAACTTACAATATGGGCAAAAATATGGCACTGCCACTTATTATTTTTCTAACCTTACACACATTTGGGGCTGGGCCAGTTGGCGCAGGGTATGGAAAGATTACGACAAAGAGCTGGCTCGTTATGATACAGAACAGGTAAAACTAGCCCTGCCAAAAATATTTGCAGAGCCATTGGTTAATGAAACCTGGCTGCACATTTTTAAAGAGTTAAAAGCCGGAAAAATAGATACCTGGGATTATCAGCTTACCTTTCTGGATTTCTTTAATAACAGACTGTCAATCATTCCTAATCAGAACCTGATCTGTAATATCGGATTTGGCGAAGGTGCCACGCATACCTTGTCGGCAGAAAACCCAAACAGTAATATTCCGCTTCAGCCCTTAACCGGTGCTATAACACATCCGTTATTTATATTGCCTCAAAAAGATGCGGACAGCCGTACGCTGTTTCAGGATTTTGATGTAGAGAAACGTAAACGCAGAAATAAAAGATTATCAGCGCGCATAAAACGCTGGTGGAAATCTGCTAAAAGCTAATTTCCTACCAGAACTTTAAGTGGTGTTTTATTGATTAGCGTTACTACAATCCAGGTAATAGTGTAAACAATAACAAATGCAAATATGCGGTAAAGTGCAAAGCCCGCTGCCGACAGGCTATTCTCATCAATAGGCAAGTGCATTAATATTTCATTAAGCAGATAGGTGAAAATGATATAGTGAATGAGGTAAATACCGTATGTAGTTTGCCGCGGCTTCAGGTAATTCAACCCACTGAATTTTTTGTATTTAAGCAGCAGCATGAAAAACAGTAAAGCGTATACTACTGCGCTAAAACGAAGCGTGTTGTAAGGGTCGCGGCTGCCGTGGTGCATAAGAGCTATAGTTTCATACATAGATAGCCCGAGCACAATAATAAGGGCAATAAAGAGGGCTGTGTAAGGTATGCCTTCTATCCATTGATTAATTGGTGTCCAGTGCTTGCGCAGTTGTGCCCCGAGCCAAAGGAAAAAGATGAACCCCATAATGGCAACCGTATGGCTGGGATCTATCCACTCATAATGAATGTTGACGCAATAAAACAAGGTAAAAGCCAACAGTACGCTGCCAAATACCTTTGAGTAGAGGTAACGTTTAAAAATGAGCAGAATGGTAATACTTACCATAAAGTTGATGATAAACCAATAATTGGTATAGAAGTAGGTGATTTTAATATTCTCAAGAATATGGGCAAGGGTAAACCGGCCATCATGGTACATGCCTTCGGTAATGTGCAGCGTAATCACCATGAATATATTAAACATTACAGACCAAAATAACCAGGGCCCAAAAGTGGTTGAAAACCGGCGTTTTAAATATTGCGAAGGGGTATAATCGGTAAACTTATCGCTGATAAGAAAGCCGGCCAGTAAAAAGAATGCAACAGTGCCAAATTTTGTAAGTTCTACCCAACTGAGGTAAACCCAGAATTTATCAGAAAACATTGGGAATTTCCTATCGCCAAAGCAATGTTCAAAAACAATGCTCATCATGGCCAGACAACGGATGTGATCTATAAAATCATAATTTTTTTTTGATGGCTTTTCATCAATTAAATTCTGCATGGGCAAATGTTAGTCCCTAAAAGGGCAATTCAACTTGGAAACCGTTAAAAATCGGTGTTTTTATATTTTAACGGAGATTAGTAGTTTGTGGTACCAGTTTAAAAGTAGGCTGATATCATTGTTTAACGATGGCAAAAGTACGCTTTCTTTAGCAAGCAGAAAACAGGGAAGGGCAAAACGCGTTTGCCCTTCCCTGTTTCTTTAGGTAATTATATTGTTAAAACTTAAACCCAAGGCCTACCTGGAAAACCTGGTTGCGGTAGTCTGGATAAGTAGCGCCGTCTGATGAGTTGTTCTGTAAATCGAGCGTATAACGGCCACGCAGCTCTACGTTCGGGCTCAGATCAATACCTACACCAATTACACCACCCACCAGGCTTTTGTTAAAGCCGTCAGCATCGCGGGTATAGATCTGCTCAGACACGCTGTTGAAGCCCGAGCGGTAGGTGTTTTGCGTTGATGTGAGGAACGAAATCTGCGGACCAACAACCAGGTTAAACGCCGGCGCCAGTTGAATTTTGGCCAGCAAAGGCACATCAATCCAGTTGGTGCGTTGGGTAAAATCGCCATCGGCGGTGTAGGCTTTGTAGCCTTTTTGAGAGAATAGTACTTCGCCCTCAAAGCTTAACGGACGCACGATTGGAATATCTAAACTGGCGCCCACATTCCAACCCACAATAGTATTGGTATTAAAGTTGGAGTTGTTGATATTAACAATGTTTGAAATATTGGCACCTGCTACGATGCCGAATTTTACGCGATAAAAATCGTCGACCGGCCTGCGATAGGTTGTACGTGCTGGCGGGTAACGACGTGGAGGAGGGTAACGGCGCATCTGCGCGTTTACTGTCCCTGCTGCTACCATGAGCAGCAATATTGCAAAAAAGGTCAATTTTTTCATATACGTTAACTTTTGATAGTTATAAGCTATAGATGCTGGTTGTTGGCAAAGGTTTATTCTGTTTATAAAAAATATTTTGAGTGCAACCCTTTGCCGCTTTTACTGTTTAAAAATTACTTTTGATGCTTATGAAAAAATTTGCCACCGCTGTCCTGTTGTTGCTTTTTAATCTGTTGGTATTGAATGTCTTTGCGCAACGTCAGGGTTATATTACTACGCTTGATGAGCAGAACCATTGGGTAGATTCGGTTTTTAATAAGCTGAGCCGCAAGCGTAAGGTGGAGCAGTTATTTTTTGTTCGCGCACATACCAACCGGGGTAGGGCTTATGAAGACTCTGTAGGTAAAGTGATTGCAAAAGAGCAGGTTGGCGGATTGGTTTTCTTTCAAGGAGGGCCGGGCAGACAGCTAAATCTTACCAATAATTATCAGAAACTGGCACATATTCCACTGTTAATTGCCATGGATGGCGAGTGGGGGTTGGGTATGCGTTTAGACAGTACGATTTCCTATCCTTACCAAATGACACTGGGCGCAATTCAAGATACCGCGTTAATCTACAAGATGGGACAGTATGTGGCCTATGATTTTAAACGGATAGGAGCACAGATGAATTTTGCTCCTGATATGGATGTTAATAACAATCCTAACAATCCGGTAATCAACTACCGCTCGTTTGGGGATAACAAATACAATGTGGCGCAGAGGGGAATAGCCTATATGCACGGAATGCAACTCGGCGGCTTGCTTACCACGGCCAAGCACTTCCCGGGTCATGGCGATACGGAGACCGACTCGCATCTTGACCTACCTCAGCTTAATTTTAACCGAGCACGACTAGATTCGCTGGAAGAATATCCTTTCCGTCAGGCCATCGCTGCTGGTATTAGTGGGGTAATGGTGGCACACATGAATATCCCGGCGCTGGATAGCACCAAGAATTTGCCAAGTACGCTTTCTCGCCCCATCATCACGGGTGAGTTGAAAGACTCTTTAAAGTTCAGAGGATTGATAGTATCTGATGCCATGGAAATGAAAGGCGTAACCAAGTATTTCCCTAATGGCGAAGCTGACGTACGTGCGTTTATAGCTGGGAATGATATCCTTGAACTGTCTGAAAACTCTTGCCGCGCGGTTAAAATGATTAAGAAAGCCATCCGTCAGGGCAAGATAGCTCCGGAAGAATTGGACGCCAAAGTTCGGAAAGTACTGGCCGCCAAATACTGGGCTGGGCTGGCCATCTATAAACCTGCAAATCCCACGGGTTTAGCTCAAGATTTGAACCGCCCAGACGCGCTCGCCCTGCAGCAGCAACTGGCGGATAAAGCCGTTACGCTACTGCGTGGCGATTCGGTTATTCGTAATCTTAGTCCGTTAAAACGTACTGCGTTGGTTAGCATCGGTACAAGTGGCGTAACCGTTTATCAGCAGGAACTAGCCAAAGTGTTTATGCCCTGCAAAGAGTTTATGATTGGTAAAGAAGTGCAGATGCCTGAAATGCGAGCCATCCTCAATCAGCTGAAAGGCTTTGATCAGATCATCGTCGGCATTCATGATACCCGCGCCCGCCCCGCCAGCAAGCTTGATTATAGCAGCAACCTTAAACTAATGATTGCCGAACTAGCTTCATATCGAAATGTGGTCATCAGCGTTTTTGCTAATCCGTATACCATTGCTGGTTTGCCAGGCATCGAGAAAAGCGGGGCATTGCTGGCCTGCTATCAGAAAGAAGATTTTATGCAACGTGCCGCCGCCAAAGTGATTTGTGGACAAATTAATGCCGAAGGCAAACTGCCGGTTAGTGTAAATGCCTTCTTCCCGAATGGTGCTGGGATTGTGGTTGAGCCGGCTTTGTGATATATTGAGTTTTAGAAAAGTTGCTTTTGGGGTTGGTTTTCATTTTGGATCAGAATAACGTAAATTTGATTATGGACATTCAAACAGAAAAAATAGCACTAGCTAAAAGGGTGTTGGATATAGAAGATGAGATTCTGCTTAAGGAGCTTAAAACATTGTTGGAAGTTCATGGAAATTACTCACCATTAGATTTGCCGGATTATGTAAAAGAAGGTGTTGAGAAGAGCAGGAGGCAGGTTGAAGAAGGACAAACTATTCCACACAATGAGGTAATGGGAAAATACCCTAAGTATTATAAGCATTTATAGGATGCGGGTAGTTTGGACCGAGAATGCTCATTTTACTTTTGACTCGATTTTAACCCAGATTGAAAATAAATGGGGTGAGGAAATTGCACTGGAGTTTTACCTGGCAACTCATCAAAAAATAACACTAATAGAAGCCAACCCCTATTTATACAAGGAATCATCGATACCAAATACTCGGCACGCGGTTATTAGCAAGCAAACCTCTATGCTTTATGAAATAGGTCTTGATGCTGTGTTGATTCTCTTTTTCTTTGATAATCGTCAAGAACCTTTCATTTAAGAACGAGGCTATTTCATCGTTACTTTAAATAGGTGCACTTTCGTTTGATGGACTCCCTCCGTGTTCCACAACTTTTCTATATTTTTACTATTCACTATGCAATCTGTTCCTGATAAATACCGCCGTAAGTTTGATGATGTTTTAGCCGGATTAAACGCCGAGCAGTTGGCCGCCGTTAATAAAATGGATGGTCCGGTGCTGGTTGTTGCCGGTCCTGGTACGGGCAAAACCCAGATATTGGCGGCCCGTATTGGCAAAATATTGCTGGAAACTGATGCCCAGCCCAACGAGATTCTCTGTTTAACCTATACCGATGCCGGCGCCGTGGCCATGCGAAAACGCTTGTTTGAGTTTATTGGCCCGGAGGCTTATCGTATCCATATACACACTTTCCACGCGTTTTGTAACGAGGTGATCCAGGAGAACCTGGAGTATTTCGGCAAGCTGTCGTTAGAGCCATTGTCAGACCTGGAATCGGCCATGCTGTTCCGCGAGTTGGTGGACGAGTTTCCGAATGATCATCTGCTGAAGCGTTTTACGGGCGATATTTATTATGATGTGCCTCGCCTGCGCAGCCTGTTCTCGTCTATCAAGCGCGAGAACTGGGATGAGGCGATGATTAACAAAGCGGTAGAAGAATATCTGGCCGATCTACCCTTCCGTGAGGAGTTTATGTACAAGCGTGCCAACGCCACCAAAGGCATCAAGGTGGGCGACCCAAAGCAGAAGGAGATTGACGCCGCAACAGAAGTAATGAAAAAACTGCTGGCCGCCGTTGGTGAGTACAGCAAATATGAAAATAAAATGCGCCGCCGCAGCCGTTATGATTATGACGACATGATTATCTGGGTACTGCGTGCCTTTCGCGAGAATGAAGACATTTTGCGGCGTTACCAGGAGCGTTACCAATATGTGCTGGTAGACGAGTTCCAAGATACCAGCGGCTCGCAAAACGAGTTGCTAAAATTCATCATCAGCTATTGGGAAACGCCAAACGTGTTTGTGGTGGGCGATGACGATCAGTCTATCTTCCGTTTTCAGGGTGCCAACATGAAGAACATCCTGGATTTTGCCGGCGACTATGTGCGCACACTGAAAACCATCGTGCTGAAAGAGAACTATCGCTCCAATCAGCATATTCTGGATATCTCTCGCGTGCTGATTGATAACAATAAGGAGCGTTTAACGGCCCAGCTGCAACTCAATAAAAACCTGAATGCGGCGCACCCCCGCTTTGAATTATCGGCTGTGGAGCCGGTGATTCGCGAGTATCAGAACCCCGATCAGGAGGTGGTTGATATTGCCCACCAGATTGAACGGTTAATTGAGGGTGGAACACCTGCTGGCGAGATCGCGATTATTTACCGTAACCATAGCCAGGCTGATGAGCTGATCAATTACCTGCATAGCAAAAAGATTGCGGTAAACACCCGGCGTAAGATTGATATTTTCAGCGATCCCTTTGGCGAGAAGATGGTGAGTATTCTGCGCTATCTGGCAGCAGAACTGGAGTCGCCCTATAGTGGCGACGACCGTCTTTTTGAGCTGATGCACTATGATTTTTTTGACATCGCACCCATTGATATTGCTAAAGCGAGCGTGGCCGTAGCTAGCGAAAATTGGAGTAGTATTACCAAAAATCAGCCTAAAACATCACTGCGCAGGCATATTTCAGAAATGCGCGTGCCTGCGCAGATTGGTTTGTTTGATGCCCCTCCTAATAACGAGATGCGCTACCTGATGCGTCACATTGATGATTTGTTGAAAGATGCCGTGAGCTTAACGCTGCAAGGTTTCTTCCAGCAGGTGGTTAACAAAATGGGTATCTTGAAGTATGTAATGAAACAGCCTGACAAGGGGCATTACATGCAGATGCTGGCCAACTTCTTTGATTTTTTGAAGGATGAAAGCCGCAAAAGCCCGGAGATTACACTGCAACAGTTCATCGATACTATTGATCTGATGAAGGAGAACAACATTCGTCTGGAATTGCATCGAACCATTTTTGCTGATAACGGTGTCAACTTCCTGACGGCTCACGGCTCTAAAGGTCTGGAGTTTGAACATGTGTTTTTGATTGGTTGCACCAAAAAGATCTGGGATAGCAAGGGCCGCAACAGCGGTTTTAGCTTGCCGGATACACTCATGCAAACCAAGACGGACGACTCCGTGCAGATTGAAGAATCGCGCCGGTTGTTCTATGTGGCCTTGACGCGTGCCAAGCAATGCCTAATGGTATCATACCACGGTAAAGACAAAAAAGAGAAAGATCAGGAGGCGTCGCAGTTTATCGGTGAGATATTGGCCGCTACACCATTGCAGATCAGTCACCCGCAGGTGGCGAGCAATGATATGGTTGATTTTATGGCCACACAGTTTAGCGAGGATGATAAGCCGAAGGTTGAACTGCTGGATAAAAACTACATCGATCAGTTGCTGCAAAACTATACATTGTCGGTAACGCATCTGAGTAATTTTTTAGATTGCCCGCTTAGGTTTTACTTCCAGTGTTTGATCAGGGTACCATCGGGCAAAAGCCCGGCTGCTACGTTTGGTTCGGCTGCGCATGATGCCTTGCGTCGCGCCTATCGTAAACTGCAGGATAATAACGAGGAATTTCCGCCGACGGAGGATTTTATGAAGGATTTTCACGTTTATATGTACCGTAACCGCGACGCGTTCACCAAAGAAGAGTTTAAACTACGCAGTGATTACGGTGATAAGATTCTACCCGTGTACTACGACCTGAATGTGCCTTACTGGAATAAAGTAGCCCTGGTGGAGCTACCCATCAAAAATCTGGAAATTGCCGGCGTACCTGTAAAAGGTAATCTGGATAAAGTGGAGTTTCATGGCAAAGAGGTAACGGTTGTCGACTATAAAACCGGTAAATACAAAAACGCTAAAGACAAATTCTTGCGTCCCGACGATGATTTCCCGATCGGCGGTGATTACTGGCGCCAGGCAGTATTTTATAAACTGCTGATTGATAATGATCGTAGTAAAGACTGGCAGGTTACCGGCACCATATTCGATTTCATTGAGCCAATTGCCGAGAGCGAGTATCACAAAGAAAAAGTAATCATCACCCCGGAAGACGAAGAAACCGTGCGTACGCAGATTGTTGAGGTGTATGATCGTATCCAGAAGCACGATTTCGCCACCGGCTGTGGCAAGCCCGATTGCGATTGGTGCCATTTTGTGCGCAGCAATTTTGAGCAACCCGGTAAGATGATGGAAGTAGCGGGCGAAGAAGGAGCTGAGTAATGGCTAAAACTCGTCACGTCATTGTGAGGCACGAAACAATCTCTGCGGAGGATGACCGGACATGCATGTAGATCTTGCAAGTAAAGAGATTGCTTCGTGCCTTACAATGACGTAAGGTTAGAGAACAGGAAACTAAACAAGCATGAAATATCTCAAGATTTTACTTCTTTCGTTACTCACCCTGCCCGCATCGGCCCAAACTACTGTCAGGCAAGATCCTGTTATCAAACAGATGGTAGACGAGGTGTCCTCTCAAAACATCGAGGCTATTATAAAAAAGCTGGTCAGCTTTAAAACCCGCCATACGCTGAGTGATACCACCAGTAAAACCGAGGGTATTGGTGCGGCGCGAAACTGGATTAAGGCCGAGTTGGAAAAATATGCCGCGGCATCAGGCGGTCGTATGACCGTAGCCTTTGATGCCTTTGTGCAACCAGCAGGTGGACGGGTAGACAAGCCAACGGTACTGAAAAACATACTGGCTACGCTGAAAGGCGCTGACCCGAGCGATAACCGGATCTATATTGTTTCCGGTCATTATGATTCGCGTGTAAACGATGTGATGAATGCCAATGCGGTTGAACCCGGCGCGGTTGATGATGCTTCTGGCACGGCCGTATCGATGGAGATTTGCCGGGTGATGGCTAAACATCAGTTTCCCGCCACCATTATTTTTATGACGGTACCCGGCGAGGAGCAGGGCCTGAACGGTTCTACCCACGTAGCCAAACTGGCCAAAGAAGGCCATTGGAATGTGGATGCCATGCTGAACAATGATATTGTAGGCAATACCCACGGCATGGATAATGATCTGAAGGATAATACGCATGTGCGGGTATTCAGCGAGGGCGTACCCTCAACGGCCATTGCTATAAAAGGGGATACTACAGATGCCCGTCGCGCCGCTATGGCTATCAACAGTTTGGTAGGTAACGGGGGCGAGAATGATAGCCCGTCGCGACAATTGGCCCGCTATGTAAAAGAAACTGCCGAGCGCTATGTAGACCACCTGGATGTAAAAATGATCTATCGCCGCGACCGTTACCTGCGCGGCGGCGACCAGACGCCTTTTCTGCAAAACGGTTTCACGGCGGTACGCTTCACCGAGATGAACGAGGATTTTACTCACCAACACCAGGATGTGCGCACCGAAAAAGGTATCCAATATGGCGACCTGCCCGAGTTTGCCGACTATAACTATATCCAAAAAGTCGCTCGCATGAATCTCTCGGTACTGGCTAATCTGGCCTCGGCCCCGGCATCACCCCAGAGCGTACTGATGAGCACGTCGGGCTTAACCAATAAAAGTACCCTGCATTGGGAAGCGCCTAAAAGTGGTCCCAAGCCAGCAGGTTATTATGTGCTGATGCGTGAAACAATCAGTCCGTACTGGGAAAAGAAATTTTTTGTGGCAGGGACGGAGTATACTTCTGCATATTCCAAAGATAATTACTTCTTCGCCGTGCAGAGTGTAGACGCGGAGGGGCATGAGAGTTTGCCGGTTTACCCGAAGGCCGGGAGGTGATGATGGAACGGACAATGAATTACAATATCCGGTTAAGAATAATTTGTAAATGGGTAGTAATAGTTTAGCTGAGTTTATTTTTCATTTTCTACCGCAAGCAGTCTTTAAATGCAGCTTGTTATCGGCGCCTGCGCTATTAATAATTTGGCATTTAAAACAAAGGTTAATTGAAAAACGGTCCCAGGTAATTGCGGTGAATGTTGCGATGCTTATAGCCGCACTTTTAAGTTTAGCTATAATGGTGTACGAATTCTATTTAGCTTATTTTTCGGGTGCTGAGTATTATCAATATAGCATCAACCGGGCTAGGGGGGCGTATTGGTGGGCACTTGGGGGGCAACTTATAGCTTATCAACTGTTGCCTCAGTTATTTTGGCTAAGACGTTTCAGGCAGTCGGTTTATGCCGCATTAGCTATTGTTATTCCACAGTTGGTGCTTTATTATCTTAATAAATATATAATTCTTTATGAGGTAGGCAGATTGGATATAAACCATGTATTGTCTTACTTTATTGAAGATTGGTTCTACTATATACAGATATGGTGTGTTTATTCATTGTTGATTCTATTGATCTGCTTTATCAATAAACGCAGGCGCAAAACCACTTTACTATCATCTTTGAAACATTAACTTTTTCCTACATTTGCCATATGTACTTCTTCCGTAAGAAAGACCCGAACAGGCCAACCAGTTTTAATTTGAAGGTGATGCATATCATCAATGCAACGGCCATTATTATGTTCGTTGTGGGTATTTTGTGGAAGCTGATACAATGGCTGATTTTGAAGAAGTAGATCGTGGTCCGGAAGTCCGTGAAGTCGGAAAGTCCGGAAGATCAGCTTCGTGGTCAGTTATGGAGAAAAGAACATTAATTAACTGAATAATCATCTTCCGGACTTTCGGTCTTCCCGACTTTCGGACCGAACCCCGACTACAACACAATCATGAAAAACATCGTTAGCGCCAATGCGCCAGCCCCAATCGGTCCATACAGCCAGGCTATTGCAGCCAATGGCTTTCTTTTCGTTTCTGGTCAGGTGGCCATAAACCCTGCTACCGGCGAGTTGGTAATGGACGACATCCGTACCGAGGCTGCCCAGGTGATGGAAAACCTGAAAGCGATCCTTACCGAGGCCGGTACAGATTTTAGCCGCGTGGTAAAAACTACCATCTTTTTGAAAGATATGGGCGATTTTGCTGCCGTGAACGAAACCTATGCGCCATACATGAGCGAGCCATTTCCAGCCCGCGAAACCGTACAGGTTGCCGCCCTGCCTAAAAACGTAAACGTAGAAATTGCAGTAATTGCACTGGTAGGCTAAAACTAAACTGCGCGCTGTTGGATACGCCTTTAGATACACCTGTTGAATACCTGAAAGGCACTGGTCCGCAGCGCGCAGAACTTTTAAAAAAAGAGTTCGGCATTTATACTTTTTGGGATATGCTGCGGCATTTTCCATTCAGGCATATTGACCGTACTAAATTCTACAAGGTTAGGGATCTCCAACCCGAAATGCCTTTGGTGCAGCTGATAGTGCGCCTGAAAAGCAAAGAAATTCTGGGCGAAAAATACACCAAGCGATTGGTGGTACAAGCCAATGATGATACCGGCGTTATTGAACTGGTATGGTTTCAGGGGATTAAGTGGGTAGAGAAAAGCCTGATCCCCGGCAAGGCCTACATCATCTTTGGTAAGCCCGGCGAGTTTAACGGCAAGGCCCAGATGGCTCATCCCGAGATCGAGCCCTATTCGCCCGAGACACTCAAACGTAAAGGCAACGCCACCTTACAGCCGGTTTATAGCTCCACAGAAAAGCTCAAGCAATTCTCGCTCGATAGCAAGGGTATCCAGAAGCTGACCGCGCATCTGATTGATCAGCACCTGAAAGATATTCCAGAAAACCTACCCTTATATCTGCTCAATAAATTAAAGCTGATGGGCAGGGCAGATGCCTACCGGCATATCCATTTCCCGGAGAATGCAGCCGCTTTACAGGAGGCCCAACATCGGCTCAAGTTTGAAGAATTGTTTATTATCCAGCTAAAACTACTGCGTAATAAACTCATCCGCACCCATAAGTTTAAGGGCAATGTGTTTGATAAAGTGGGGCATTACTTTAACGAGTTTTACGAGCATAAGCTGCCTTTTCCGCTCACCGGTGCGCAAAAACGGGTATTGAAAGAAATTCGGCTGGATACCCAGCGCGGCGTGCAGATGAACCGCCTGTTACAGGGCGATGTGGGCAGCGGCAAAACCATTGTAGCGCTAATGAGTATTCTTTTTGCGCTGGATAACGGTTTCCAGGCCTGCTTTATGGCGCCGACGGAAATTCTGGCTAATCAGCATTATCTGTCTATCAAGCAATTGATTGGGGAAGATTTTATTAATATCGCTTTGCTCACCGGTTCAACACCAAAGAAAAACCGCAAGGTGATTCATGAGCAATTGGAAGATGGCTCACTGCATATCATCTTCGGTACCCATGCGCTGATTGAGGATGCCGTGCAGTTTAAAAACCTGGGCTTTGTGGTAATTGATGAGCAGCACCGTTTTGGTGTAGAGCAACGTGCTAAGCTATGGCGCAAAAACATCGTTCCGCCACATGTGCTGGTGATGACCGCCACACCAATTCCCCGCACGCTGGCTATGACTTTGTATGGCGATCTGGATGTATCAGTAATAGATGAGCTCCCTGCCGGACGCAAACCCATAGAAACCCTGCATTTTTACGAGAGCCAGCGCTTGCGCATGTTCGGCTTTATGAAGCAGGAGATTGCAAAAGGCCGTCAGGTGTATGTGGTTTATCCGCTGATTAAAGAAAGCGAAAAGCTTGATCTGAAGAATCTGGAGGACGGCATCGAAGTAATGTCGCGCGAGTTTCCGTTGCCGCAATATCGCATCAGCATTGTGCATGGCAAACTCTCGGCTGCTGATAAAGATTTTGAAATGCAGCGCTTTGTAAAAGGCGAAACCCACATTATGGTGGCCACCACGGTAATTGAGGTTGGGGTGAACGTACCCAACGCTTCGGTAATGATTATAGAAAATGCTGAGCGGTTCGGCTTGTCGCAATTACACCAATTACGGGGCAGGGTAGGCAGAGGCGCTGAGCAATCTTACTGTATCCTGATGAGCAGCCAGAAACTGAGCAATGATGGGCGTATCCGCCTGGATACCATGGTGAAAACCAATAACGGCTTCGAGATCTCAGAGATCGACCTGAAACTCCGTGGCCCGGGTAATATTGAAGGTACCCAGCAAAGCGGTGTAGTTGACCTGAAACTCGCCGATCTGGCTGCCGATCAGCAATTGCTCTTGCTGGCTCGCACCGAGGTAGAGCAAATCTTTGAAAAAGACCCATCGCTGGCACAACCCGAGCATCAAGTACTACAACAGGTTTTCCAGAAAGGCAAAGCCGGTTTGAGTTGGGATAAGATATCCTAAGGGGTGGGTAATTTAAAAGTTAAAAATTATTCTTCGTCATCCCGAACTTGTTTCGGGACCCCATCATACGAGTTAGCAAAGCGTTCACTATGCATGTGGGGTGCTGAAACAAGTTCAGCATGACCAAAGAACACAAAAGGCTACGGCCTTTAGTTTAGAAATCCTGCAAATCTTAAAAATCTTTTAATCCTGGTTCACATTAATCTCATAAATTCGTTTAATCCTGGTTCAAACTTTTCATTTTTGTTAAAAGCCCGTAACTTTGCCGCACAACAAAAAAGTATAATTACGTGTCAGGCGAAGGAGATAGTACCCCACAACAGGAAGACCGGTTTGCGCCACTGCGCTATAAAGATTTCCGGTCATATTTAGGTATGCGTTTCTTTTTTACGTTTGCCTACATGATGCAAACCACCGTACTCGGTTTCTACATTTATGAGATTACGCATAGTAAAGTAGCTCTGGCCTTTGTGGGGCTGGGTGAAGCTATTCCTGCCGTGGGTATAGCATTATACGGCGGTTATATTGCCGATAAGTACGAGAAGCGTAAAATGCTCCTGCTTATCTTTGGCGGTGTTTTCTTTTGCGCACTGGTGATGTTTACGGCTACACTAAGCAGTGTACATGCTTACATCAAAACTGGCTGGGTGTTGCCCATTTTGTATGCCATGATATTTGGTAATGGGGTTGCACGGGCATTTTACGGTCCGGCTACGTTTACGGTTTATGCGCAGAGTATTCCTAAAGAGTTGTATCCCAAAGCCAGTACGCTCAGCAGTTCATCATTTCAAATTGCGGCTATATTAGGCCCTGCAACGGCTATGTTTGTGTATGCCTATGCTCCTCATATTTCTTCGGGTTTAACAGGCATCACCGCTACATTTGGTATCATTCAAGTATTCCTGCTCATTGCACTGGTGTTGATCTACAGACTGCGCAAATACCCGCCGGTTTTTGTGCCGAAAGAGGATATCTGGACCAGCCTGAAAGAAGGTTTGCATTTTGTATTCAACAACAAAATGATGTTCTACGCCATGACGCTCGATCTTTTCTCGGTGTTCTTCGGCGGCGTAGTAGCCCTGTTGCCGGTGTTTGCGCTGGATATTTTAAAAGTTGGCCCGGAAGGGGCAGGTATTATGCGTACGGCCATGTCATTAGGTGCGGCCATTACCATGATTGCCATGGTGCGCTTTTCACCAATGAATCACCCGTGGCGTAACCTGCTCATTGCCGTTACCGGCTTTGGTTTGGCCATTATAGGGTTTGGTCTTTCACGGATATTTTACCTATCGGTATTCTGCATGTTTATGCAGGGCGCTTTTGATAGTGTGAGCGTAATTATTCGTAGTACGCTGATGCAGCTTTTAACGCCAGATCATATGCGAGGCCGGGTATCGTCTGTTAACCAGATGTTTATCGGGTCATCAAATGAGATTGGCGATTTTGAATCGGGTATGGCCGCTAAATATCTAGGTACCGTTCCGGCGGTTCTGTTTGGCGGGTGTATGACCATCTTCATCGTATCCTTTACTTTCTTCAAAACAAAGAACTTATTGCCACTGGGCTTAAACGATATTCATCAGGCTGATGCCGACGGAACTATGGAGGTGAAGAGCGAGGCGAAGACGGCGTAAGGTACATCGCAACTACTAACAGGTCATCCCGAACTTGTTTCGGGACCCCACAGGGCAGGTTCCACACAATAGCTTGGCATGTGGGGTGCTGAAACAAGTTCAGCATGACGAGAGGAAACTGATGAATGTAGCCCCGGTGTCAAAATGTTGGTACAACGGTAGCAGAAGCGGGTGCGATAGTCCTGTTTTTTGTAACTTAGTTGGATTTTCTGCTGCACGCTATAAACTATGAGTGAAAAAACAATACTTGTTTGGTTCAGAAATGACCTGCGGATAGAGGACAACGAGATTTTGCTGGAAGCTTCACGCAGGGCCGACAAAGTATTGCCTGTTTATTGTTTTGATCCTTTCTACTTCAGAACCACCGCTTCTGGTACGTTAAAGACCGGAAACGTTAGGGCTAAATTTTTGCTGGAGTCGGTAGCTAATCTGCGCGATAATTTGCGGGCCATGGGTGCTGAGTTACTGGTACGCACCGGTAACCCTGCCGAGGTGATCACGCAACTGGCACAGCAATTTCAGGTGAACGAGGTTTATCATCACCGCGAGGTAGCGTTTGAAGAAACCGGTATTTCAGAGCAGGTAGAAGCGGCGTTGTGGAAAATCAGGCTTAACCTCAAGCATTTCATTGGCCATACCCTTTACCATAAAGAGGATCTGCCGTTCCCCATTAAAGATATTCCCGATAGCTTTGCCGTTTTTAAAAAGAAGGTAGAGCGCGATAGCACCGTAAGGCACATTGCCCCGGCACCAGAAAACATCCCTGTACCGCAGATTGATGAACCCGGAGAGATCCCAACCCTGACTGATCTGGGCCTGGACGAGCCGGTGACTGATCCCCGTGATAATTTTCATTTTGCAGGTGGTGAAACAGAAGCTAAACATAGGCTCGAAAATTATTTTATTACCCATAAACCAAACACAGGCAAAGTAGTACGTAACGCCACCTATGGCTCGCAACTATCGCCATGGATGGCCTTTGGTTGCATCTCGCCGCGACAGGTGTATTGGGAAGCTGTAAAACATGAGCAGACGCAAAACCACTCGTTGGTGATGGAATTGCTTTGGCGCGATTACTTTCGCTTTATGTTCAAAAAGTATGGTAACCAGTTCTTTAAATCAGATGGTTTCAGGGATGATGCCCCAGCAGTAAGCAAAGATCAGCATGCGTTATTTGAGCAGTGGAAAAACGGTACCACCGGCGTTCCGTTTGTTGATGCTTGTATGCATGAGTTAAAAGCTACGGGCTATATCAGCAACTATTGCCGCCAAACGGTGGCCAACTTCCTGGTAAAAGAGCTAAAGGTAGACTGGACCAAAGGCGCTTCTTATTTCGAAGAACAACTCATTGATTACCAACCCGCCAGCAACTGGGGTAACTGGGCATTTATTGCCGGTGTAGGCTGCGACCCGCGTGAGAATAAGTACTTTACCTCGGTAAAGCCAGCTGCAGACCATGACCCGAGTGAGCCGTTTATACAGACCTGGTTAAGCGGCGTGGCGGTAGCGGGCTGAGATCTGACAAACAAATATTTTTTTCATAAATAGGTTACTTAATGTGGCATTTCTGCATTAATAATAAACCTTATTATGGAAACATTTTTTCGTTGCGTTATCATCGCCATAGTGCCTGTAATTCAGTTAATGATGGTGATTTGGCGGGTGCAGTTTAAAATAGACGTTTCTATAGGTAGAACGGCGCTCATCTGCTTTTTTCTTTCTATCTGCACAGCTGTCTGGGCTGCGTCTATTTCAGGGGGAGATGAGATGAATTGCTTGCATTGCGGTCAGTCTCGTGTTATTGAAAGTATCGCAGTGTTTTGCTTTGCCCTGATTATAAACTTGTTGTTTAGTGCAATTGTGTCGTTAATCGCGTTAGCCGAATATAAAGTTGCACTGAAAAACAGAGGATTGGCTTAAGTTCTCTGATAACATATTATATAAAAAGAAAAGCGCCCCGAACATGGGGCGCTTTTCTTTTTATATGCTTACGGTCTTTCGGTCTTTCTGACTTCCGGACTAATTATAATCCGAAAGCAGCTTTTACCTGATCAACATAATCCAGTTTTTCCCAGGTAAACAGTTCCACCTGTTTGGTAATCACGGTGCCGTCTGGAGCTGTAAAGGTTTTGGTTACAACCTCATTCTGTTTGCCAAAGTGGCCGTACGCTGCGGTTTCGCTATAGATAGGGTTACGCAGTTTAAAGCGGGTTTCAATAGCATACGGCGTCATGTTAAAGATCTGCTCTACTTTGGCAGCAATTTCGCCATCGTTCAGTTTAACTTTAGTGGTGCCATAAGTGTTTACGTAGATACCCATTGGCTGTGCCACGCCGATAGCGTATGATACCTGTACCAATACTTCGTTACAAACGCCGGCAGCTACCAGGTTTTTAGCAATGTGGCGGGTAGCATAAGCAGCAGAACGGTCAACCTTTGAAGGGTCTTTACCGCTGAAAGCACCACCGCCGTGTGCACCTTTACCACCGTACGTATCAACGATGATTTTACGACCGGTTAAGCCAGTATCGCCATGCGGACCGCCAATTACAAATTTACCGGTAGGGTTGATGTGATACTTAATATGATCGTTAAACAGGTGAGCGTAGTTTGGATATTTAGCTTTAACACGAGGAATCAGGATGCTGATCATGTCATGTTTGATCTTGTCCAGCATACGTGCTTCTTCGTCAAAATCATCGTGCTGGGTAGAGATAACGATAGCATCAATGCGGGTAGGCTGATTGTTGTCGTCATACTCCAGCGTCACTTGCGATTTTGCATCCGGGCGCAGGTATTTGATCTCGCTCATTTCGCGACGGATAACAGCCAGCTCCAATAACAAAGCGTGAGCCAGATCCAGTGCCAATGGCATATAATTTTCGGTTTCTACCGTAGCATAGCCAAACATCATACCCTGGTCGCCTGCACCCTGCTCCTGGCGATCTTTACGGTCAACACCCTGGTTAATATCCGGAGATTGCTCATGGATGGCCGAAAGTACGCCGCAAGAAGCGCCGTCAAACATATATTCGCCTTTGGTATAACCAATTTTGTTGATCACATCGCGGGCAATTTTTTGTACATCAAGATAGGCTTTAGATTTAACCTCACCGGCAAGAATAACCTGTCCGGTAGTTACCAAAGTTTCGCAAGCTACCTTAGACTCAGCGTCAAAAGCCAGGAAATTATCAATTAATGCGTCTGAAATCTGGTCGGCAACCTTGTCCGGATGTCCCTCTGATACCGACTCTGAAGTGAATAAATAAGGCATAAAAATCTTTCTTAATAAGTAGTTTTATGAAAAAAGAAGGCAGGCTGAACGGATAGGTACCAGAAAAAAGAGACAAAAAATTAGCACTTTTTTATGTGGTTGCAATCCGGCCCGGGCCATTAGCGGCAGCGGGGCGTAAAATCAGTCCACTTTCGTTGGCGCAAATGTAAAACAATTTTACCAAAGCCGAAAATAGGTTACCTTTGATGGCTTAAAATTCAAATACTTGAAGCGTAAAGTTTTATTCATCATCAACCCCATCTCCGGAGGGAAGAAAAAAGACAGTGTACCCGGCTTAATCAAACAGTATTTAGATGCTGACAGATACGAATATGCTATTGGTTATACCGCCAGTGCAGGTCATGCTACCACGCTGGCGGCAGAAGCTGTAGGTGTGCATGATATTGTAGTGGCCGTTGGGGGGGATGGTACAATTAACGAGGTAGCGTCGGGTATTGCGGGTAGTGATACCTTGTTCGGTATTATCCCGTTTGGTTCTGGCAATGGGTTGTCGCGATTTCTGAATATTCCGCTGGATGTTGTTCTGGCTATTAAAAGTATAAACAATTGCCGCGTAGAGCGTATAGATGCCGGTAAGTTGAACGGTAAATACTTCTTCAACATGGCCGGGATGGGTTTTGACGCGCACATTAGCGAAGTATTTTCACATCATAAAGAGCGTGGTTTTATGAGTTATGTTCGCTCGGCATTTTCTGAGGTGATGAGCTTTAAGCCGGATACCTACACTATCAATATTGACGGTAAAGAAGTAGAGCGTCAGGCTTTTATGTTGAGCATAGCCAATTCATCGCAATACGGTAATAATGCGCATATATCGCCCATGGCTTCGGTGCAGGATGGGCTGCTGGATGTTTGTGTGGTGAAACCTTTTCCGGTTTGGAAGTTTTTATGGATGGCATCTATTATGTTTACCAAAACGGCAGACAAGTCATCGGCGGTAGAAATTCATCGCGGCAAACATATCCGTATCAGCCGGACTAGTGAGGGGCCTATCCATCTGGATGGCGAACCGCAAATTGCAGGAGCAGAGTTGCAAATTGATATCATCCCGGCGGTGTTAAATATTATTGTAGGTTCGGCTTATAAAAACTAGCATCATGTCAAAAAAGAATAAAAACACAGGGGGAGGAGTCATGTACTCTACCAACCCCGATTTTGAATATCAGGACAGTAATCAGGATGGTGCACAGACAGTGCCGCCACAGCAGCAAAACCTCAGGATATTTTTAGACAGAAAAGGTGGCGGCAAAATGGTAACAGCCATTGCCGGTTTTGCCGGTGCCGATGCTGATCTGGAAGCGCTGGGCAAAAAATTGAAAACCAAATGTGGTGTTGGAGGCGCTGTAAAAGAGGGAGAAATACTAATTCAAGGCGATTTTAGGGATAAAATACTGGCCATGTTACTGGCCGATGGCTATAAAGCAAAAAAAGCGGGCGGTTGATACAATATATCAACTAAGGCCTTCGTTAGGTATTTACGTTTTAAGTAAACGAAACCAGTTGTAACATTTAAAAAAACGACAAATACCCCTGTAACTATATCACGTTAGTTACATACTTTTTATGTGGGGGGCTTGTTATTTTTAAAAAAAATAGTTTTCATTGTAAAAAATTGTCCGCAGAAACGGCAATTTTTTTGTTTGATAGCGGTAATAAGTTGCTATTATTGCGCCAATTATAAACCAACCGCGTCAAGCAGCCTACGTTAATAAATTGTTAAGAATTGCGGCTTTAATTTTTTTAAGTCAATAAAATTTTAAATTTGTTACCCGGCTATACTAGTGCACATTAATTAACTTATAAATAACAAACAAAAACTAAAAACTAAATTTTAAAGTAATGGCAAACGCACCAAAACCAACTACTCCTGTTAAGAATGAAAAAGCAGGAACCAGCAGTATTTTCGCTGTATTGGTTATCCCTATCTGTTTTATTGTTGCTGTATTGATCTTTATGTTCGTTTTGGGTGATGCAAGTCACTATAAAGGCGGTGATATTGAGCACGGTGAACCAAATGACTACTTTGGTACTGTACACAGAGGTGGTCCAATTGTACCGGTGCTGATGACTATGTTTATGATGCTGATCGTTTTCTCTATCGAGCGTTTCGTAGTTATTGGTAAAGCTGCTGGTACCAGCAGTGTTGATTCTTTTGTTAAAAAGATTCAGGCTTTATTAAACCAAGGTAACATTGACGCTGCTAGCGCAGAGTGCGACAAACAAAAAGGTTCTGTTGCAAACGTTATCAAATCAGGCCTTAAAAAGTATAAAGAAATGGAGCAAGAGCCAAACCTGGACGTTGACCAGAAAACTTTGGCTATCCAGAAAGACATTGAAGAAGCTACTGCTCTTGAAATGCCAATGCTGGAGCAAAACCTTACTATCATTGCTACCCTGGTATCAATCGGTACACTGTTGGGTCTGTTAGGTACAGTAACCGGTATGATCCGTGCGTTTGCTGCACTGGGTGCTTCTGGTGCTCCAAGCCAATCAGCTCTGGCGGTAGGTATCTCTGAAGCGTTGATCAACACCGCTCTGGGTATCAGTACTTCAGCGCTGTCAATCATCATGTACAACCTGTTTACATCAAAAATTGACAAACTGACCTACGCTATCGACGAAACTGGTTTCAGCCTTGTTCAAACTTTTGCTGCTTCGCACAAGAACAAATAAAATTTAGTGTTTAGTTTATGCCCGGCCCTGTAAAAGGGGCCGGGTTGTTATAAAAAACTCATCCACTAATTTTATTTAAACAGACAGACTATGCCAAGAGTAAAAATTCCAAGAAAGAGCACTGCGATAGACATGACCGCGATGTGTGACGTGGCTTTCCTTCTGCTTACTTTCTTCATATTAACGGCCAAGCCAAAAACAGATGACCCTGTTCCGGTAGATATTCCGGCTTCAACAGAAAAGGTTATCCTGCCGGATGCAAACGTGGCGCAGCTTACCGTTGGTTCAAAAAAAGTATTCTTCAGCATCGATGGCGACAGCGTACGTACCGAGCTGGTGAAACAAATGGCAGCCAAATACAAAGTAGCGTTAACCGAATCTGAGGTTAAACAATTTGCCGGCATGCCTAACGTAGGCGTACCAATGGGCTCGCTGAAAGAATATCTTGATCTTGATCCAGAAAAACGTAAAGGAATGCAGCTGCCAGGTATCCCGGTTGATACTACTGCTGATAACGAACTTTATGACTGGGTGCGCAATGCACGTGTGGTTGTAAAAAACCTGCACAATACAGAACTGCGTATCGCTATTAAAGGTAACAGCCAGGAAGAATATCCTACCATTGCAACGATCATTAAGACCTTGCAGAAACAAAAAGTTAACAAATTCGCTTTAATTACCGCGTTAAAGAGCGCGCCTAAATAAGAAAGAAATGGCAGAATTAGATACCTCCGGCGGGGGTGGGAAGAAAGGCGGGAAGGTAAGAAGTAAGAAAGCATCAACCCGCGTGGATTTAACAGCGATGGTTGACTTGGCGTTCCTGCTTGTAACCTTCTTCATGCTAACAACCACCCTGGCCAAACCAAAAGCAATGGACTTGGTAATGCCGGATAAGGACGATAAAACACACGACCAGAAACCGGTTCCAGAATCTCGTACGCTTACCATTTTGCTGGGTAGTAACCACAAAATGGAGTGGTACAGAGGTTTGCCAGACAAGCCACTTGCAGGTCCAACTGTAGATAACTTCGGTAAAAACGGTATTCGTAAGGTTTTACTGGAAGAGTCTAAAAAAACAAAAGACGCTTCAGGCGGCCAGCCAATGATCGTGATTGTTAAACCGAGCGATAAATCGGTTTACTCTGACATGGTGAACATCATGGATGAACTGAACATTGCCAACATTAACATTCGTGCTATTGTTGACATCAGCGAAGCCGAAGTTGGCCTGTTAAAACGCGACAATATTTATTAATATTTGTTTTTAAACTAAAAGTTTAGTACATTAGTACAATAAGCTGATAACGTTTTGCGTTATCAGTATAACCACTAAAAAAATACATCAATGTTTGGTTCAAAATTAGACATATTGAAACCTGAATGGCTTGATGTTGTTTTTGTTGGCCGCAATAAAAACTATGGTGCTTACGAGCTGAGAAGGGATAATCCAAAAAATACCCGTACAGCTTTAATTATCACTGTAGTGCTGTTTGCGATTGCGGTAGCGTTACCGACCATCATTAACAAAATCAAGGGTTTCATCCCAAAAGAAAAAGAAAAAGTCAAGATAGTTGAGGTGACTTTAAAGCCGCCTCCACCGGTTGACGAAACTAAAAAACCACCTCCGCCGCCACCAGAGCCACCAAAACCAAAAGTGGACCAGGTACGTTTCCCGCCTCCGGTAGTAAAACCGGATAACGAGGTTAAGGAGAAAGACCCTCCAACTGTAGAGGATCTGAAAACTGCCGACCCTGGCCAGAAAGACCAGAAAGGTGACCCTACTCAGGAGGTTCGTATCGACGAGCCGGTGGGTAACTCAGACATCAAACAAGTGGTGGAAGACTCTAACGAGATCTTTACCGCGGTTGAGAACAGTGCCGAGTTCCCTGGTGGTATCGATAAGTTCTACGCTTATCTGGGTAAATCAATTCGTTACCCGGCTGTAGCCCGCGAGAACAACGTTCAAGGTAAAGTGTTCCTTACTTTCGTAGTAGAGAAAGATGGTAGCTTAACCGACATCAAAGTTCTGCGTGGTATTGGTAGCGGTTGTGACGAGGAAGCGATCCGCGTGATCAAGAACTCGCCAAGATGGAAACCAGGTATGCAAAATGGCCGTGCAGTACGTCAACAGTACACCGTGCCTATCAGCTTTACGCTGCAAGAAAATTAAGATGCCATATTTTAATAAACGTGAGCAAAAATCGCCCCCAAGGCGGTTTTTGCTCATTTTAGGAATAGCCCTACTGGTAGTAACAGTCAGTTTTGGGCTGATGATTTTGTTCTGGGACAAGCTAATCAAGATGCTTGACTTGCCCCCTGTGCAGCGAATAGGTTTTGGCATTATCTGCATCCTTTACGGAATTTTACGCAGTAGCCGGATCCTGTTCAGAAAGAAAACCGATGAATAACAGAAACCGCATATTGCTCTTTATGGCTGCCATTTTATTGGTAACCGGTTTTGGAGCTTGCAAGCATAAAAAGCAACCAGCCAAAACAGAGGATAGCTTTATGGCTGGTACTGCCGATTTTTTGATTGATGAGTCATTATCACCCATCATTGACGAGGAGGAGTTTGTATTTGGCTCGCTTTATACTGAAGCTAAGCCACATATGGTTTACAAAAGCGAGAACCAGGCTTTAAATCTTTTGTTGAATGATAGCATCAGATTTGCTATCTTAGCACGCGACCTGAAGCCGGATGAAAAAAAATTAATGGAGCGACGTACGTTGCCCGCAACTGTTAACGTTTTTGCTCATGATGCAATTGCGTTAATTGTTAATCAATCGTCGGCTGATACCAACATCACCGTTTCAGAAGTAAAGAACATGCTGAACGGCAAATCAAAAAGTGATTTAAATATCGTTTTTGATAACCCTAATTCAAGTTTGGTAAGGTATTTAAAAGAGCTTTCGGGCAGTACCGAGTTGAACGCTAAGAATATCTATGCGCTCAAGTCAAACAAAGAGGTGGTCAAATATGTTAGTGAACACCCGAAGTCTATAGGCATAGTAGGCTTTGCATGGTTAAATGACCCTGATAAAGATTATGCCGCCGATGTGCAGAAAGTGAGAATAATGGGCGTGAAGGACGACACTAAAAATAAAGATGACAATGGTTTTACTAAACCATCGCAAGAGTCGTTAGCTCTAAAAACATATCCGCTTAGCAGGGACATTTATATTATAAATTGTACCAATAAGCAAGGTTTGGGCACTGGTTTTGAGGGATTTCTGTTAAGCGATCGCGGTCAACGCATCGTACTGAAATCAGGATTGCTGCCAGCCAAAATGCCCGGACGAGAAATTAATATAGTAACCCAACAGCCAACACAATAAAAACATAAACTAAAAACTATAAATAGAGCCATGAAAATGATTAAGAAAGTAGCGATGAGCGCCACGGCCCTGGTATTTATAGGTTCATCAGTTTTTGCGCAGAGCCTAGCCGACGCCAAAAAAGCTATTGACGCCGAACAATACCAGAAAGCCAAGAGCCTGCTGAAGAATCTTACGACTACGCAGCCAACTAAAGATGAAAACTATTTTTACCTGGGTTGGGTGTATAACGAGCAAGGTTATACAGATTCTGCTAAAACACAATTTAACAAGGGTATTGCCGCTAACCCAAAATCGGCTATTAACTATGCTGGTTTAGGTGCTGCTGCACACCTTGACAAAGATGCCGCCGGTGCTAAAGCCAACTTTGATAAAGCTTTATCAATGGCCGGTAAAGACAGCAAAACTTATGTGTATGTAGGTAAGGGTTACCTGCTGTTGCCGCAGGGTCAAAACGCGGTTGCCGCTGCTGATGCTAACGCTGCTATTGCCGTGTTAGAAAAAGGTAAAACCATCAATGCTAAGGACGCTGAGTTATTGGTTACTTTGGGTGATGCTAACCTTGCTATCCTGAAAAGCAACGAAGCCAATGCTGCTTATTCAGACGCACTGCTGGTTGACCCTAAATCAACAACTGCTGCCGTAGCACAAGGTACACTGTGGAGAATGGCCAACAACTGGGAAGCAGCCGAAAATCAATTTAAAGCTGCCCTGACTATCGACCCTAACTTTGGTCCGGCTTACCGTGCATGGGCTGAAACTAACTATCGCCAGGCACAAAGCGACCCTAAAGTTGCGTCAGCCAAAATTAAAGAAGCGGTTGATCACTACAAACAATACCTGAACCTGACAGATATGTCGCTGGAGTCTCAGCTGCGTTATGCTGACTTCCTGATCAACGCAGGTGATTTTGCTACGCTGCAACAGGTAACTACCGAGCTTTCTAAAAAAGCTAACGCTAACCTGCGCGTTTACCGCTACTTGGGTATTGCTGCTTACGAGAATAAAGACTATGCCAACGGTTTAACCGCCATGAACAAATGGATGAGCCAGGCTGGTCCGAATCGTGTAATTGCGAATGACTATTTGTACCTGGGCCGCTTGCAGATGGCTACCGGTGCAGACTCGCTGGGTATTATCTCTATGAAAAAAGCATATCAATTGGATACCACCAAAGCTGATGTTTTCATGGAAATTGCTAAAAGTGATTATGCTAAGAAAAAATATGCTGAAGCTGGTGACGCGTATAATGATTACTTCACCAAATCACACAAAGGCACTTTAATAGAGCATTTCCAGATGGGTATTGCTTATTATTTTGGCTATACCACTAAAACTAACCCTACTCCGGCCGATACTATCCTGCTAACTAAAGCAGACTCAGCATTGAGTTATGTATCTCAAAAAGCCACTTCGCCGGTAGGTGATGTGATTTTGTATCGTGCTTATATTAACGATACTAAAGACGCAGACCGTAACAACATCAAAGGTTTGGCTAAGCCTTTCTATGAGCAATACATCACGCTCCAATCGGCTAAACCAAACTTAAGCGATCCTGACAAGAAAAAGCTGGCAAGCGCTTATGTTTACATGGGTACTATCTATGAGTATAAAGATAAAGATGACGCAAAAGCTGCCGAAGCCTACAACAAGGCCAAAGAGCTTGATCCTACCAATAAACAGGTAGTTGCTTACTTCTCACGTAAAACAGGCGGTGCTAAAGGCAGATAATTAGCTTTTAACACGATATAAAAAAAGGCATCCTGATTACTATCAGGGTGCCTTTTTTTATGAACAGCATATTTTCTATATTTGCCGGATGGAAGTACAAAGTTTACCTAAAGATTATTTACCCATTATCATCCAGATGCTGGTTGCTGTGGGTTTTGCGGTGGGGACCATGTTTGCAACCCACTGGCTTGGCCCAAAACGTAAAACCAAAGACAAGCTAACGCCATTTGAATCGGGTATTGAAGTGGTAGGTAACGCACGTACACCAATTTCAATCAAATATTTCCTGGTCGCTATCCTTTTTGTGTTGTTTGATGTCGAGGTGATTTTTATGTATCCCTGGGCGGTGAATTTTAGAGAAATGGGGGTACAAGGCCTCGTGGAGATGTTCATCTTTATGGCCACATTACTACTCGGCTTTATTTACGTTATCAAAAAGGGAGCGCTGGATTGGGATTAAGTTTAGATTGATTCTAAATATATTGCCCTTGTCATAGTGTACTTTTAACAATGTTTATTTATTGTAAATTTGCCCGTCAGTTTTCTTGCACTGACGGCCCAATTATTTGATGACATCCAATGAGTGATATTCAGATTGTTAATGCGCCTCCCGGTGTAGAAGGTTCTGGTTTTTTTGCCACCTCTCTTGATAAAGCGGTAGGCTTAGCCAGATCATATTCTTTATGGCCGTTGCCCTTTGCAACATCTTGCTGTGGTATTGAGTTTATGGCCACCATGGGCTCGCATTATGACCTTGCACGTTTTGGTGCAGAGCGTCTAAGTTTTTCGCCCCGCCAGGCAGATCTGCTGATGGTGATGGGTACAATTTCTAAAAAGATGGCCCCCGTTTTACGTCAGGTTTATTTACAAATGGCCGAGCCCCGTTGGGTAATGGCTGTTGGTGCCTGCGCATCAAGCGGTGGTATTTTTGATACTTATTCTGTATTGCAGGGTATTGACGAGGTAATTCCGGTTGACGTTTACGTACCGGGCTGCCCGCCGCGCCCTGAGGCCATTATTGATGGTTTCTTGCAGATCCAGAAACTGGTACAAACCGAAGAGCGTCGTAGACGTGAATCGCCGGAGTATCAGAAATTATTGGCTTCATACGGTATACAGTAATGGGCAAGATCACAAACGAAGAGCTGCTACAGCAGATCAATGAAAAATTTGGTGAAGCGATAAAAGTAGAAGGCGAACCTTATGGTTTGCTGACTATTGAAGCCGGTCGTGAAAATATTATCGATCTGCTCACCTTCCTGAAAACCAGTCCGGAGTTGCAGTTTATCTATTTAACAGATATTACCGCTATTCACTATCCTGAGCGCGAAAAACCTATCGGTATAGTTTATCACCTGCATAGTCTGGTAAACAATGTGCGCATCCGCATTAAGGTATTTGTTGCTGATGGCGATGTTTGGATACCAAGTGCAACTGTGCTTTGGGACGGCGCCAACTGGATGGAGCGCGAAACATACGATTTCTTTGGTGTGGATTTCAAAGGACACCCAGATCTGCGCCGGATCCTGAACGTGGACGATATGACCGTGTTCCCGATGCGCCGCGAGTATCCGCTGGAAGACCCTAACCGTGTTGATAAGAAAGATTACTTTTTCGGGAGATAACAAACAATGCATAACCACCCCGTATATACAGATAACGATCCGCAAAGCGAATTATCGACCCTTAACTTAGGGCCAACGCATCCGGCCACGCACGGCGTATTTCAAAACGTGCTGCAGTTGGATGGCGAACGCATTGTAAGCGGCGTATCTACCATTGGTTACATCCACAGAGCGTTTGAAAAAATTGCCGAACACCGGCCGTTCTATCAAATTACGCCACTGACAGACCGTTTAAACTATTGTTCATCGCCTATTAACAATATGGGCTGGCACATGACGGTTGAAAAACTGCTCAATATTCAGATGCCAAAGCGGGTAGACTACCTGCGTATCATCGTAATGGAGCTGGCCCGTATTGCCGACCACATTGTGTGTAACGGTGTATTGGGGGTAGATACCGGCGCTTTCACGGGTTTCCTCTATATGATGGAATACCGTGAGGCTATTTATGAGATTTATGAAGAGATCTGCGGCTCTCGCTTAACTACCAACGTTGGTCGTATCGGCGGGTTTGAGCGCAATTTCAACGAGATATTTTTCCGCAAGGTAAACAAGTTCTTAGCAGAGTTCCCGGCAGTATTGCAGGAGTTTGAGAACCTGTTTAACCGTAACCGCATCTTTATGGATCGTACTCGCGGCGTGGCTGCGGTAAGTGCAGAAACAGCATTGGGCTACAGCTGGAGCGGCGTTTTGTTGCGCGCTACCGGTGTAGATTATGATGTGCGCGCTATGAATCCGTACAGCTCTTATGATGATCTGAGCTTTGAAGTACCGGTAGGTACGTCAGGTGATGTTTACGATCGTTTCCTGGTGCGTAACGAGGAAATGAAGCAGAGCATGAGCATGATTCAGCAGTGTCTGGACAAATTGAAGGGTGAAGATCCTACCATTTTCCATGCTGATGTGCCAGAATTTTACCTGCCTCCGAAAGAAGAAGTGTACAACAATATGGAAGCGCTGATCTATCACTTTAAAATTGTGATGGGCGAGGTGGAAACACCGGTAGGCGAGGTATACCACTCGGTAGAGGGTGCCAACGGCGAGCTGGGTTTCTGGCTGGTAAATGATGGCGGCCGTACCCCGTACCGCTTACACTTCCGCAGGCCAAGCTTTATCAATTACCAGATGTACGCGCCAATGAGTCGCGGCATGCTGTTAAGCGACGCCATTATTAACATGAGTAGTTTAAACATTATAGCCGGAGAGTTAGATGCTTAAAGTTGAAGATACACAAACGCCGGTAACGTTTCGCCCAGAGCTGGTCAAACAGTTTGACGAGATTGTGAGCCGGTATCCGCAGGGCAAACAAAAATCGGCCCTGTTGCCTATACTGCACCTGGTGCAGGCTGAGTTTGGCTGGGTAAGCGCTCCTGCCATGGATAAAGTGGCCGAATACCTGAGCATTCAACCGATTGAGGTGTATGAGGTTGCTACCTTTTATACCATGTACTTTATGCGCCCGCAAGGCAAATACGCGCTGGAAGTATGCCGTACAGGCCCATGCTGCCTGGTTGGTGCCGAGAAGATCATGGATCACATTGAGCAGAAGCTGGGTGTAAAAGAGGGTGAAGTAACCGAAGATGGCCTGTTTAGCTGGAGAGGTGTAGAGTGTTTGGCCGCCTGTGGCTTTGGTCCGGTATTACAGATCGGTCCGGAATATACTTTTTATGAAAACCTTACGCCTGAATCGGTTGATCGTTTAATTGACGATTTAAAATCAAGAGGAAATGTCAACTAGAAACAGCCTGATACTGAGAGATGTACTATATGCTGTGTTAATTGTATTGGTACTGATGCCGGGTAGTGACCTGGCAAACTTAGTGTGGGCAAAGGTTTGTATTGTAGTTTTTGCCGTTGCTCAACGCATCTGGCAACATGTAACTTATTATAAACTGACAGGCAAAATATATTGATACTATGGGACGCAAGTTACTGTTAGAACATATTAACGTACCAAACATCAACACTTTTGATGTGTATCGTGAAAAAGGCGGCTACCGTTCGGTAGAGAAAGCCCTGAAAACGATGACGCCTGACGAGGTGGTTGAAGAGGTAAAGAAATCGGGCCTGCGTGGTCGCGGTGGTGCAGGTTTCCCTACCGGGATGAAGTGGAGCTTTTTGGCTAAGCCGGAAGGTGTGGCTCGTTATCTGGTGTGCAACGCCGATGAGTCTGAACCGGGTACGTTCAAAGACCGCTTTTTGATGACCTACATCCCTCACGCTTTAATTGAGGGGATGATCACATCCAGCTATGCGCTGGGCGCCAATACCTCGTACATCTATGTACGCGGTGAGATGATGCCACAGATCCGCATCCTGGAAAAGGCCATCGCTGAAGCAAAAGCAAAAGGATTTTTAGGTAAAAATATACTGGGCACCGGTTATGACCTGGAGCTGTACGTACAACCAGGTGGTGGTGCTTACATCTGCGGTGAAGAAACCGCCCTGCTGGAATCACTGGAAGGTAAACGTGGTAACCCGCGTATTAAGCCGCCATTCCCGGCTATTGCCGGTTTGTATGGCTGCCCAACGGTGGTAAACAACGTAGAGTCAATCGCGGCGGTAGTACCGATCATCAATGATGGTGGCGACGAGTATGCTAAGTTAGGTATCGGCCGTAGTACAGGTACCAAGCTGATCAGTGCCGGCGGTAACCTGAAAAAGCCAGGTGTGTATGAGATTGATCTGGGCCTGAGCTGCGAAGAGTTTGTTTACAGCGATGAGTATTGCGGTGGTATAGCTAACGGCAAACGCCTGAAAGCAGTAGTGGCCGGTGGTTCATCAGTGCCAATTCTGCCAGCTAACCTGTTCTTTAAAACGGCTAACAACGAGGCCCGCTTGATGAGCTACGAATCACTGGCCGACGGTGGTTTTGCTACCGGTACCATGATGGGTTCGGGCGGTTTCATTGCGTTTGACGAAGATGCTTGTATCGTTCGTAATACCTGGAACTTTACCCGTTTCTATCACCATGAAAGCTGCGGCCAATGCTCGCCTTGTCGCGAAGGTACTGGCTGGATGGAGAAAGTGCTGCACAGACTGGAATACGGTCATGGCAAGAAAAGCGATATCGACCTGCTGGTAGACGTATCTAAAAAGATAGAAGGTAACACCATTTGTCCGCTGGGTGACGCGGCAGCCTGGCCGGTAGCCAGCGCCATCCGTCACTTCAGAGATGAGTTTGAATGGCATGTGACCAATGCGAGCGAGGCGATGACCAGGAATTATGGTCTGGCTCATTACGCTGATCCATTGCCTAAGAAGGAAGAAACAGCGGCTTAACCCCTCCCGGCCTCCCCGAAGGGGAGGAGTGGTTGTGGAGACACATATTTGTGCCTCACCAGGGACAGACAGGCGGTGGATGCCGCCACAATTGAGACACAAATATGTGTCTCTACGATAGAAGAAAAATGTAGAGACACATATTTGTGTCTCCCAAAAGATATAAACAATAGTTTCTTAAAAGTCCGCTCATTAAGAGTGGATTTAGGAGAGGTTCAAATGAAAGTAACAATAGACGGTATCACCGTAGAGGTAGACCCCGGGACAACCATCCTCAATGCTGCAAGGCAGATAGGTGGCGATATTGTTCCGCCTGCCATGTGCTATTATTCAAAGCTGCAGGGCAGCGGCGGTAAATGCCGTACCTGTTTGGTTAAGGTAAGCAAAGGTTCTGAGAAAGACCCGCGCCCTATGCCTAAACTGGTGGCCAGCTGCCGTACCACAGTAATGGATGGAATGGAGGTGCAAAACATTACTTCGCCAGAGGTAATAGAGGCACGTAAAGGTGTGGTAGAAATGCTGCTGATCAATCACCCGCTGGATTGCCCTATCTGCGATCAGGCAGGAGAGTGTCATCTGCAGGATTTAGGTTATGAGCACGGCGCTGCTAAAACCCGTTACGAGTTTGACCGACGTACCTTCGAGAAGATTGACATTGGCGATAAGATCCAACTGCACATGACGCGTTGTATCCTTTGCTATCGTTGCGTTTTCACCGCAGATCAGATTACCGATCATCGTATCCATGGTATCCTGAACAGGGGCGATCATTCAGAGATCTCTACCTACATCCAGGCTGCTGTTGATAACGACTTCTCTGGTAACGTGATAGACGTTTGTCCGGTTGGCGCGCTGACTGATAAAACCTTCCGTTTTAAAAACCGTGTATGGTTTACCAAGCCGGTTGACGCACACCGCGATTGTAACCACGAGAAATGCAACGGCAAAGTAACCCTTTGGTATAAAGGTGAAGATGTGATTCGTGTTACGGCCCGTAAAGATGTGTATGGCGAGGTAGAGGAGTTTATCTGTAACGAGTGCCGTTTTGATAAAAAGAAAACTGCCGACTGGGTAATTGAAGGCCCGCGCAAGATTGCTAACAACTCGGTTATCAGCGCTAACCATTATGATACGCTGCGCCCGCTGCCGGTGGTGAAAACCAACCCTGTGCTGCAGGAGAACAATAAAAATCAGTTTGAACGCGATACACGTTTGTAATAGAAAATGCTTACAGATTTATATATAAAGATTGCTTTAGTAGTAGTGATTTTCGCTATCAGCTTGCTGATTGCGATGTACTCTACTTATGCCGAGCGTAAAGTTGCTGCATTTTTGCAGGACAGGCTGGGACCAGACCGTGCAGGTCCGTGGGGGATTTTACAACCTGCTGCCGACGGTATGAAGATGTTCATGAAAGAAGAGATCATCCCAACCCGTGCTACCGGTTTCCTGTTCATCGTTGGCCCTTCGCTGGCAATAATGACGGCCTGTATAGGCTCTGCGGTTATTCCATGGGGACAGAAACTGGTGATCGGTTCTACCACTATAGACCTGCAGGTGACCGATATCAACGTAGGTATCCTGTACATCTTCGGCGTGGTATCGCTGGGGGTATATGGCATCATGATTGGTGGCTGGGCATCAAACAACAAATACTCGTTGCTGGGTGCTATCCGCGCGGCGTCACAGAATATCAGTTACGAAATTTCGATGGGCCTGTCTATCATTGCCCTGCTAATGGTAACCGGTACACTGAGCCTGCGTGAGATTGCAGAGCAACAACACGGCTGGCACTGGAATATCATCTATCAGCCGGTAGGTTTTGTCCTGTTCCTGATCTGTGCTTTTGCGGAAACCAACCGTTCACCGTTCGACTTACCGGAGTGTGAGACCGAGCTGGTAGGCGGTTATCATACCGAATACTCATCAATGAAACTGGGTTTCTACCTGTTCGCTGAGTATATCAACATGTTCATCTCATCGGCAGTAATGGTGACGCTGTACTGGGGCGCTTATAACTATCCGGGTATGGACTATATCGCTGCTCACTTTGGTGCCAATGCATCTGTGATTTTGGGTGTGGTGCTGATGTTCATGAAAATATTCCTGTTCATCTTCTTCTTTATGTGGGTACGCTGGACCATCCCGCGTTTCCGCTATGACCAGTTGATGGACCTGGGCTGGAAAGGCCTGATACCTTTTGCCATTGCCAACATTGTGGTAACCGGCCTTGTAATTGTATTGTATCACCATAGTTAATTAAGCGTTTCTAAATGGAACCACTAAGTAATAAAAAGAAAGTACTCGATGTAAAACCACTTACCCTGGCCGAGAAGATGTATCTGCCGGCAATTGCTAAGGGTATGGCTATTACCATGAGTCACTTTTTCAAAAAGAAAGTAACCATCCGTTACCCTGAGCAGCAGCGCGAGTTCTCTGAGAACTTCCGTGGTATGCACTCACTGAAACGTGATGAAGACGGTCGCGAGCGTTGTACCGCCTGCGGTTTGTGCGCCTTGTCTTGTCCGGCTGAAGCTATTACCATGACGGCAGCCGAGCGTCAGAAAGGCGAAGAGAACCTGTACCGCGAGGAGAAATATGCAGCAGTTTATGAGATCAACATGCTGCGCTGCATCTTCTGCGGACTGTGCGAAGAAGCTTGCCCGAAAGAGGCAATCTACCTGGATGGACCAATCGTTCCGTCGGATACATTGCGTAAGGATTTTATTTACGGCAAGGATAAATTAGTGGAGGCTCCACTTAATCAATAGAAGAAGTTTTATACATTTGCCCGTCAATTTTAAGCCGGGCAAATGTCTATTTGTAAACACTAAAATGGGTATATTTTACTTTATCGCGTTTTTATCAGTGCTGTTTGCACTCCTGGTAATTACTGCCAAAAACCCGGTGCACAGCGTGTTATACCTTATCCTCACGTTTTTCACTATCACTATTCACTACATTTTGCTTAACGCCCAATTTTTGGCCATCGTAAACTTTATTGTTTACATGGGGGCCATTATGGTGTTGTTCCTGTTCGTGCTGATGTTGCTCAACCTCAACGTCGATTCAGAACCTGTCAAAAGCAATATTGTAAAGTTTGCAGCCGTTATTGGCGGTTGTTGTTTACTGGCCACCCTGTTTGGCGCCCTTAAGCTATCGGCCTCATCAAAGCCGGTGCTGCTGGCAGATCCGGGTCTGGGGTTGGTGAAAAGCCTGGGTAAAGTATTGTTTAACCAATTTTTGTTACCGTTCGAAATTTCGTCCATCCTGCTGTTGTCAGCCATGGTGGGTGCGGTATTATTAGCTAAAAAAGAACCAAAAGCTGCCTGATGGAAAGTTTCTTCAATGCCGTTAAAACCGTGCCGCTTAACCACTACATCTTGTTAAGCAGCGTGCTGTTTTGTATTGGCGTTACCGGTGTGTTACTGCGCCGCAACGCTATTGTGATATTCATGTCGGTAGAGCTGATGCTGAATGCCGTTAACCTGCTGCTCACGGTGTTCTCGGTTTACCGGGGCGATGCATCGGGCCAGGTTTTTGTATTCTTCATCATGGCGCTGGCTGCTGCCGAGGTAGCTGTTGGTCTGGCCATTATTGTGATGATCTACCGCAACACCAGTTCGATTGACGTTAATGTGCTGAACAGGCTAAAATGGTAGGCCCCCCGGCCCCCTGAAGGGGGAGAGGACACTATTAATCAGATAACAAGAAAATAAAAATATCCCCATTAAAATCCCCCCTTTAGGGGGTTAGGGGGCTAACAGTTAACAAATGGATAAACTTATCTGGCTTATTCCGATATTACCCCTGGCGGGATTTATTATCAACGGGCTTGGCCGAAACAAATTACCAAAAGGCCTTATCGGTTCTATCGGTACCTTACTGGTACTGGCGTCATTCGCTATCAGTGTCGGCGTTTTCTTCGAGGTGAAAGCTAACTATCAGCACCACATCGCCATCAAGTATTTCGACTGGATCCTGGCCGGGCCTGTACGCATCCCCTTTGAGTTCTACATCGATCAGCTAAGCGCTATTATGCTGCTTATCATTACCGGTGTTGGTACGCTGATTCACCTATACTCTATCGGCTATATGCATGATGATGAGGGCTTTGGTAAGTTCTTTGCTTATTTAAACCTGTTTATCTTCTTCATGCTGCTGCTGGTAATGGGCGCCAACTATGTAATTATGTTCATCGGTTGGGAAGGCGTGGGGCTTTGCTCTTACCTGCTCATTGGTTTCTGGTACAGCAATCCATCTTATGCTGATGCTGCCAAGAAAGCATTTGTAATGAACCGTATTGGCGATTTAGGTTTCCTGATTGCCATCTTCCTTATCCTGAATTTGTTTGGCACGGTGAACATCCAGGAGATGATCAAAAAAGCACAGTTGATTCACCCGGGTTACTGGGCGGTTGGTCTGGCTGCCGGGCTGCTGTTCATCGGTGCTACCGGTAAATCAGCACAAATTCCACTGTTTACCTGGTTGCCTGACGCGATGGCCGGTCCGACACCTGTTTCGGCGCTCATCCACGCAGCTACTATGGTTACTGCGGGTATTTATATGATCACCCGTTCAAACGTGCTGTTCCTGCTCTCACCAGTGGTGATGAATATCGTTGCCATCATCGGTTTGGCAACAGCTTTATTTGCGGCACTCATCGCGTTAACACAAACAGATATTAAGAAAGTACTGGCATACTCAACCGTATCTCAGTTGGGTTATATGTTCCTGGGTTTAGGCGTTGGTGCCTTTACCGGTGGTTTCTTCCATGTTATTACCCACGCATTCTTCAAAGCTTTATTATTCCTGGGTGCCGGTTCGGTAATCCACGCGGTAAGCGGCGAGCAGGATATGCGTAACATGGGCGGTCTGCGTAAAAAATTGCCTATTACTTTCTGGACAATGCTTATCGGTACTATTGCCATTGCAGGTATCCCGCCGTTTGCCGGTTTCTTTTCTAAGGACGAAATTCTGGCGCACACTTATGAGCACAGCAAGATCATGTATGCTATCGGTGTCATCACCGCCATGTTTACCTCGTTCTATATGTTCCGCATGTTGTTCCTTACTTTTTACGGAAAATTCCGCGGAACCAGCGAACAGGAGCATCACCTGCATGAGTCGCCTGCAACTATGACGCTGCCGCTGATTGTGCTGGCCGTGCTTTCTGTTGTTGGTGGTTTGATTAACGTACCGGCCGTATTAGGCGGTCACGAAGAGTTAGGCGAGTTTTTGAAGCCGATCATCAATAACAAGTTCTTATCAGAACCTAAGGAGGCATTGACTCCTGCGATTGAAGTGACGCTGATGTGTATCTCTGTAGCCGCAGCGTTTATTGCCCTGGCTTATGCTTACGTTAAATACAACAAAAACGGGCATGTGCCTGTGCGCGACGACGAAGAGCGTGGTTTGCTGGCTACCCTGTCATATAACAAGTTTTATGTTGATGAGTTGTATGACCTGATTATCCGTCGCCCGTTAGATTGGCTGTCTGATTTCTTCTATAAAGTGATCGAGAAGCTGGGTATCGATGGCCTGGTGAATGGCATTGGTGCCGGA
Organism: Mucilaginibacter yixingensis; assembly: GCF_041080815.1. Classification (NCBI taxonomy): domain Bacteria; kingdom Pseudomonadati; phylum Bacteroidota; class Sphingobacteriia; order Sphingobacteriales; family Sphingobacteriaceae; genus Mucilaginibacter; species Mucilaginibacter yixingensis. Next base: position 4,196,901 of record NZ_CP160205.1, on the reverse strand, counting down.
CCGGTAGAGGCCAGCAAAGGTTTGCGCCTGTTGCAAACTGGTAACGTAGGTTTCTACATTTTTATGATGGTAGTAGGCATTGTGGCCATACTACTGTATAGTTTGGGTTTAATGGATAAGCTGCACGTATAAAATGACAGTTTCTATATTAATATTTTTACCGTTACTGGCTGCTGCCGCCCTGTTTTTAGTAAAAAACGATTGGGCCAAGCACATTGCCCTGGTTGCTACGCTGGCTGAACTGGTTATTACCGGTGTTCTGATCAGCAAGTTTAATCCTAATACCAGCTTCCCGCAGATGGATAGCACGGCTCCATGGATTCCGCAGATAGGCGCTTATTTTGTTGTTGCGTTAGATGGTTTGAACATCATCCCGGTGCTGCTTACCGCGCTGGTGCTGCCACTAATTATCCTGAGCACTTATAAACATCAGTATGATAACCGCGCTAAGGCGTTTTATGCACTGATACTGTTTATGCAGGCTGGTATGACCACCGTTTTTCTGGCCATGGACGGATTTCTGTTCTACGTGGGATGGGAAGCGGCGCTGATACCAATCTACTTTATTTGCGGTATGTGGGGCGGCGAGAATCGGGTTAAAATAACGCTTAAGTTCTTCATCTATACCTTTGCCGGTTCATTATTTATGCTGGCAGGTTTGATTTATCTGTATCTGCATAACCCGAATGGTACTTTTGACTCCAGCGATTTTTATAACCTGCAGTTGAGTTTGAAAGAGCAATCATGGTTGTTCTGGGCGTTTTTCCTGGCCTTTGCCATTAAGGTGCCAATCTTCCCGTTCCATACCTGGCAGCCCGATACGTATACCGAGGCACCGGCAGCCGGCAGCATGCTGCTTTCTGGCGTGATGCTGAAGATGGGCTTATATGGTATGGTTAGGTGGATGATCCCTATTTTGCCGCTGGGCTTTAACCAATGGTATCCACTGGCTATCACCCTGGCTGTTGTGGGTATTGTTTATGCTTCTATTATTGCCTTTAAGCAAAAAGATGGCAAGCGTTTAATCGCTTACTCATCAATTGCACACGTTGGCTTAATCTCTGCCGCTATCCTGGCGCTGAATTGGAACGGTTTGCAAGGTGCTATGATCCAGATGCTGAGCCACGGTATTAACGTGGTTGGTTTGTTCATCGTATGGGATATCATCAGCCGTAAAATGAATACCCGCGATATTACCCAACTGGGCGGTATTGCCAAAGTTGCGCCGGTATTTGCTACCTGTTTCCTGATTATTACGCTGGGAGCTGTTGCATTGCCGTTAACTAACGGTTTTGTGGGCGAGTTTTTATTGCTGAGCGGCATTTATGATTATAACATCATCTTGGTTGCTATAGCCGGCTTAACCATCATTTTGGGTGCGGTTTATATGCTGCGCATGTACAAAGGCGTTATGCAGGGCCCAACTAATGACCTGACCATCCAGTTTACGGATGTGACCGGTACCGATAAATGGGTACTGATTATTATCAGTGCGCTGGTAATTGTGATTGGCGTTTATCCGCAGCCAATTCTGCATCTGTCTGACGCAGGGGTGAGAGATTTCATCCACTTTATGACCGAGAAGATGAGTGCTACCGGTAGCAACACACTGCCTGTTACTAAATAGTTTTGACAAAAATTTTGATCGATATAAAATGAATACCTTAATACTCATATCTGTTTTACCTATCCTGCTTTTGTATTTAGGCTTATATAAAGCCAAAAATGCATTGCTGCCGGTAACCGTTATTGGTTTGGCAGTGGCGCTGGGTTTAGCTATATCGCAGTGGAAGGCCGCCGATACAGTGATGCCAATCTATAACGGCATGATGCTGTTTGATCATTTTTCTATTGCCTTTACCGGCATTACCGTTGTTTCTACTGTGCTGATTCTGTTGTTATCAAAAGACTATTTTGAGAAGATAAGCAGTCACGTGGCAGAATATTATTCTATCATCTTGTTTGCGCTGGCCGGTATCATTGTGATGGTATCATACCATAACCTTACTATGCTGTTCATCGGTATTGAGATCATGTCTGTAAGCCTTTACATTCTGGCGGGTATCAAAAAACAAGACTTTGGCTCGAACGAAGCCGCTTTGAAATACTTCCTGATGGGCGCTTTTTCAACCGGCTTTTTGCTGTTCGGTATTGCGCTGATCTATGGTACTACAGGTTCTTTTGACCTCGACGCTATCCGCGACTGGGCATTATCGCATAAATCTGGCAGTTACCCGATGTTTTACACCGGTATTATGCTCATCATCGTTGGCTTGTGCTTTAAAGTAGGCGCAGCGCCTTTCCACTTCTGGACGCCAGATGTGTACGAAGGTGCTCCAACCTTGATTACGGCCTTCATGTCTACCGTGGTAAAAACTGCGGGCTTCGCTGCTTTCCTGCGTTTGTTCCAAAACTGTTTTGTTTCAGTTGCTGAGTTCTGGACACCGGTGCTGGTTATTATTGCCGGGCTGACCTTGTTTATTGGCAACATCACCGCGCTTTATCAGCAAAGCTTTAAACGTATGCTGGCTTTCTCCAGCATCTCGCATGCGGGCTATATGCTGTTTGCTATTGTGGCTCTGGGCGCTAATTCAGGTAACTCTGTATTTGTGTACGCTACGGCCTATTCAATTGCTTCTATCATTGCATTTGCGGTATTAATACTGGTACAGCAGCAACAGGGTAACGATAACTTTGAGAGCTTTAATGGCCTGGGCCGTAAAAACCCTTTCCTGGCGTTTGTGCTTACCGTGGCAATGCTGTCATTAGCCGGCATTCCGCTTACTGCAGGGTTTATTGGCAAGTTCTTTATGTTTACCGGTGCGCTGGCTAAATCGCATATCTATCTGGTAATTATCGCGGTGCTTAATGCCATTATCAGTATCTTCTATTACTTCAGGGTAATTATTGCCATGTACTTCCGTAATTCAGAGCGTGAGGGTTTGGCTATACCAGCCTATTTCAATGTGGTACTGGCGCTTTCAGCCTTGATTACATTGTTCATTGGTATTTACCCTACAGTTATCGCCGCCCTGATTCCGTCAGTTAAGTAATTACAAATAGAAATAATATTTGTAGTTTTACTTATTGCGCATGGAAAATTTCTGGGAGAACCTGCATAATTTAACCGACGCAAATGCCATCCTCAGCACAGGAGGATTTTACTTGCTGCTGATTGTGGTTTTTGCTGAGACGGGACTGTTCTTCGGGTTTTTTCTGCCCGGAGATTACCTGCTTTTTATGGCCGGTTTATTATGCGCCACCGGGATTCTGGATGTACCAATTGTGGTGCTGATTGCTTCATTAGTTGGTGCCGGCGTTTTGGGTAACTACGTGGGTTACTGGTTTGGCTATCGCGCAGGCCCTTTGCTCTTCAAGAAAAACGATTCCCTGTTCTTTAAAAAACGTTATGTACAACTAGCTGAAGAGTTTTATCAGAAACATGGCGGCATGGCCTTGGTTTTAGGCAGATTTTTCCCCATAATAAGAACTTTTGCACCTATCTTTGCCGGAGTGGTAAAGGTAGATCTGAAACGGTTCTCGCTTTACAATCTGGTAGGCAGCGTGGCCTGGGTAGCTATATTAACCTTAACCGGTTACTTTTTGGGCCGCCGCTATCCTGAAATCAAAGATTACCTGGAGTATGTGATCATCGGACTGATCGTTATCACCAGTATACCGCTCATTGTAGCCTTCCTGAAAAAGAAGACTATAGTAAGCGGCGACTAAACAATTTATATTTTTTTATATTTATATACTTCATGAGCACACAACATCCCTGGCACCAGGTTTCACCTGGCGAAAACATACCCGAAATTGTTAACGCAATCATCGAGATCCCAAAAGGCTCGAAAGCTAAATATGAAATTGATAAAGATTCAGGCCTGCTGAAACTGGATCGTATCCTGTTCTCATCAGTAATGTATCCGGCTAACTACGGCTTCATCCCTCAAACTTATTGCGATGATAAAGATCCGCTGGATATTCTGGTACTGTGTTCTGCCGATGTTTACCCGATGTCTATCATTGAGGCTAAAGTAATTGGTGTAATGCACATGGTTGATAATGGTGAGCAGGATGATAAAATTATTGCTGTGGCTAAAAATGACATGTCTGTTAATTATATTGACGACCTGAACGAGCTGCCGCCGCATACCATGAAAGAGATTGTACGCTTTTTTCAAGACTATAAGGCGCTTGAAGATAAAAACGTAACTATAGAGCACCTGTTGGGTAAGCCGTATGCTTACAAAGTAATTAAAGAAAGTTTAGAGTTATATAGCTCTACTTTCCTTGTCGAACAATAAAACATTTGAATGGATCACCCCGTCGATCTTCATGTAAGTCTTTTTGAAGTATTTGCTACGCTTTTCCTGGTTCTGCTGAACGGGTTTTTTGTTGCCGCTGAATTTGCCATTGTACGTGTGCGGGGTTCGCAAATTGAGTTGCAAATTAAATCTGGCAGTACCGCAGCTAAGCTGGCCCGTCGTATTACTCATAATATGGACGGCTACCTGGCCGCAACGCAACTGGGCGTAACCATCGCCTCGCTGGGGCTTGGTGTGGTAGGCGAGGATGTGGTGACTAAAATTGCCCTCAACGTTTTCTCGTTTTTCGGTATCGTTATTACCTCTGGGTTTGTAATCAATGTGTGCCATGTGGTAGCCTTTGTAGTGATCACTGTATTTCACATTGTATTTGGCGAGCTGGCACCTAAGTCTATCGCCATACAACGTTCAGTGCGTACCACGTTAGCGGTATCGGTTCCCTTACAGTTCTTTTTTGTGCTGTGTAAGCCGTTCATCTGGTTGCTGAATGGTTTTGCTACTTTCCTGCTCAAACTTATTGGTATTAACAGCATAAGTGAAGAAGCGCATCATAGCTCTGAAGAATTGCAATACCTGTTAGAACAAGGTAAAGAAAGCGGCGCGCTGGATTCTAACGAGCACGAGCTGATCAAAAATGTATTTGATTTTAACGAGCGCGTAGTAAAGAATATCATGGTACCGCGTACCAAGATCTCGGGTGTAGATGTTCAAACCTCTCGCGAAGAACTGGTAGAACTGCTCATCTCCGAAGGGTACAGCCGCATGCCGGTTTATCAGGATAGTATCGATAAGATCATCGGTATTGTACACGCTAAAGATATTTTACCGTTGCTGTTTAAAAATACCGACTTTGAGCTGAAGGATATCATCCGTAAACCCTACTTTATTCCGGAAACCAAGAAGATCAATGATCTGATGGCCGAGTTGCAGCAGAAGCGTTTGCAGATTGCTATTATATTGGATGAGTTTGGCGGTACCGCCGGTATGGTAACCCTGGAAGATATTGTGGAAGAGCTGGTAGGTGAAATACAGGACGAGTATGACGAGGAGAAGCCCATTGTAGAAAAAATGAGCGACAATGAGTTTATTGTGAACGCCGGTGCCAGCATTTACGATGCAAACGGTCACCTGCCGCATGACTTGCCCGAGGATGGCGACTTCGATACCGTTGGCGGTTGGGTAAGCGAAGTTTTTGGTAAGATTCCCGAAGTGGGCGAACATAAGGAGGCCGACGGCTACAACATCACCGTACTCAAAAAGTCTGAGCAAAATATTGAATCGGTGAAGCTGGAACTCTTGCTCAACGCCGAGGATACCATAGACCTGCATTAAAAGCGTAAGCAGATGCATCTGTTTTATACCCCCGATATTGCCCCAAATGCCGAAGCTTATTTCTTGAACGAGGAAGAAAGCAAGCACGCCATCCGTGTGCTGCGCCTTAACGTGGGCGACGAGGTGAGCCTGATTGATGGCAAAGGCGGATTTTATAACGCAGCCATCAGCGATGCGCACCCAAAGCGCGTGATCCTCAAAATCCAATCAGCCGTTTATGAATACGGTAAGCGCAATCATTACCTGCACATCGCGGTAGCACCCACCAAAAATATTGAACGTCTGGAGTGGTTTTTAGAGAAAGCCACAGAGATTGGCGTTGATGAGGTATCGCTTATTATCTGTCAACGTTCTGAACGTAAAGAGGCTAAGACGGATCGACTGGATAAAATCATTACTTCGGCCATCAAGCAATCGCTTAAAGCCTATCACCCTGTTTTAAATGCGCCCGTTACTTTTGCCCAGTTTATGGCCAAACCTTTTGACGGACAAAAGTTTATTGCGCACTGCATAGAAGGGGAGAAGCTGGAGCTGCGCGACGCTTTGACAGTAAATGGCCGGAGCCTGATTATGATTGGCCCGGAGGGCGATTTTAGCGAAAAAGAGATTGCCACTGCTTTAGAAAATGATTTTAAAGCCATAACTTTAGGAAACAGCAGGCTGCGCACCGAAACGGCCGCCCTGGAAGCCTGCTTTGAAGTCAATTTTTTAAACCGGTAAAATGAAGCTGCTCACACTCGCCAGTACCTTGATAACCCTGTTACTGCTGAGTAGCTTTACGCCTCCGCCCGCCTATCGTATGGCCCGTCTCAAATACAACGGCGGTGGCGATTGGTATGGCGACCGCACCGCACTGCCCAACCTCATTAAGTTTTGTAACGATAACCTGCATACCAGTTTTCAGGCTGATGAAGAAACGGTAGAAGCAGGCAGTACCGAGATTTTTAATTATCCTTTTATCTTCATGACCGGTCACGGGAACGTGATTTTTAACGATATCGAGGTGCGCAACCTGCGCAAATACCTTACCGGTGGCGGCTTTCTGCATATTTGCGATAATTATGGACTGGATCAGTTTATCCGTCCGCAAATGAAAAAAGTTTTCCCTGAACTGGAGTTTGTGGAACTGCCGCTCAATCACCCTATCTATCACCAGAAATTTGATTTCCCTAACGGACTGCCCAAAATCCACGAGCACGATGGTAAACGCGCGCAGGGCTTCGGACTGATCTATAAAGGTCGCCTGGTGTGTTTTTATGACTATGAGTGCGATTTGGGCAACGGCTGGGAGGATTATGGCACTTATGCCGGCGATAGCCAGGAATCGCGTCTTAAAGCCCTTAAAATGGGTGCTAATATGATTCAATACGCTTTAACCCAATAACCCACCTATGTATCGCATCAAAGTAAATGGACAACAGCAGTTTGAGACTGAATTAACCAAAGGCAAACTAACCGTAGGGGGCAAGGATGCACACATGGATATCCGCGAGTTGGGTAATAATAGCTATCACATCATCCACAACCTGGCCTCCTGCAACGCCGAGGTGGTAAGCTTTGACCGAGCCACCAAATCTGCAGAGATAAAAGTGAACGGCAGGCTGTATAATGTAGCGGCCAAAGACCAGTTCGACCTGCTGCTGGAACAACTGGGTATGAATGCCGGCGACAGCGCCAAAGTAAGCGACCTGAAAGCCCCAATGCCCGGCCTGGTGCTGAAAGTATTTGTAAACCCCGGCGATGAGGTAAAGAAAGGCGATAACCTGTTTGTGCTGGAAGCCATGAAAATGGAAAACATCATCAAAGCCCCGGCAGACATGGTGGTAAAATCATCCAAAATAAAGCCTGGTGATAAAGTGGAAAAAGGGCAGGTGCTGATGTTGTTTTAGGTTATTAGAATTATGTCATTTCGACCAATGGGAGAACTACTCTCTTGAACGATGTGAAAAAATCTTAGCCCACATGCTTTTATTCGATGGCTTAGCTAGCGTCTAAGATTCCTCCTCACGCCATTTCACAGTCCTGCCCATGTTCGTTCGGAATGACAAGCGGGTTATAATTTCAACTAATCACTAATCACTAATCAACCAATCACCAATTAACTAAAACCGCTAGGTTTTCTGTTTTTTCTTCTTGGCCGCAGGGAACAGCACATTATTCAAAATCAAACGATATCCGGGTGAGTTGGGGTGCAGCTTTAAATCTGTTGGCGGGTCGCCTACGCCGTGCTGGTAATCTTCGGGGTCATGGCCGCCGTAGAAGGTCCACTGACCTTTGCCGTACTCGCCGTGGATGTAGCGGGCCTCGTTACCTGTTTTCATTTCGCCCATAATGGTAACGCCGGGTTTAATGTAGCGCTCGTTAAAGGCAGTGGTCAGTCCCATAAAACCTTTAATTACCTTATCATGGTTTTGGGTGAGCATGCTGGGTACCACATCCCATTTGGCCGAAAAATCAAACAGCGTGAAAAAATCATTCGCGCGGTCTACCTGCCGGGTAAAGGTAACGTCGATATTACTGAACCGGTGTGAGAGCGGGTTCATATCCAGTTGAAAGTTCTGGAAGGCAAAGGTGGCGCCAAAGTCAAGTTTAGATTGCGCGTTTGGATCGGCTGCGTCACCATCAAACATGCTTTCGCAAATATCGGTATTGGCAGCCGCCAGCGCAATATCAAACGTGTCGGTGCCCGAACACATGGCAAACAGGAAACCGCCGTTGCCACAAAAATCGCGGATGTGCTGGGCCACGGCCAATTTCATTTTTGATACTTTATCAAAGCCCAGCTTTTTGGCCATGGCCTCTTGCGCCTTTACATCGTTGGCGTACCAAGCTTCAAAACGGTAGGTATAAAACTTACTGTACTGACCGGTAAAATCCTCATGGTGCAGGTGCAGCCAATCATATTTGGGCAGGTCGCCGCGTAGCACTTCCTCATCATAAATCAGATCGTAAGGGATCTCGGCATACTTCAGTACCATGGTTACGGCATCGTCCCAGGGCATGCTGGTTTTAGGAGCATACACGGCCATTCGGGGCGCTTTCTCCAGTTTAACCAAATCCATGTTTACAGAGGGATCGGTCACCTCGGTAATAATCTGGTTTACCTTGGCATCAGCAACCACCTCATAGCTTACGCCGCGAATCTTGCATTCATCCTCAATGCTTTTATCATACTTCATCATAAAGCTGCCGCCACGGTAGTTGAGCAGCCAATCCACCTCCTCGCCGTTTTTCAATGTCCAGAAGGCAATACCGTATGATTTAAGATGATCTTTCTGCGTCTCGTCCATCGGCAGTAAGATGGACGCTGCTTTGGAGGCAAAAGCCGAAAGTACAAAGCACAAAGCCAGGATATAATGTTTGAAAGAGATCGTCATCGACATGCGGCGCATATCCAAAAATAACGATTAGGATTGAAAAGTATTTTGTTCAGTTTGGCGGTGAGCAGGGTGTCAACTCACAATAGATCGTTTTAATAGCGGGCCGGGTGTCATCCTGAGCTTGTCGAAGGGCGCGGGAAGGCCTACGCACGCGTTTCGACAGGCTCAACGTGACATCCCGTTTTATAAGGTCTTACTAACACTCCGCCTGCTCGCACTTCTCACTTGCCAGCTCCGGTTCAAAGGTGCAATGACTGATGTTCATATGCAGCAGGCGATGGCGCAAGTCATGCTTAATAGCAGTAAAGTTGGGCATTTCCTCGTCAGAAATAACCAGGTGGGCAGTCATGGCGTTTTCTGTAGTACTGAGTGCCCAGATGTGTACATGGTGCACCTCTACTACGCCTTTGCCTTTCATTAATTCGGTTTTCACTTTCTCCAGATCCATCTCGTCTGGCACGCCGTCCATTTCCAGACGCAGGCTCTTTTTAAGCAGGCCCCAGGTGCCGCCAACGATAATCACCACAATGGCTAAACTCACGGCGCTGTCAATCCAGTACCATTTGGTGAAATAAATGACAATGCCCGAGATAACCACCCCTAACGATACAATGGCATCAACCGCCATGTGCAGGTAGGCTCCTTTAACGTTCAGGTCTTTATCCTTGTCTTTCATAAACAGCCACGCTGTAAAACCATTAATGGCAATGCCGATAAAAGATACCCAGGCAATGGTGCTGCCCGGCACGCTTTCAGGATGAAAGAAACGCATTACAGCCTCGTAACCAATCAATCCAACGGCCACAAAAAGGATGAGCGCATTGAAAAACGATACAATAATAGTAGAGCGTTTATACCCGTAGGTGTATTTCTGGTTGGAGCTTACCTTGGCCAGCTTAAAAGCCAGCAGCGCCAGGGCCAGACTGGCCACATCGCTCAGGTTGTGCCCGGCATCGGTCAATAATGAAAGCGAATGACTGATAAAACCGGCCGCGCCCTCAACCACCACAAAGATGGAATTAAGGATGATGCCCCAAACGAAAGCCGAATTCAGATGATCCAGCCGGGGCGCTTCATGGGTGTGAAACAAGCCGTGGTGATGATCGTGATCATGGTCATGTCCATGATGATGATGTGCGTGAGAATGATCGTGGTCGTGCGCCATGACGCCAAAGGTAGGTAATTTTAAATTTGGCTGTGTGAAGCAACGATGAAATTAGCCCCGGAATTAAAACGAATGATTATCCAAAATCCGGGGCCAGTTCCTAATACAAATGTCTGAAGAATAGCGCCCACAGAATTAAAGCAAACAGCAGGTATTTCACTACATAATACAGCCTCAGGTTATAGGCTTTCAGCTTTTTACCCACCAGCCTGATGGAGTAGATATATTTGAATACTTTGTTGATGTTGCCGGTTTTGTCTTCGCCCATGTTAGGTGATGCAGCGGAGGCCATGATGAACCAGCCGAAAAACTTGTTCCAGCCACGACCGAAGATGGTTTTTACCGGGCGTTCTACGTCGCAGAACAAGATCAGGCGGTCTTTGTCGCTCTTGTTCTCGGCCCAGTGGATGTAGGTTTCATCAAACAGTACATCCTCACCGTCGCGCCATGAATACATCTGGCCGTCAACCATAATGTTGCAATCGTCAGAGTTAGGTGTGATTAGCCCCAGGTGATAGCGCAATGAGCCCGCATACGGATCGCGATGCTGTAACAGTTGACTGCCCGCAGGCAATACCGCAAACATGGCAGCTTTTATAGATGGAATGCCCTGTAAAAGCTCAATAGTTTTAGGGCAGTATTTTTTTGCTGATGAATGGTAATCGCCATACCATTTTAAATAAAAACGTTTCCATCCACGACGGAAGAAAGAGTTAAAACCAACATCGTTATACTTATCGCTGCCTTTTATCAGTTCTGCACGCTCCAATTGGATGGCTTCGTCACGAATAGTTTCCCAGTTAGCCTTCAGTAGGGCCAGCTCTGCAAATTGTCCGGTATTAATATATGGCTTGTTCTCCACACCAGAGAGTGCATACATTGGCACATTGATGGGCGCCATAAACGTAGAGTGATCTGCAAACTGGCGGAAAAATTTGTAGCGTACTTTACCGCGATAGTGCACAATTACGGTTGAAATAATGAGTACATACAAAAAGATGAACTTACCGGAGTAAAGCTCAGGAATAATAGAATGCATGCGATGTGAGTTAGTTTTCGGCGCAAAAATACCGATAACGCCCGAAAAATTGACGTTTTGAATTTTTATGACATTTAGTTAACCGTATCATTCGTGGTGATAAGGCTCGCCTTTCAGGATGGTAAAGGCGCGGTATAGCTGCTCAGTAAAAAACAGACGTACCATTTGATGAGAGAACGTCATGCGGGAGAGTGATAGCTTATCATTAGCCCGGGCATATACCGAAGCATCAAACCCGTAGGGGCCGCCAACTATAAAAATAATGCTGCTGGTGGAGCCGATGGCCTTTTTATCCAGCCAGGTGGCAAATTGAGATGAGCTGAACTCCAAGCCTTTCTCATCCAGCAGCACCACGTAATCTGTATTGGTGATTTTTTTCAACAACATTTCAGCCTCCTTACTTTTCTGTTGATCCTGGGTGAGGGCTTTGGTATTTTTAAGTTCAGGCAGGTCGATGATCTCAAACCGGGCATAATGCTTCAGTCGCTTTACGTATTTGTCTATTCCGTCGCGGATGTAAGCATCTTCGGTTTTGCCGACGGTAAGCAGGGTGATCTTCATTGCGGCAAAGATAGTTAATTGTATCATTTGCCTCATTGCCGTCGACTTTAGTCGACGGCAATGAGGATGAAAGAATGGCTTTAGCCGAAATGATGTCTATACTACAAATGTGGTTAAAGCCAAAGATGGTTGTCATTTAGTCAGTCCGATAAATGGGAGGCAATGAAATTTAAGAAGTTCAACCCGGTGATATTATCATCTAAAACTTAATTTTACTTTGCTTTATACCGAAATGGAAAATCCCATCATCACCAATTATAACCGACAGGCCGAGGAGGCCCGTGCCGAGGCTGCTAAATTCTCCAGACTTATTAATGTCTATTCGTTTATGCGATTGGGCGTTTTTTTGCTGTTTGCAATGTCGATATATATCGCGTTGAAGTGGGGCGGGATGGGTATGCTGATGTCGCTGGCCTTTATCCTGCTGTTGGTTTTTGTATGGCTCATGTCTCGCCAGAGTTATTTTGAAGAGCAACGCAGCTATTTTAATGCTTTGGCTACGGTTAATCAGAACGAGGTTGACAGCATCAGCAACCGCAAAAATTTATATGATGATGGTCGGCAGTTTGCTGATGATAAGCATCCATACACGGCAGATCTGGATATTTTCGGACCATATTCGCTCTTTCAACTGACTAACCGCGCGGCCACACGCCCGGGATTGAACAGATTGGCCGATTGGTTTTCGGCACCATCTGATCGGGAAGAAATTACCAGCCGGCAGCAGGCGTTGAAAGAGTTGGCTACCCGTAACGATTGGAAACTCGATTTTCAGGCCCGGCTACTGTTTGCCCGCGAGATTAGCGACGGACAGATGAAAGGCTTGATGGCCTACCTGGCCACCCCGCTCAAAATACCTGCTGAGCGTTTTTTGAGTACTTACATTCGTCTTGCTCCCATTCTGCTAACCGGTGCAATTGTAGCGGCATGTTTTGTGCCGTTGATGGTGCCGGTAGCTGTACTCATTGCCTTGTTCCATTTTGCACTCAACATGTACTATGGCAGTTACGTTACCAAGGCCGATTTTGTGGCCGGCAAACTGGGACAAGTGCTGCAGCAATATGCCGTGCTGTTTAAAAAAGTGGAGACGGCTAATTGGGCGTCGGGAGAGTGTAGCAGATTGTCTAAGCAGTTGGCAGATCATCAGACATCGGCTAAAATACGTGAGCTGGGCATTTTGGTAAACCGTTTGAGTTATAGCTTGATTATGATTGTGGGTTTTGTGCTCAACCTGTTTTTTCTGTGGGCGCTCAAACAGATGCTGGCCATTGAAAACTGGAAACGTAACAACAAAGAAAGTATTTCTACCGCATTTGATTTGTTAGGCGAGTTTGAAGCACTACTAAGCCTGGCTGGCTTGCACATCAATTACCCAGATTGGTGCTTTGCCCAAATTGCCGAAGGCAATGGTTATACTTATCGTACTAAGGCCCTCGCGCATCCGCTTATTAAAGAAACGCAGCGTGTAAGTAATGATTTTGATTTGAATGATGCGTATCGTATCGATATCATCACCGGCTCTAACATGGCCGGTAAAAGTACTTTTCTACGTACCATCGGTATCAATGCAGTGCTGGCCCTTTGCGGTGCGCCGGCCTGCGCGCAGGAGTTGAAGCTATCGGTTATTCGCGTGGTGACTTATATGCGTATCAAAGATTCGCTAAATGAAAGCACCTCCACCTTTAAAGCTGAACTTGATCGACTGCAAATGTTGCTGGGGGCGGTAGAGCAGCAGAATAAAGTTTATTTCCTGATAGACGAAATGTTGCGCGGTACCAATTCGGTAGATAAATACCTTGGCTCAAAAGCTGTTATTGAGCAGCTGATCCGAAAAAAAGGTGTGGGTCTTGTTGCAACACACGATCTGCAACTATCAGAATTGGAGAAGACTTATCCGGATTACGTTCGCAATTTCTATTTCGATATCCAGGTAACAGGCGACGAGATGTTGTTTGATTATAAGATTAAACAGGGAGCCTGCAAAACGTTCAATGCGTCGTTGTTGTTGCGGAGGATTGGGATTGAGGCGCTGGGGTAGGTGTTGTGTTTCATCAATTAACTCAAGTTTGTTAGTTAAACATAAGTCATCGCGTCATTGCGAGGTACGAAGCAATCTCTGTACAGGACAATCGGACATGCTAATTTGATTTGCGTCCGCAGAGATTGCTTCGTACCTCGCAATGACGTAATAGCTATTTTTATCGTCTGTTTCGCCACTACATGGTTCTAATAGCAACTTGAGTTATTTAGGTGAATCACTTGTTCGATAAACTCAGGTTTAAAACAAAAAAAGAGCCCCTGCATAACAGGAGCTCTTCAAAACAAAAACTAAATTATAGAACAGGTCTTAATTAGCGACCGCCGCCTTGTCCGCCCTGATCGCCTTGTTTCAAGTCGTCATTCAGGCCTTTGTTCTGTTGCTGCATCGGGTTATCGGGTTTAACGCTGATCTTACCGAAGTTGTAGCTAAACGTTAAGCCGAATGAGCGGAACGGAAACGCAGTGTGGCTGCTTTGGGTGAAGTTCTTGCCAACAATATCCTGGTTAAAGTCGATGGTGTTTTTAAACGGCGACAGGGTGTTGAAACCTATTGAAGCGCGTTTGTTCATCAGCTGTTTACGAACGCCAAAGCCAATAAAACCAAATGATGGGTTGCTGCCCTGAATGGTACGGCGTGGCGAGTTAAGAATAGCAAATGTTTCCAGAGCGATATCCTTAGGCAGGGTTAATGAGCCGCTACCAAAAATGTTGTACATGATATAGGTACCGTTGCTAGACTGTTGCGCCTGGTACGCGCCGCTGGCGCTTGGGCTATAAGTAAAGGCGTTTATGCTGGCCCTGATGGTCAGGATCTTCACTGGGTTTACCGAACCAAAGAAGCTGGCACCCCATGAGTTATTACTGCCTACGTTGGCGTAGTTGGTCAAGGTGCCGTGCAGTACGGTTGTATCTGTTGTACTGTGTATATCTATTGGGGTTAACAAGCTCTCTATTATGCTTGATGTATGCCTGTAATAGATGGAGGCGTTGATAACCGACGACTTAATAAACGTGTTATAGTTCAACTCCACCGTTTGTGAAACTTCTGGAGATAGTTGCGGGTTACCCCGGCTCTGACTTAAGATGTTTGTTTGATTAAGGAACGGATTCAGGTACTGCAAGCTTGGGCGTTGTATACGCTTGCTATAGCTCAGTTTAAAGGTTTGCGTATTGTTAATGGTTTTAGAAATAGCAAAACTTGGCACAAAGGTGGTGTAGCTGCTGCTAAAAGGAGTTTGTCCGGTTGAGTTAGCACCCGGTTTACCATCAATCTGTGTGTTTTCTACGCGTGCACCGGTTTGCAGGGTAAAGCTTTTAGGCAGCGTGAAAGTGAATACGGTATAGCCGGCATAAACATCCTGATTGTAATCATAACCGTTAGATAGGGTTGGGCTATAAACAAAAGGATTACCTGCTCCGTTCTGGGTAAAAAAATCAGATGTACTGGTGATAACACGGAAGATTGATTTACCGCCGGCTTCCAGTTTTACATTTTTGCTTACAGGCAATGAGTAGTCAAGTTGCGCGGTATACTCGTTATTAACGCCGCTGTTATTTGCCGTTTGGTTTGCGCCTGGTACTTGCCCCTGGTAAAATGTACCATAGTCTACCGTGGTTGTGCTGTGGCTCCACTGGCCATCAATGCTTAGCTCATGGCCTTCTTTTTTAAACTTGTGGGTATAGCCGGCATCCCAGTCAAAACCGCCAAATACAGTATGCGTATTGCTGGTAGTTGCATACAGTATGCTATCAATAGCAGTGGTTTTTTTATCTGGCGATGCAATTACGGTATTGCCGTTCCCATCAGTTCTAAAACCGCCCTGGTTAAACCTGATGTTTGAGGTAATGCTGTTATAGTTGTTAAAATCGTAACTTAATGAGCCAGCGCCTGTGTAAGCATAACGCTTAATTGTGCTGGTAGATTTTTGCGTGTTAGTGGTGAGTGTTGAATCGTTGTGATTAAAAAACGTGGTTGGCGTTACCTGTGGCCACGTAAAGTTACCGCCAAAGTTACCGCTAACCGACAAACGATTTTGCTTGATGCTCAGGTTGGCATTGCCGTTATTTTGGCGTGTACCAAAACCACCGCTAATGCCACCGCTCACGCCTGAAATATTTTTGCTTTTGGTAACGATGTTGATGATACCGGCAGAACCCTCGGCATCATACTTGGCCGATGGGGCAGTAATCACCTCGATGTTTTTGATCTGATCTGCCGGGAAAGATTTCAGTACATCAGCCAGGTTGTTTGACATGGCGCCTGATGGCTTGCCATTGATCAATACTTTCACGTTCTGGTCACCGCGTAATGATACGTTGCCGTTAATATCTACCGCTACCAGTGGTACTTTGCGCAACACATCGCTGGCGTTGCCGCCTACGGCAGTCAGGTCCTTTTCAACGTTGTAAACAATCTTGTCAATCTTGGTTTCAATTACCGATTGCTGACCAACAATGTTTACCTGGCTCAATGTTTTTGCACTTGGCGCCAAAATAACGCTGCCCATATTATGGTCTGGCTTAGAAAGGGTAGTAGTAACCGGATCGATAGTTTTTGAAGGATAACCGATATAGGAGATCACTATTTTATAGTTGCCCGGAGCTATGTTGTTGAGTTTGAAGCCGCCCTTTTCATCAGTCAGTACACCAGTTATAGGTGCCTTGCCTCTGGTACGGAAAATGCTGACAGTGGCATAGTCAAGCGGTTTTTTTGAGAGCGAATCTACCACCGTACCGGAAATTTTGCCGGTGATGCTAGGGCCGCCGCCTAACTGCGCTTTGGCCGTTAAGAAGGAACAGAATATTAAGATAAGTAAAAATAAACGTTTCATTTATGGATAGTTTGTTAGTGAGAGTGCGTTTTTATTGAAATGTTACATAGCAAACAGAAAATTTCTGTTGATGCGCCGCAAAAGTAAAAACCCGGAATTATCCGGACGTTAAGTTTTCGACGAACAGTCAAAAATTGAAGACGAAATGACAGAAGTGAACTTAAAAGAGTTGGGTGTCATCCTGAGCTTCGTCGAAGGGCGCGGGAAGGCCCAACGCTCATATTTCGACAGGCTCAACATGACACCCGTTTCTTAATTTTAGAACCTAACAGCTTATCCTGTTAATCCTAAAAATCCGTTCAATCCTGGTTCAGAATCCTGGTTCTTTACGCCACAATATTCACAATCCTGCCTTTCACTACAATCACCTTTTTAGGTGCGTTGCCGCCCAGGTATTTCTGTACGTCGGCGTTAGCCAGCACTACCGCTTCTACCTCTTTAATGTCAAGGCTGAGGGCAATGCTCAGGTTCATTTTTGTTTTACCGTTGATAGAGATTGGGTAAGCAAAATCGTCCTCAACCAAGTACTCAGGTTTAAACTTAGGATAAGTAGCGTATGATAGCGTGCCTGCCTCGTTACCCAGCAATTGCCATAACTCTTCGGCAATGTGCGGTGCATAAGGCGACAGGATAATTACCATATCCTGCAGGATGGCGCGTTTGTTACATTTCAGGTCAGTCAGCTCGTTCACAGCAATCATAAAGCTGGATACGGAGGTATTGAACGAGAAACGCTCAACATCTTCTTCCACCTTACGGATAATTTTGTGCAGTGCTTTAAACTCGGCTTTAGTAGGCTCTGCATCTGATACCTTCAGGTTCCAGTCATTATCATGGAACAAGCGCCAGAATTTACGCAGGAATTTGAACACGCCCTCAATACCATTAGTATTCCAAGGTTTGCTCTGCTCCAGCGGACCCAGGAACATCTCGTACATACGCAAGGTGTCGGCACCGTATTGGCTGGCAATGTCATCAGGGTTTACTACGTTGTAGTAGCGTTTAGACATTTTCTCAACCTCGGTTCCACAAATGTATTTGCCATCTTCTAAAATAAATTCAGCATCGGCAAACTCTGGTCGCCAGCTTTTGAATTTATCCAGATCAAGTTGATCGTTCTTTACAATATTCACGTCAACATGCAGTGCTGATGTATGATGCTGATCTTTTAATCCGTGCGATACGAAAGTATTAGTGCCGCGGCCATCTGCATCTACCAAACGGTAAACAAAGTTACTGCGACCCTGGATCATGCCCTGGTTAATCAGTTTTTTGAAAGGCTCTTCCTCACTAACTTTGCCAATATCTTTCAAAAACTTGTTCCAGAAGCGGCTGTACAACAGGTGACCGGTAGCATGCTCCGAACCGCCGATGTATAAGTCTACCGCTTTCCAGTAGTCAATGGCTTCTTTAGATGCAAAGTCTTGTTGGTTCTGTGCGTCCATATAACGGAACCAGTACCAGCTACTGCCGGCCCAGCCGGGCATGGTGCTCAGCTCGTACTCATAACCATTATAGTTCCAATCGGTAGCGCGGCCCAGTGGCGGCTCGCCTGTTTCGGTTGGCAGGTATTTGTCAATTTCCGGAAGGATCAGCGGCAGGTGCTCCTCGTCGATCAAATAAGGCAAACCATCTTTAAAGTAAACCGGCACTGGTTCGCCCCAGTAACGCTGGCGACCAAAAATGGCGTCGCGCATACGGAAGTTTACTTTGGCTTTACCCATACCCAGTTCTTCCAGGCGGGCAACTGTAGCGGCAGTTGCCTCTTTATAGTTCATGCCGTTAATAAAGTCCGAGTTGATGTACTGGCCCTCTTTGGTAGGGTCGGCCTCGGTTTCAATATTTTGTACGTCCAGTATCGGGATAATCGGCAGGCTAAAATGTTTGGCAAACAGGTAATCGCGCTGATCGCCTGATGGCACAGCCATTACCGCACCAGTACCGTAACCGGCCAGTACGTAATCGGCAATCCACACCGGGATCTTTTCGCCGTTCAGCGGATTGAGTACGTAGCTGCCTGTAAATGCACCAGATACAGTTTTGGTATCGGCCATACGGTCAAGCTCGCTTTTCTTTTTGGTTTGTGCTATGTAAGCCTCAACGCCAACGCGCTGTTCATCAGTAGTTAATTGGGCTACCAACTCATGCTCTGGGGCAATTACCAGCAGGGTAACACCAAAAATGGTATCAACACGAGTAGTGAAAACTTCAATATAATCAGCAGAAACCGGAGTAGCATGCCCGGTTTGATCAATCGGGAATCTTACGCTGGCGCCCACACTCTTGCCAATCCAGTTGCGCTGCATTTCTTTCAGCGGCTCTGGCCAGTCAATGGTATCTAAACCGTGCAATAAACGCTCGGCATAAGCGGTGATGCGCATGCTCCACTGCATCATTTTCTTTTGCTCAACCGGGAAACCCCCGCGCTCGCTAAATCCGTCTTTTACCTCGTCGTTAGCCAGTACGGTACCCAGTGCAGGGCACCAGTTTACGGTGCTTTCGCGCAGGTAAGTCAGGCGGTATTTTAACAATTCGGTCTGCTGCTCCTGGTGACTCATCGCTTTCCACTCACCGGCAGTAAAGCTCAGTACGTCCTCATCACAAACGGCGTTAATACCGGCCGATCCGCTCTGCTCAAGATGAGCAACCAGCGCGTCAATGCCTTCGGCTTTGTCGGCGGTTTTATTGTACCAGCTGTTAAACAGCTGCATAAAGATCCACTGGGTCCACTTGTAGTAGTCGGGCGAGCTGGTGCGCACCTCGCGGCTCCAATCAAATGAGAAACCAATCTGGTCTAGCTGGCGGCGATAGGTAGCAATGTTTTGCTCGGTAGTCAGCGCCGGGTGCTGGCCGGTTTGTATTGCGTATTGCTCTGCAGGCAGACCAAACGAGTCATAACCCATTGGGTGCAGCACGTTAAAGCCACGCAGGCGTTTATAGCGTGAAAAGATATCAGAAGCAATGTAACCCAGCGGGTGACCCACATGCAACCCCGCACCCGATGGGTAAGGGAACATATCTAACACGTAGTATTTAGGTTTGTCTGAGCTGTTATCGGCTTTAAAAGTTTGGTTTTCGGCCCAAAACTGCTGCCACTTCTGCTCAATATCTTTAAACTGGTAATCCATAGTAATATAGCCTGGAATTGAGCCGCGAAATTAAGAAAAAAGTCGGGAAGTAGGGGCGGCTGGATTTCGAATGTCGGATTTTCAATTTTGAACTTCACACTATTTTGTCATTTCGATGAGCACGAGCAAAGGTATAAGCGCAGGAGCGGAAGAGAAATCTTAGCCCCCATGCTTGTATCAGGTGTTAGGCACATGTCTAAGATTTCTCCTCACGCTAACACGCCTGCCATCTCCAGTTCGTCGAAATGACATGGTGTATTGAGATTCGGTGCTACGCTGCAATAAACTCCCGCTTATAATCCAGCGGACTTTTATTGGTGATGAGCTTAAAATATTTGTGGAAACTGGCGAAGTTGTTAAACCCGCTCTCGTAACAGATTTGCTTAACGCTGTATTTGTTGTCTATCAGTAGTTTACAAGCATACCCGACTTTTATTTCCAGGATAAACTGCGAGTAGGTTTTCTTGGTGCGCGCCTTAAAATAGCGACAGAAAGAGTTTGGACTGATGCCTGCAATGGCGGCCACCTCTTCCAGCTCGATCTTGCGTTTGAAGTTGGTGAACGAGAAATCGTACACGGCATTGATACGATCATTCTCGGTACCGCCATGTTCGTTTTTAAAGCCGATAGACGATAGCTGGGTTAGATCTTTTGCGTTGGCGATAACGTTGAGCATTTCCAGCAGGAGGATGATACGTTCCGGCCCTTCGGTATGCAGCAGGCGGTCAATAATGCGCGAAATATTGCCGGTGATATTAGGTGGCAAGGCAATGCCTCGTTTAGCTTTATCCAGCACGTTACGGATGATGGTATTTTCCGGTAATTGTAAAAACCTTTCGCCCCAGAAGTTTTCGCAAAACTGAATGACATTTACATTGGCCATAATCTCGGCCTGATGCTGTAAATAGGCATCGTCAAACCTGAAGAAATGGGGGAGGTTAGAGCCGAT
This sequence comes from Mucilaginibacter yixingensis, assembly GCF_041080815.1. Classification (NCBI taxonomy): domain Bacteria; kingdom Pseudomonadati; phylum Bacteroidota; class Sphingobacteriia; order Sphingobacteriales; family Sphingobacteriaceae; genus Mucilaginibacter; species Mucilaginibacter yixingensis. The sequence goes on along the minus strand of NZ_CP160205.1, from coordinate 4,176,148 downwards.
CAAAAAAATGTCGCCCGCCTGGAAACGCTTGATGCTATCGCCAATAAAATGCGTGCCCTCTCCCTTCTTGATCTGGATGATCTCAATCTCCGGGTGATAGTGCCAGTTTTTATTTGCCTGAAAGCCAACGTCTTCTCTGATGGTAAAAGAATGAGAAAGACCATTGAAAACTTTGAGTAACTGCGCCTTCATTTTGCCTTAGGTTTGTAAATGGATATCTAAAGTAGGCAAAAACATCCGACAAAAAGAAATCTGAGTGTATTTTTTAAACTTGTCAGTTTGACGTATATTGGGCTGATGGGCAGGATTCCGTCTCAGATTATAACGTCACGTCATTGCGAGGCACGAAGACAACCGACCGGAGGGAGCTCATTAATACCTTAAAGAAGAAATTAAAACATTAATAATCTCTGCATAGGACATTCTGCAAGCACATCCACCATGCATGTACAGAGATTGCTTCGTTCCTCGCAATGACGCAATGTGTGTCCATCCCGCAAATCCCCCTCACCTCACCGGTGGCGCGGCAAAGCGGTTCACAATATCTACCAGATCAGTCAAATCAAACGGCTTTTGCAGGTAAGCATCAGCCTGGCCTGCGGTGGCCAGCTCTTTTACGTTACTCATCGCCGATATCAGGATGATAGGGATATGCGCAGTCTTAGGATCATTTTTCAGCTCCCGGCTAATTTGTTGACCGTTGGCATCGCTGGTCCACTCGGTGAGCCAGTTATCCAGCATAATCAGGTCGGGTTTAATCTCGTCGAGCAATTTCAGAATACCGGCATCTTCAGACGATACCACTTCATACTGGTATTCTTCCAGTGCATAAGTAATGGTGTCTCTTATGTCTTTCTCGTCTTCAATGACCAATATTTTTGTTGCCATGATGTTTCTAATTTATGGTGAGGCCCGCCTGGCAGGCCAGTATTATAGTAACATCCGCAACAGGCGGTTTTGTTTTAACCGCGAGCACAAATTAGAACGAAAAATCAGGGGAACGGTGCAATTGTTACAATCCGTCTTCCAGGTAGCACTGGCGGCAACGGGGTTCGTAGCTTTCTTTCTCGCCCAAAAGAATGCGGGCTTCGCCGGGTACCAGGCGGTAAGAGTATAAAGCAGGGTTACCGCAGCGCACGCAAACGGCATGTACTTTGGTTACAGACTCGGCCATGGCCATTAGTTGCGGCATCGGGCCAAACGGGCGACCCTGAAAATCCATATCCAGTCCGGCTACTATAACGCGTACGCCTTTGTTGGCCAGGGTGTTGCAAACGTAGGGGAGCTCGTCATCAAAAAACTGGGCTTCGTCAACACCAACTACTTGTACGTGGCTGCCTAACAATAGGATAGACGAAGCGTTTTCTACCGGGGTGGAGGGAATGGAGTTTCTATCGTGCGATACCACGTCGGTTTCATCGTAGCGGGTATCGGTTTTGGGCTTGAAGATTTCAACGTTCAGACGGGCTATCTGGGCACGGCGCAAACGGCGGATCAGCTCTTCGGTTTTACCCGAAAACATCGACCCGCAGATTACCTCTATGCTTCCGCCAAGCTCAGTTCTTCTCTTAAAAACATCCTCGTTAAACAACATCCCGTACAGATTGAGCCAACTAATATCTGAATTAAATGTTACTTTTGATAAGCTATTTACCAACAGCAACCACGCTATGAAGCAGCAGGACGTATTTAAAAAGATAGGCGGAATTATAAACGAGATAAACGACCAGTATGATTATTTAGCTACCACCAACGGTCAATTTAACGACCTGGAACTGGAGCTGCTGGTAGCCAATGCACATTTTCTTTCAGACTATATTGAGGTGCTGCGCAAAGTGATCAGTCAGGAGGAGGCCCAGCACAAGGCAGACCAAACGGTATTGCCGCCTCATGTGGTTACCACCCAGGTGGAAGCGAAGAAAGAGGTGGACGAAGTAAAAAAGGTAGAAGAGGTTAAGGAAGAACCGAAACCGGTAATCCCTGTAGCCACACCGGTTGCTACGCCTGCTCCATTGCCGGTTCCTGAACCTGTTAAGCCCACTCCACCGCCTGTACCTGTACAGTCAGAGGAGCCGGCTCCTAAAACTAATGAACCCCGGTATTTTGAGCCGGTAGTAGAACGGGTTGCGGTTTATGCACAGCCTTCTGAGCCCGCTGTTAAAGAGGAACCAAAGGAAGAGCCTGCTAATACCTTTGAATTTGATATACCGTCTGCACCCAAAGCCGCCGAGCCGGAGCCAGAGAAAACAGAGCCTGAAACCATCAGGCATCAATTAAACTTAGAAGATTTAGGTGATGCCTGGGAAGACGAGGATGAGGAATATATAGAAGAGGCCCCCGAAGTAAAAAAGGAGCCTGTACAGAAGTCAGAACCGCAGCCAACGCCTGTAGCCAAGTCAGAGCCTGAATCAGCTCCGGTTAAGCCTGTGATGGAGCGCGCTCCGGAACCGCCGAGTGTTTTAGAAGAAACCATTAGTGCAATAAAAGAGCCGCTGCCCACTATCGTTATAGAGAAAGAAGAAGTGCTGACCTTTAACCAAAGGATCTCTGCGCAGATGGGCACCGCAGGCCGCGTGTCTGACCAGTTACATGCGCAATCCATCAGCGATTTGAAATCAGCTATCAGCCTGAATGATAAATTGCTGTATGTAAAAGACCTGTTCAACGGTTACAGCTTGGCTTATAGCGAGGCTATTGAAATACTGAATCGCTTTAAATCTTTTGAAGAAGCCGATAGCTTCCTGAAATCATATTCAACAAAAAATCACTGGGCCGATAAACCTGCCACTACCGAGAAGTTTTATGCCTTGCTGCACAAGCGGTATGGAGAGTGAGGGGGGAGAGGCGTTGTCTATAGATTTTAAACTTTGGCTTGAATTTGAAGAAGTTGATCCCGGAAATTGGGATATATATAACGATGCAGCTAACGTGGGTATCGAACTTGCAGACGGTCGCTGTTATGGCATCAACGTATGGACCTTTAGGTTTCTTGAAACAATGATCGGGATTGATGAAAAGCAGGTCGCAATAGGCGCCGGCCTGTTTATTGTGCCGCCTGACCTTTTTGTAAAAGAGTTAACCAGGGAATGCATTGAGCAAACTATTCGCCATCTTTTGTTTAAAGGAGATCTGGAAGATGTTTTGAATCCGTCGGTTCTTGCTCCCAGAAAATAAGAAGGTTCTGAATAGTTGCTTACTTCACGTCATGCCGAACTTGTTTCGGCATCTCATGGGACAAGATAACTGCCATGCACTTTGCAAGTGAGGTCCCGAAACAAGTTCGGGATGACGAGAGAGCGAAAGATAGATAAAAAAGAGGCTCCGAAGAGCCTCTTTTTTTTATTTGGCGGCTTTCTTAGCGGCTTTCTTTTTTGGTGCTGCTTCTTCAGCTTCTGCTGCTTCAGCAGGTACGCTTACTTCACTTTCTACAAGCTCGGTTTCTGCGGGGGCTTCTGCAGTTGGCTCTGCTTCGCTGAACAGGGGCAGATCTTTCAGGATAGCAAACCAGCTGATCACTTTTTTAATGTCAGACGAGTATACTTTCTCTTCATCATGATCTGGCGCTACCTCGCGGAAGAATTTGCGCAGCGTGTTACCATCAGCTTTAGCGTCAGGCACGTTGGCACTCTTCATGCGTTCAAAAACATCTTTCAGGCGGATGTCATCATCCTCACCAAAAATGGTGATCTCATCCAACGCGGCCAGTTTGGCGGTTGAAATGTTGGCAACCAGTTTGGTTTTCTTCTCATCAAGACTTTCCAAAATAAAACCGGTTTTATTTTGTGCCAGGGCTTTCCACAATCCTGGCTTGCCTGATACAGATACAATAGTCTGTAAGTTCATTCTTATAAGTTAGGTAGTGAGTTGTGAATGGTGAGTAGTGAGTAGATGGTTCGTTATTATAACCAATCACAATTCACTACTCACATCTCACCAAATTAATCTTCAATTACTTCAATGCTCAGGATCTTATCGCCCTGACGGATCTGGTCTACCACGTCAACGTTCTCAATCACTTTGCCAAAGCAAGTGTGGTTGCGGTCAAGGTGAGCGGTGTTGTTGCGGCTATGGCAAACAAAAAACTGTGAGCCACCGGTATTGCGGCCTGCATGTGCCATACTCAATACGCCACGGTCATGATATTGGTTACCGCCGGTAAGTTCGCAATCAATATGGTAGCCCGGACCGCCTGTACCTGCACGGTAAGCAGTAGCAGGATCTTTAGAGAACGGACAACCGCCCTGGATCACAAAATCAGGAATTACGCGGTGAAAAGTTACGCCATCATAAAAACCTTCTTTAGCCAGTTTTTTAAAGTTGGCTACGGTGTTAGGGGCATCAACATCGTAAAACTCAACGGTCATGTCGCCTTTTACGGTTTTAATTATTGCTTTGCTCATATCAATCAAATTTGAAAGACGGCAAAGTTAAGAAAGATTTTGATGAACCAAGATTAAACGAATTTTTTGGATTAACAAGATTTGAGCAACCACAAATAGCACAAAGAAAAAATCACAGAGAACACGCAGAAAGATCATATACAGTGCATGGTGTTCGCCGTGTAAAACTCAGTGCTCCGTGTGGGTAAATTATACCTTAAGGCAGTATCCTGAAAATTCTAAAAATTCGTTTAACGGCGCAGCCATCTTGAGCACTTAAAGACAACTATCTGCAAAAAATCCTGGTTCAGTTATGCCGCTACCGCCCCCATTCTATTTGAATCCAGCTTGAGCAGGGTAAACAACAGAATAGTAAAGCTCCACAAGGACGAACCACCATAGCTGATGAACGGCAGCGGGATACCGATTACCGGCATAAAGCCAACCGTCATAGAGATGTTGATGAAAAAGTGGAAGAAGATGACCGAGGCTACGCCATAGGCATAGATACGCGAGAAGTTGGCCCGCTGTCGTTCGGCTATCATAATGATGCGTAGGAGGAGGAAGATGTATAAACCTATTAATACTACAGAGCCGGCAAAACCCCATTCTTCACCAACGGTGCAGAAAATAAAGTCGGTACTTTGTTCGGGCACAAAAGAGAAACGGGTTTGTGTTCCCTGCATATAGCCCTTGCCCCAAAGCCGGCCTGAACCAATAGCAATTTTTGACTGGTTTTGGTTGTAGCCTACGTGTTTGGTATCATGGGTAATGCCAAGCACCACATCAATACGCTCTTTCTGGTGCGATTTTAATCCGTGGTTATATAGCGGGCGCACCACAAATACGAAAGCCAGACACATTGCCGTGCCTATGCCAAAGGTGAGCGCCATGCCCCGCATGCGGCGGAACAGATAAGCCAGTAAGCCACCCAGTCCGGCAATTGCCCCAATTAAATACCACTGATTTGGAACGACTAGCGAGAGGATAAACAACGCGATCATGAGCCCGACAACAATGAGGAAATATGGCGAGAGCCCCTCACGGTACAGCACAAATATCAGCGAACAAAATACCAGGGTAGAGCCATCATCCGGCTGCATTTTAATGAGCAGCATAGGGAGCAATATAATGCCGCCCGCAATAAGGAGTGATTTTAGCTCGGTTATTTTAACATTGGTACCGCTCAGGTATCGCGCCAGCAACAAGCAGGTAGTATACTTAGCAAACTCTGAGGGCTGCAAACGGAAACCGCCGCCTATATCAATCCAGGCCTGGTTGCCGCCCACGTTGTGGCCAATGGCCAATACCAGCATCAATAGTAATATCGTTATGGCATAAAAACTGGGCGCCAATGCACTCAAAAAGCGACTTTCCAGCAGCAGGATGATCAGCCCGATAACAATGGCGGCGCAAATGTAAATGAATTGTTTGCCGTAATTGGTACTAGGATCTGCAAAGCCGGGATGATCTGGATTAAAAACAGCAGCATGAATATTGAGCCAGCCGATGGTGCAAAGCGTAAGATAGATACAAACCGTTACCCAGTCTACATTATAAAAGAAGCGACTGCGTGGATTACTCATCGTCGTCTCCTTTCAAAATGGCGGCGGCGTAAACTACCGGTTGTTTTTTCTTTTTATGCTTGCCGGCTGTTAATGCGGCCTGAGCAGGTTTTGCAGTGCTGTCTGGTTTGGCTTTTACCGGCGCCGGTTTGGGTTTTGCTGGCTGGGGCAATACGCTTGCATTCATAAAATAGCCAGGCTCGATGCCAGATGGCCTGCGGGTAATGCTATCGCGCAGATATTTCTCTACAATAAAGCTGGCAATTGGTGCGGCCCAGCGTGCGCCTTGTCCTCCGCCTTCTACCACCACGGCAATGGCAATTTTAGGATTATCGCGCGGGGCAAAAGCCACAAATACCGAGTTGTCCTGATGTCTTATCTGCGCCGTACCTGTTTTGCCGCACATCACAATGCCGGGTATGCGCGAGCCCACGGCTGTACCGCGATCAACAACGGCTTGCATCCCATCTATCACCGGCTCAAAATATTGTGGTTCTATACCCACGTAGTTCTTTTGTGTAAATTCTGCTTTTACCACTTGCTTTTCACCAATGGCTTTAATGAGGTGGGGCTTGTAGAAAAAACCGTGATTGGCAATAGTAGCTTCAATATTGGCCAACTGTAGTGGGGTGGCTTCAAGCTCACCCTGACCAATACCTAAAGAGATTACTGTGCTTGAACGCCAGCCACCACGACCATACCATTTATCATACAGCGATGCTTTGGGCAATAAGCCGCCGGTCTCGCCGGGTAAGTCCAGATCGAGCTTTGCGCCTAAACCAAACTTGGCCACATTTGTGCGCCAGGAAGTAAAAGAGGTATCTGTGTTTTTTGGGCCAGTCCGGTTGATTAATCTTTCAAACACCATATCAAAATACCCGTTGCATGATTCGGCTACGGCGCTGGCCAGGTTTACGGTACCATGGCGCTCGTTATGAAAACACGGAACGCGGCGATTACCGGCAACATAATACCCAGGACAGTTATAGGTTGTTTGCGGAGTGATTACACCTTCTTGCAAAGCAATCAGGGCGCTTAGTGGTTTGAACGATGAGCCCGGCGGATACCGCGCCTGTATGGGTCTGACAAGTAGGGGGTTATTAGGGCTACGAAGCAGGTCCATATAATTGTTACCGTGCTCGCGCCCCACCATCAGGTTAGGGTTATAAGTAGGACTGCTTACAAAGCAAAGTATTTCGCCGGTTGATGGTTCGATGGCTACAATACTGCCTACTTTGTTGCGCATCAGTTGCTCGCCCAGTTTCTGGATGCGGCTGTCTAACGATGATTTAAGACGTTCGCCGGCCACTGCAGCTGTATCATACATGCCGTTGGCAAATCGTCCTTTTTCACGACCGCGCGAGTCTACAAGTATGTTTTGTACACCTCGCTGTCCACGTAACTCGGTCTCGTATGATTTTTCTACACCGCTGATACCCACATAATCGCCCGGGTGATAATAGCCGTTAGATTTTGCGATGGTGGCATCATTAGCCTGACCAATGTAGCCCAAAAACTGACCGGCGATGGAGTCTGGATAACTGCGCACACTACGCAGCACCAGTTCAAAGCCCGGAAACTCCGCTATACGTTCGCCCAGTTTAGCGTTGATGGTAGAGTCTAACTGACCCTGAAAAATAGAGCGTTGTGAAGGAGAGTATTTCTCTGCCTTGTCGAAGTATTTGTCAAACGTAGGTTTGTCAATGTCCAGTAGTTTACAAAACTCAACGGTATCAAAGGGTTTTACCGCTTTGGGGGTAACCATTACATCATATACCGGCTGATTGTCTACCAGTAGCTTGCCGTTCCTGTCCAGAATAACGCCACGCGCCGGATATTGGATTTGCGTGCGCACCACGTTGTTTTTGGCGAAAAGCATGTACCGGTCATCAATAATCTGGATATAGAATAGCCTGGCCAGCAGTACAAAAGCAAGGGTGATGAATATTCCGGTAATAACGTATCGCCGGGCAAAAAAACTATTCATTATTTACGTTCTCTCTTTCTGAAAAATAATAAACCGGAAATCAGCATTAAAAATACGGTAAAAACCGAACTTAAGATAAAACGTGTTAAGGTATATTGTATTTCAGAGAAGCGGAAAACTTCGAGATTGAACAGGAAGAAGTGGTGAATGAGCGTTAGCACCAATGCGTAGGTGAAAAACCACCGGAAGCCCATTACGCTCAGGGTAGGTTCGGGCTCATTATCAAACCCATCTTTTTGTACGGTGATGCCAATAAACTGTATGCGCACAAATGCCAGCAACACGCAGGCCGCGGCATGCAAGCCCGGCGTATCATAAAAGGCATCAATGGTAATACCCATAACAAATGCCAGCAGAAACAGCAGTACGTTAGGTGTTTCAAACGGCAGTAGCAGGATAAACAGAATATAAGGGTAGGGTACAGACAGGTTGTACAGCACCACGTTTTTGAGCAGGAAAGCCTGCAGCGCGGCCAGCGCTACAAAGCGCAAAACGTTAACTATGATAGCTCTACTGTTCATCTTTTTTCTCCTGAGCCTCCAGTCCCGCTTGTTCTTCTGCAAATTTGTCTATGACCACGTCAACATACTGTAGTTTGCTGAAATCTACAGACAGGGCAATCTCCATATTCAGGAAAAAGCCGCCGCCTTTGGCGTGGGTGTTACTCACCTTACCGTAAGGTATACCGGCCGGGAACAAGGAGTAGCCCGAGGTTACCACCAGTTCGCCCACGTGCGGTTTAATATTGTTGGTTACATCCAGCAGCAGGCCCTTATGCGGGTCCAGATCATCGCTCCAAACCATAGAGCCAATGGCTTTGTTGCTGGCCAGCATAGCACTAAACTTAGAGTCTTTATGCAATAATGAGCGCACTACCGACATGTGCGGGCCCACAAACATTACAATACCAACCACACCCTGCGCGCAGATTACCCCCTGGCCTTTCTTAATACCGTCATCTCCACCACGATTAATAGTGAGGTAATTGTTACGGCGATTGATAGAGTTGTTAATTACCCGTGCCGGGATGTAAACGTACTGCTGTTTATACACCGTATCATTAACCTTGCGCTTGCCCAGGGTATCGATGTAAAAGGCAGATTTTAGTTCGCCGCGTAGTTGGGCGTTTGCGCTGGCAAGCTTTTCGTTCTCTTCGCGCAGCGAGATATAGCTCTGCAGTTCGTTTACACGTGCATAGCTATAACCGGTAAGCTGGTTGGCTGAGTTGATGAAAGTGGCCTGCTGAAAAGAATTGTATTTGACATAGATAAACAACCCGATCCCCTCAAAAATGAGGAACAGAAAAAATGCATTGTATCTGCTAATGAAGATCCAGAGGTTGCGCATTGGCTGGTGAGTGGTTGATTATGAGAGTGGTTGATTAAGTTGGATTAAATTGATTAAGTAAGTAATTGCTTTTTAAACGTCAACTTAATCAACCATTCACCCAATCAACCACTCACTCAAAAACTACTGCATTAAGAACTTAAAGTTACCAATATTTTTAAGGGCAGTACCGGTACCGCGTACAACGGCGCGAAGCGGATCTTCGGCTACGTGTACAGGTAGTTTGGTTTTGGCAGCAACGCGCTTGTCAAGGCCGCGCAGCAAAGCGCCGCCACCGGTTAAGTAAATACCGGTTTGGTAAATATCTGCAGAAAGCTCTGGCGGAGTAATCTCCAGCGCTTTCAGAATAGCTTCTTCTATTTTAGAGATTGATTTATCCAGACAGTGTGCAATCTCGGTATATGATACGGTGATCTGTTTTGGCACACCGGTCATCAGGTCACGACCTTGAACGGCAAAATCGCCCGGAGGATCTGCCAGTTCTGGCAATGCGGCACCAACCTCAATCTTGATCTTCTCGGCAGTACGGTCGCCAATCATGATGTTGTGCTGGCGGCGGATGTACTGAACAATGTCAGAGTCAAAGTTATCACCCGCAACGCGGATAGACTGGTCGCACACGATACCAGACAGAGCAATAACCGCAATCTCGGTAGTACCACCACCTATATCAATGATCATGTTACCCATCGGCTCTTCCACGTCAATACCAATACCTACGGCGGCAGCCATTGGCTCATGGATGAGGTAAACCTCTTTGGCGCCGGCAATCTCGGCACTGTCACGCACGGCGCGTTTCTCTACCTCGGTAATGCCCGAAGGGATACAGATAACCATACGCAGCGAAGGGAAAAACCAGCCACGACCCTGGTTGATCATCTTGATCATACCGCGAATCATGTGCTCGGCCGCGTTAAAGTCGGCAATTACACCGTCTTTCAGCGGGCGCACGGTACGGATGTTTTCGTGCGTTTTACCTTCCATCTGCATGGCCTGACGACCGATGGCAATTACTTTGTTAGTGGTTCGATCAAAAGCAACGATAGACGGCTCGTCTACCACTACTTTGTCGTTATGTATGATGAGGGTATTTGCGGTACCCAGGTCGATGGCTATTTCCTGTGTAAAAAAATTAAATAAACCCATGTGGCGCTGTTTCAAATAAAGTTTGCAAAGTTAAGAATATCAGGCACGAATTTTATCAATAATGATATGAATTTCATGAATAGATGACGAATTAAGTATTAATAACTCGAAATTCTTGAAAATCGTGCGCGCAGGCAATTTTTTAAGCCTGCAGGTGGGTTAGGTTGTTGAATTATAGTTGATTAAGTTTATAGGGTTGATTAAGTGAGTGGTTTGCTTAGTTTAGCTTAAAAGTAACTTAGACAACCTATCACTTAATCAACCTAATCAACTCAAAACAGTTAATGTTTAAAGTGGCGCACGCCGGTAGTTACCATGCTGATACCTTTTTGATTGGCCATGTCGATAGACAGCTGGTCGTTTTTAGAACCGCCTGGCTGTAATACGGCAACAATGCCATTGTCTGCAGCAATCTCCACACAATCTGGGAATGGGAAGAATGCTTCTGAAGCCATTACCGCACCTTTAATGTCAAATCCAAAGTGAGCTGCTTTCTCAATAGCTTGTTTCAAAGCATCAACACGTGAAGTCTGCCCCACGCCGCTGGCCAGCATCTGGTTGTTTTTTACCAGAACAATGGCATTTGATTTGGTGTGCTTGGTAATTTTATTAGCCAGGAACAAGTCTTTCAACTCCTGCTCGCTCGGCTGGCGCTCGGTAACCGGAGTCATTTGTGCCGGGCCTTCAATGGTTTGGTCTTTGTCGTGCTCAATAACGCCGTTCAATAAGGTTTTGAACAGTTTACCCGGCAATTCAACGGGCTGACGTACCAATACTATACGGCCTTTACGCGCGGTAAGGATGGCAAGAGCTTCATCTGTATAAGCCGGTGCAATCAATACTTCGTAGAACAGTTTATCAATCTCAGCAGCGGTCTCTGCGTCAATTTCGGTATTGGTGATGATTACGCCACCAAAAGCAGATACCGGATCGCATGCCAGGGCATCAATCCATGCCTCTTTAATGAAAGAACGGCTGGCTACACCACAAGCGTTGGTGTGTTTCAATATAGCAACGGTAGGCTCGGTAAACTCGTCAATCAGGGCAACGGCCGCGTCAACGTCTACCAGGTTGTTGTATGATAATTCTTTGCCTTTCTCGCTCAGGTTGTTAAACATGGCTTCCAGGTTGCCGTAGAAAGCGCCTTTCTGGTGAGGGTTTTCGCCGTAACGCAATACACGTGCATGCTGGATGCTTTGCTTAAATACCGGGATCTCTTCTTCAGTGTTAAAGTACTGGAAAATGGCGGTATCATAGTTTGATGAGATGTTGAATGCTTTTGCAGCGAAACGTTTACGCTGATCAAAAGTGGTAGATCCGTTTTGCCCTTTCAGGATGGTTTCCAGTTCGGTGTAATCATCTTTAGAAGCAAGGATCACTACGTCTTTAAAGTTTTTAGCCGCAGCGCGGATCAATGAGATACCGCCGATATCGATCTTCTCGATCACATCGTCCTGGCCTGCGCCAGATTTTACGGTTTCTTCAAACGGATAAAGGTCTACGATTACCAGGTCAATCTCCGGAATTTCGTACTGTGCCAGCTGCTGCTGGTCGCCCTCAAAGCTGCGACGGGCCAGTATGCCGCCAAATACTTTTGGGTGCAGCGTTTTAACGCGACCGCCCAAAATAGAAGGGTAAGAGGTCAGATCTTCTACTTTTACTACGTCAACCCCCAGGCCGCGAATAAAGTCTTCGGTACCGCCGGTGGTGTAAATAGTTACTCCAAGACGATTCAGTTCGTGGATGATGGGCTCAAGGTTATCCTTGTAATAAACAGATATTAAGGCGTTTTTAATTTGAACAGACTGGCTCATGTGCAGGTAATTTTTGAGCCGCAAAGGTAAGGATAATCAGTAGATAATGACAGATGCTTGATGGTTTTTTTGGAATTAGGCCTTGGTATACTGTTTTTTATTTATAGTTAAAAAGCTATCGCAAAATTTAGGATGTAGATTTTCTGCTTTTTAGACGTATTCGTCACATTTTCTAAACGCGTCTTCTCAATCCAAATATTCCTGTTATTTTTATCAGCGTACAGTTGCGCTGCAAGGCTCAAGTCTTGCTCAATGCGCAACCAACCAAAACCAGCGCTCCATGTCCTCACAATTATCTATCATCTATACTGCGTTGCAGTATGTCCTTCATCCGCACATCCAAGCCATATTTCTATGCTTTTTAACGTAGGGTAATTTTACGGTATACAAAGGGGTAAAAAGTCAATTGTGTATCGTGCGCCTTATCCCCAATTTTGGTCTGTACCTAAACTAGCAACAAAATCAATAAACTATTTAACGTAAACCATTTTTATGAAAAAAATCTTAATCGGATTAGGTATTTCTTTACTGGCCGTAGCTTGTAGCCAGCCTGCAAAACAAAAAGCTGCTGAAAGCAAGAAGCCTTCCCTGGCAGTGCAAGACACCATGCCGGCTGACGCCTACACACTTAACGGACTTGACACCAAAGAGGCAAACTCTATGGCGGCTGAATTTAATGAGAACTATAACGCAACATCAAAAACCCTGAGTTTCTGGTTAAGCAAGGCCTGGGTAGATAATGTATACAACCTGTTGTTCAATAAAAATCCTGATGCCGATGGTATCCGCTTTTACATCGGTTTAAAGGATGGTAAAAACACCATTATTGTTACCGCCACACAAGAAGGTGGTACCAGTCCTTCGGCTGTGTCGGGCTTTGAGCATAAAGACTATTTTGTTTACGACGATGCTTTTGTGCATACCAAAGCTGCGCGCGATTCTGGTGAATATGAGCCGGGCAAAGGCTCTTTCCTTTATAATCCTGATTTTCAATGTCCACCGGATGATTGCGGTTTAGAGCTAACCAATCATCTCTCTTGCGATAGTGCGCATGCGTATGTACAAAGCTTCATGAAAACAACCATCACTATCAATACCATCAGCGAGTGGTATCCAAAAAGCATAATAGCCAATTTATACAACGAGCTGAATGCCGCCATTGCCGCAAAAGTAGATGCAGACGGCATCCGCGTGTATCTGGGCAAAACCAGTGCAAACCGCGATAACTTTATTATAGTAACTACAAAAAATGTAAACGATGTGCATACTGATTACTATGAGTGCTATTACAAGAGCAAAAAAGGGCGTGGGGATGATTTTGATGGCGGTGAGTCATGCCCAACCAACTGTGGTATGAATACCTGGCCCGCTCACTAATTAAACGTTTTCAGAGAAATGATCATATTAAAGCTATTTACATTCAATACCGTATCAGAACTGGTATGCTTTATAGTAACGTTGTTTTGTCTTACTAAAGATAAAAACGTTGCCTGGCGCAGCATGGTGTTTTTTATGCTGTTGACCTGTGTGGTAGAATTTACAGGGGCTTATTTGAAAGCGCTGTACCGCATTAGTCCGTCAATGGCGCACTCTAACGTTTGGCTATATAATATTTTTGGAATTGTAGAAGCAAGCTTCATTTCGCTAATGTTTAATAACCTTTTTAAAATGTACTTTAACAGCCGGCCCGTCATTATTGGCGGGCTGGTTTTAATTGTTGCAAGTTTTGGTTATGAGCTGGCAACGCGCGGCATCATGCTTGGTTTCCATATAACAGCAACCATTGCGGCTATTATTTTTATCCTTTATGGGCTTGTTTATTTTTATCATTTATTAAAGGCCGATGCTTTTTATGATCTTAAAGTTTACCCGCCATTTTGGTGGGTAGCGGGTGTGCTGTTCTTTTACTTTGGAAGCACCGTTATCAGCATATTTTTTGATCAAATCACAGAAAGATTATCATTATTAATTGTTGCGCCGAGACGTTACATAACTGGCTATATTTACGCCGTACTGAACCTCCTGCTTTACGGATGCTGGAGCTATGCATTTGTGTGTAAAAAATGGCTGATAAAAACCTCCCCGGACTACTCGTCTTAGCAACGCTTGTATTTTTAATTGCCCCCTGCTTTCTTATAGTCTATATCATTATTTACAACCAGCGCAAAAAGCGCCATCACACAGAAAAAGTAGCAATGAAATTAGCATTTGAAGAGGAAATTGTAAAAACCCAGATGGAGGTGCAGGAACAAACCATGCAAACCGTGGGTGCCGATCTGCATGATAGTATTGGTCAGCTGTTAAGTCTTACCGCGCTCACCCTTGGCTCTATTGAGCTGGATGATCAGGGTAAAATACAAAACAAGATTGATGCAGCGATTGATTTGACCGGCAGGTCTATTAAAGAACTACGCCAGTTAGGCCGATTACTGCATGGCGAGCAAGCCATTGCCGCCGGTTTAGATAAAGCTATTAACCAGGAAATTACCTGGATTGAACGCTCGGGCCGATACAGGGTGAGTTACGAGGGTAACACGCAACCTGCAGGAGGGCGCGATGCCGATAAAGATCTCTTCGTTTTCCGGATTGTGCAGGAGGTGCTTAACAATATCATTAAACACGCAGAAGCCACCGAAATTAGCATCAAATTACATTATACTTCCGAGCAGATGCGACTAACCATTGCCGATAATGGCAAGGGCTTCGAACCAGAACTGCTCTCGCCAGACAAAAAGGGCATGGGCCTGCATGGTATGCGCAAGCGAGCCAGCATTATTGGCGGCGAGCTGAAGATTACTTCGTCACCAGGCAATGGTAGTACCCTTGAAATTTATATTCCTTATCCATAAAAATGACTACAGACGCCCCCATTAAAATAGCAATTGTTGATGATCATGCCCTTTTCAGACATGGGGTAGCCATGCTGATGAAAGAGTTTGATGAACTGGAACTGGTGTTTGAGGCCGAAAATGGCAAGCAGCTACAGCAAATGCTGCAAAAGCACGAACATCCGCAGGTGATTTTGATGGACATTAATATGCCGGTGATGGATGGTTATGACACCACCCGGTGGGTAAAGCAGAATCACCCGCAAATATTGGTGCTGGCGCTGAGCATGTATGAGGATGATGCCGCAGTAATCAACATGATTAAAAGCGGTGCCAGCGGATATGTACTCAAACAGCTAAAGCCTCGCGAGTTGCTGGAGGCCATTAAAACCCTGGCCCAAAAAGGGGTTTATATTAATGAGATTGTATCGGGCAAGCTGATTCGGAGCGTGGCTAATGACGAGGGATTGAAACTGACCACCCGCGAAGTGGATTTTCTAAAACTCTGCTGCTCTGAATTGACCTACAAAGAAATTGCCGAGCAGATGTTTGTAAGCCCCCGCACGGTTGATAACTACCGTGAATCGTTGTTCCAGAAGTTGAATTTGAAGACCCGCTCTGGATTGGTGCTTTATGCCATCAAAAACAAGATCTATCAGCTAGAATAATAGGTAACAGGTTATTGACTTATTGCAGAAAAATCGGTAATTTGTAGCATGGACAACCTGGACATCGCTTTCAAACTTTTTGACGAATATAACCAACAAGACCCGCGCTTTTTTGAGTGGGAGGGACAAGACTATCGGCAAGAATATTTCTTTGCTATAAAACTATTTGACTGGGTGCGCGAATTAGACCCGCACGCCAGCGAAGAGCTTTTACTGGCCTCCCGCAGCCAGCATATCGGTCGCTGGGAAATGCCGCGCGAAAGTTACCCTGATGGCCGCGAAGCCTATCTGAAATGGCGCAAAGACCTGGCCCTACATCATGCCGAAACTACCAGTCGCCTAATGAAGCAGGCAGGTTATACGGATGAAATTATAGACCGTGTTACCCAGATCCTCCTCAAGAAAAAGATCAAGGTTGATGCCGATGTGCAGACCATAGAGAATGCACTTTGTTTGGTGTTCCTGCAGTATCAGTATGAAGAATTTCGTCAGAAATATGCTAATGACCCCGAGAAGATGGTGACTATCCTCTATAAATCTTTATTGAAAATGGACGCGCACGGTCATGGCTTTGCGCTGAAATTGCCCTACAGCGAAGGTGGTTTAGATTTGATTAAGCAGGCGCTGGGGAAGATGAAGTAGCCTTCTGAAAAGCTTCTTTTACGCAGTCGCTCGGCTCCAGCCGAGTGACATCTATCTCGCGGCCTCTGGCCGCCGGCAAGCTATGGTTAACATACACAGGCCAGGCAATAGTCGTCACTCGGCTGGAGCCGAGCGACTGCAACAAAGAATGCTACAAGCGTTCTATAATCAAACCGCTATAGCCTCTATCGCTTCAAAACATTCCTTGCCCGAATCACAAACCGGGCAACAATAATCATCACTCAGGTCTTCAAATGCGGTGCCCGGTGCTACGTTATTGAACTCATCGCCGTAATCGCTATCATACAAAGTTTTGCAGTTGCGGCACTGATGAATGAGTTTTGGTGCAATTGCTGGTGCCTCTTTGTCGCTGGTAGCTACCGCTGCAAAATCGGGCTTATTAGAGATGCTGTAATAGCTATCGCACAAAGCCATTAGCTCCCCCGCCAGATCATCTTGTTTAACCCGGCGGCGATAGGTGATGTAGGTTTTTGAGTTCGGGTTAAAGTTATCGGTATGCTGAATTTTATAAGTGCCTGATGGCTCAGTTTTGATAATGACCGAACCCATCAATCCGGTTTTAGGTCGTGTTTTGATGGCAAAGCACAGGCGATAAGTACGCAGATCGGCCTCCTCAAAAATGCGGACCAGTTGCTGTTTTAGTTCCAGGCCTTCCGGACAAATATCTTCAATCTGCCAGTTCAACTCATTAGAGGCATGGCGAACGCTCAATCGGTATTTATCCAGGATCGATCCCCAATCATTCCGGTGGTTAGGGTCTATACCTTTAACCAGGATTGATTTCCATGGCGTGGTATAGATTTGTCCGATGCGGTTGCGGATACATTGGTTACATACATCCTTCAAAAAATCAATCGGGAACAGCTCGTTACGACGGTAAACACCCAGCCAGTATTTATTGGCATAGCGGTTAAAGCCCTCATAGTAAGGTAAATAAAAATCAGGTAGTTGCAGGGCCTGGGTAACGGGTTGGTGATGCTGGTCTGAGCCTTTGCTAACCATATCATAGAGCAGTTGCTCATCGGCATGGGCAGTGCTGTAGAACAGTCCTTTGTTTTTCAGGATCACGGTCTCGATCTTTTTGCTGATCACCGGTATATCCTCAGTATAAATTAGCGATGGCCAGCAATAAAACTGATTGCTTTTTGGAAAGCGTACGTACAGGTACCAATAGTTGCTTACCTCGGAACTAATGAAGTTGAAGTTGCCGCTAAAGAAGGGCACAAAGCTCTGAAAGCGATCAATCAGGTTGATCTTTAGTTTAGGCTGATAGTTGAACGAGTCAAAAATATCACGGTAAAGACCTTCTTTCAACCAACTGTCATGCGTAAAAATGCTATCGCATACGTAAGAGCTGATGATGTTCGGGTATTCATCGGCATCCACTTCATACTCTACGCCGGCACGCAGCATGTCTGTATCCAGATCGTCCAGCATATCTGCGGCGATAGAGAAAAATAGCTGCTGCCGGTTACCAAAGCGCACGTTGGTTGCACCCGCGTTTTCGGCAATCAGGAGCAACTCATACAAATCGCCGGCTGATACGAAACCGCCCGGTAAGTTTACTTTGATCAAATGCTCGCTCATATATGCTCCTTTCCTGTGCTGTCAGCCTTGACCTGCCGAGGGCGCGGGGATTAATGCAGAGTGACCCCACGCACAAGTTTCGGCAAGTTTAATATGACAACCCTTTTGTCAAATACTTTATGATACCTTTTCGGTCAATTTTTTCAATCCTTCTTCCAGCAATCTTTTAACCTCCGGGCGGCATGAACCGCAGCCGGTACCAGCGCCGGTAGCAGCGCAAAGATCGGCCATGCTGTGGCAACCTTCGGCCACTTTTTTGCCGATGTTCTCGCTGCCCACATTGTTACAGCTACAAACCAGCTTGCCTAATACCGGGTCGGCCTTGTTGCCGCTGCGTAACAGTTGCAGGCGTTTCTCGCTCAGTTCGGTTTTCTTGGCAATCAGTTCTTTAAATTCGAGGAACTCGCCTTTGTCGCCGATGAGGATGGTGCCCACCAGCTTATCCTGGTGAATGATACACTTTTTATAATAGCGCTTGGCCTTATCAATAAACACCACTTCTTCATATTCCGGATCGTCCGGGCATTCGGGCAGACCGATGCTGCACAGGTCGAAACCGTGAATCTTGATGATGTTCATGAACAGGCTGCCTTTATAATAGCTGCCAATATCGCCGTTCATAAAGCCGGCTACCACGGCAGCCTGCTGCTCTGCAGCGGCGGTGATACCGTACAGGGTCCCTTCAAACTCGGCAATCTCGCCAATAGCATAAATGTCAGGGTCGCTGGTTTGCAGGCGTTCGTTTACTACCACACCGCGCTTAATTTCCAGACCGCAATCACGGGCCAGTTCCAGGTTAGGGGTGGTACCAATGGCAATGATCATGGCATCGCAATCAATTTTCCTGCCGCTGCGTAAGCCAATGCCGGTTAGTTTTGAGCGGCCGTAGAACAGCTGTACCTCATCGTCATAATAAATATCACAACCCTGGTCAACCATTTCCTCGTGCAGTAACTGGCTGCCCAGCACGTCTAACTGGCGGTTCAGGAACCTTGACGTACGCTGAATGATGGTGATGCGCATGCCAATCTCACGCAGAGAGGCTGCCATTTCCAAACCCAGCAAACCGCCGCCAACTATTACTACGTGACCATTTTTTGGCACGTGTTTCTTAAAGCTATCGGCGTCAGTGCGACTACGCATACTGAATATCCCTGGAAGTAGTGGGACATTTTTGGGCATAGCCGACCGACTGCCGGTAGCCATAATCAAAATATCATATGGTGTAACGATGCCGCGCGAGTCGGTCACCTGTTTCTTTTGTCTGTCAACTTTTTCAACACTAACCCCACGCAGCAGGCTAATTTTGTAGCCGGGTTCTTCCTCGTCTTTCATTTTAACGAGTTGTTCCCAGGCTTGCTCGCCGCTAATGTAATCGGGTAGCTGTACGCGGTTGTAGAACGGAAAATTCTCTTTACTGAAGATGGTAATCCGATCATCCGGGTTCAGCTCGCGGTATGATTTTACAAAACCGTAAGCCCCGGCGCCGGCGCCAATCACCACAATCCGTTGGAACGGTTTCTTAAACTTCTGCAGGTTAACCGCGCAGAATTTAAAATCAGGTTCTTTAGAGATCGGGTCAAGCGCATCACTGGTCACGTTGTTGGCACGATTTAAATCGCTGCCCAAAATCTTACCCCAGTGCATTGGGATGAAAACCACGCCCTTTTTTATGGTAGTGGTGATCTTGGCTTTTATGCGCACTTCGCCGCGACGAGAGGTGATGATGGTGACATCGCCCTCGTTCAGGCCCAACGTCTCGGCATCCTCCGGATGGATCTCGATGAATGACTCACTTAAGTGCTGATTCAGCTTGTTTACCTTGCCCGTTTTGCTCATGGTATGCCACTGATCGCGGATGCGGCCGGTGGTGAGCACAAACGGATAATCTTTATCAGGCATCTCGCTGTTCAGCGCATCAGGCACCGGGTGGATGATGGCTTTGCGCGATGGGGTATAAAAATCTTTATCGGCAAACAGGCGTGGCGTACCGCCCAGTTTGGTTTTCTTTTTGTAAGGCCATTGTACGGAGCGTTGCTCTTTAATTACCTCGTGACTCAGGCCGCCAATATCAATATTGGTTTTGGTTGTCAGGCGCACGTGCTCGGCATAAATATCAGCCGGGGTTTTGTAGTCAAAACCTTTAAAGCCCATTTTACGTGCAAAGCGGCAGATGATCTCGGCATCAGGCAGTGCCTCGCCCGGAGCATCTACAACTTTGTTGAGATAACTGATACGACGCTCTGAATTGGTCATGGTGCCTTCTTTCTCGGCCCAGGCCGCAGCCGGTAGAATTACATCGGCATAAGCCAATGTTTCGGGCTTGTTGCTCACCTCTTGCACCACCACAAACTTGGCTTTTTTCAAAGCAGCCTCGGCCAGTCGCACGTTTGGCAAACTGGTGAGTGGGTTGGTGCACATAATCCAGATGGCTTTCAGCTTACCGCTTTCCAGCGCCTCGAACATTTCGGTGGCAGTCAGTCCAGGTTTTGGATCGATAGGTTTGCCGCCCCAGAATTTCTGAACTTCCTCGCGGTGCAGCGGGTTGTTCAGGTTACGGTGGGCAGGTAACAGGTTAGCCAATCCGCCTACCTCGCGACCGCCCATTGCATTGGGCTGACCGGTTAGTGATAACGGGCCAGAACCCGGTTTGCCAATATGGCCGGTAATGAGATTGAGGTTAATCAAACTCAAATTTTTATTTACACCAACAGAGCTTTGGTTCAAACCCATGGTCCACATGGTAATGAAACCTTTGGCTTCGCCGATGTATTGCGCAGCCAGGCGAAGGTCTGCTTCAGATACCCCACATATCTTGGCAGACTCGCTCAGCGTGCGTTGGAAAACTAGTTTACTGTATTGCTCAAAACCCTCGGCATGATTGCGGATAAATTCGATATCGATATCGCCGTTCTCAATCAATAACCGGCCAATGGCATGGTTTAAAGTAATATCAGTTCCGGGATTGATCTGCAGGTGCAGATCGGCCACGCTGCAGGTGTCTGTAGCGCGCGGGTCAACCACTATGATTTTTACGTTTGGGTTGGCCGCTTTGTGCGCCTCTACCCGTCGCCATAAAATAGGATGACACCAGGCCGGGTTGGCTCCGGTTACCAAAAATAAGTCGGCCAGTTCAATATCGTCATAGCATAAAGGCACACTGTCTTCACCAAGGGCCATCTTGTAAGCCGCCACCGCGCTACTCATGCACAAGCGCGAGTTGGTATCGATATTATTGCTGCCAATAAAACCTTTAATCAGTTTATTAACAACATAATACTCCTCGGTTAAACATTGGCCAGAAGCATAAAACGCTACCGATTCTGGTCCGTATTTGTCTATAAATGTTTTAAAAACGGCTGCTGTGCGGTCAAGCGCATCATCCCAGCTCACCCTTTTAAGGGGCATGCTTTTGTTGTAACGCATTTGCGGGTACAGCAGCCGGTCGGTTTTATCATTAACGGTATAATGCAGATTCATGCCTTTGCTGCACAACATCCCCTTGTTTACCGGGTAGTTTTTATCACCCTCAACGCTGATGGAGCCATTTTTTTCCTTCTTCACTACCACGCCGCAACCCACGCCGCAATAGCAGCAGGTTGAGGTGTAAGTTTCGTTATGTTTGGCAGAGGATGACATGATCTGTATTGTTTAATATTAAGCAGTTGCTAACGCAGTTTTACTTTCGGTTTCTTCGGCTGTTTGTTTACGGAAACGGGTGATCAATACAATTAATGATACCGCGATAACCGTATAGCCGATGTAAGTGAAGGCCTGTACATAAGTAATGGTGCTTGATTTGAACAGGAAGCCAAACAGCATGCCGCCCAGGTTACCGCCCGCACCAACAATGCCGCTTACCAGGCCTACATTTTTCTGGTTTACAAAAGGCACAATGCCGTAAGTAGCACCGTTAGACATTTTAAGGAACAGCGCGAAAGTTAGCATTGAAATAATGGCTACCATTAATGAACCGGCTTGAGCAAACAAGATCAGCCCGCAGCCTTCCAGTAACAGCACACCGGCCAGTAACAGGCCTTTGCCGCGCATACCGTGTTTTTTACCCACTTTGTCTGATACGATACCGCCTAGTGCACGTGCAAACAGGTTCATTGACCCGAAGATGCCTGCCCAGAAACCGGCACGACCTTGTGACAGGTGGAAATTATCTACAAAGTGCAGCGAGGCAACGTTGTCAAAAGTTACTTCCATACCGAAACACATGGCGTAGGCCAGTGTAAGGGCCCAGATGCGCCAGTCGGCCAGAATTGACCAATCAGTTTTGGTTGACTCATTTTTGCGACCAATCTCATCAAAGTTGCCGTCAGGAGTGTCCTTAGTAAACTTGTAGTATAAAAAGGCAACCAGCAGCATCATCACACCCGGAACAATCATCGCATATCTCCATGCTTCTGCAGGTGTGTAGCCAAAACCTACAATGGCTGCAAAAATTAATGGCATTACCATATTGGTTACACCACCGCCCAGGTTACCCCAACCGCCGGTTACAGCGTTGGCAGTACCTTTAATATTAGGCGCAAACATCATAGAAGTATGGAACTGGGTGATAACGAAAGATGCACCGATAACGCCGATAGCTAACCTGAACATCAGGAAGGTGGCATAGCTATGCGCCAAGCCTACAAAGAATACCGGCAACGAGCCAACCAGCAACAGACGGATAGCTGTTTTACGCGGTCCCCACAAATCACACAGTTTACCGATGATGAGGCGAGCCAGGATAGTAGAACCCACAGAGGCGATCATGATATTGCCAATTTGTCCCTTGGTCAGGTGCAATTCGGCGCGGATAGTAGGCATCAGCGGAGCGAGGCCGAACCAGCCAAAGAAACACACGAAGAACATCAGCCACGTGATATGAAACGTTCGCATTTGTATTCCCTTGCCCGAGAATATGTTGAGTTTGGTGAGTTGCTTTTCCATCTTATTCAAATTTTAACCCCTCCCAAACCCTCTCAAATGAGAGGGCGGGGGAAGAGGTGATTGTTATAAAAATTGAGGAGTAATGTTAATTTGTAAATAAGCCCATACCGGGTTTAACTTGGCAGTGCCTGGGGTAATGCTTTTAGCATACTCCATGCTGCGGGTGGCTGCCATGTATGATACACCCAGCGTTGCCTGCGTAACTTTGTTAAGCTTGTAACCAGTAGTCAGATCCAATTCGGTGCCCAG
The DNA here is from genome assembly GCF_041080815.1 of Mucilaginibacter yixingensis. NCBI lineage: Bacteria > Pseudomonadati > Bacteroidota > Sphingobacteriia > Sphingobacteriales > Sphingobacteriaceae > Mucilaginibacter > Mucilaginibacter yixingensis. Next base: position 4,152,971 of record NZ_CP160205.1, on the reverse strand, counting down.
GTATTTGCTTACAGGGGCGCCTGTAACGTCTTTCTGCTCGCCGGCCAGCATGAAGTAATGGTCGGCCAGTTCGGTAGTAAAGCGTTTGTTGGCTGATGTATATTTTAGTTTCAGGTACGGATTGCTCAAGCCACCAATCGGCGAACCGCTGGCTACGTAGAAATAATCCATATATCCCCAAAATTTGTGCGGTGTACCGTAAAGCGGGTCAAAGCGATGGCTTTGAGTAGATCCTGAAAAGACATCATTGCCTGACATGTAATCCCAACCTGCTGTAACACCTACTTTTCCGGGAGCATAAGCCGCCGATAGGGTGAACATATAGGCATTCAGGCTTAAACCATCTTTGTCATGGCCGCCCTGGTGGTAATAGCCACCGGTAAATGCCCACTCGTTTTTGCTGCCCAGTACAGGGTTAATTAATAAACCTGTTGTATAGCGCAGGTTAACACCTGGTTGGTTAAAGCGGTAGCCGTAAACGTAACCTACATCTGTACCAGCGGTGTTTTTAACAGAATCCAGCTTGTATTTGCCAAACTGATCTGTCAGGAACAGGGCAGATACCTTGGTTTTGTTCAATTTCTTTGCAAGGTATAGGTACTGCAGAGCTTTGTAGTTCTGGTTCAGTCCGTTAGTGCTTGGTGGATTCAGCAGTGCCAGGCTGCCGGTTTTTGAGCTGTTACCCGAAGCGTTGGTGAGCGGAATCATACCGGCAGGGGTGTTAACCAGGTTGCCGTTGCTGTCTTTAACAGTAGCAGGAACGTTGGCCGGGGTGTAATAAGTGCCGTTATAATTAATAGCATCGCTATTTTGGTTAAAGGCGGCACCCAGATCAAATTGCCAGCCGCTTTGCAGGGCTTTCAGTACAATGGCATCGTGGCGGCGGCCTTGTTGGGTCCAGTCCAGTCCGCCCAGCAGGCGTTCGTCATCATAAGAAATCTCCTGGCGACCAATTTTGATGGCGAAGTAATCCAGCGGAGATACTTTAAATGATGTATCTTTTTTGTTAGATAAGATAATTTCTGCCCAGGCTTCGTGGATGCCCAAACGTGAACCATCGGTTACAGTAATGGTTGAGGCATCTTGTCCCCACAAGCGAACATCTTGTACAGTGGTTTGAAAAATGAGGCGATTAGAGCGATAATTGAGTGTTAAACGCGTTCGTTGAGATATAAAAGCAGCATTTTTGCTGCCGTCGGTTTCCAGGGTGCCATAGCCGTCGCGTAGTTCTGTGCGGGGCCTTAACTGACCGCTCAGCGTAAGCTGGGCTTTGGCAGTCAACGCACTTAGCGAGAGGCAAAAGGCAAGTAGGACAACCGTGTATTGTTTAAATACAATTTTGTACATTTGGCAAGTTTTTTAATTTGTTAAAGCGATTGAAAACTGTTTACCCTGCCTTGGACTGCGACCTCCTTGGCGGGGCTTTTTTTTGATATCTTTTCTAATTTTTCTGCATTGATGATTGTTTTGTTAAAAAAGTGATCATTTACCGAGCTCGATTTTTATAAATATATCGCTTTTAATAAAAAATCGCTAACATTTTGTTGTTTTTGCCTAATTTTTGTGATGGTTGTCAGCTAAAACATAATTTTTTGATAAAAATTCAAAACATAAATTGTAAATGATATGAAAAATGAGAAATTTTCAATCTTATTTTTAGGTTTTTTGGTGATTTTTTGATTTGAATTGAATTTGATTGTTTGATTTCTTCGTAAAATCATTGTGTTGGTCATGAAAGTTTGTAGAAATTGATAATAAATCATTAAAAAATACAATCAAAATCTATTAATTTGTGTCAAAGTTCTTGTACTCATTAAACAAACGGGATAAAAATCATTGAAAACCAAGAAAAATACTTCGCTTTGCGATACAAACACATGTTTTATGTGTAAAAACTGCCTGGAAGAGTGGCGTCCGGCCATTTGTGGCAATAAAATCAATATTAAATTGAAAAAAGGGGAGGTTCTTTTTAAAGAAGGTGACCCTGTGACCGGTATTTACTTTGTTTATAACGGTAATATTAAGGTAACCAAGCAATGGGACGCTGATAAAGAACTTATTTTGCGTTTTGCGAGGGATGGCGCTATATTGGGACATCGTGGTATTGGTTCAAATCTTAACTATCCTATCTCGGCCATAGCATTAGAACCCGCAGTGGTTTGCTATGTAGATATGAAGTTTTTTGAAAGCACGCTGCGTGTAAACAGCGAGTTGACTTTTCAATTGGTAAACTTTTTTGCCAGCGAGCTGCGTACTGCAGAGCGCCGGATGCGCGATTTAGCCCATATGCCCGTAAAGGGCCGTGTAGCTGATGCGTTGCTAAAGCTGCGCGATCAGTTTGGGGTAACCGCTGATGGGTTTATTAACATTGTGCTGAGCCGGCAGGATCTTGCATCATTTGCCGGTGCTACTTATGAAACGGTCTTTAGGGTGATAAACGAGCTGGTAAATGACCGTATGATTGCGGTTGCGGGCAAGAGCATTGCCATTATTAATGCCGATGCTCTTGCGGCGCTGGTGCAATCAATTGATTAAACAATGCCAATGTAAACCTTCCCATCTTCAACCTTGATGGGATAGGTTTTGATCTGGTAGTCCTCTCCACTCAGGCACTCTCCGCTCAGTAAGGAGAATGTCTTTTTGTGGAAAGGGCAGGCAACTTTAGGCTCGCAAGCCTCACCTGAACTACCGATCATGCCCCGGGACAGTACCATCTGCTGCTTGTGCGGGCAAAGATTTTGTGTAGCATACCACTCGCCACGACGGTTAAAATTAAACACAGCTATTTGCTCATCGCCTAATTTTACGCAGGCACCGCCGTTTTCTGGAATATCGTCGCTGTAACAAGCTAAGGTCCATTCAATTGCTTCTACTACTTGCATAGTTGTATGTTTTGGTCCAGGCGCCGGGTAGCGCCTGGAGTGGTTATCTTTTACTGTTAATTGTATTTTCTGGTGATTGTACTTAAGCTTACCAGGTTGCTTTTATCTGATCGCGCATTCCCTCGAATTTCACGTTAGGGTCTTTCTCGGCTGGCGCGTTTACAAAATGCTGGAAGCGTTTGCGTAGCTCAGGGTTATTTACTACCTCTTTCCACTCGCAATGGAAGGTGTCTACCAGTAATTGCATTTCCTCTTCCAGTTGGGCGTTGATACCTAAACTGTCGTTAAGGATCACATTTTTCAGATAGCTCATGCCGCCTTCCATTTTGTTCAGCCATGTGGCGGTACGGGTAAGTGGATCGGCAGTTTTGATGTAGAACATCAGGAATCTGTCGAGGTATTTGATCAGTGTTTTGTCGTCAATATCGGCAGCCAGTAACTGGGCGTGCTGTGGTTTTGAGCCGCCGTTACCGCAGATGTACAGGTTCCAGCCTTTTTCGGTAGCAATAATGCCAAAGTCTTTGCCTTGTGCTTCGGCGCACTCGCGGATACAACCGCTCACGCCGCCTTTTAATTTGTGTGGTGCGCGGATGCCTTTGTAACGTTCTTCAATTTCGATGGCGAATGATACGCTATCGTGTAAGCCAAAGCGACACCAGGTGCTGCCTACACAGCTTTTTACGGTACGCAATGCTTTGCCGTAAGCGTGTCCGCTTTCGAAGCCTGCATTGATTAGTTCTTCCCAGATTTCCGGCAAATCGTTCATGTGTGCGCCGAATAAATCGATGCGCTGACCGCCGGTAATTTTGGTGTACAAGCCGTATTTCTGTGCAACCTGGCCAATAACAATCAGTTTCTCTGGAGTGATCTCGCCGCCTGGGATGCGTGGTACTACCGAGTAGGTGCCACCTTTCTGGATGTTGGCCAGGAAGCGGTCGTTGCTATCCTGAATGGTGTCTTGTTTTACAATAACGTCATTCCATAAGCTTGACATAATGCTGGCTACCAGTGGCTTACAGGTTTCGCAACCATCACCGCGACCAAAGTGGTCCAATGCCAGATCGTAGTTTTTAATATTGTTGATCTTGATCAGGTCATATAATTCCTGACGAGAGTAATCAAAGTGCTCGCAGATTACGTTTTTAACGTACTGTCCGTTGGCTTTCAGGGTGCCTGCAATCAGGTCTTTTACCATCGGTACGCAGCCGCCGCAGCCGGTTCCGGCTTTGGTGCATTTCTTTACATCATCCAGGCTGCAAGCTCCGTCGTTCACGGCATCGCAAATGCCACCTTTGGTAACGGCCTCGCATGAGCAGATCAAAGCATCTTCGGGTAGGCTCATTACACCGGCACCTTCGCTTTGCTCGCCGCCGCGAGATCCCAGAATCATATCTTCAGGGTTTGGTGGCAGGGCAAGTTTGTTGTTAACGGTTTGCAGTAGCATGTTGTAAGCGTCTGCATCGCCAATTAAGATGCCGCCTAAAAGTAATTTGCCATCAGTGCTGATGTTGATGCGTTTGTAGATGCCCTTGTGGGTGTCTTCAAAAACAATGGTACGGCAGGCAGGCTCGCTAATAAAGGCATCGCCAAAGCTGGCTACATCTACACCAATCAGTTTTAGCTTGGTGCTCATGTCAAAGCCTTTGAATGATTTTTCGCCGCCGGCAATCTGGTTAACCACCACGTCGGCCATTTCATAGCCTGGGGCAACCAGTCCGTAAATCATGCCTTCGTGCAGGGCGCATTCGCCAATGGCAAAAATGGTTTCATCGCTGGTTTGCATAAAGTCGTTCACCAGGATACCACCGCGGGTGCCTACATGCAGGCCGGCCAGGCGGGCCAACTCATCGCGCGGACGGATACCGGCCGAGATAACCAGCATGTCTGTTGGTAGAGCGCTGTCATCATTAAATCGCAGTGATTCAACTTTGTGGTCGCCGTCTATAGATGCAGTGCTTTTATTTAAATGGATACGCAAGCCCAGTTGCTCCAGTTTGGCTTGCAGCATAGCGCTGCCTGCAGTATCAATCTGGCGCGGCATCAGGCGTGGCGCAAATTCTATAACGTGGGTTTCTTGAATGCCCAGATCTATCAGTGCTTTTGCGGCTTCAAGGCCTAAAAGACCGCCGCCCATAACGGCGCCGCTTTTGGCGTTTGCAGCATATGCTTTAATCAGATCTAAATCTTCGATGGTACGATAAACAAAAACACCATCTTTGTTAATTCCTGGAACATCGGGCACAAAGGCAGATGAGCCGGTGGCCAGTACCAGGTAATCGTACTTTATGGTAACACCTTTTAAAGAGTGGATGGTTTTATTGTGGCGGTCAATTTCCTGAACCGGATCATCAAGGTAAAGGTTGATGTTGTTCTCGGCATACCAGTCGGCAGGCGACATAGAAAGGTCTTCGGCGGTTTTGCCGGCAAAGTATTCACTCAGGTGAACGCGATCATAAGCGCGGCGGGGTTCTTCGCCAAAAACTATGATCTGAAAGGCTGATGACCGGGCTATGAGTTTCTCGCAAAACTTGTAACCTACCATGCCATTGCCAACTACTACGATGGTTGGTTTAGACATATTCTATTTTTTAAAGTGTTAAAGCAATCTTAAACTGCGAAAGCTCATCAATTTGCGACCGATTTGCATTTCGTTTAGACAATATTACTAATTTATGTACCAATCATCATAATTTTTGGACAAAAAAAACTTGTTTTTGTGTGATTTTTATGATTGTTGCAATATTTATGGATCAAAAATGATGTTTTTTATCAAAATTTTATGATGTAAATCATATTTATAGACGTATTTTTGGATAAATGCTTGGTAATTCTGATTGTTTGTTGTGATTTTTAACAAAATATGAGCGAAAAAGTTATAAAACCCCGATTAATTGTGCTAGGTGCAGGCCCCGGAGACCCGGAATTGCTGACTTTGAAGGGGTATAAAGCCCTTCAGGAGGCCGACGTTGTGCTGTATGATAACCTGGCTAACAAAGAGTTACTTGATTTTACGCGCCCGGATTGCGAAAAAGTATATGTAGGTAAACAGCCTTACCGTGATTATACGCCACAGGAAAGTATACACGAATTAATAAAGCATTATGCTTTTACTAAAGGAAATGTGGTGCGTTTAAAAGGCGGAGATCCATTTATCTTTGGAAGAGGCTTTGAAGAAGTGCTTTTTGCAAGAAGTTTAGGCATAGAAACCCAATTTATTCCTGGAATTACCAGTATGCAGGCCTCTGGCTTTGAAGATATCCCCTTAACACACCGTGCACTGAGCGAAGGCATCTGGGTGGTAACCGGTACCAAGAAGGACGGCGCCCTGCCAAAAGACCTGCGCCTGGCTATGCAAAGCAATGCCACTGTAGTTATATATATGGGTATGAAACAGCTGCCGTTAATAGCGCAGACTTATGTAGAGGCGGGCAAGGGTGATATGCCGGCTGCTATTATTCAGCATGCATCGCTGCCGCACCAAAAATCTGTTAAAGGGCCAATTGGCAAGTTGCCTCAACTGGCAGAGGAGCAAGGTTTAACCTATCCTTCTATTATTATTATAGGCCAGGTAACGGCCCTGAGTAATCAATAAATAAACTAACGCTATGAAAATTCGCATCAAAGGAAATTCTTTACGTTACCGTCTCACACGTTCTGAGGTGGAGCGCTTTGCCGCCGAAGGTTATATTGATGATAGTACCAGCTTTGGCCTAACACAGCTAACCTACTCTTTAAAAGTGAGCGGAGATGATGATCTGCGCGCCGATATGCGGAACAACTGCATTACCTTTTACATGCCTAGCCACATGGCCGACGAGTGGACCCAAACCGACCGTGTAGGTTTTGAAAGCAACAGCAGCGATTTATACCTGCTGATAGAAAAAGATTTTATGTGCCTTGACTTGCCAATGCAGGATCAGGCTGATAATTATCCTAATCCGTTGATGATGGATCATGTAGGGTAGGGGTATTAGTCCACCGCGTCATTGCGAGGCACGAAGCAATCTCTGCGCATGCAAATCGGATTAACATGTTCGAGGGTCCTGTACAGAGATTGCTTCGTTCCTCGCAATGACGACTTATATTAGCATGCTGGCTTAAATATAAGGCTATCTCGCTTTCGCTACTTCTGCAGCATACACCTGTGTGCTGCCTTCAAAATTAGCGCGGAAAATTACCCATTTGCCATCCGGACTAAACCGAACGTTGGGTTCCAGTCCTGATACGCCATTAACCGGGGCGCTTTTTGAGTAGATGTGATTCTTCATGTTTACCAGTCGCTCGGCATCGAAATGATCGCCGTTAGGGGTGAAGAGATAGATCCAGCGGCCGTCTTTAGCCTGGGCTACCTGGGCTTCATTCCCGCCATCGCCTGCAAATAGTTTCTGATCTGCTGAGATGTTGAAATGGATGGACCATTCATCGCGTGTTAGGCTATATCGCTTTTCGGCCAGTGTTTCTACATTGCTTCCGCCTACAAAAAAGTTTTTGGCGCGCGGCATCTGCAGGTCAAACCAAATGGTTTTACCATCGGGGCCAAACCACTCATGTCCGGCTATTTCATCGTCCATGGTGCGTTTGTGCATTAGTTTTACCTGGACGGTTTTAGTATCGATGACCCAAATGCGGTCTACCAATTGCCATGGCCCTTCGTGACAGAACATCAGTAAATTAGGCTCGGTAGGCGAGAACTGAATGTGGTTGAGGTAGTTGTTCTCTGTGCGTAGTTTGGTGAGCTTTTTGGTGGCAATATCAATAGTAAACAAGGTGTGCGGCACGTGCGCTTTAAATAATACGTTGCCTGCGCCATCTGGGTAATGCATGGCAATCGAGTCGCCTTTGGGGCTGCATAAACCACCCAGTTGAGTTTCATTGGCATTAAGGGTAAATATGGCGCCCTTAAAATCCGCAGGGAAAACATAGAAGAGTTTGGTTTTGCGGGTATCCATGTTAACCACAAAAACACTGTCAAGCACCTGGTAATAGAGATTATGGGTTTTTGTGCCTATGGCTTCGCCATTGTGCCCGTTACGCTCGCGGTCCAGCAGTACTAGGTTGTCTTTCACTTCCTGCGGTGTGCGCAGCCTGATGTTAGTGATCTGCCGGGTTTTAAAAGTTTTAAGGTTAAGGGTATAGATCTGCGTGCTTTTGTTTTGGGTGTTAAAGAACGCCATCTCGGTGCCGCCGGCAGTTTTGATGAACGGGTTGTTATGGAAGTAAAAGCTGGAGTTGCTGCCCTCCAGCCGCGTTAGGCGGATGACTTTGTGGTGCGTGTCTTTATCAATCCACTCATCCGGCATTTTACGGCCGCCGGTTTCCAGTACCTGCTGTGCCGAAGCGCGCATTGTAAAAAGCAGGCAAAGCCCAAGCCATGTGCTTAATTTCATCATAAAAGCAAAATGTTATATCGGTTTATAAAGACGACCGTGGGAGTGGCCTTTAATCTGTACCAATATAACATCTTGCAGTGGTGTAGCCCTAAGGCTAACAAATAAGTTACGCAGCTTTATTGCGGTAATTCTTTACGCTTAAATATAGAGCCTAGATTTTTAAAGAAGCGTTTATAAAGTTCGATATCAAACAGCACCGAATCATTTGCTGCTTTGTACGACAGGAATAGTCCTATAGGTGTGAGCACCCCGATGGGCATCCACATACCAAACAGCGGCGTCCAATCGCCATCTTTTACAGACTTTTCGCCAATGGTTGATATGATATAATAGATCAGGAAGAAGATGATTGACACCACCACAGGCAACCCCAGGCCACCCTTGCGGATGATGGCACCCAGCGGCGCACCAATCAGAAACAGGGCTATACAGGCAGCGGAGAGGGTAAACTTCTTCTCGTATTCTACACGGCTGCGGCGCACTTCGTGATTTAGTTCTTCAAAGCGGGTGGCCCGCAGTTTTACTTGTTCGCCTACGCTTTTGGCCTCATTCAACGCGTTGTTCATGGCTACCAGCTGTGCGTCGCGCGGTTGTTTTTTGATATAATTCAAATCGCCGGGCAAATACTTCTTCACCGTTTTTGATTTATGCGGAAACTGGAAGTATTTCATGTAGGGCGTAATGAGCGAGAAGTTTCTTTCCAGGCCCAGGTTTACCAGTTTGTTGGATGAATCGCGGAAACCGTTCAATTGCTTCAGGTTCATCATCTGAAAAGCGCCTCTAAACTCATCCTCGTTTGTACGCTGTAGGTTAAAGCTGGAAAGGTCAAACTTTTGAATACGCTCTTTAAACCGGATGCGCTGCAGCGTTTGGCGTTGATCGCTGGCATTATTTCGACCGGCAGATTCTTCATAACGCACACCATCACGCAGGCGGATAATCAGGTTGTCGCCAGCGCGAAACATCACGCCTTCTTTAGCAAAGGTAACGGCCATGTTATTATCCTGCAGCGAGGCGCGCGAGTAGATCATCAGATCATGCAGGGTAGCACCGTCTTTGTCTTTGTGTTTTACGCGGATAGAATAGCCGGGAATACTGTTGTTAAAAATACCTTCAGAGATCAGGAACGATGCTTTTTGCTTGCGGGCATCATACAGCAGCGAGTAGTATTTGAGATTGGCTACCGGCAGCATATATTCTGAAAAGAAGAATGCGGCAACACTCAGGAAAAACACTACAATAACCATGGGGTACAGCGCACGCGACAGTGATATACCGGCCGATTTAATGGCCACCAGCTCATAATTCTCACCCAGGGCGCCATAGGTCATGATTGACGACAATAATACCGATAGCGGCAGCGCCATGGCCACGTTGGTAGCCGAGGCATACAACATCAGCTGCAGGATGGTGTACCACTCAAAGCCTTTGCCTATCAGGTCATCAATATACTTGAAAAGGAATAGCATTAGCAGCACGAACATCACAATGAGGAACGTAACTACAAATGGCCTGATAAATGCCCTGAGTAAAAGAAGGTGTATTTTTTTCACGCTGCAAATTTAGAAATTAAACCCCTATTCAGAATGCGTGCAGATTGAACCATTTACATAAACTGGTGCAGAAGTATTTTATTGTAGTAAAATGCTGATTTTACGGGCATCTGTATCCATGTTAACCCATGTTGAGGGCTCGCTGGCATTGGGGAGGCAACCGGTTATACTCTCGCCCTTAAGATAGCGCTGAAGCGATATGGGGCCGAGTACAATAATCATCTGGTATACGTCTTGCCCGGTAGAGCCAAGCCAGGCTGTGGTTGCTATTGCTTTTTCAGCAGCAACCACAGCAGGCGATAATAAATGCTCATCAGGCATGCTTATGCCGTCGCACCAAAAATGTTTATAGCGAATATCAGCCAGATTTTTTAATGCTGCGGAGAGATGATACTCCAAAAGCTCGCAAAATGCCTGGTTAAAAGGTAGCTCGATAACTTTATTGGTTAGGTTAATATCAGGTTATGCACCCAGCACGCTAATCAGGTAATCAATAGAGTTGTCCCAGATCAGCCGGCGGTCGGCAATGGCATCTTCGGGGGCAAAATCTGTAATGCCAAGGGCAACATCGTTGGTTAGTTCATCTTGTAGAATTTCCATCTCGAAGTAGCTGTTCGGGTCGTCGTCCAGCCATTTAAAGCGTACCAGTTTGTTTTCTTTCATCATCAGCAGGCGGGCTCTCTGCTGTTCATCATCCCAGGTAAAGGTATATACCTGATCGCGCACAGAAACATCATCAGCAAACCACTGTGTCAGTCCGTTGGGCTCGCTTAAAAAGCTGTAGAGTATACGTGGAGACGATTTGATCTCATACTCGATATTAAATTTTTTTTTCTCGGACATAATCAGGGGTTTATACACTGGCAGGCCATTAATGGCACAAAATAATTAACATTTTTTCTAAAGAAAAGTATTTTCTACTATATTTGCAAACCTTTTTACAAGGGAGGTTGTCTGCAAAGGCAAATAAAATAATGCAAAACGGCGGGGTAGCTCAGATGGTTAGAGCGTAGGATTCATAACCCTAAGGTCGGCAGTTCGATCCTGCTCCCCGCTACTTGAAGATGAGCCTGTTACGAAATTTCGTAATAGGCTTTTTCTTTTTGTTAACGGTTTTGTTAACGGTTTTTAGCTTGCTCTTACCAATTACAAGATACGAATTGTAAAAGACTTTATCAAAAACATTCATTTTGAACGCTGAAATTCGGAAAGTTTGAAAAGGGCACCTAGCAGTTGTTAAGGTAAAAATTCCTTGACATTTTTACTGAGTTCAACCACCTCATTCGAACATCTAAGGATTCTTTCAAACAATTCCCTCAGTTCCTTTTCTGTGTAGTTTAGCGTTTTTGTGCCATCACGCAGCGATATCAAAGAAATATCATCGGTGTCTAATCGAGCGATTTGTACATAATGCGCAAAAAAATTTCGTTGATCTTTGATATATCTTAATTCACCAAAGAGCTTGCCATACTGTTTTTTAAACTGGGAACCAGCTGATTTTTTGACCAATACCTCCATGGTGGCGATCTTGCCGTCAAAATGAAAACGGTCCAGCAAAATTTCCCGCATCATGTCCCAGCGCACGCCACGCTCTCCAACAAAAAAATCCAATATAAAAACTTCGATATGTTTTTCGAGCCAGCTGCAAGCATCGATGATATGACCTCGATGATTATGCCCAATTAGGGCTCTTTCTTCTACAGATTGTGACATGTTTTAAAGTTTAGCTTAGTTAATGGTAACACCTATCACTGCAAGTTAAAGATTCAGAATTGATTTGCTTTAGGCAATCTCTGTAAAGTCGTATATTTCTAATCTTAAATTTTATCATTATGGATGCTTTTGAAATGCATGACCGACTGCAATACAGATTTGGTCAGAGAAGTGCGATTAATTATGTCCTGGTGATGGATGAGCAACCAAAATTATATTCCTTTCTTCCCCCATTGGAATTTCAAAATCACATTATCCGTTTTCTAAGTTTTGTACCAAAAGATCTGTTACAAATAAGTGAATCGCTCAGTTTTTACGAATTGGTTCAGCGCAATGGATTGGACGATCCGTACAGGTTTCATGTTAAGTACAGCGTTAACCTGAATGAGTACCTCGATTTTATGCCGAAAAACAGACCCTATTTATTTTTCGTTGACATGAAATCGACCATAATTGGGGATATCATCAAACAGTTGACCGCTTCACACTGTGCCCTTCGGTTTCATTACTGTTTTAATGGTACCAAGGACGATGAAATTGTGCTGCCCAATCAGGTAAGCGGCACTGGCCACTTCCTGCGTTTGCTTTACGAAGGGCAGCAAGAATTATTTAAGTTAATGGGCGTAGTTTCCCGGTATTTAGCGCCAGAAGCAGCGATTGGCTGGAGTGGCTTTTACGATTTTCCCGTTTTCGTTCCAGCACAATCCAACTACCGCATCGCAAATACGATTACCGGGAATTTCGATTACTCCATTCATGAGGAAACAGACACAATCACTGAAAAGGAAATAATTTCGAACACTGAAGCGCCAAAGCAGGCACATGCTGAACCCAAAAGCTTTATCCGGCAACAACAAATAGTCGAACAAGCCGATAAAATTGATTTTTTTGCGGAGACTTGTTTTGAGGAAAAGCTGATCAATCCGGTTCACGAAATTGAGCCATTTTTGAGTACATTGATTCTGGTGCTGCCTTTTCAAAACCCCGATGTTAAAGCTTTTCTCCATGAGACTACAAGCTCCGAAATTAAAGAATACCTGTCCGACTTGGATTTTGAGCAGACCGAAAATTACATTCACCAGGGTAAAGCCCCTAAATCAGCTCAAGCACTTCTCTTCAATTCTAAGCTGATCGGATTAAAAACACAATTCCTGGACGATATTGCATTCCTGCACAGCTCATTCCTTACTTCTCCTGTCGTCCGCCTCCCAGCCCAGGGCAAGACGATGTACCGTGCTTTATCTTTTTTTCGCAGCGAAGCCGCAGGAAGGCTTACAGCACCCGGAAATCGTGGTAAGGTTTTAAAAACTATTCAATCCTTCGGTCAGCAACTCCGTAGAAGAATTCTTTCGGCAGACCTTATGGAGAAGCTGCGCGAAGAGAACCGGCAGATTGTCGCAATCAGCGATCTGCCGATTGAATGGACTGATATTGATGGAGTTCCATTCTGCTTCACACATGATATTTGCCGTCTTCCTGAAACTGGGCTGCACGGATTGATGGCAAATTTCGTCAGTCACGAGCAATGGCGATATACCATCCCGCCAGACATTCTTACAAAAACATTGGTTGTGTTTGGCAGTGACGAGGCTGCATTTCAAAGATGGTACCCAGGTGTACGAAAGGTCAGTGAGAAGAATGGCGTGGTAATCAGAGAATGCCTTACTATAAGTGCACTAAAAGCTGCGGTAGAAGAATGTCGGCCGCATCTGTTGATTATTGACAGTCATGGTGGATACGATGCGGCAACCAAATCATCGGTGCTATACATTGGAAGGGAAAAACTCACCGGTGATTTGGTTGTCGAATTAAAAATAGCTGCGCCGCTCGTTTTTCTTTCCGCCTGCAGTACAGCGCCTACTTATGGGACAATTGACACTATCGCGAACGCATTTTTCGAGGTAGGTGCTTTGGCGGTTACTACTACTTATCTGCCGATAAGTGTAGATATTGGTTCCATCCTTTATATCCGGCTGCTTAACAATTTAACCACGGCTGCTAAGTCACCTATGCATCAAAATTGGCTGGCCTTTATTTCACACCTTTTAAGAACATCCGCTGTCGGCGCTGCCAATCGTCAGTACTATCTTAAACATCCCGATGATAAAGCTGCTTCAGCTGAAGCCCAGGTTAAGGATTATACCTATTTACTTTCCTTCTATGAACGGCGGAAAATATATGATAGCATGCTAAAAGGACCCGGCCCTAAATTAGCCAACTCCTTACCGGAATTTCTATTTTACAGTATTTTGGGAAGAGCCGATCTCATCAAGTTTGAATGCTGGGAAGATGAGTTCCGGCGTAAAAACGAGCACTGAAAATTAAGCCAGCAAGTCCTCCGCGACACCATTGAACTCAAAAAAGAGATGGTAAACATTTATACTGGAGGCATCTGTACGTACGTGCGAACTAAGAAAGCTATTCGTCCAGTTCGAAAATGTAGAAGAACTAAAAGGAGTAGTTGTAGCATAATGACCGTTAACCTTTGTCTGTAGGCCGGTCATAATAGGGCTGGTGTTGTTATTGATAACAAAACCGATCATTCCGGCGAATTCATGACCCTGCGCGTAATGTAATGTTCGGAAACGTTCCAGGCCTTCATCGATGTAAGCCTTATCTGCACTTTTCAAACGTTTACATTCAATGATGAATTCGCAACCGGTAAGTTTAAACGAGATGTCCGCCCTGGCCAGAGTCATTCCGGCAGTAAATTTCCAGTTTTCCCAGTCCAGGTACATCAGACTTTGCTGCAGCCAATCCCGAAGTTTTGAGGGAGTAGTATAAATATCCTTTATAAAACGGTCACGAATATCGTTCTCGTTGGCAACGGTTTGAAGGACACGACCATAGCTCTCAATCAGTGATTGCAAAAACACCTGCTCGATCAGTTCCTGCTTCGACTGGAAGCCAAATAAGCCAAGATTGGCCTTAAGGAATACCGCTGGATTATCCATTTGCTCAGGCTAGGTGTTTTATATATTGCTGAATCTCTTCACGGGCGTCTACTACCGCTTGCCTTGGCGTCCAATCCTTGAATTGATTGCTTTTAATCAAATAAATATGTTCTTTATCGTAGATTTTGACCTTTTCCTCCTCTAAAATCTTCAGGGCTTCAGCTTTATTTAATTGGCCGCTTTTAACGAAATTGATTATGTGCTTATCTTCTCCCTGCCTGAATGGCTCTGCTTCATTTTGCTGCGACAAACGCATACAGATCAAGGCACCCATATTGCCTGATATATTGTAAGTTGCGGACAGCACTGTGCCTTCGGCGAGAACGAGTTGAAAAGCTTTGACAAAAGCGTTGAAATATACATTCAGGTCACTCGCCGTTACTTTGTTTAAAGGCGCATCTGCCCGGTCAACATTCATCTGGTAGAATTCCTTAATTACCTGGCGCTCGTAATCCAGCAAACCATAATGTTCAAATACGAGTTCATCAAGTTCATCGATTTCAATAATTGGATTTTGTCCTCCTCGGATTGCTATTTGGATTTTTGATACAAGATTTGAAAGTTGTTTCGCCAATGTTGGATCAGATATTCTTTTTAAGGGCAGTTTTTCGAGGTCAACGTTTCGAATAGAATCGCGTTTACCCTCCCCTTTACCCCATTGAATAGACAATTGGTAAAATAAAAAGCCAATGAGTTTTGAATTAATAATTGCCAAATATGGAAGGTAATCTGAAATGTAATCTTTGCCATCTTTCAGCTTGATGGTAATCATGTTATGCTTATAAATGATATCGTCATAAGCAATTGCGCCCCTAAACAAAAACTTATCTGATTTTAAAGGCCGAACAGGGATAACCAACCGTATTCCTTGGAATATATCAAATTCCCTACGACGATGTAATCCCTGATTCCAATTAAAAACGGGTAAATTATCAGCTTTAAGAACGTCGAACTGTTTGAAATCGGTTGGTTCGGCGATGGGCTTCCAATCTGGCTCTCCAAGCGATAGCATATTAGCCTTGGGCTGAAAGCCAGCCCGTGCTTCTACGGTTAAATCACACTGTAACGATAGCTTTTCGATGACTTTGAATGTATCCAAATCACCATTAACCAATATTTTCCAGTAAGCGTCCTGGTTTTTAAGATTTGACTGTGCTATTTGAAAACAATCACGCGCAGTAAAATGAATAACGCTAAAATTTTCGGCAAATATTGATAACTTGGGGGAGATGTAGGTTGTGGAAATTTCACTTGCGTTAGCTGGTAATTGCTTTAAAATAACTACAGCGCAAGGCTCACTCGCGCCAAGTTCGACCGCCTGTCCCTTAATCTCTCCGATATTCTTTTTCTTGAACAGGATTTTGTTATAATGAGAAAGCTCAAAGAATTTTTCCAGTGCATAAGTGTCCAGCAGATAGCTACGGAAATCCCTGGCATTGTCGTTCAAAAAAATCGAATTCTTAACGACCGCCGCAATACGCGTTGATGCCCCCGCCCACTCCTGAAAACGGACAAGAAATGCCTGTGAACGCTCAAAATCTGCCACGTGCGCATAAATCCCGTCGCCTTTGCCTTTGTTCGCTATCGCTTTTCGTTCTTTAAGTATGTTGTTAATTTCCTGTTCATCCTGTGCGTCTTCTACTTTCGGAACTGAACCCCATGGTGGGTTTGATATGATATAATCGAATGTCTGCCCTTTAAAAACCTCGTCCGTGATCGCGTTAGCGCTCATAAGCGTTGAGCCGATCAAACTTGGGAGTATGGGGTGGGCATGAATGATTTCATTTTTGATGAAATTAGGATCTTCAGTTTCAAGTAAAGCGAGGTAAAGGCTAAATGCCGTAATTTGCAAAGCCTTCTGATCAATGTCGATACCGAAAAGCTGTGTTTCCAATATCTTCTTTTTTTCATCGAATGAGAGGGGGCGGCCGAAAGATGCCTGTATCCTTTTAAAACATTCAACCAGGAAAGCACCGGAACCAACGGCGGCATCCAGGCAGCGGGCATCGGCCAAAGGGATGTTGTCTTCGCCGTTAAACAGTTGGTTCAACATGAAGTCCACCAGGAATGAAGGCGTATAATAAATACCTTTTCTTTTTTTACTGTTATCTTTTAGGAATGCCTCATAAACATGGCTGATCAACTGGATAGGAATTCTGTCGAATTGGTACGGGAACAAAAAATGCTGACCACTCCGGTAGTCAGTTTCAAAAAACAGGGCAAGTTGTTTTAGATATTCTTGTTTAATATCCGTCACCTTAAAGCTGTCATATTTGAAAACATCTCCGTTGATCTTTTTGATCTCATTGAACGCAGCAACCAGTTGTTTTGCGTCTAAAGATTTTAAGATGTTGATCAGGTAATCTGTTTCAAAAATGCCGCGATCCTCCAGATATTTGATAAAGATGCAACGTAAAATGAGTAAATGGATCATTTCCTCGTTACTGTCACTAATCAGGTCGCTTTTTAATTGTAGCAAATTAAGCAGCAAGTCCTTATCTACTTCTTGTCCTTTACGCTGGTTCTTGGCAACAAAATCAAAAAAGAAAGCTGAATCAATATATTGTTTAGATATTTCAGAAGGTACGATTTCTTCAAACCCAAGGCTGTTCACACCATACTCAAAAGTCCGCAGGCATATTGCGTTCTTTAACGGGCGTGCAGCATCTGGTTTTTCCTTTACATTGATAATGTGTGATTGCTGATCCGTTACGGCTATAAAGACGTTGTCACGGTTCATGTTCCATAACGAACGATGCTCCAGATAAATGTCGTTCGCAGTAGGTGTAAAAATATATTTAACGGTCAAACGGCCTTCCGTATCAACCGTGTAGGAAAATGTCGTTTCGTCCAGCAAGCCCGCAGCGATTTCTTCCTCACTATAGCTCAGCGAGGTCAAATACCTGCGAAAATCAGTGTTCTGCACCATTGTTTTATCGATCAGATCTGGCTGCCTTTTTCTTCTAAATTAAAGAAATCCGCGCCAAACGTACTTATTAATTATTAACTTCTCTACACTGCCGTTGTCACATCGAGCGCTACGGTCAGTTTTTGTTCCTCTTTAAATCACGTCGCATATCCAACAGCAGTGATTTAATATCATCCAATTCTGTCCTTTGCAAAGGAACAACCCGGCTGATATAGCGGTCAAACTCCCATATTTCCAACACCTCTTCCAATTTTACCAGGTAAGGCTCGTATTGTTCATTCAGAGATTTTAACTGCAAGCGGTCTTTACCAATCAAGGTGACCTGCTTAAACACAAAATCTTGTTCCGACCGCATGATCACAATACACAATGTTTCAGCTTTTATGGCTTGCCAGTCGGCTACGTACGCCGCAAGGACGTCGCTGCCTTCCGGCACCGGTACCATCGAATCTCCGGTCGTTGGAAACAAGCGAAACGTTTTCCCCTTGGCCAATCCAGGGAATCGGTATTTTGGTAAAGCAGCGATATAATCCGGATCACGGTGACCAGTCGTATAACCCGCTTTTGCTTTGACAGGAACATATTCGATATATTCATCGTTCTGCTCATCCACAGATATCGCCAACACTCTCATGTTTGCTTTCGGCCTTTCCAGATCATTTAATTCCTTTTCAGTCAATCCCGCCAGATCCAGTCTCAACAAATTGTCGATACTAACGGCAAAGTGGTTTGACACGGCAACGAGGTCACTAACCGTCGGGTTACTTGTCTTGCCATTTTCATGTGCGTTCAATTTCACCCTGGTCATTGATAACGTACCGGCGAGTGCATCCTGACTTAATCCAGCACGCTTACGCAAAAAACGGACATTACTACCCCAATAGGACATAATTCAAATTGATACCAATAGTATCAAAATAATCTGATATTTTAAATATCATTATTGTATTTTTTTTAAATTGTTGATAATTTTCATCAGCCTGCTTTTTTAATGATTAAATATGCCAACGCCGGATCACTCAGCAACCGCTCCATTTCCAACTCAATAATATCCCGTATATCCTGTTTGATCTCCAAATAATTCCGCTCCACAATCGCATTATTGATCTTCATGACCTCCGGCAGCGGCACATAGCTATCAATTTCTTTTTTCAACGCCGCATGGTCATTGACAATCTCACAATGAAATGCTTTCAATTCAATTTTACAATCCGGGTTATCGGCCACCATACCGACAAATTCTCCTGAACTTAATGCCGAGATCCGTGAAGCCGGTACGGCTGCTTCCAATTGTTTTGACCGGCTGATCGAGGTATCACTGCGGTTGATGGACAGGCTTTCCCGGTCCTGCATGATCCGTCCGATCTTTTCCGATACCGCTTTGGCCGTATCTCCCGATACCTGCCCGACCGCCATATTACCTACGATATTCATGATCACATCCGCCTGCTCGCGGCCATAATCCTTACGCAACTGGCTGGCATCCTGGATACCCAAACAGGTCGAGATCAGATTGGATCTCCCGGTACTGATCGTGGGGATAATGTCCGTGGTCAGTGTCGGGAACTCATCAAACACCAAGCTGCATTTCAGCTTATCCTTTTGGTTAATGATCTTCAGCAGACGGTTGGTAAACAGGGATAACACTGCGCCATAGATCTGTATCTTCTGCGGGTTGTTACCCATGCAAACGATCTTGGGTGCGGCGGGGTTGTTAATATCCAGCGTGAACTCATTACCTGATAACACGTAATACAATTGCGGCGAAGCGATATGTGCCATCGTGATCTTCGCCGAAGCGATCTGCCCCTCCAACTGTTCCACCGCATCACGTTTGTAGGCACTGATAAAAGGGTTGATCAACACATCAATCTCTTTTTGCGTACTCAGCAACGTGAACAGACTGTCATAATCCGCCTGCATCAACTCGATCACATGCGGCAGGGTACAAAACTCTCCGTCGTTATATTTACGCAGATACCAGATGATCGCCGTCAAAAAGTTGATCGGCGACTCAACAAAAAAATCACCCTGCCGTTTGATCCACTCGCGGTTCAGGCCCAGCAGGATCGTCCGCGCCGATTCCACCGCATCCGTCAGATCCAGCATCGCCGAGGGATCTAATGGGTTGCAGCGGCTGCTCCGTGACAGATCAT
Source organism: Mucilaginibacter yixingensis (assembly GCF_041080815.1). NCBI lineage: Bacteria > Pseudomonadati > Bacteroidota > Sphingobacteriia > Sphingobacteriales > Sphingobacteriaceae > Mucilaginibacter > Mucilaginibacter yixingensis. The sequence goes on along the minus strand of NZ_CP160205.1, from coordinate 4,133,394 downwards.
CAAAATTGATGGAGTAGAATTTTGGGGGAACCTTGTACCCGTCACGATATTTCAGCCAGGTATTATAAGCGATGACCGCCAGGTCCGGCATTTTAAAGTCATAGACGAACATGGCAAAACCCTTGCGGATATGCTGGGTGATGATATGCCGGATAATAAAGTAACTCTTACCCGAGCCCGGTGAACCAAGCACCACCAAAGCCCGGAACAGGTTGATAAAATTGATCCAGCCGCGACGCTCTTTGCCTTTGAGTATATATTTTACCGGCAGGTTTACCGAAAACTCGTTCTCCAGCAGCCGTTCTTCCTGCGGGAAAGTCTCCTGGTCACGGTTAAAGATGTCACCGCTCAGCTTGTCCCGGATGATCTTCGACAGCATCGTACCGCCGCTCATGATCAGCAAAAAGCCCAAACCACAGCTAGCCATATAAGCCACAGCCACCAAGGTCATTTTTGCCCTCACCAGCAATACCAGCTGGCTGGCGAAGAAAAAAAAGAGACCGATTATTAAGTAAAGGGCCGCTGTCTTGCCCGTCTGCTTTTCATCCTTTTTACCTTTCACGCCGATCAGCGCGATCACCAGAAAGGCCAGCGCGATCAGCTTTGGCTTCATAAAGCTGCTGAACAGCCCCGTCCGCACCACATTCCCCAATAAGCGGTCACCCAAAGCCGACACCAAATGCCAGCCCGCGAACGCCCCGTAACACACCACATAAAAATGCAGCAGCAATACCACTATACTGATCAGCCTCGTCATATCGAGGATCTTGCGCATCGCCTGATCGTTTTCTCCAGTCTGCATGACAAACCCCTCCCAGTCCTGTCCGAAGCAGGATTTTTCTAATCGTTCTCACTAAATCATTCACACCTGCACACCAGCCCGGACGGCTGAAAAAGAGCAAAGCAGTAGCTAGCATCCCTCATACCTGAGCAATACACACCTTATCTTTTACCCTGAAATTTTACCTGATCATCAACCCGGCGACAGCCGCAGCCTTTTCTTTTTCTTCTTTTTCCGCTTCAGTTCCCAGTCCATCACCTCGCGCAGCTCGCCTGCATCCAGCAACACCTCCGCCAAACCCCGACCACCGGCAGCCGATCCATCACCCGGCACAAATTCCCGCGAAGGATCACGCCCTTTTCCCGCGTTTGCATAGCCGCCCACCCCGAGCTTTTCCGCTTCCCCGTTTTGTTTTTTTTCCTCACCGGCCCCTATGTTTTGACAGCGTTCCAAAACAGCTTTGGCGCTGTAAGCCTTGCCCAACTCGCTCCCGTTAAATACCACTTTATTTTTATGGTCTACATAGGTCATCCCATAGATCACCCCATCCTTACCCCGGCGTACCACCACATCAACAGCCCCGCCTTTTAATTCCGCGACCAGCTTCTCCAAACTTTTACCTCCACCCAGCAGGGCCAGGTCAATTTTTGTCTTTAAGTTTTTCTTTAACCCGTCGCGCTTCAACTCGTTTTTCTTAAACTTTTCCCGCAATTTTTTTAAGGTCGGCTTCTCATAAAAATCACTCGCTTTGATCGGCACACCCACCTTATTACCCGACGCATCCAGCACCCGGAAAACTAAACCCTCAAACCTGTTCACCCGCGAACCCTCGCCACCGGTATCCGCTACGATATTATACAAACCCAACACCGCATTCAACTGCGCCAGCGACGTAAAATTATAGCTGCCCGCCACCACATTGATGATACCATTCATTGCCCGCTTCGTCTCCATTTTGCCATACAAAGCCCGCTGCACGTTGACCGGTTTGAAACGTTCCGTCAGATCATTTTTCTGACCAGCTGTAGACACCAAACCATAGGCTTTTTCCATGGCAACACAGGCCGGCCGCGCCCGGTCTTTGCCGATATTATTCAGGTTAATCGCCTTACCATCCGCTTTAATATTTGTGGTTACCAGGTGCACATGCGGGTGCCCCGCATCAAAATGCTGGTACAATAAATAAGGCTGCCCCGTAAAGCCTATCCTGTCTAAAAATTCTTCCGCCAGTTCTTTTAAGCGCTCATCCGAAAACTGCTCTGAAGGATGGAAATTCAGGGAAATATGCAGGCTGTTCACCGTCGTCCGCTGGTTCAATTCCGTCAGCATTTCCAGCCGCCTGAGCTTCTGCTGAAAGCTGAGATCAGCAGCCGCCATCGGGTAAAAGCCGGCTTCTAAACAAACCGCTTCACCCGCCCGAACCTTGGCCTCGTTATAGTTCAAGGCATTGCGCAAACACTTGCTGGGATGGACTACTGCAACCACTGTTCGCTGATCGAATTAACTTTTAAAACCACTTCTCCGAACAATTCAAAATAGCGGTCGCGGTCACGCCCGAAACGCTCCACCCAAACCTGCATTTGCGGCGCATGATCCAGCATATGCAGCCGATGCACCGCTTGGTTAAAGTTTACCCCGATGGCATTCAGTTCCCGACGCAACACCACCAGTTCAGCGACCAGTTCGTCCAGTGATTTATTCCGCGAATAGACCGTGATCCGTTTGCCAAACAACACCCGCCGCACATATTCCGACAGCTTGCTGATGGTGCTGTTTTTCCAGCCTGTTTCCAGCTTTTCAAACTCTGCCGCATTCAGCCGTAAACCAATGATCCGGTAACGCCCCGTTTTCTTATCCTCACTCATCACACCCTCCAGCCCCTATCATTTAACACTCCAATCACACAACTTATACTGCTCATCAAAGCCAGGCAGTCCAGCGCCCCCGAGTTCCGAGGGGGCGGCCAACGGCAGTTGTTGTTAAACAACTGTACATCTGGCCGATTGCAAAACGGGCAATCTCCCAGCCGTCTAACGACCGCCTCAAAACACCTAAAATCAGCCCGCTGGCCGTAAACCGCCACCCAGGCGCAAAATCGGCTTTTGCATCTCACCCTTACAGCGCAGCCAGTCATTCAAATCCTTAAACTCTTCATAAAGGCCGCTTTCATCTACAAAACAATTGCCTAAAGACAAGGCATAATCACGATAAGCCAAACCCGTCACATCCCTGTCTAGCCATAGATGCACCCGCTCGTGCTGCTTCAGAAAAGACAGCGCCCGGTCAAACAAACCCGCACCATTCAGCACGACAAAATCCACCGAGCGCGGTTCCTGATAGGGATGAAGCGCCTGCCAGGAAAGGAAGTCCATAAAGCCCTCAAAGACATGCGCAGAGCCTGCTCCATAAGACAAAAAAGTCACATCTTTTGGCGCACTGCTTTGCTTGAAACTTTTGTTGCGGATCTCCCAGCCGCCCAGGTTATTTTGAAAGCCGATACCGTAATACGAGCGGCCACCAATATCATAGGTCAACTCCTTGCAATAAGCATCCGCGACCACAATAGGTATAGACCGTTCATGGAGATAATTTTTGAGCGGATAAGCATAAAGCGGGCGTACTTCTTTGACCACTAATTTGCTATCCCTGTCAAACCTGTCATTCAACAAATCCGTTTCAAAAGCGGAGAGCCGGTGAGGGGAGAAAGAAACGTTCATACGCTCCAATAAGGCAGCAATGGAACATCCGTGATAGCGCAGTAAAAAGTCAATCGGGTTTCCGCCTGCCATCAATCCGAAATCGTACCATTCGTTGGCAGTACGGTCGATGTGAAAGCTTGGTGTCCGTTCATCCCGCAAGGGTGACAAATACCAATAGTCCGTATCATTTTTCTTTCGCGCCGCCGGCTCGTGCCCCAGCTTTTCCAGCAGGTTCACCAAGTCTAACTCCCTGATCCGGAGGAGCGAGAATGCCTCGTTTTTCATTTCCATAACGCCGATCCCTTTCACTTTTCAAAATCAAAAGTAGAATGGACAAATGACATTTACCTATCCTCCCCATATTCTAATGAGGATAACAAGTCAATTCGGCCCTTAAGGGATGATTCATTTTATAGAATGGCTGCAGGAAATCATCGAAAAAGCTTTGCTGGTTTTCATCCAGATAAGCCATTAGACGCCCTAACAAATAGTGATCCGCCAATTGATTATTCAGGTGCAAACTATCCTTTTTTGCGGTAGTTAAAGTCAATGTTCCGTCAAGTATGGTGTCGTTGCCTTTAACGACCGAGAAGGAAACTTCCCGACCTTTCTTCACCGGTTTTAACTGAGTGATAACCACATCCGCCTGCTCGTCAAGGAAATGAAACAGCAGCAACAGTTTTTCCCTGATCAGCGCATGCTGCAGTTTAGTGTCCAGGCACCATAACAATTCATGGATAAAGTCCAGCAACAGGTCATATTGCTGATACACATATTCCACCTTTTTAATTTTTAAAAGGCGGTACGGGAGCGGTTCGTAGTGTTGCAGATACAAATTGCCATGACTGTCTTTGATGAGCTGATCAAGCAGGGGCTGGTCATTCAATGGAAACTCGCCCGCGGCGTGCATAATTTTATTACGCAGGAACTGCACCTGTTTGATCTTCGTCAGATAAGGTTGACAAACATTTAATTCGATCTCCAGTACCTTATCCAAATAGTTGATCATGGATTGCAGGTAGTCTTTAGATTCGATATCCTGCAAAGAAAGCCGTTTACCAAATTCTGTTTTCAATATCCCGCACAAACGCCTTAATTCGTTCTCCAGCAAGGCATAGACAATCACAAACGATGACTTGTTGAAATGATCGGCCATTTCTTTATAAGTCATTTCCAATGTAACCTCTTCCAAATTAAAATGATTGTCCACCCCATTAGGATCGGCCTCCATAATCGCCTGTGACCATTTTTCATTTTCGTCGCCATCAGTAGCCGCATAGACCTCGTCGTAAATCTTTTTTGCTTCTGCGTGCGCAGTTTCGCGTTTTTCACGCAACTCACTTAAACGCGTCACATATTCACGGCGATACAGATCTGTGGTTGTTTCCGCATGCCGGCGTTGTATTTGTATTTTATTGATCAGTTCTTTAAAAAAATGCAGCAGGTCTGAACCGCCGCCGCGATCCATGAGATACATTAATACACTGATATCGAAATCGTATACCATCATCAAATAATAAATGATAAATGTAAGATTTCCAGTCCGATCCTCCCCATATTTTAATGATGATCGTTTCAAGCTAACCAGCGACCTTTGAATCATTAATTAACCAAAAATAAATGCGTATGGCAACGACAAATGTGCTGGGGAAAGTTTATGAAACACTGTTATGCAGTCCCGGAATGAATGAGGCAGTGAAGATCGATGTTAAAGTTTCAAGAAAAGCGATCCTGCTGCTATCAAGTGTACTTGACCGAAATATGAATGCCGACAATCCAAACATCAAAGAGTTATTGGAACTGGTACCTGCAGAGGATATCACCGAACTGGAAACCTTTGCCCAGGACTGTCTTAAAAAGGCAGGACTGACGGAGTTAAACGAGAAGGTCAAAAGTTTGCAGGCCAAATAACAGCAACGGGAGATTCGCGATATCGCCAATCTCCCGTTTTTATTTGGCTTTACCCGCATGTATATTTGTGAAAACCGATGCCGGTTATACATTTATTATGTCGAAGAAGCAAAAGCCCAAACCCAAATCGCAACAGATAAATATTGCCAAAGAACCGACCGTCGAGAACCTGACCACTATTGCGGAAAAAAGAACCGGTGGGGCAGTAAATATTGCCGGTATAACCTATCAGACCTTATACGCAACACATATCCTGTTAAGCGAATATGCGGACAAGTTGAACGTTGCCACCATACAAATGGAAGGCCTTGAAGATATTGATCTCGACAAAGGGAAGTTAACTGTTGGTAATAAAGAACTTATTCAGTTAAAGACTTCGATCAATTCGCTGGATGCGGCGGGCTTCTGGGAGATGGGGGTACTGAAGAATTTTTTAGAGATCTACAATCAGGATAAAAACCTCACCTATCGTTTTGTCTATAATATGCCTATCGCTGCCGGGCATCTGCAAAAGCTTTCAGAGCAAAAACTCAATGATGCTTCCAAAACATACTGGCATGATAAAATAAAAAGCTTAACACTTTATTCTAAAGACCTCGACATCGACGATTTTCTAAAAAAAATCACTTTTGAAAAGACCACGGCCGAGACGCTATACAAACGCTCAACAGACCTTTTACTGGCAAAACATAATGTTAATCCGGGGACGCAGTTACAATATCTCAAAAGCATATTCTTTCATGCGCTGGAATGGTCCAAAGAACGGACAACTATCGATCAATCATTGTTCAACCAAACCCTGCAGCAGATAACCGATGCTTTTTACAAAGGACCGGTCAATGCTGCCGTAGTTAACGGCTGGATAACACCGGAACTTTTCCAGGATTCACAAAATCCGCTTTCCGAAGATTATTTTGAAGGGAAAGCTGCACGGCCCGAGCACATCTGGCAACAATTGCCTGCACGCCGGCTTACTTGGGAGAAAAACATAAAGGAGCAATTAGAAAAATCGGATGTTGTTGTGATCAAATCATCCAGCGGACAAGGTAAATCTACACTGGCCTGGCAAACAGCCTACAACTTACTCGCCACGCATAAGGTTTACCAACTGAATCATGCACAGCTAGCTGAATATACGGAACCCATTATAGATTTTATCAAAAGCCGTGTGGAGATCGGTGAATCACCACTGATACTGATCGATGGACTCGATCAGCAATTAAAATATTGGTCACTGATCGCAAGCCACCTGGCAGCTTTTCCCGTTAAGTTCATCGTTACCACGCGGGAAGAGGATTGGTACACTTTCGGCAACGATGCTTCCAGGCTCAGCTTGCAGGTTGTCACCATTAGCCTCACCGAAGATGAAGCTAAAAATATCTATCAGCAACTCAAGACCAAAAATAAGATACATGCCGATAGCAGGAATTGGCAAACACCTTGGGAGAAAGTGAAAGAGCGCGGCCTGTTGATCGAATACGCCTACTTACTTACCAAAGGTGAAATGATCAGTGAGCGACTTTCACATCAAATCAAAAAGCTTAATGCTGGCGAAAGAAATAGCGGTGCAAAGATCGAGATATTACGCATGATCAGCGTAGCGGATGTACTTGGCTTGAAACTGCAAAGTAAAAACCTGATCGCCCATGTACAAAAGGTTGCCGGGATCACCGGTGACCGCGGCGAATTACTCAAAGAACTGGAACTGGAGTATTTTGTGCGGTTAGAAGAGCAATATGTAGAAGGACTACATCCGGTAAGATCATCCCATTTGGTCACCCTGCTGCATGTATATGTAGCGATTCAAGATACGCTAACGGGAATGTTAGGTTTATTGGAGCCGGAATATTATACACAGTTCGCCAATGGCGCACCTGATCTGGTCGGCGAAAAAGATAGAGACGACTTTATAAAAAAGCTTGCCGCTTGGGCAGCAGAAAAAGATATCAGCAATATGGTAGCCCTGATCGATGGTTTGATGCGACGGGAGCCGCAACGTTATTGGGAAGCGAATCGTGCCATCTTTGAGGATGCCTATCAAAACGGCGGCATTGAACTTTTTATTTACGATACACTGCCGTTCACCTGTATAATACGGAGAAGTTGACCAGGTGATTCCGTGGCAAATTGACCACCCAAAGTGCTGGCGAACGAGCGCAGCGAACGCTGTAGAAGCGTTGTCAAAAGTAGTTATTTAAAGTGTGTTTTGCAGATAGCTTTTTTCGGGCTCTGCGGGCCTTCTTTTTCTCATCGACTCTCCCTTTAGTTCCATCCGGTGCGCATCATGCACGATGCGGTCGAGGATAGCATCAGCGATCGTCTTTTCACCAATGACCTCATACCATTTACTGACCGGCAGCTGAGAGGTGATGATCAGGGATGTCTTACCGTGCCTGTCCTCAATGATCTCCATCAGTGCGGCCCTGCTCTGCGCATCAAAAGGTTGTATACCGAAGTCATCCAGGATCAGTAGTTGCTGGCGTTCCAGTTTGGCTACATCCTTCATGTAGGAACCATCTGCCTTGGCCATCTTCAGCTTAGCAAAGAGTTTGGGTGTGCTGGCATAGAACACGCGGTAACCCAGTATGCAGGCTTGGTGTCCGATAGCAGAAGCGATATAGCTTTTGCCGATACCGGTGCTGCCTGTGATCAACAGGTTCTCATTCCGGTCAATAAAGTGGCAGTCTGCCAGGCGCATTACCTGATTGCGGTCGATACTACGGTCGGCATGGTAGTGGATGTTCTCTACCGAGGCCTTATAGCGGAACTTAGCATACATGATCGTACGCTCTATGCGCCTGTTCTGCCGGTCGTCCCATTCGGCCTCTACCAGGTGGGCCAGCAGTTCATCAGTGGTGTATTCTGCGGTCTGTCCCGTTTCCAGGCAGCTTTTAAAGGCATGGTACATGCCATAGAACTTCAGTTTGCGAAGTTTGTCTAAGGTGTTCGTGTTCATATCGATCTGTTCATTAATGGTTATTTATAGTAGTTCTCTCCCCGGATATTGTCATGGCTGGGCATAGGCAGCTCGTCAGCAAATAAGCTTTCCTCGTAGCTGTCCATCTTGTTCTCCAGTATCTGCTGTATGGTCTTGTAGTTGTACACGCCATAGCCGAGCGCACGCCTGCAAGCGCTGGCCAGCCTTTCGTTACCTGCCTTGCGCGCCAGGCTGAGGATACCGATACAGGAGCGGTAAGCTTGTTCCGGATGTTGCTTTCGGTCCAGTATCTTCAGGATGTAAAGCCTCACATCCTCGTGAATGGATGCTGCCCATTCCAGGAACTTATCGGGTGTCCATTCGGTCATAAAGCGGTGTGTCGAAGCCAGGTGATCTTTATCCGTTGTGTAGCTGTAAGGGCTTTTGATGCGCCTGTGCATGGCGATGCGTTCATAGTGGTAGTAGACTTCTACGTTGGTGCGGGAATACAGCAGTTTGACCTTCCTGCCGATAAAGCGGTACGGTACGCTGTAGTAGTGTTTGTCGATACCCAGACAAACATGTCCGTTCTTCATTACAGTGGCCTGGTGCTGCCGTTTGAACTCATAACGTAATGCCGGTAATGGCGAGAGTGCCTGGCGTTCTATCTCCTCGAACTGGAGCTTTCTGCTGTAATTGCGGCCTTTCAGCGGCTGGCTGTTATGTGCTTCTAAAGCGACCTTGATCGCGATATTCAGTTCTGCAAGGGTATGATAGGCCTCTTTGCGAACAGGTGCGTAGATACGGCTGTAAACGATCTTAACGGCTCCTTCTACCAGTGCTTTGTCACGAGGGCGGTACGCCCTCGCTGGTAAGATGGTCGTTCCGTAATGGTCGGCAAAGTCAGCAAAGGTCTCGTTCAGCGTTGGCTCATAGCGGTTACTCTTGGTAACGGCAGCCTTCAGGTTGTCGGGAACGATGGCGGCAGGTACGCCGCCATAAAAGTGCAGGGCATTCTCACAGGCTGCTATAAAGTCTTCTTTCTGCTGGCTCAGCACAGCTTCTACGTAAGTTAGTTGGCTGGCGCCAAGGATAGCAACGAACACCTCGGCCTCGATGACCTCACCGGTATCCTTGTCCGCTATGCTTAGCTTTTCACCGGCAAAGTCCACATACAGCTTATCACCGGCTTTATGATCCAGGTGCATCGTGGGGTTCACGCGGGCTTTCCACTGGTTGTAATAAAAGCAGAATTGGGTGTACTTGAACCCGTCAGGGAACTCTTTGATATAAGCTTCCCACAGGATGCGGCGGTTCATACCGACACGCTTTAACTCTTTATCTATCTGCGGGAAACAGCGTTGCAGGGCCACCATTCGCTTGTCCGGGGGACGTTCACTGCTTTTGCCAAAGAAGTCCTCCAGCTCCTTATCATTAAGGGTATTGATTTCCTCGAACGTAAAGCCGCTGGCATCGAACGCAATAAGGTACTTCTTTGCGGTATTGCGTGACACGCCGGTCTGGGCCGCTATCGATAGCTTGCTGCGGCCCTGGCTGTACATCCTGAGGATCTGTCTTATCTTACTCATGCTTATCGTAGTGTTGGCCATTAGTGAAGTTGTTAAACCTCAAAAATAGGCCTGCTTCTACAGCATATGTGGCTCGTTCGGGGTGGTCAGTTTCCTCCGAAATCAGGTGGTCACTTTCCCGCGGAATCGGTGGTCAGTTTGCGCCGAAATCAGGTGGTCAATATCAGCGAATTCTCCAAATAATAGCCACTATATGTATTCTGGCGTTGATTGGCTATTTCAGACTGCAAAACGCTGAGGTATTTATCTACGCGGTATTTGTGCTCGCAATTTCGTTTATGGGGTTTGTTCTGTCTTTTATTATAAAATCTTCTACAAACAGATACATAAAGTTTTTACTCAACATATTAGTCACGTGCATCATAATTGTCACATGTGCTGTAATTATTGGATTTGGCATTTTTATTTTTACCGACTCTAATTTGCTGTTAAAAAAAATTTTCAAAGTAGACCAAACTGATACGTCGCAGATACGCCCCTTTTCTACCAAGCTTCATTCATTGCTCTGCAAAGTTGAATTTAACTCCTCGTTATGTGATGTGCTGACCTATGAGTTAGGTGAAGATTCATGCGAACATGTTAAATACAGAAATCTTTTGCAAGCCGGCGAGTGTGGGAAAAATGATATAAGATATTATTGGCGGCCAATAGAGAAATCAAGAATCAAAGAAGAGTTATACCCTTATCTTAAGAGTGTAAAATTATTTTCAAGTATTTGGAATGATGGCTATGTAACTTACTTTTTCCAAGACAATAAGTTAACAAGAATCTCCATAAGGTTTGTTCCCAAAACTGATGAATTCGATCATCTATTTATTAAATCTCTTATTGATAATACCCCGATTAAAGAAGCCGCTTTCATTTCAGAAGAAGTTGACAATATTCATTATGTGGTGGGTAGTTCGTTTCAAGACGGACATATAATTGAATTATTTGCCAGTAACGATCAGGGATATTCTTCGTGTATACATGATTGGTGGCACAGTTTGAAAAACCAATAAATAATCATTATAAAACTAAAAAAATGAAAACTCTAAGATTCTCTTTAGTACCATTGCTGGTTTTAACGGTAGTAAATTTATCAAATGCTCAAGATCCTTCGCCAACACCGCACGGTGGCAACAGTAAGAAGGTGCAGGCGCATCCTGTGTCAGCCAAAGAAGAAAAACCTACACCAACACCACATCCTTCATCAACCCCTCATGCCGCTAAGAGTAAAAAAGCGAAGGTGCATGCATCCACCAAGGAAGAAAAACCTACACCTACGCCACATCAATAAGAAACAATAGTATTATATGAAGATGTGTACTTCCGGTCGATGGTCTTTCTATTGCATCGACTGGAAGTTATAGATGAGGATGCAATTACAGCCCGGCAAACACCGTCTGCGCGTGCTCATAAGCCGCCAGATCGCCAATATCATACCTGATGCCGTTAATTGGCCAGGCGTAAACTGTAGTTTGCTGGCATAGCCATGCAGCCAGGTTGCCTGGGGCATCATACCCGCAGCCTTGCTCTAAGGCAGTTTTGATGAGCGGGAGGTCTGAGGCTTTGTACAAATAGAACGGAGGTACTGCCCAATGCGATGGCGGGTTGGCAGGTTTCTCGTGCATGGCAATCACCTTAAAGCTTTCATCGGTTTCCAGTACACCGGTTTTTTGCAGTGCGGCTATAGATGGCTCTTCGTGGCAGGTGATGCAGCTGGTGCCTTTTTGCTTTGCATAGGTTACAAAATCACTAAATGAGAAGGTAACCACATTGTCGCCAGCTACTACCAGCAGGTCATCGTTAATGTGCAATTGCTCAACAGTGAACAAAATATCCTTAACGGCGCCCAGTCTGTTATCGTTACTGGTGGTGCCGTCGTTCAAAACCGTAATTTTTTTGGTATAGTTTGCTTGCTCTTTCCAGTTCTGGAAATGACTATAAAAAGTGGCGTTGGTTACGATGACGTGCTCGGTAATTTCGTCAATACCATCTATCCGCTCAATCAGGCGATCAAGAATAGTTTTTCCGCCAACTTCCAGTAAAGGTTTCGGGAAATTTTGGGTAAGCGGATATAAACGGGTGGCATAACCGGCTGCCAGTATCAATGATTTCATTTGGTTGCTTTATATGTGATGATTGCGAAATGGATAACTTAGCTAATGCGCTTTACGCCGTCGGCGGTTTTGCAGGCCCACACTTCGTACTTGCCTTCCATTTCTGGGAACTGCTCCAGGTAGGCTTTGCTCACGTAGTCAATCGCTTCCTGGCGATGATCGGGGTTTGCAAGGGCTACGCAACAGCCTTTAAAACCGGCGCCGCTAAAACGGCCCCCATATACGCCCGGGGCCTCTTTAATGGATTGAAATAAGGCGATCATTTCCGGACAGCCAGACTCCCAGAATTGAATGGAGCTATCGCCAGAGGCAAACATAATGGCGCCAAGCATGTTAATATCTCCCTTAGAAAAAGCCTCCACAGCTTGCTCCACACGTTCATGTTCGGTCATAAAGTGAGTGGCGCGTTTGGCCAGCGGTTCTGGCAGGCGGTGTTTCCATTTGTTGTATACGGCGCGGTCTACATGGCGTAAACGCGTGTCTGTAAATGATCCGTATGGCAGGCCCTCATAGGCCAATAAAGAGTAAGCGGCCACCTTGCACTCGTCTGTGCGCGTGTTATACCCCGTATTTACTAATGTGCGCGTTAAACCACTAAAGAAAACCAGGATATCAAAATCAGGCATGGTATCCGGTTTCGGTATCAATCGGTATGAATCATCCAGCGTATCCAGGTATAGTAAATGATCTTTCCTGGCCAGTACCTCGCAGCTTTGGTCAAGTTTACCCAGGCTCAAACCGATGTATTCTTTTTCGGCAATAAACGCCAGTTCGATTAGCTGATGTTCATCTACGGTGATGTCATTAATATCGGCCAGAGCCATGATGTAGCACAGCAGTACGGCCGACGAAGAAGATAAACCTCCCACAGGCATTGATCCGCAAATTAAGCCTTGCACACCATATTTTATCTCGCCAACTTTTGATAGCGTATAGATAGCAGCCTGTACATAGCGACCCCAGTGTTGATATCTTGGAGGAATAGCCGTTAAAGGAAACAGCACTTGACCTTCAAAATCAGTACTGAACAAATTGATTACCCCCGTTTCTGTAGGGACGTATAAAAAGTCTACACCGTGGTCCAGTGCAAAGCCTGTAACTGGTCCATGCTGATGATCAATATGCGCGCCCACCGGACAAACCCTGTAAGGGCTATAAACATGGCGAATATCTTGTTCGGGGGTATCTGGAAATAAGGTCGAGAATTTGTGTTTCATGTATTCGGCTTATGCACTCTAATAGAAGTGCATATTACGAATAATTAATTGAATGTTGCTAATTTTTCATTGTAAATGTTTGTTTGTGGTTAGGTATTCATAAAACCAGCCATTTATTTAACATTTTTTTAATTCGATTAAGCGCTCACGTATCACATATGATTGAATATCGCTACTGCTGAAAGCCGGATCTGCTAATTTTTATCGGCAACCTCACTAATTTCTGCTGCTGTTGGGAAATTGGCGGGAACAGGGTAAGTAACCTTGCCAGAGCCCAGCCACTCTGCCGCTCTGATCATGGTGGTTTGAAAGCCCACGCAGCGGTAGCTGATGGGGTAAATGTCGCCTTTCCACAAATGGCCCATGCTGGATACATAAACACGGCCCTTGCCATATTTTACAATCCACTCTACCGGCCAGTTAATACCTGTAAGCGGGTCTTTAGCATAAGAGAGCACGGTAAGGTTTTGTGCGGGCCCGCGCGCAAAGCGGTAAAGCTCAACATCGGGTGTAAGCCACTGTTTTGGATAGCCTTTATTGATAGGGTGGTTATTGAGTACCTGTATCAGCAGGTTGCTTCGGTCGTTATGGTAGGTTCCTTTACCTTCATTGGGCGGGATGCTGTCTATTTTGCCCAATGAGTCAACGGTGAGTGCGTAGCCAAAAGTTTTTGGCCGCCAGCCCAGGCCTATTATTTTATTGTACTCGTCCCAGTCAGGGTAGGCATTGTTGGCCGAGTGCAGGATGTATAACCCACCGCCGTTTTTAACATAGTTTTCTAACTCCGCCTGTACCCGGCGCGGCCATTTCAGCTTCGGGTTTTGGATGTTGTTGGTGTTTTGAATCACCACGTCATATTTTTTAAACTGTGGCTCCCAGGCGGCCCAGGCCACAGAGTCTGCTGGGTTACCGGGCGCTGTAGAAACGCTGATGCTGAACAGGCCTGACTTTCCTAATATCAGCGATACTATTTTGGTGGTTTGCTGCCAGTCGTGGTTGCTATAGCCATCCACAATAAGCACTTTTATTGGTTTTTTATGCTTGCTTTGGGTAAACCCTGACAGGCAGAATAAGCACGCTAACAGGCACAGGATAAGTCGTTTCATGGGGCGGCTGGTATAATTGGAGTTATGATTGCCGTATACTTATGAGTATTCAAAAACTTTTGCAAACTCCTCTTGCCGCGCCTAACTTATTGATGGGAAAGATATTCCTTTAATCTTTCTGAACAATTCAACTGCGTACAGGTCTGTCATCCCCGAAACAAAATCAAGGATGGTTTGAATTTTGGCGTAGGTATCTGTAGAAGTGGTCAGAAATTGTTTAGGGATCAGCTCTACCAGCTTTTTGTGGTATTTTGATTGATTGCTGAGATAAGCCGGGATAAACTCCTCCAGCAAACCGCCCATTACTTTGTAGCCTGCAACCTCAATCTGTACTACCGAGCTGTAATTGTAGATCTTTTTAACCGACAAATCGCCGATGGTTTTCATGGTAGAGCGGTAAGGCTCGTCAATGCGATCAATCAGCGCTGCATTAAAATCGCCTGTAAGAAAAGCCTCCTGTTCTTTATAAAATAGATCTGAACACTGTTGTACCAATGTGCTGATTGATCTGGCACGCAGGTAGCCTACCTTGGCGTCAATATCTTCTATGGCTGCTAGGCGAGCCGGCATTTTGGGGTCGTTGCAAAGGGGGAGCAAAAGGTCTTCCACCTCCTGGTACGAGAGGATTTTCAGTCGCTGGGCATCTTCCAGGTCGATGATGTTATAGCAAATATCATCCGCTGCTTCTACCAGGTAAACCAGTGGATGGCGTTTGTAAATCAGCGGATCGTCCTGCATTTTAATCAACCCGAGTTCGGTGGCAATTTTTTCAAAGCCTTGTTCTTCCGACTGGAAGAAACCATATTTCTTCAGGTGAATCTGCTTTTTATCACCACCGGCCAAGGCACTGCACGGGTACTTGGCAATGGCTGCAATGGTAGAGTAGGTGAGTGCAAAGCTGCCATAACCTTTACCCGCATAAGGGTGTGTTAATATGCGCAGGGCATTGGCGTTACCCTCAAATGTGGTAAGGTCTTTCCATTGCTGTTCGGTTACTTCCGATTGATATTTACGGCCGTCGCCATCGGTAAAATAATGTGAGATGGCCGACTCCCCCGAGTGACCGAAGGCCGGGTTGCCCAGATCATGCGCCAGGCAGGCTGCGGCTACAATGTTGCCTATCTCGCTCAACAGCGGGAATTTATCATCAATGGTCGGGTCATCTTTCCGAAGCTTGTTGTAATGCTCGCGCCCTAATGATTTGCCCACGCTGGCTACTTCAAGGCTGTGGGTAAGCCGGTTGTGCACAAAAATGCTTCCCGGCAGGGGGAACACCTGGGTTTTATTTTGCAACCGGCGAAAGGGCGATGAGAAAATAATGCGGTCATAATCGCGCTGAAACTCAGAGCGTGCATCCTGCGGATTGTCGTAGGTTTTGTGTTCGCTTCCCCAGCGTTTGGCCGATAGTAGTTGATCCCAGTTCATGGTTAAATTTAAATTTCCAGATGGATGATGGACGAAGATAGTGTTAATATTTATTCGGTTGAAAGCCGGTATCGCATCTCTGCCGACAATAAAAAAGCTAATTTGCTATTGATTTTGCATCGAACTGCCTATAAATCTTACAAATTGCAGACCCATTACAACCAACCATAACGTACCTTTGCACGTAATAAAAACAAAGCGGTACTAATGCCGCTTGCAGCATTTCCTGAAAATATGCTTAACACAATAGAAGAAGCTATACTGGCCATACAAGCCGGCAAAACAATTATAGTAGTTGATGACGAGGACCGCGAGAACGAAGGCGACTTTTTAGCCGCTGCCCGCCACGCCACACCAGAAACCATCAACTTTATGGCTAAATACGGTCGCGGATTGATCTGTGCGCCCATCACCGCCCAGCGCGCGCGCGAGCTGCAGTTGGAGCCAATGGTAGTACAAAACACCGCATCGCATGAAACGGCTTTCACCGTATCTATTGATTTGCTGGGGCATGGCTGTACCACCGGTATCTCGGCGTCAGACCGCTCAAAAACCGTTTTGGGTTTGATTGATGACAGCATGAAACCTGCCGATTTCGGACGCCCGGGACACATTTTCCCGTTGATTGCAAAAGACGGCGGTGTACTGCGTCGTTCAGGCCATACGGAGGCTGCCATAGACCTGCCCGTGATGGCCGGTTTTGAGCCTGCCGGTGTGATCTGTGAGATCATGAAAGAAGATGGCGAGATGGCCCGTTTGCCAGACCTGCTGGAGATGGCCAAAGAATATGATCTGGTTATTGTTTCTATTAAAGACCTGATAGCTTACCGCCTGCGTACCGAAAGTATGGTAACCAAAGAGGTGGCTGTAAAAATGCCTACTGAATGGGGTGAGTTTGATATGATTGCCTATACCCAGGTTGATACCGGCGAAAATCACCTGGCGTTGGTAAAAGGTAGCTGGGAGCCTGATGAGGCCGTTATGGTGCGCGTACACAGCTCATGCGTAACCGGCGATATCTTCGGCTCATGCCGTTGTGATTGCGGTCCGCAATTGCACAAGGCTATGGAAATGGTGCAGGCCGAGGGTAAAGGTGTTATTTTATACATGAACCAGGAAGGCCGCGGTATAGGTTTGGTAAACAAGCTGAAAGCGTACCAGCTGCAGGAAAATGGCTTTGATACCGTTGAGGCTAACATTAAACTGGGCTTCAAAATGGATCAGCGTGATTATGGTGTAGGGGCACAAATTCTGCGCGATCTGGGCATTTCAAAAATGCGCCTGATGACCAACAATCCTAAAAAACGCGCCGGATTGATTGGTTACGGACTGGAAGTGGTAGAGAACATCCCGATTGAGATTGCGCCCAATCCGCATAACGAAAACTATTTGCGTACCAAACGCGATAAAATGTCGCACGATATCTTGTTGAGAGATCATTAATTGACTCAAGTTACTATCGAACATACATCATAACGCGTCATTGCGAGGAACGAAGCAATCTCTGCGTAGGATAGTCGGATAAGCACATTCGACAAGCAGGTACAGAGATTGCTTCGTTCCTCGCAATGACGTAGAGGGTAATCAGTGTTAGATTTTTACGTGACGTTGTTTTTATAACAACTTGGGGTAATTAAAATATTTGTCTCCCCGGCCAAAGTGGAAGCTTGTTCTGATTCCCTAAAAGCGCTTCCCGGAGGCAAGTACAGATGTGGCCTCCAGATCTAAAATTTTGCAAATAACCAGCAATCGTTCTACGGTCAGCTTGCTGTTACCTAACTCTATCTTGCTGTAGCAATTCTGGCTGATCTGCATCTTCATGGCCATATACTCCTGCGAATAGCTTAATTTCTCTCTCTGTTTGCGGATGTTGTTAGTAATCATCCGTATCTGCTGATCTTGCATGAATGGCTTTGTTAAATGAATAATTTAGCAAGCCCCAGGGGGACGAGATTGCTATGTCATAAAATACAACCGGAAAAAGAGGGGATTGGTTTGCGGGGATTTGTGTTAGTTTAAGATAGCGTATTTATACCATGCGTTTTTTTCGACCGTTTAGGCATCTGCGCAGGCCGAAATAGTCATCTTCAATGCCTACCGTTTGAGTGGGTAGCTAAAGGGCGCTTATTGTACTTTTTTCGCGATCTGGACAAACTGGCCTAATCTTCCTCTTCCTTCTTAGAATTGCCCTGATAAGGCAGTGGTGGAGGTGCTGTAGTAGCCGGCGGCGTATTGCCGCTAGCCGGGCGTTTATGCCCCCGCAGAAAAATAGCACGGATGAACTCTCCAAAAGTATCAAAATCACGTTGGTAAACCAGGCCCACACCGTTTACATATAATACCTGAGAAGATGACCCGATAAGTGAGTTAAGCGTGGTGGTATTGAGCACCCGGTAAGAATAACGCAAGCGCAGGCGGCCGTCTTTCCTGATCAGGAAATCGGCCTCAAAATCTTTAACAAAACTATTGGCATCGGCATTAAAGAAGCTACTGCTCGAGCTGTTGAACAGGTTGTTGGTGCCATTGCTGCTATATAAGCTGCCGTTTAGTATAATACGGTCATTCCAGAAATGCAGGGTGGCGCTGGCATCACTGGCCGAGCGGATGTTGATATCGATGTTCTTGATGTTGGATTGCGATATGAACGTGTTGAGTTTGTTAAACGCAAATTCGCTTACGGCCTGCTCTGCTGTTTGGGCTACCTCGTTACTTAAATTATTACTACCCGTGCCCGGCGCAAACTGACGGCGAATAATTAAGCTCAATGCCTGCTGATTACGATTGTTTTCGTCATTGAGATAGGTTGCCAGGTCTTCTTTAATAGACGGATCTGTAGGGAAGCTAAAATCAAAATTTATAGTTGGCTGTAACAAGGTGTTGGTCAATATCAACTCTGCTTGAACCAGTTTCTGCTGGTCGCCGGTAGCCAATTGTTGCCCTGCTGCCGAGTATAAGTTATTAATACCCGTACGTACTTCATAAATGGCCTTTAAGTTGATACCCGCATTATTAGGATTGCCCGTCCAGCGGATGGTACCGCCCTGGTTAACGGTAAAGTTTTTACTGATGAAATCTTTAGCGGTAAATTCAAACTTACCCGACTGAATCAGGTAATCGCCAAACATCTCAAAATCGCCCAGGCTGTTAATCTTTAGTTGAAGGTCATTGGCAATGCCCCGGCCTTCTAACCGGCCGTAATCAGTAGAGATCTTTACCAGCGATTTTTCATCCACCTTCAAGTTCATATTTAGTGTAACACCTTTAAAGGCGTTAACGGTTTCAATGTGCTGCTCAACGGTGTCTTTATGGCTGGCGTAATGGATAAAATCGTACTCTGTAGCGGTAGATGAGGTGTTGAGCGGAATATTAAACACCGTACCATCATTGGTTGATGCATCAATATCGATACTCATGTTATCGGTAGGGCCGCTAAAGTAAAAATCGCCAGTAGCGTAAGCCGTACCATAATAACGATGATTGTCCTTAAATGTGGTGTTAAGCGCCATCAGGTTGGTGGCTTTAACAGAAATATCCAGATCGGGATTAGAGATATTGTTCAAATTCACGGTGCCATTGGCTACGCCTTCACCGCCCCGGGCATCACGCAGTTTAAGGTCTTTTATTTTTACTACGCTGTTATCAACAGTTAACTGATCATTTAGCGTGTAAGCCGCCTGCAGGTAGTTTACTTTAACGCCGGTGTTAGAAAGCGTTACTTTGCCATTCAATTGAGGGTTATTGGCAGGGCCGGTCAGTTTCAGATCGGTAGATATGGTTCCATTAACTTCCGTTACCAGATCTTTAATAAACGGCGAGAAGATGATGGCTTCGGTCTGGTCCATCTTCACATCAAAGTTTAAGGCGTTTTTGGTGCCCTCGGTCATATCATAAACGCCGGCAATATTCATGGTTTCCAGGCCGCGGTTCATAATATTCATCTTCACGTCGGCCTGTTTGCGGCCATTATCAAGGCTGGACAGAATTTTTACATCGCCCACCAGTGTTTTGTTCATGGTAAGAGAGTCAATTCCCAGATTAGCCTCAAATGCAGGCGATTTTGTGATCTCGCTCAACGTAACATTCCCGTTCATGGTACCATGCAACGCAATGTCTGACGCCTTGGCCAACTGGTTAAGCGTAGCCATGCTGAAGTGATCAAAATCAACCTTTAGCTTATCGGCCGGGTTGTCGGAGATAAATCCATTGATACGCACTTTCTGCGCGCCGTTAGACATTTCAAAGCCCGATACCTGTGTTTTACCATCCAGCAGGCGAATGCGTACCTGCTCCTGGATCTTCCACGGTTGATGCTCTAAGATCACATCCGATGGCAACAGTTTCAGCTTGGCCGTGGTATCGCGCCCAAACTCTACCAACCCGTAAAGGTCCAATTGGTTGGTGGCGTCTTTGTCAGACAGTTTGATGTTGAAATTGAGACTATCCTTTTTAAGTGTGTTGGCAATGTTGATGTTTTTGATAAAGAGCGATTTGCTCAGATCAATTTTGCTGAGCGACACGTTGAGGCCCAGGAAGGTATCAGAAGTGTTTTCATCGAGAATGAGATCATGGAACGTCATCCCGCCATATTCAATGGTTTTAATATAACCGCTCAGCGAGGCCTGGTCTGTGGCCGAATTGAACTGCCCGACAAACGTACCCGGTTCCGGAATCCGAAGACTGGGCACAAAGATCACCGCCAGCGGCGTGATATCCTTAACCTTTAAATTGAAGTCAAAATCCTGTGATTTAAACGGCGTGATATCCGTTTTTATAGAAGGGATATATTTTTTAACGATGGTTTTAAAGTAAGATGGCAGGGTGGCCACATCAAAATTGCCTTTAATACTGCCATCGGCCATTGGCGATTGCAGACTGATCAGCCTATCGCGGCCTTTGCCGCTGGCCGTTAACTGTACAGAGTCAACCACGATGTTATTCCTCGGGTCGATGATCCGCATGGATGAAAGCAGTACATGGCCCTCAATATCGCTCAAGCTTTTAACCGCAAAATGCGTGTTCAGTTGTGCGCTTATAATAATGGTATCTTTCAGGAAATGCAGGGTGTGCAGGTGCGCATCGCTGATGGAGGCGTTCAGGTCATAAACAGGCCTAACGGGGTTCAGGTCGGCAGAGCCTTTAACGTCCAGTTTCAGGTAGCGGTCATCAACAGTAACATGTCCGGCAAAAACTTTCTTTTGGATAGAACCTTTGGTGAGGATGTTATTATAACGGTATCCTTTGTAATCAAAATAAGTGAGGCGGGCATCAACCTGCTCGGCCAGGTTTTTCAGTTCATCGCCGCTGCCTTTTACATCGGCCACGAAGGTGGTGCGGCCAATGTCACTCTCGTCAATCAGTTTACCCAGGGCAAAATCATAGGCTTTAATATTACCGCTATAGGCAGGTATGCCAGCCTTGCTAATCTTCAGGTTAACATCGCTCTCAAAGCGGCCCAGTGCAGTCTTAAACTCGCCGTAGGCCACAAAATCATTCTGAAAACCGGTGAAACGGCCCTTAAAGTTAAAATTGCCAAACTTGCCCACTACATCAGGTAGCTTGCGGTTGGTGGCGCCCACAAAACGGTTGTACAGATATTCCAGATCGCGGCGGTTGCTGGCTACCTGGTTAATTTTCAGTTCGAGAAAAGTGTTGTCCCAATCAGGCAGACCTTTCAGGTTAAAATCGCCGCTGATGTAGGTGGCCTGTCCACCGGTGATGGTAAGACCGGTAGCTTTCAGGTTTCTAACCAGGCCTTTAACCTTGCCGTCAATGCCCAGGTCAAAACTGGTTTTCTCCAGTCCGCTGGTAAAGTAGGCAATATCTTTTGATGCCACCTGCGACGATTTAAAATCGGCATCCATCATCACCCTGTCTTCAAAGTCTTCGTCCATATCACTGAACTTTTTAAACCGCATCCTGAAATAGTCTTTCAGGTGTGTTTGCGGGGTGATTATGGATAGCTTTTTCAGTAAGATCTGGTTGGTATCTACAGTGGCCTGGGCCGTGAGGTTTTTGAGGGTGAAACCGCTTTTTTCTCTGAAGGAGAGGTGCCGCACATCGCCTTTAAAAATATGGTGCTTTATATCCATCCCGAACACCTCGGCAGTAAAAGCGCGCACATCAATATCATTAAAGTTGATGCGGTTGCTGATAATGGTATCGCGCAGATAGTTTTTATAGCGGAAATGCAGGTTATTCACGGCAACCCTACCGAAGATCAGCGTCCACGGGCGGGGCGGTCTTTTTACGGTATCGGGCGAGTTGAAATAATCAATAACAAAATCCAGGTTGGTGGTGCTGTCTTTCAGTTTTTTGAGGTAGAAAGAGCCATTATCCAGCTGGATGTCATTAAAGTTAAGCCGGCGCTGTTTAATACTGTTAAAGATAGAAAACTTGTTGATGGCTACCGAGAGGAGTGGGGTATTGAGCAGTGTATCATGCTGCCTGTCCATCACGTAAAGGCCTTCCAATCGCACGCTGGTGAATGGCCTTATATCGAGACTTTTGATGCCGATGGTAGTTTTGAGTTCTTTAGACAGGTAAGCGGCCGTTTTTTTGGCCATCCAGGTTTGTACTGGTTTAAACTGCAGCACCAGCAATAGCACACTCAGCATCAGCAGGATGACCAGAACGATACTAAGCGCTATTTTGAGTACTTTTTTAATAACTTTGCAGTTTTAACTAATGAGCGAATGAGTGAGTTTTGAATGGTTGAATGTTTTAACAGCGCATAGCCAATATGGTTTAGGCCGTTAAACAAATTACAATCATTTATGTCACTTTTCAACAACTTGCCTAAGCAAGCCAAAAATCTAAAATTTTTTGTTTGTTTATATTGAGCGGGTGGGGAGAAAATCCACTCATTCACTCCTTCACTCATTCAAAATTACACAACATGCCTGTAATACTTGGAATAGAATCATCTTGCGACGAAACTTCGGCAGCTGTTTGCGCCGATGGGGTAATGCTGAGCAATGTCATTGCCAACCAAACCATTCATGAGGCATATGGTGGCGTGGTGCCCGAGCTGGCCTCGCGCGTGCATCAGCAAAACATTATTCCGGCAGTAAACCAGGCAATATTAAACGCAAAAGTAAATAAAAATGATATTGATGCGATAGCTTTTA
This sequence comes from Mucilaginibacter yixingensis, assembly GCF_041080815.1. Lineage (NCBI taxonomy): Bacteria > Pseudomonadati > Bacteroidota > Sphingobacteriia > Sphingobacteriales > Sphingobacteriaceae > Mucilaginibacter > Mucilaginibacter yixingensis. The sequence continues at coordinate 4,110,520 of NZ_CP160205.1, read as the reverse complement.
CCCGCGGTCCGGGCTTATTAGGATCATTGTTGGTGGGCGTATCGTTTGCCAAGTCGTTCGCGCTGGCGTTGGGCAAGCCTTTAATAGAGGTAAACCACATGCAGGCACACGTATTGGCGCATTTTATTGACGAGCCGAAGCCGCAGTTTCCGTTCCTGTGCCTCACGGTGTCAGGCGGGCATACGCAGATTGTTCTGGTAAAAGATTACTTTGATATGGAAGTGATTGGCCAGACTAATGACGATGCCGCCGGCGAAGCGCTCGATAAAACCAGCAAGGTGCTGGGCCTCCCGTATCCAGGCGGTCCGTTAATTGATAAATATGCACGCCAGGGCAACCGTAATGCCTACCAGTTCCCTGAGCCGCAGATCCCCGGTTTTGATTTTAGCTTTAGCGGATTGAAAACGGCCATTATGTATTTCATCCGCGATAACGTGGCCATCAATCCCAACTTTACGCAGGAGCATATTGCCGATATCTGTGCTTCGGTAGAATACCGCGTGGTAACCATCCTTTTAAATAAGCTGAAGAAAGCCGCCATTGCTTATGGTATAAAAGATATTGCGCTGGCGGGCGGTGTATCGGCCAATACAGGCTTGCGCCAGGGTATCCAGGAGCTGGCGGCTCAACAAGGCTGGAACGCTTTCATCCCTCGTTTTGAATATTGTACCGATAACGCCGCCATGATTGCCATTGCCGGTTACCACAAATACCTGCAAGGCGATTTTGTAGGTCAGGATGTGGCGCCGCTGGCAAGGATGCCGTTTTAACCGGAGGTAAAAGGATAAAGGCGAAAGGTAAAAGTTTCTTTTACCTTTTTTATTTTAGGTTGTCATCTCGACGAAGGAGAGATCTTTTCGGTTTTGCTTTTTTACTGATTACGCAGACAAGAGTCTTCCTTTGTGGGGATGTCGATACACTAAGTCCTCAAATCTCTGCCTTTATGAAATGCAAAAACCTTTCTCCTTTTACCTTTCTGCTTTCAGCTCAAACTCGCTGTAATTTAGAATGTATCCAAATAAGATTTGATCTTGCTTGAGCTTCAAATAAATGTGCAAATTTCGTAGCTTCGCCACTCGAATGCGAAACACTGCATTCAGTACCTGATTTCGTTATTTCTTTTCACTAAAAATCAATACAATGGCTTTTGATTTAGATATGATCAAACAGGTTTACGATCGTTACGCCACCCGCGTTGAGGCTGCGCGTAAAGCTACCGGTAAACCGCTTACTCTAACTGAGAAAATTTTATATGCTCACTTGAGCGAGGGCGATGCTCGTAAAGCATACACCCGCGGTGCAGACTATGTTGACTTTGCACCAGACCGTGTGGCTATGCAAGATGCTACCGCACAAATGGCGTTGCTGCAGTTTATGCAGGCTGGTCGCCCTAAAGTTGCTGTTCCATCAACAGTACACTGTGATCACTTGATCCAGGCTAAAGTTGGTGCTACTGACGATTTGAACACTGCAAAAGACATTAACAAAGAAGTTTACGATTTCCTTGCTTCTGTTTCTGACAAATACGGTATCGGTTTTTGGAAACCAGGTGCAGGTATTATTCACCAGGTAGTGTTAGAAAACTACGCTTTCCCGGGTGGTATGATGATTGGTACAGACTCACACACACCTAACGCAGGTGGTTTGGGTATGATTGCCATTGGCGTTGGTGGTGCTGATGCATGCGACGTTATGGCTGGCCTGCCATGGGAGCTTAAATTCCCTAAACTGATTGGTGTGAAGCTGACCGGCAAACTGTCTGGCTGGGCTTCTGCAAAAGACGTGATCCTGCGTGTTGCTGGTATCCTGACTGTAAAAGGTGGTACCGGTTACATTGTTGAATATTTTGGCGAAGGTGCTGAGTCGCTTTCTGCTACCGGTAAAGGTACTATCTGTAACATGGGTGCAGAAATTGGTGCTACTACCTCAATCTTTGGTTTTGACGAGAAAGCTGCTGCTTACCTGCGTGGTACTGAGCGTGCTGAAATTGCCGACCTGGCTTACGCTGTTAAACAACACTTAACCGGCGACCCAGAGGTTTACGCTACTCCAGAACAATATTTTGATCAGGTGATTGAAATCAACCTGAGCGAACTGGAGCCGCACGTAAACGGTCCGTTCACCCCGGATCTGGCTTGGCCTATCTCTAAATTTGCTACAGCTGTTAAAGAAAACGGCTGGCCTACAACTTTAGAAGTTGGCTTGATTGGTTCTTGTACCAACTCATCTTATGAAGATATTACCCGTGCGGCATCTGTTGCCAAACAGGCTATTGATAAAAACCTGAAAGCTAAAGCCGAGTACACTGTAACCCCAGGTTCAGAACTGGTACGTTACACGGTAGAGCGCGATGGTTACCTGGATACTTTCGAGAAAATTGGTGGTGTAGTATTGGCAAACGCTTGCGGTCCGTGTATCGGTCAGTGGGCTCGTCATACTGATGATCCATCTCGTAAAAACTCTATCATCACTTCGTTTAACCGTAACTTCGCTAAACGTCAGGATGGTAACCCTAACACCCACGCTTTCGTAGCATCTCCGGAGATTGTAACTGCGTTTGCAATTGCTGGTGATTTAACCTTCAACCCTTTAACTGACACCCTGACCAACCAAAACGGTGAGCAGGTGAAATTGGACGAGCCAGTAGGCATCGAGTTACCAGTAAAAGGTTTTGCAGTTGAGGATGCTGGTTACCAGGCTCCTGCAGAAGACGGTAGCGGTGTAACTGTTGTGGTTGATCCAAAATCTGCCCGTTTACAACTGTTAGATCCATTTGCAGCCTGGGAAGGTACCGACCTGAGCGGCCTGCGCTTGCTGATCAAAGCTAAAGGTAAATGTACTACTGACCACATCTCTATGGCTGGTCCATGGTTGAAATTCCGCGGTCACCTGGATAACATTTCAAATAACATGCTGATCGGTGCGATCAACTACTTCAATAACAATGCAGACAGCGTTAAAAACGCCCTGACCGGCGAGTATGGTCCGGTACCTGCTACCCAGCGCGATTACAAAGCGCACGGTATAGGTTCTGTAGTAGTAGGCGACGAGAACTACGGTGAAGGTTCATCACGCGAGCACGCTGCGATGGAGCCACGTCACCTGGGCGTTCGTGCTATCCTGGTAAAATCTTTCGCACGTATCCACGAAACCAACCTGAAAAAACAAGGTATGCTGGGCATCACCTTCGCTGATCCGGCTGATTACGATAAAGTACAGGAAGATGACCTGTTTGCAATCAACGGTCTGACTACCTTTGCACCAGACAAACAACTGAGCGTAACCCTGACCCACAAAGATGGTTCTCAGGATACCTTCGCGGTAAACCACACTTACAATGCACAGCAAATTGAGTGGTTTAAAGCAGGCGGTGCACTGAACATCATCCGTGCTCAGCAAGCTGTTTAAATCAATATTTTAGGATTTTAAATTCCTTACTATATAAAACGCCTTCCCTGATGGGGAGGCGTTTTTTGTTTTAAGATGATTTATTGAAATTACTTTGGAGTCCGATTATTAATGAATTATTTGGATTTTAAACTAATTTATTAGTTTTGGTGCTTATGAAGCATTTAATACTATTTGCAATCTTAGTAATTGGCTGTCAACTTTTAGAAGCGCAATCTCCAGCACAAAGGGCGTTTGATACGGCAATGAGCGTAACAAATGAGCAGCCCGAAAATTATTTGGCGCCAATCCGATTATTGCATACCATTAAAGCGGATACAGCAGACCGTGCAGGAATGGGTACCTGGTATCAGGCCATGATGACTTATTATTCCTTTATAGGAGATTATAAAAAGCTGTTGTTTTATAGTGATGCTAGATTTGGTGAGGAGGCGAAGAAAGAGAAAGTAAATTACGATACTGCTTTTGTCAGGCAACATCATTTTATTGATGCTGCAAGTTATATAACGGAGCAAGCCAGGCACCAGCAGGTGGTAATGATCAATGAAGCACATCATCTGCCTTATCATCGAGCTTTACTAATGGAGATGCTTAGGTCTTTCTATCAGTCAGGCTATCACACGTTAGCTATAGAAACCCTGGATGATTCCTTAATTAATCAAAAACCTTATCCCGATTATCATACCGGTTACTATTCCCGTGAACCACTTTTTGGTGAATTAATAAGAGAGGCAAAATCGCTCGGATTTAAGTTGGCAGGTTATGAACCTAAGGAAGAATGTGATCATAAAAGCACCGCCCCCAATTATTGCAATAGCTTCAGGGATTCTTTAATGGCCCGAAACTTAGAAAGTTTATTAGGTAATCAGTCAGGCCAGAAATTGTTAGTATTTGCCGGCTATGACCATGTTCACGAGGGTAACAGCAACGGTTGGAAGAAAATGGCGCAATATTTTAAGCAGTTTACAGGTATTGATCCCTTAACCATTGATCAAACCAGGCAAGTGGAACATTTGTATCCGCAGCTTGATGAAAAGGAGTTTATATCTGTAAATACGTTATTGCATATTACAGGCCCGGTAGTTGCGGTCAAGGATGACAGGCCATGGCACGGTAAATTTGTAGACATATCAGTTATCTTCCCGCAATATCTTAAGCAAGGCAATCATCCATCATTCTATAGCATTGGAGGGATGAGGAAACCTTATGGCCTGCAATATCTTCATTTAAAACCCAAGCAGTTTGTTCAAGCATTCTATGCTAATGAACTACCCGGCAATAGAATTCCAGCTGATCAATTGGTGGTAGAAAAAGCTGACGACAAACTTTATCTAAGAAGAGGAAAATATACGTTAAGTATAAAAGACAATGAAGGTAAGACGATTAAAGAGTTGATGATTGTTGTTAAATAATAAAAACTATAATAACGGGGTATCAATATATATTGTCAGGTATGACAAAGCCATCTTGCTTAGACTAAATATAGAGGAAGCCAGTAAAATTTTCTACGGCCCTAAGAAATAAAAAGAGCCACAAATATGTGGCTCTCCAAAATCTTATATAAACTGATCACTGATTAACTAATCACTGACCACTAAAATCACGCTTCTTCTAAAGACTCACCGGTTACCTTCTCTTTAATGCGGGTTTCCAGTTCTTCCATCAGCTCAGGGTTGTCTAGCAGCAGTTGTTTAACCGCATCACGACCCTGGCCCAGGCGGGTATCGCCATAGCTAAACCATGAACCTGATTTTTTGATGATGTTGTGGTCAACACCCAGGTCAATAATTTCGCCGGCTTTAGAGATGCCCTCGCCAAACATGATATCAAACTCTGCTAAGCGGAACGGCGGAGCTACTTTGTTTTTAACAATTTTCACTTTAACGCGGTTACCAGATACCTCGTCGGTATCCTTGATCTGAGAGATACGGCGTACATCCAAACGTACCGAAGCGTAAAATTTCAACGCGTTACCACCAGTAGTGGTTTCAGGGTTACCAAACATTACCCCAATCTTATCGCGCAGCTGGTTGATGAAGATACAGCAACATCCGGTTTTGCTGATGGTACCGGTTAGCTTACGTAAAGCTTGAGACATTAAGCGCGCCTGCAGGCCCATTTTAGAGTCGCCCATTTCGCCCTCAATCTCGCCTTTTGGCACCAGTGCGGCCACAGAGTCAATTACAATGATATCGATAGCACCAGAGCGAATCAGGTTGTCAGCAATTTCCAGTGCCTGCTCGCCGTTATCAGGCTGAGAGATCAACAGGTTTTCTACATCGACACCCAGCTTTTTAGCATAAAAACGATCGAACGCGTGCTCGGCATCAATAAAGGCAGCAATGCCGCCTTGTTTCTGTGCCTCAGCAATGGCGTGGATAGCCAGCGTGGTTTTACCAGACGACTCCGGACCATAGATCTCAATGATACGGCCTTTAGGCAAACCATTAACACCAAGGGCAATATCCAGCCCCAACGAACCGGTAGAGATCACTTCCATTTTCTCAACCTCGGTATCGCCCAGCTTCATGATGGTGCCTTTGCCGTATGATTTTTCCAGTTTATCCAGCGTAAGCTGTAATGCTTTAAGTTTATCTGCGTTGCTCATTGTAATATGAATGTGTACAAATGTAATAAAAGAAATTACAAATACTAATTTTTTTAGTAATTATTTTTTATTGGTTTAAAATGCTGTGGAAACGTTGATGTTTCTATCAAACTTAGTTATCGGGGAGGGAAAATCAAAAGATAAAATTTAAAGACGGTTTATTTAATTATGGAGGCTTATGATTTTAGGGCGGTCCGTGTAATAACGTTCTGTAGCCCGCTCATTGCCGCGGGGGCTACTTCTTTTTGCTTGATCAAAAAGAAGCAAAAAATCAAGTCAGAACAATCCTTCCACCCGCCCTGCGATTTTTTATTCTCGCACAGCTCGATAAAAAATTAGCATTCCCGCCAGCGCCGGCCCGGTGTTCTGACTGGCCCACGCTCTTTTAGAACTAGGATTTATAAGTTTAAATGATTTACAGGATAATCGTTCTTTCAGTATCCTGTAAATCTTAAGAGTCCGTTCAATGGCGAAGCTTTCTTGAATGCCATTAAAAATAATTAGCGGGAAATTCCGGTTTCTGGATTTTTTTTGCTCCAATTTTTTCCTACTGACATAGGGTTGTCACTCGCCATTGTCACCTTTGAATCATCAACTAAAAAGCAAGCATTATGACACTCTTAAATTATTTCTTGAACCAATTGGAAGAGGAAGCGGCAATAACCCGTAAATTTTTAACCCTGTTGCCCGAGGATCAGTACCAATGGCAGCCGCATCCTAAAAGTATGCGCCTTGTTGTACTGGCTACGCATATTGCCGAGTTACCGGGCTGGATACCGATGGCTTTAAATACTACCGAGTTGGATTTTTCCGTAGAAGGTTATAAGCCAACCATCGTGGCTAACAATGCCGAGTTACAGGCTACCTTTGAGAAAAACCTGGAAGAGGCCCGCACCCGCCTGCAAAATGCCGACGCTGCCGAACTGGCCGAACTGTGGACGCTGCGCGACGGCGCCAATATTTTCTTTACCACTAATAAAGCCGACGTGATTAGGATGAGCATGTCGCAACAGATTCACCACCGTGCGCAGCTGGGTGTATTCTTGCGATTGCTGAATGTGCCTATCCCGGGCAGCTATGGCCCAAGTGCTGATGAGATGCCGATGATTGAAAAGGCCGAAGCCTGATATTTTCAAAACATAAAAAAAGCGCTGCAAAGCGCTTTTTTTATGGAATATGGCGACAGTGAGCATCTATACTACATAAAGTATTAAATTGGCATATGAAACACCTTATCGTTACCATGCTTTGCATGGGCTTGTTCACGGCTTGTAAATCACAAACGGCTACCCCTCAGGTTTATACAAACATGGCAATATCGGGGGAGGAGCTTTATGCACTAACACCATCCGGAAAAGTTGACATTTATAACACCGTTAAACATGCTTTTACAACTATAGATCTTCGGACTGATAAACCTATAACCCAGCTAACGGTCGATAAGAAAAACAATTTAGTAATTGTAGATTCTGTGAACCATGTGGAGCGGTTCAACAGTAAGAAGCAAACGTTCGAAACAATCTTCAACGGTAAAGAAACTATCTATAACATTTGTTTTGACAACAATAATCAACTTTATGTAATTGATAAACAGGGTATAATCAGTCTAATCGACAACAAAACATATTACCCGGACGACTCTTTAAAACTCAACAGACAAATTGGAGGCTGGTTTAAACCATCGGCGGTATTGGTTGATAGTAATAATCGTTTATGGATAGGTTCAGAGCATGGCGAATGGGGTGGAGAATTATTTGTATTCGACATCAAGAGTAAAAAGTTCATCAAACCTCAGACAAACGGGTTTGAACTTGACTTAAATCCGGTAAAGTCAATATTTACAGATGGGCATTTGGTTTATTTGTCATCCGGATTAGCCCATCTGAGCCTCACAGATGGCAGCTTAGTTCAATTTAATAACCTTACTGCCAAAGTACTATTCAAAAGCAAACTCAAATATATAGACACTACTCTGGTAATTAATGGTAAACCGAGGCCTGCAAAGATGACTCAAGCAGGGGAGTATATTGGTCCGGCTTGTTTTAACCCTAAAGATGGCTGTCTCTACTTTTATTGTCAAAACGGCGTTTTTAAAGGAGAACCAAAGCAAAACCTGGAAAAGATTGAAAACTGGACAAAGCTATTTAAGCCTCTTTTACATTGGCGAAACGGAGGCCAGGCCGACGCCACCGGGCCAGCCATGAATGTATTGAAGATGGAATTTGCACCAGATGGACGATTGTATCTGCTAACCCAAAACGATGGTATTGGGGTTTACGATGGCGCGAAGTTTAGCAGACTGGTGGTAAACTAATTGCCAGATATAAGCTTTCCGGCTATATTCTTCTCGTAGTATTTACAAAAATGAGTGAGGGGGCAGATATCACACTTAGGTTTGCGGGCTATGCAGATATAGCGGCCGTGTAAGATGATCCAGTGGTGTGCAATGGCCAATCGTTCACGGGGCAGAAATTTGATCAGTTGTTTTTCTACAGCCAATGGTGTGCGGGCGTTGTTGGTGAGCCCAATACGGTTTGATACCCTGAACACATGCGTATCTACGGCAATGGCTGGTACATCAAACACTACCGAGGCAATAACATTGGCCGTTTTGCGCCCAACGCCGGGCATTTTTTGCAGTTCTTTTACGTCTGAGGGTACTTCACCGCCAAAGTCATGTACCAGCATTTTGGCCATGCCCACCAAATGTTTAGCCTTATTATTAGGATAACTTACGCTGCGGATGTAGGTAAACACCTCCTCGGAGGTTGACAGGGATAATGACTCGGGCGTAGGGAACCGGTCAAAAAGGGCAGGGGTTACCTGGTTAATACGCTTGTCTGTACATTGTGCCGAGAGGATCACCGCCACCAGCAGCTCATACGGATTGGTATAATGCAACTCGGTTTCAGCCACCGGCTGGTGTTGTGAAAAATACTCGACAAATAAACGGTAACGCTCCTGCTTCAGCATGGGCCAAATATAGCAATCTTGTGCAAGCATGAATAAGCCCGCCGATGCAGATTGTTTTTTAAGAAAAGCAACCGGTACGGCCTGGCCGTGTTGGTTTACAATTAATGTTGGTTAACGCAGGCTCAGGCCTTTTGAAAAATTAAGGATGTTTTCAATTACATGCTGCGGAGCATTTTTCTGCAACGCATCCAGCTCTTCACTAATTACATGATAAAAAATCATGTCGTCAGTATCCAAAGCCTCTTCTATAACATCTATCTCTTTCACAGTAGCGTGGTTAACAACATTTAAAAAGGTAAAGGTTTCTCCCATATATCAACGTTTGTTTGTATGGTAATTAAACGCAGGCGACAATGAAATATTTTGTTAAATGAAAATTAAATGAAATTTTCGTGAAAAAGAAGAAGAAAATGAAAATTGCAGGGAATTGCTTTGAGAAAGTCTAAACGCAACGCGTGTGTGCTTATTGTGTGGTGAAGTAAATTAAGTGCTAATGGTAACGAAGATGTTAGGGTAAGAGCAGTCTAATTAAGGAAACTTTCAAACCGAATCTGGTGTTCGTTTAGTAGAGTTTTATGTCGCTCAATTATGCCGGCAAGCTCATCTTTTAAAACTTTGTTTTGCAACCAAAAGTGTGTGTCGATATTAATGACACTGTTGAGCAAATCGCCTTCATACAAATCACCTTCGGCTAAAATATTTTCGTTTAATATTTCAAAGGCCAGTCTGATGGTATAATTCAAGCCGATATTCTGGCTAATCAACGTACGTAGCTGCTCAACCGATAAATTATTCACCGGGATCTTAACATACTCAAAACAATGCTTAACCAACCCGGTAGGTGCGGTATCGGTATCGCCATGATTCGTTTTCTCTAACGCCTCGATAGATTTATTACGCCAGTTGTTTTCGAGTATCATCAGCATAAAGCTAACCAATCTCTAATCATTAATAAAATTTTGTCATTGCGAGGAACGGCTAAGGTCGTAGGATGGGGGTGACGAAGCAATCTTGTCGAAGGACAATCGAACATGCAAATTTGTCAAGCATGCGACGAAGTCTTCTTGAGTGTCGTTAAGAAAATAAATCCTTTACGAAAAATCCTATGAGTCCCAGTTCAGATCAATGTCCGCCCGTTTTCAGGAACATATAAAGAATGGCTACAATAACGGTAATGGCTACTACAACCAATCCGGTGCGGCCTTTGCGTTTATCCTGGCGGGTAAGCCAGATCAGGAAAGCTACCAAAGGGATTACAAAAACAAGGAAGAAGATAATAGATGGCCCGCTCATCAGTATAAAAATTATTGTTCGCAAAAGTAGCTAATCGCTGTTATTATCAAACTATCTGATAACAAAAACGTCATTGCGAGGAACGAAGCAATCTCTGTACATGACAATCGGATTTGCAAATCAGCTATCCTATACGGAGATTGCTTCGTCCCTCGCAATGACGCGATGGATTATAATAACTATTAATTAGTTTTTCAGGCTCAACTCGCGGTTCTGCATCATTTTGCGTAGGTTGTTCAGCGCATAACGCATACGGCCCAACGCGGTATTGATGCTTACCTGGGTAATGTCGGCAATTTCTTTAAAGCTCAAGTCGCCGAAATGACGCATAATCAACACCTCTTTCTGCTCCGGTGGCAGCATATAGATGAGCGATTTCAGATCTTTATAAGTCTGATCGCGCACCATGCGGTCTTCCACGCTCTCGTCATAATGACCCAGCACTTCAAAAATATCAAAGTCATCGCCGCCGCTCACCAGTGGGGTACGTTTTTCACGACGGAAGTGGTCAATCACCAGGTTATGCGCAATACGCGTAACCCATGGCAAAAACTTACCTTCTTCGTTATATTTTCCTGCTTTGAGGGTATTAATTACTTTGATAAAGGTATCCTGAAAAATGTCCTCAGCAAGGGCATCATCTTTTACCAGTAAATAAATGGAGGTATATATCTTGGCCTGGTAGCGCTTAATTAGCTCAATTAAACCGCTTTCATCGCCAGCAACATAAAGATGGATTAAATCCTGATCACTCTTCAATTGAAAATCCATAGAACCTGTACTCTTTAAAATAAAGTTAACTAAAAGTTTCGTTAAAAAGTAAAAGTTCTAATCTATAGTCAGCGGGTTTTGTTAATTCCTGTATCAAATAAAATCAATAGTTAGCACAAAAGCAAATATTTTATGTTTAATGACAATTGGCGACGCGCTAAACTACTGCTAATTATTAGGTTTTTAGCCCTCAAAAGGCCCTTGTTGGTCATTTGAGGGGGCATAAATATCAGACAAAAAAAATGCACCAAGGTTTAACCCAAAAACTTACAATTTGCAGATTAACCATGTTTGGAAACTGCTAAATATTTTAGGAAATTTGCACGCCCGCTTTGGCGGGTGGGTTAATAGTAAATGGTTCATAGTTCATAGAAGAGTTTAGCAAAACCTACTGCTTCTTTAAGAAATATGGCACAACACCACCATTAGCTATGAACCACGAACCATTAGCAAGAAATAATGAGTACACAGGCTGAAAAAGACCCGCAAAAACATATTATTATAAAAGGCGCCAGAGTGCATAACCTGAAGAATATGGACGTGGCCATCCCCAAAAACAAGTTGGTGGTAGTGACGGGCATGTCGGGTTCGGGTAAGTCATCGCTGGCGTTTGATACGCTGTATGCCGAGGGCCAACGCCGTTATGTGGAAAGTCTTTCCAGTTATGCGCGCCAGTTTTTGGGGCGGATGAACAAGCCTGATGTTGATTATATAAAAGGTATAGCCCCTGCAATTGCTATTGAGCAAAAGGTAATTACCTCAAATCCGCGCTCAACCGTGGGTACGTCTACCGAGATTTATGATTACCTGAAACTGCTTTTCTCGCGCGTGGGCCGCACCATCTCGCCGGTGTCGGGCCGCGAGGTAAAGAAAGATACGGTGACCGATGTGGTAAACTTTATCCAGGCCCTGCCGGATGATACCATGGTAACCATCTTGTGTCCGTTGCATCCGCATAATAACCGCAGCCTGAAAGAAGAGCTGGCCGTGCTATTGCAAAAGGGTTATATACGTGTGCAGTTGGACGGCAAGTTGCTGCGCATCGAAAATATTCTGGAGGATGAGAGCATCGGTAATGGTTCATTGACCATAGATCATGGTAAAAAGGCCTCAAAAAGCAAAACAAAGGCAGATGGCTATGAACCATCAACCATGAACCATGAACCCTCAAGGGTTCGCATCGTTATTGACCGGATTACCAAAAATAACGAAGAAGAAACCCTGAGCCGCGCGGCAGACTCTGCCCAGACTGCCTTTTTTGAAGGTAAGGGTGATTGCTACGTGCGCTATCAGAAACCAGAGGACGACGAGGAAGCTGAAGCTTTCTTCTGCGATCGTTTCGAGCTGGATGGTATCCGCTTTGAGGAGCCATCGCCAAACTTCTTCAGCTTTAACAACCCGTATGGTGCTTGTAAACGCTGTGAAGGTTACGGCAAGATCATCGGCATAGATGAGGATCTGGTGATCCCCGATAAAAGCAAGACGATTTATGAAGGTGCCATTGCCCCGTGGCGTGGCGAAAAAATGCGCGAGTGGAACGATAGCCTGATCCGCAATGCGCTGAAATTTGACTTTCCTATCCATCGTCAATATAACCAGTTGACGCCAGAGCAGCAACAATTGCTGTGGACCGGCAACCAGTACTTTACCGGCCTGAACGCCTTTTTTAAAGAGCTGGAAGAGCAGACTTATAAAATTCAATACCGTGTGATGCTGTCGCGTTATCGCGGTAAAACTACTTGTCCGGATTGTAAGGGCAGCCGCCTGCGCCCGGATGCCACTTATGTGAAGATTGCCGAGAAGAGCATCACTGATATTGTGCTGATGCCGCTGGATAAAGCGCTGGAATTTTTTACCACCCTGAAGCTGAACGCGCACGACGAAAAAATCGGTCGCCGGTTGTTGACCGAGATCACCAATCGTGTGAGCTTTTTGAACGATGTGGGTTTGAGTTACCTGACGCTAAATCGTTTGTCAAACACCCTGTCAGGCGGTGAATCACAGCGGATTAACCTGGCTACTTCTTTAGGTAGTAGTTTAGTAGGATCAGTTTACGTGCTGGACGAGCCAAGTATCGGTTTGCACCCGCGTGACACCCAGCGACTGATCACCGTACTAAAATCTCTGCGTGACGTGGGTAATACGGTATTAGTAGTAGAGCACGAAGAAGAAATTATGGAGGCGGCCGATTATCTGATTGATATTGGTCCGGCCGCAGGTACGCACGGTGGTAACCTGCAATTTGCGGGCACCTATAGCGAAATGTTGAAGGATGATAACAGCTTGACCGGTAAATTCCTTTCAGGCCAGGAGCAGATTGCCATCCCAACCCAACGCCGTAAATGGAGCGATTATATATTAGTAAAAGGCGCCCGCGAGAATAACCTGAAACACGTAAACGTTAAGTTTCCGCTGCAGACGCTAACGGTGGTGACCGGCGTTTCTGGCTCGGGCAAAACCAGTTTGGTTAAACGTATTCTGGCACCTGCACTGCAAAAAGCTTTAGGCAATTATAACGGCGAGCAAACCGGTGCTTATGATGCTATTGAGGGCGATTATGGCAAGATTGAGCAGGTGGAAATGGTAGATCAAAATCCTATCGGTCGTTCATCGCGCTCTAACCCGGTTACTTATGTAAAGGCTTGGGACGAGATCCGGAATCTGTATGCCGCCCAGCCAGCCGCTAAGGCTGCGGGGTTGAAACCATCGGCTTTCAGTTTTAACGTAGAAGGTGGCCGTTGTGATGTTTGTCAGGGCGAAGGCGAGGTGAAGATTGAGATGCAGTTTATGGCTGATATCTTTTTGCCATGCGAGGCCTGTAACGGCAAACGGTTTAAACAGCACATTCTGGATATAACTTATCAGGACAAAAACGTTTCTGAAGTACTAGAAATGACCATTGACGAGGCGTTGGAATTCTTCCGCAAGGAGCCAAAGATTCTGAACAAGATCAAGCCACTGGTTGATGTAGGTTTAGGTTACGTGCAATTAGGTCAGTCATCTAACACCCTGTCAGGTGGCGAGGCACAGCGTATTAAGCTGGCATCGTTCCTGGTAAAAGGCAACAACACGCATAAAACATTATTCATCTTTGACGAGCCGACTACCGGTTTGCACTTTGCCGATATTAAAAAACTGCTGAAATCATTTGATGCCCTGCTGGATAACGGCAACACCATCATCGTAATAGAACACAACATGGACGTGATCAAAAGCGCCGACTGGGTGATAGATATCGGTCCGGAAGGTGGTGACAGAGGCGGTAATGTGATATTTGAAGGCGTGCCGGAGGATCTGGTGAAACAGACGGATTCTTATACGGGCAAGTTTTTGAAAGAGAGATTGTCAACCAGGATTTAACGAATTTTTAGGATTAACAGGATGCTTACATCCGTTTATCAATTGCGAGGACAATCGGACATGCAAATTCATTAGACATGCGACGGGATTGCTTCGTTCCTCACAGTGGCAAATTTTATACCCGGAAACTGTTTGAAATTCTGTAAATCTTAAAAATTCGTTGAATCCTGGTTCATCATTTAGCCGGCCCGTCCTCCAACAATTTGCCAATCAACTCATCCATATTTACTTCAGCAAATGAGGTAGAGTAATCTGATAAACCGTAAGGGATAATCAATTTATTATTGTGGATGATAGATCCGCAGGAGTAAAGCACGTTGGGTACATAGCCCTCGCGCTCATCATTATTAGGAATCAGCAAAGGCTCCTTCAGTCGGCCAATCTCTACCGTTGGGTCATCCAATTTTAGTAAACTGGCGCCCAGTACATAGCGGCGCATCGGGCCCACACCGTGGGTAATCACAATCCAGCCGTGCTCAGTTTCAATGGGCGAGCCGCAGTTGCCTATCTGCACAAACTCCCAGGCAAATTGCGGTTGTTGCAATAACATCGGTTTTTCCCAGATATTGATCTTGTCTGAGTACATGATGTAGTTGTTCCAGCCGTCAATGCGCGATATCATGGCAAAGCGGCCGTTGATCTTGCGTGGAAACAGTGCCAGGTTTTTGTTCTGCGCACCCGCGCCATAAAGCGGCATAATGCGGAAATCATAAAAATCTTTTGTTTGCAGCAGCTTGGGCATAATCAGCGATCCATCGTATGCCGTGTAGGTGGCATAGTAGGTGGATGAACCGTCTTCATTGGTAAACTTTACAAAGCGGGCGTCTTCAATACCCTTGCGCTCATACTCGGAGATGGGGAAGATGACGCGGTCGGAGATATCAGTATCCAGCGAGAAAACAATCTCGTAGTAAGAGTCGGCCAACCAAAGGATCTTATCGTATTCCAGGCGCTGCATGTCGTTCTCCTGTAATTTCTGCGAGTCAAGGATTATACGCCGCAGGGTAGTATATTCAAAATGATGGTCGAGTTTGCTTTCCACGTCGTGCAGTACGTCAATGCTGATCTGCGTAGCTACCGCCTTTTCAAAGAAGAGTTTTTTATTATAGACGGCATTACGCACAATTTCGGCCTCGTCAATATAATCGCCGGCCGGGATAACGGTAATGTTGTTGTTCTTATCAATCAATGCACGGCGGAAGGTGATAGACGAGATGTGCCCTTCGCCCACGGCACGAAAACTCATAATTACACGGCGTTCGCCGTCTTCCAGTTCACTCTGGTCGGGGTCATCAACAATAGAAGGGTTAAAAAATGCAGCGGACTCGATCGAGTACTCATGCGTAAAGTATGAGCCGATGAGCAACTTGCGATAAACTGTTAACGTATCGAAATCAATGCTCAACTCGGCAAACAGCGGTTTCAGCTTGCTGCAATGGCGGTTAAGCACGCGGGTAATATTGCGGTGGCGTTTAGAGTACTCTTGCAAAATGGGCGAAACGATAGAAAAGGCCACATCTTCGCTTACCTCCATAACACGTTGTATCACCTCTTTGGCACGATCATTACCGTTAAAAAAAAACCGGGCTATTACTCGTTTTGAATCAGGGTTAACCCTTACAGGTTTGCGTTCTATGGAAAGTCTCATACAGAAAACACGTTTTAACAAGTAACAACAACGATTGTAAATTGATTTGATCTTTTTGAAAAGCCTTGCCCAAATCCGCTTTCTAAAGAGATCTAAGAATATAAATAGAATTTGTCATTGCGAGGAACGGTCGGGATAGTGGGGTAGGGTGACGACGCAATCTCGTCGCAGGACTAATTGCATGCAACGAGATTGCTTCGCGCTCAATCCATTCTCGCCACCCTGCTCGCAATGACAAAGTTTTTAGATCAAAGCAACTGCTTTTTGTAAATTGCACCCAATGAACGTACTGATTGTAGAAGATGAAAAAAGCCTGGCGCTGGAGATAGACCAGTTTCTGAGCCGCGAAGGGTTTACGGTTGAGCATGCGCGCAGCCGCAAATCTGCCGAGGAAAAGATATTTGTAAACAACTACGATTTTATCCTGCTGGACCTGGGCCTGCCCGATGGCGACGGCTTTGATTTACTTAAAGCATTCAAAAAGCTTACCGAGCGTCAGGACGCGGTAATTGTCCTCACAGCACGTGGTGCAGTAGATGACCGGATACATGGCCTCGAGGCTGGTGCCGATGATTATCTGCCCAAACCTTTCTCGCTTAATGAACTATTGGCCCGCATGCACGCCATTACCCGCCGCAAGCATAAGCTGGAGAGTAATGATATCAACATTAAAGGGTTTCGCATCAACATACAAAACCGAACGGTACACCATGGCGAGGAGCGCATCAACCTTACCAAAAAAGAGTTTGAGATTTTTAACTACCTGGTGCTGAATAAAAATAGGGTAATTAGTCGCACCAACCTTACCGAGCACGTTTGGGGTGATGTATTGGAGATCAACTCCGACTCTAATTTTGTAGATGTGCACGTAAAAAATCTACGCAAAAAGCTGTCGCAATTCTCGCCGGTTGATTGGTTTGAAACGGTACGAAGCATTGGGTACAGAATAAATATATAAAACCTCTCCCCAGCCCTCTCCTCCAAAGGAGTCCTTCGGACAAAGAAGAGGGAGCTTATAGGATGAAAAAAAGGTACTATGCAATCGGCTTTAAAAAGGCCTCCCCCTCGGGGAGGGTTGGGAGGGGTGTATGAAACTACAGGTAAAACTGGCGCTCTATAATACACTTACCAAACTGGCGGTGGTGTTGTTTACGGCTATTATTACGCTATTGGCCATTGAGCGCATCTCTGTTAACCATATTGAAGAGCGCTTGGAGAAAAGCCATCAACAATTGATCAAAAACCTGTCATCTACAGAGATCAATACTTTTTTGGTTAACCAGCGCATTTATACCGATTATAACATCCTGAACCAGGAGTATGTACTCATTAAGCCGGTAGACTACATGCAGGAGGTTGACGATAGTTTAACATACCGCACGGCATCCCGCCTGGTTGCCAACACGCGCGAAACTTATCGCATCCTGAGCACGCGTTTTAATTTTAAAGGCCACACATATTTGCTGGAGATTGGCGAGAGCATTGAATCTATACAGGAGCTCAAATCCATCATCAAGCAGTTTACCCTCATTGTATTGATGGCTGCGCTGGCTTTGACGCTGGTGAGCGATTTGATCTTCACTAAATATCTGCTGGCTCCATTTTACAAGATTATTGACCGGAAGCTGATCCGCGTGAATGATCCGATGAACTTTGATTATAAAAAGGTTGACACCACTACGCAGGATTTTAAGTTACTGGATGATAGTATTAGCCTGATGATGCGGAAGATCACCGCGATGTTTGTGCTCGAGAAACAATTTATAGCCAATGTATCACATGAACTGTTGACGCCCATTTCCATCATCAGCACCCGGCTGGAAAACGTGATGCTGCAAGAGGAGATGAGCGAGGGCGGCGAGAACAAGATCTTTGCTTCGTTAAAAACATTGAATCGCCTGAAAGCCATTATTAACAGTTTGCTCCTGATCTCTAAGGTAGAGAACAATCAGTTTGATAAGAACGATCAGGTAAGTATTGGGGAAGTGATCGATGAGATTTCTGAGGAATTAGAGGATCGGCTGGAAGCGCGTAACATCACCCTTTATAACCGGATGATCTATCGCCATTTTATGCAGGCTAACCGGGCACTTATCCATACGCTGCTGTTTAACATCATCAATAACGCCATAAAATATAACCTGCCCAAAGGCAACATTGTTATTTCAGACGATTTGGTGAATCACAATTATACCCTGCAGATTGCCGATACCGGGGTTGGTATGGACGCTGCCGAAATTGAGAAAGCCTTTAACCGATTTGAGAAGCTGGAAACAGAAGAACCTGAAAGCTTTGGCCTGGGTTTGGCTATTGTAAAAAGTATTGCAGCCTTTCACAATATTGATATCAGCATAAAGTCTGACAAAGGCCGGGGCACTACCTTTCTGCTCACGTTCAATAGATAACTTCACTAAATCTTCATATAAGATGGCTTACTTCGTGAACAAGTTTTAGTTTCGAGTTACCCCTATTATTCAAAAGAAGGCCGTTTTTGAGCGATTCAAAAAACGGCCTTTCTGTTTTTAGTCAATGAGTGATCAAATAAATGTCATCCCGAACTTGTTTCGGGAACCCACAAGAAGGGCTGCAAACTGACACTTAGCATATGGGGTACCGAAACAAGTTCGGCATGACCTTGAAAGCGCAAATGAGCGATGGATCAAAGAGTAAATACTCACTGATTCAAAATTCATTCCTTCACTCATTAATCTTATCTTGTGCTTATGTTAAGCAGCAATCAGGAAATACGGCATCTGGCTAACTTGGAATTGCTGGCGCGGCAGGTGGTAGAAGGCTTTATTACCGGTTTGCATCAGAGTCCGTTCCATGGGTTTTCGGTAGAGTTTGCCGAGCACCGGTTGTATAACAATGGCGAGTCTGTCAAAAATATCGACTGGAAGTTGTTTGCCCGTACTGATAAGTTGTTTGTAAAACAGTTTGAAGAGGAAACCAACCTGCGCAGTTATTTGCTGCTGGATACCTCGTCGTCCATGAACTTTCCTGATAAGGGCATGAGCAAACTGGAGTTTTCGGTTTATGCTATCGCCTCGCTCATGTACCTGTTTAAAAAGCAACGTGACGCTTTCGGGCTTTGTTTGTTTTCAGACAAGATAGATCAGCTTACTGCCGCACGCTCCACCACATCGCACTTGTTTTACCTGTTTGCCGAGTTGGAGAAAGCATGGCAGCGGCCACGCGCTAACACGCTCACCAACATTAGCGATGTGCTGCATCATATAGCCGAGGAGGTGCACCAGCGTAGCCTGATCATCCTGTTTAGCGATATGCTGGAGAATAACCTGAATGCCGATAAAATGCAATCGCTTTTTGCGGCCATTCAGCACCTGAAATATAAAAAACATGAAGTGGTGATTTTTAACGTGAGCGATAAAAAGCGCGAGGTTGATTTTGATTTCGATAACCGTCCGCACCATTTTATCGATATAGAAAGCGGTGAGGAAATCAAAGTACATCCCAGTCGTATCCGCGAAACTTATCGTAACACCATTGATGGCTATCGCCGCGAGTTAGAACTGAAATGCGCCCAATATAAAATCGATCTGGTTGATGCCAATATTCACGATGGGTATAACCAGATCCTTAAAGCCTACCTGGTAAAACGGGCGGCCATGGGCTAATCCGCCTATCAACCTAAACCTTATTAATATGAAGAAATTTTTGATCCTGCTTTGCTTAATAATGTTCGTTAAAGTGGCCTTCTGTCAAAATGATGGCCCCAAACAGGTGACACCGCAAATGCTGCAGACCATTAAGGCTAATATAGAAAAGGAAGTAACCGTGCTCAAGCAGCGGAAAGGAAAAGACAAGAACGCTGATGAACTAGCGTTTATGGCTGATACTTTCAGGATTGAGCAAACTTTTAGGAAAACCTCGGCTATAGATTACTCCACTGCCGGTATGCGGGAAGGCACAAACGTACGCAGAGAAGGTTATGATAAACTGTTGAATACCTATTACAACAAGTTGCTCAAACTACTTAAACCTGCGGATAAAGCCATACTGATAAATGCCCAGCGCTCGTGGATTACCTATCGGGATAACGAAGCAAAGCTCATCTACAAATTGAGTGAAGATGAATACAGCGGCGGAGGAACTATACAGCAATTGATCTCTGCCGGCGATTATGCCGATCTTACTGTTCAGCGTGCTATCGCCATTTTTCAATATTACGATAGTGTTATAAATAAATAGATAAATAGCAGCAATTTGCAGTTGATGATCCGCCGGCTCCGCCATATAAAGTATTGCTTTTACCTGCTGTTGCTCGGTATACTGTTGTCTGCCTGTAACGGAGATGATAATGCGTCTGGCAAAACCATCTTCAACATCAATTTGGATGAGGGCCTTACCTCTATGGATCCGGCCTTTGCCCGTAACCAAAACGCCCTGTGGATTGATAACCAGCTCTACAACGGACTGGTGCAGATAGACGATAGCCTGATTACCCGCCCCTGCATTGCCAAAAGCTGGGAGGCTGATGCCGCAGGCACGCTTTATACTTTCCATCTGCGTAATGATGTTTATTTTCACGATGATCCGCTGTTTCCGGGAGGTAAAGGGCGCAAAGTGGTAGCGGCAGACGTGGTTTATAGTCTGAGCCGTTTGATTGACCCTAAAGTAGCCTCGTCTGGCTCATGGATCTTTAGCGACAAGGTGCACGGCAAGCAGGATTTTATTGCGGTGAATGACACTACTTTTCAGATCAGGCTAAAGCAGCCTTTCCCGCCGTTGCTCAGCATGCTTACCGCACAGTATTGCTCGATAGTACCACATGAGGTGGTTGATCATTGGGGGAAAGATTTTCGTAGCCACCCGGTAGGTACCGGGCCGTTCCAGTTTAAGTATTGGAAGGAAGGAGAGGTGCTGGCGCTGATTAAAAACCCACACTATTTTGAACGCGACGCACAGGGCAATCGCCTGCCATATTTGGATGCCATCCGCAGCACATTTATTGCCGATAAGCAAACCGGCTTTATGGAATTTATTAAAGGCAAGCTTGATTTTTATAACGATATAGATGGCAGCTACCGCGATGATATTCTGACCAAATCTGGCCGCGTAACCAGTAAATACAAGGGGAAGTTTATTCTGAACAGTCGGCCGTATCTTAATACGTTGTATATGGGTATGCTGGTAGATACCACCTTATCCATTGTGCGGTCATCACCCTTAAAAAATAAAAAAGTGCGGCAGGCTATTAACTATGCTATAGACAGGCAAAAGATGGTGAAATACCTGCGCAACAGTTTGGGCACGCCGGGCAATGCTGGCTTTATACCCAAGGGCATGCCTGGGTTTGATAGCACGGCGGTGAAAGGCTATCCTTATAATCCTGAAAAAGCAAGGCAGCTACTGGCCGAGGCCGGTTATCCCGACGGGCATAACATGCCCGAAATTGTGTTGCATACCACCGTAGGTTATCGCCATTTAATAGAATATGTACAGGGTGAGTTAAGCAGGGTGGGCATCAATGCCCGGGTAGAGGTGGTGCAGGGTTCCAGTCTGCGCGAACTGGTAGCCAAAAACAGCGTTAACTTTTTCTATGGCACCTGGATAGCCGATTATCCTGACGGCGAGAATTACCTGTCTGTATTCTACTCAAAAAATAAAATTCCTTACGGACCTAACTACACGGGCTTTAACAATAAGCAGTTTGATGCCCTGTTTGAGCGGGCCTATCAGCTAAAAGATACCGCCGCCCGCTACGCTGTTTACCGGCAAATGGACAATGTAATTATGCAGGAATCACCGGTAGTGGTGCTGTATTATGATAAGCTGGTTAACCTGTATCAAAACAATATCAGCGGCTTTAGCAACAACGCCCAGAATTTGCTGATTCTGAAAAGAGTGGTTAAGAGAAATAGAAATTAAAACGTCAAAATTCAAAACAAGCGGCTGCCGGCATTAAGCAGCGCTCTTTTGAATTTTGACTTTTTAATTTTTACTTAATTATATGCTGGCTCTAAAGCCTAAGCCATAGTAGCTCAAGTTATCTATCTGGTAATATTTTTTAGAGAAGATGTTATGGCCGTTGGCAAAAACCTCCAGGTGTTTAACTTTGCCAACGCTAAATTGATAGCCAGCATAAAGATTTGAAAGCGAGAAGAAGTAAGACTTTAACTTGCTACCATCATTTTGGGGGGCAGAATAAAATGTATACAATATATCTGCGCCCGCAGTTACCTTACCCACATTAAAACGATTGACAAAGCCGCCTGTAATCTGGTGGCCCGGCGGTGAATATCCCGAGATTAGGCCTGCAAAATCAGTATGCGTGAGGTCCTCCATATTAAGAGTGATGTATGATGCATTTAAATTGCTGCGCCACGAAAATTTGCTATTCTGTACTATGGCGTATTCAATCCCTACGCGGTGGATCTGCCATTTCTTAACCGGATAGCCAGTTTCGTTTATATTATTATTAGCATCTGGACTAAAATAAATCTGCTGAACGAGGTATTTACGCTGCATAAAAGCGTAGCTTAATACCATTTTGCCATTTATCAGCGTAAAATTGCTGCCAGCCTGCCATTGATCAAAAATGGCGTAGGGGTTAACTGGCACCGCAGATATTGCGGAGCTGTTAAGATCATTTATGGTACCGAGCGGTAAATTAATAGGTAGGCTAAGCATATAGGCATACGGGTCTTGCGTAAATGTGCCTGTCCGGGCATAAGATGCATAAAAGTGCCAGCCCAAACACGCGGTATCTATACCTGCAAGTTTGCCTAGGTTTACCGATGTAAGTGCAAACGGGAATAGTTTTTTAGCGGAATAATTAAAAATGGGTTCCCCTGCTCCTGAAAGCTGCGTTTCTACACCTCCCTGAATGTTAAAAAAATCTTTATAACCAATAGTGAGCGACGGTGTAAGCAATATGCCTTTCTGTTGAAAATTGTAGCCAAAGGAGGTTGATGAAAACTGACCTTGCGAATCAGAATTGCGGATTTCGACATTGTGATCGTCTTTAGCGTGGCGATAGGCAATGTTTACCGCAGGCTCAAAGCTCCATCCACCGGTTGATAGATTGCCGCTCAGGTTGTCATTAAATAAGTAGTTAACAAAACGTTGATTGTTTACTGCAGAGTAGGTACTCTGTATTAATTGTGAAGAGCCCGTTGTTACGCTGCTATAGCCCACTCCAATGTTATTACGCTGTAAGCCTGCATTAAAAACATTATGCCATTTACTGCCCAAGGGTGTAGTAAAGCTGCCTGTTGCGTACCAAACATGGCCGTCCAATTTATTCTCTGAAAGATTAGAGGACGAAGTATATATGCTTTGTAAGTTTTCGTCTACATTTTGCGGCACATAGCCTGCCATTAAATTAAGTGTAGATTTACCCAATTTAGCTTGCAGACTGCCATTGAAACGGTAACGATTGATTTTATCTTCTTCGGTATAACGAGAGATAGAAGAAAGATCAAGACTTAAAGGAAGAAACCGCTGGTAGTCTGCAGAGATATTTACGCTCACCCTATCGCTATTGGTATAGGCCGATAGGTAATACTGACTGTAATAATCGTGTTTGGAACCTCCGGGCCGATACATTGACGGATTAGAACTAACGCGATTGGTTTGCCCGGCTGCATTGATGCCAAATTTGCCCTTAGCATACTTTTTAGTGGTAATTAACAGCATTACCTGGTTGGGCGATATACCATTAACCAA
Organism: Mucilaginibacter yixingensis; assembly: GCF_041080815.1. Lineage (NCBI taxonomy): Bacteria > Pseudomonadati > Bacteroidota > Sphingobacteriia > Sphingobacteriales > Sphingobacteriaceae > Mucilaginibacter > Mucilaginibacter yixingensis. The sequence goes on along the minus strand of NZ_CP160205.1, from coordinate 4,086,767 downwards.
CGTAGCTGAGTTTTGCACCAAAGTAATCTGGTCAATATCATAAATGCTCAGCATATCGGCATTAACCAGCACCGTACCGTTTACATTAGTAATATAAGTTGTGGTGGTGCCATACACCCCAAAAAGCCAGGCGCTCAGAGCGTCAGATAGGGTGTTGTAAGGCAGTTTTTCCAGGTCTTCGCCCTTAATGGTAATCGCCTGTGTCATGTCTTTACGAATCAGGGTGCGCCCGAGCCCGTAATGTAAACTGTCTGGTGTTTGTGCTTTAACGGATAAGGAAATCAGGAAAACTGATAGGATGGTTAGGATGGTTGAATGTTTCATTGGTTTAAGTTAAAATGATGCGAATATAACGCGACTCATTTACTTAAATTACCTATAGTTAAAAAAATAGAATCAATATGAAAATTAGATGAAATTTTTAAAGCTGCAGTTAATGTAAATTACTCTAAGTCAGCAGTTAAAGTTTTGTGTTTTTAATTTGAAATTTTTAATTAACAAGGCATATTATGTTTAGTAAAAAGCCAACAACTGCTTACATGCATACGCCGGATTTTATAATTTCACGTCTGATAAACCTGTAAGATCATGAAACGTATTTTCTTTTTGTTGTGCCTCGCGGCGACAACCATGTATGCCGACGCCCAGGTGGTAAGCTTGAATAAAGCCGAGCTGCAAAAACTTAAAAAGCTCACAGCAACAGATACCTCGGCTCAAAAGCGATATGCCGAATGGAAACGTGCGGCAGATGCCGCCTTAAACGATCAGCCTAACCCCATAGATACCATCCACACCGAAGGCCGCTTGCAGGGCGATCCGAAAAAAATTGCGTCGTGGGAAGCATTTAAAGACCTGCACAAAATGTATGCGCTCGCGCTGGTGTACCGCGTTGATGGCGGCAAAAACTACCTCGACAAGGCCACAACATTTTTACTGGCCTGGGCCGATAAAAACAAACCCAATGGCGATCCTATTGATGATACCAACCTCGATCCGGCCGTTGAGGCATATGATCTGATTAAAAACGATCTGAATGCCACAGATAAAACAAAGATCAGCGCATGGCTCTCCGCAACTGCCCAGATGGAAATTAACAAATTACGTGCCCGCAGTGGTACGGCCAGCAACAACTGGCATTCGCACCGTTTAAAGGAGGTGGGCGAGATTGGATTTGCCATTGGCGATCAGAAATTTCAGCAATGGGCCATAGATGGGTTGCAGCAGCAAATAGCCACTAACCTGTTGCCTGACGGCCAGAGCTTTGATTTTAAGGAGCGTGATGCCCTGCACTATCATACATATGACTTGGAGCCGATGTTAACGCTGGCCATCATTTTGAAGCGGGCTACCGGTGTTGATTATTATAACTACGTATCGCCGGCGCAAACCTCTGTCAAAAAATCGGTAGAGTGGTTTTTGCCATTTGTAGAGGGCGCTAAAACTCACCCTGAATTTGTAAACAGCCGCGTTGAGTTTGATAAAAAACGCGCCCGAAATGGCGAGAAAGGTTATATAGCTGGTACGCTTTTCGAGCCTAAAAATGGCTTGGGTGTATTATATCTGCTTACCTATTTCTCGCCGGATGCGATAAACATCATCCAGAAAGTTAGCGGAACTACCGAGAACTACCCCAACTGGCAGTTAGTGCTGAATCAGGTGAGGTTGTAGAATTTCGGATATCGGATGTTCGATTTCGGATTTTTAATCTTTAGAGTACTATAAAATTCCAAATTGAACATCCGAAATTCGAAATCAGCGTACTGTCACCGTCACCGGTTCGGAGTGATCGCTCTCATTCTTCAATCTGTCTAAAGCTGTCACTACGTAGATGTACTTTTTGCCTTTCTCTACATGGTTATCCTCGGCAATGGTATCGGTATTGTATTGTATGCTGATGATGTTGGCTGGGTTATCTGTATCTACCTGCTCATCGCCGGTAAAGCGATATACTACGTAGCCGTACACCGGCTCGTTGTCTCGGGCCGGTTCTGGTTTGGTCCAGGTGAGCGTAACCTTGTTGATGCCTGCCACGCCCTGCAAAGCCAGCGGCTGGTTAGGTGGTATAGAATCAAGCCAAAGCATTACCGGTGGCAGGGCCGGTAAATGGTAATAGTTATCGCGTAGCGAATCGCTTACGCCCAGCGGATTGTTTTGTAACGATTTCTGGCTAAAGTATACGCTGCCCTGCACGCGTGGATTATTGCGCAGGTATTTTACCTGATCTGGTATCTGCGATGGCATTTTAAAGCCCGGCGATGCAATCTCGTTCACCCGGTAGGCCGCCTGACCGATGTACAGGTGCCTGCCAAAGGTGTTGTTGCTCCACCAATCCAGCAAGGTTTCAAACGCTGCCAGGCGGTATTTGAATGGCCAGTACAGTTGCGGATTAATGTAATCAACCCAGCCTTCTTTTACCCATTTACGCGAATCGGCATACAATTCATAATAAGAGTCTCCACCGTGGGTGTCAGAGCCCTCGGGGTTTTGGCTTTTGTTGGCCCAAATCCCCATCGGACTAATACCAAACTTCATCGTTGGCTTGTGTTTGTGTATGCTGTCGCCCAGCATCTTAATCAGCTTATCTACGTTATCGCGGCGCCAGTCGTCAATATTGGTAAAGTCGCCGCCGTATGTTTTAAAGGTCTCGGCGTCGTTAAGTTTCTGACCGGCTATGCGGTATGGATAAAAATAATCGTCCATGTGCACGCCATCAATATCGTAGTTATCAACCACGTTCAGTATCACCTTAACAATGTACTCGCGCACTTCAGGAATGCCCGGGTTAAACAGCTTGATTCCACCATAAATAAAAAACCAATCAGGATGAATGTTGGTGATATGTTGGGGGGCCAGTGCCTTAAAGTTGCCATCTAAACTGGCGCGGTAGGGGTTAAACCAGGCGTGCAGTTCAATACCACGCTTATGCGCCTCGGTAATAGCCATTTCCAACGGATCATACAGTGGATCTGGGGCCTGCCCCTGGCGGCCATTCAGCCATTTAGACCATGGTTCTTTGCCTTTTATATAAAAAGCATCGGCAGCGGGGCGCACCTGAAACATGACGGCGTTAATGCCCATACGGCGGTCAAACTCCAGCAAGTCAGTCAGTTCTTTTTTCTGTCTGTCAACCGGCAGGTGCGATGTGCTGGGCCAGTCAATATTACCCACGGTAGCCACCCAAACACCTCTAAACTCGCGTTTTGAGGCTATGTGGGGCGCACCATCAGGCAGGGGCTGGGCCTGCATATTTAAACAAAAAACAGATATGATGAAGGTGGTAATTAACAGTCGTATTAACGGCATGCGGTATTATTTAAAGAGCTGCAAAGATATAAACTCCCATTTTAGCAATTTTAGTATGGCGCGCAATAATTAGTAATAATTTGTGTTTTTAGTCATAATGTGGTTACATTTAAAAGTTATTTATAGCTAAAACAATTAAAATAGGTTTGCGAAAACCATATTTGAAAAAATTAGTTATAAACAATCAGGATAAGTTGACCAAATCAATTTTTAGCTCTATCCAATGCATCTTTACCTATAACTATTGATGCCGCCTAACATAAACATCAACTGAAATGGAAAACCAATCAACGCAAACGCCTAAGAAAAACTCCAACGTAATTTACTTCCTTATAGTGGTGGTATTAGCCCTATTAGTTACTGACGTGTACCTGTACATGCAGAAAAATAAGTCAGACAGCCGCGTAGTAGTGCAGAATGATGAAAAGACCCGTCTGCAAACAGAGCTGGATAGTTTAGAAGCTCAAATAGAGCAGGTTAACGCAGGGAAAACCAAAATGACTACCGAAATGCAGGCTGCTAATGACTCATTGCGCAGCAAGATCAAGGTACTACGTTCTGAACTGGCCAAAGGTAAACTTACCCAGGCAGAACTGGCTAAAGCACAGGAAGACGTAAAACAACTACGCTATTTTGTTACCAAATACACAGCTGACATTGAAGAGCTGAAAAAACAAAATACCACGCTGGCTACCGAACGTGATACCCTGAAAACTAACCTGGCCAGTGCTACTCAGAAAAATACCGATCTGACCAGCAAAAATGAAGAGCTGAATACTAAGGTTAAAATAGCCCAGGCACTTAAAGTTGGCGCTATCTCTATCACTGCCTATAAAGTAAAAAGCAGCGGTAAAGAGGTTGACGTTAACCGCGCCAGCCCGGCTAAAAAGATTAAGATCAACTTTACTATTGCCAGCAACCCGGTGGCCGAGAAATCATCGCACGATGTGTATATCCGCATTATTGATCCAACCGGTAACCTGATTACCATGCCAGATACCGGCACCTTTACTGCCGATGGTCAGGATCTGCAATACACTTACCGCACCTCTATCGATTATAAAGATGACGGCGCGCCGTTCATGATTGATTGGGTTAACCCTAACAGTTTCCAGAAAGGCACCTACACTGTGTTCCTGTACTCTGATAACTCAACCATGGGTAAAGGTAGTTTCACCCTGAAATAAGATAGTTCAATACTGAATAGTAAAGCCCCGGAGCGATAAGCGTCGGGGCTTTTTTATTGGAGTAATGCAAGCCTGATAAATGTGATGTAGGTCACGCGCCCACCTCATTTTATCTCCTCAACTTTGTATGGTCATCGGGCAATAAAAGAAATCAGAAGTTAAAATTCCTGCCCGACAGGTCGGCTGATGACCGAAACAAAAAGTTTTCTAAAGATTACCGTTATGGAACGCTTAAAAAATTCGCGCTGGTTTGCACTTATCATCGTATTAACAGCCCCATTCTTATCGCTGATGGATGTTTTCATTGTCAATATTGCTATACCTGCCATTAAAAAAGGAATTGGCGCAAGTGATGCCGAGTTACAGATAGTTATTGCCGGATACCTGCTGGGTTATGCCGCTTTTCTGATTACTGGTGGCCGCTTTGGCGATCATTTTGGGCGCAAAAAGATATTTCTGTGGGGGATGGCTTTATTTACCCTGGCTTCAGCCTGGTGCGGTTTATCTCATTCTGCTATCGAGCTGAACATTGCGCGTTTTCTGCAAGGCGCAAGTGCGTCGTTTATGGTCCCTCAAACCATCTCCTATATCCAGTTGCTGTTTACCGAGCCTGAAGACCGGGCCAAAGCCATAGGCACTTTTGGTTTGGTTTTAGGACTAGCCAGCATGGCCGGCCAGTTTCTGGGAGGCTTTTTTACTTATGAGCATTTTGCCATTGCCGGCTGGCGCCTCATCTTTTTTATTAATGTGCCGGTAGGAATAATTGCCTTGACTTTGGGCGGTATTTTTATTCAGGAAACTCCTATGGATAAATCTGCCAGGTTTGATGTTAGCGGAGCCGTTATCCTTACCCTGGCGCTTTTTGCCTTAATTATCCCCATTATACAGGGCCGCGAGTTGGGCTGGCCGTTGTGGTGTATATTGGGGCTGGCGCTGTCGGCTGTACTCTTTGGCCTGTTTGTGTTCGATCAAAAGAATAAGCTGAAAAACCGTAACGCATTGCTCGTTAACTTCAGTTTATTCAAAATCAAAGATTTGAACATCGGTCTTCTCTGCGTGCTGTTTTGCTACATGGTTTACAATTCATATCTGCTCATCAGCACGCTGATTTTGCAAAACGGGTATCATTTTAATGCTTTGCTAACCGGCTGTATGTTTGTAATGTTCGGCGTTGGCTTTTCGTTCTCATCCTTTTTTGCCATGCGATTGGTTACCAGGATTGGCAAGACGGTGTTGCAGGTTGGCACCGTTATGATGATGGTGTCTATAGGCCTGCAGATCTTCCTGTTTCAGGCCGAGGCAATCAGTCCGCAGGTGGTATTCCTGCTCATCTTGTTGCATGGTTTGAGCGCAGGCTGGGTAATGCCACCGATATTGAATGTAACCCTTAAAAGCGTACCACATCATTTTGCCGGTGCTGCCTCTGGTTTATATGCTACCGTGCAGCAGGCCGCAGGCGCCTTGGGCGTTAGTATTATTGGCGGAGTGTTCTTCAATAAATTATCGGAGAGGAAAGCAATGCCAGACTATCATCTGGCCTTCCGCTATGCCGCTGGACTGGAGTTTTTGATGCTGGTAGTCCTTTTTATTCTATTAATTTTTATCCCCGGCGGTAAAACATCTGCGCAGCATATTTCAGAATAAGTTTTTAACGGCGCATTATACCCCTGTCAGGCTCAGATAGAACGTAGTCCCTTTGCCAATCTCGGTTTCAAACCAGATCTTGCCACCGGCGTTCTCTATAGAGTTTTTAACAAAGGCCAGCCCCAGACCGGTGCCCGAACTTTTGGTGGTAAAGTTGGGTTCGAAGATGCGTTCGCGCAGATGCTCGGGGATGCCGTTGCCGTTATCAGCCAGCATAATCAGCGTGTTCTGTCCGTTGGTTTTATGGGTGATCCTGATGTGGCCTGCACGATCTTGCGGTACGGCCTCAATGGCGTTTTTGAGCAAGTTGTTAAAGCAGCGCAGTAACTGATCACGGTCGGCGCTGATAATGAAATCGGTGCCGGGCTGATAATCAATGGTAATGTTATCCATCTGCCTGAAGATGATCACCGCCTGGTTAATCATCTCAAAAATGTTCAGTTGCTCTATGCGCGTATCGGGCATCTTGGCAAAGGCAGAGAACTCCGACGCGATGGACGACAGGCTTTCTATCTGTTCCACAAATGATTTGCTGAAACGCTCAAACTTCTGATCAAATTTGGGGTCTTTATCTTTCCAGGCTTTGTCCAGCAGTTGCAGCCCTAGTTTAAGTGGAGTTAGCGGGTTTTTAATCTCATGCGCTACCTGTTTAGCCATCTCGCGCCACGCGCTTTCCCTTTCGGATTGTGCCAGCTTGGCCGCGCTGTTTTCCAGTTCGGCAATCATCTTGTTATACTCTTTTACCAGGGCGCCAATCTCGTCATCGCGGTGCCAAACAATCGGCTCGTTCTTGCGGCCGTAAATGGTTTTACTAAGGTTATACTGAATAAACGTAAGCGGCGACGTAATCTGCCGGGCTATAATAACGGCCACCAAACCAATGGCAATAAATACCAGCGCATAAATATTTATCATGGCGTTAAGCAGCGAACCAATGCGGTTATTATGATCTGTAGCATTGGCAAAGTACGGCAGCTGCAAAAAGGCAATGGTTTGCTGTTTAATGTTTTTGATAGGTATATAGGCCGATTTATAATCCAGTGTGCCCAGTTTTTCATCGTTCAAAAATTCAGACCGTTGCATTCTGCGCATGGTGATGTATGCCCGCGCATTCATTTTGCGCATCAGTATAGAGTAATCGTACAGCTTGGGCTGGGTGGTTAGTAGCACTACGCCGTCCAGGTTGTAAAGGGTAAGATCGGCGTTGTAAGTATCGGCAAACTCGTTGAACTTAACAGAGCCGGCTTGTGTGGTGGTATACAGGTTTTTTTGCAGACCATTTTCAAACACCTCGGCAATGCGGCGCAACTTCTCGCGAATCATATCGTCCTGCTGCTCACGGTATTGCGTACTAATGGTCTGGAAGGTAATAGCGCCTACCAGTAACAACGTAATTACCACCGTTATGATAACCGAAAACTGAATGCGGCTGCGGTACAGGATCTTATCCAGATTGATCCTGAAGCTGAGCCTGATGCGCTGATTTTTAATGTTAAAAATCCTGATGCGTGCCCATGACCAGGTAATGAAGATGATAATCATGCTGAAAGCCAGCAACGTAACAAAGAAGAAGGTAAGCGAGGTTACACTCTGCGCCAGCGGATCTTCCTGATGGGTTACAATAATTACATTGCGCGAGTTAAGCTCATAGATCAGGTGGCTGTAATGCTCAAATGGCTTGTACCACTTATAGTTATCGGCCTTGTTTTGCTTAAACAGATACCTTTTGGGCAGGCCGGTAAGGTCATAATTGCGTAGATTGTAGGCATAAGTGCCAGCCTTGTTTACCAGGTGTCCATCATCATAATAGGCATAGGAGTAGTTGGCATAATCGTCGTTGTTTTTTACATCGCCCGGCACCAGCAACTCGGGGAACGACAGATTGCTTACCAGCGGTTTGGCCTGCAACCATACTACAATAGTTCCGCGGTAATTATCTTGCTGAAAAATAGGCAGAATGGCAAAATAGCGCTGAAAGCCGAAAGCCTCAGTTTCACGATAAAAATAGTTGGATACTTTAAGCGAACTGTAAGCCACCAGATCTTTAAATACGTTCAGGTCATAGCTTTTGTCGCCGGTTAAAAGTTGCCCCTTGTCGTCAAATGCATAGATCTGGAAATCGTATTTAGACAGGTACCCGTCAAAGTATAGTTTCTGGAAACGTGTTTTGAGGTATTGGTTATTGCGCGATGAATCGCGGAAATATTTTAGTAAAAATGGATCATTAGTGATCTGTTTTTCAATATTTCGGAAACTGATATCAGCATCCGGGTCATCTGCAACCACCAGTTTTTGTACGAGTGCTTTGCGTACGTTATGCTCCTTCAGTTCCTGAAAATGATTGAGCTTGATGGCCGAGATAAGCGAGCAGGTGGCCAGCAAACCCAGGAAAGCTGCCGGCGTAAGTTTACCATCGCCATACCAGATAGGGAACACCCTGATGGCCGTAAACACACCAACCAGTATATAAAACAAACTGGTATCGCGTTGGAGAATGGTATAGAAGGTAGCCGCACACATAAATCCAAGCAGAATGAGCACCTTGTGCGAGGCCGGAATATCTAACCGGCGGGCCAGCACCAAAAAGGTATCATTAAGCAGGTAGTACAGCATAAAGCCGAAACAGAGTATCAGCACGCCTATAAAACTGGAGCCCGATAAGTTAAATACGTTGGTTACATCAAAACTGATGTTGGTGTTGAGCACCAGCGAGTAGAACAAACGCAGCAACAGGGTAGCCAGTGCAATAAGCACCAGAGAGTAAACTACCATTACAACGTAGCTGGCCCGTTGCGGCAGCGGGTTTTTAAGCAGCCGGTGCCGGTTATGGTACAGGAACGATGCCAGCCAGCAGGCCGCAAAAATGTTCAGGCCAAAATCGCCCAGAGAGGGGAAGATGGCGTTATAATGATAAAGCTGCGGACTAAATAACTGAAAGTGACTAACCACCGGCCAGCCATAATACAGGTTAATAAACCGCACCAAGCCCAAAAACAGCAATAATGCCGCCACCGCCGCACCAACGCCAATGCGGCGTGCTATCAGGTTACAAAAGTTGTGCACCAGTACGCAAAGCGTAAGGAAACTAAGCAACCAAAGGGTAATCTGCAGATCATAGTAACGAAGGTTGACAGAATTGGGCTTTAACTCGATAGAGAAGATATACTTACCATCAATGTTATGAATATCATAGATGGCTTTATCTGCAAAATCGGCTATGTCAATATTGTCATCATTCAGTAGGTCACGATCAATGTTATTACGCAGGTACCGGTTCTCAAACGGGTAAATAACTTTTACAGGGATGAAGAATAACGACGAAAAACTGCCATCCGTTTTCTTAATTACCTCATAATAACCATTACTAAGCCTGATAAACTGTGCCCCCTCTTTATATCCGGTTGCCTTGGGCATCACCTTGACCGAGCTCCAGAACGTTAACTGGTTATTTACGTAGGTATAGGCAAGTATGCGGTTGTCCAGCGTTACATCTTCAATAAAATCTACTGCGTCTTTATTATCAGAAGCCAAGCGTTTCAGCCGGTCTATATGATCTTTATCGGTAAGCTGTTTAACGTAACTTTCTTTGCCGTGCAGATTTTTTTCAAGGATGGCGGCTGTTTGGGTCAGATCAACTTTGGGCGTAAATGTCCATTGTACAATAATTCCTGTTAACAGGAAGGCTGCACACAGCAAGGCAAGCCATAAACGGATTTTAGCGGCAGTGGTCAAAAGAAGCGTTTTCCAGTTATAAATTTATCATTAAAAAACAAAAGCCGCTTTTAGTTTGCGGCTTTTTGTAATTTTTTTTATTTGGAGGGCTTATTGCGGGATGGTGGCGCTTGCAGTAGCTACTTCGCGGCTCACTTTTTTAACCAGTCCTTGCAATACGTTGCCTGGGCCAACTTCGGTAAATGAGGTGGCACCGCCTTCCAGCATGTGGATCACGGTTTGCGTCCAACGCACCGGTCCAGTCAGCTGAGCAATCAGGTTTTTCTTGATCAATTCAGGGTCGGTATATGGTTTTGCGTCGATGTTCTGATAGATTGGACAAACCGGCGCTTTGATTTCTGTGCGTACAATGGCAGCTTCCAGTTCTACACGGGCAGCTTCCATTAGCGGCGAATGGAAGGCACCGCCAACGTTCAGTTTCATAGCGCGTTTGGCACCGGCAGCCAGCAGTTTCTCGCAAGCGGCATCAATACCTGCAATAGAGCCAGAAATAACCAGCTGACCCGGGCAGTTATAATTGGCCGGAACCACTACATCGGTTACCTGATGGCAAACATCCTCAACCGTAAAATCATCCAGACCTAAAATGGCGGCCATGGTTGATGGTTGCAGTTCGCAGGCTTTTTGCATGGCGTTAGCGCGGGCAGCTACCAGTTTCAGGCCGTCTTCAAAGCTCAGGGCACCGGCAGCTACCAGGGCAGAAAACTCGCCCAGCGAGTGACCGGCAACCATATCAGGCTGAAAATCATGACCCAAAACTTTGGCCAGAATTACCGAGTGCAAAAAGATGGCCGGTTGGGTAACCTTAGTTTCTTTCAGGTCTTCAACGGTGCCTTCAAACATTACATCGGTAATGCGGAAACCTAAAATATCATTAGCCTGCTCAAAAAGCTGACGTGCTTGTTCAGATTGTTCGTAAAGGTCTTTACCCATGCCCACAAACTGTGCGCCTTGTCCGGGAAATATGTAGGATTTCATTCTTTGCCCCCTAACCCCCTAAAGGGGGAATTTTGGTTTGGTAGTTTATAAATTAGTTAATAGTTTGCTTTTATTAATGCCTCTTGCCTCCCCCTTCAGGGGGCTTGGGGGGCTTAACTCAACCTCGAAGATATCAAATTCAAAAACTCCGTCCTCGTCTTTTCTGCCAAAAACGCGCCGGTAAAGGCTGAGGTGGTGGTTACCGAGTTTTGCTTTTGCACGCCGCGCATACACATGCACAGGTGGCGGCATTCAATTACTACGCCTACACCAATAGGGTTCAGGGTTTCTTGTATGCTATCGCGGATGTCATTCGTTAAACGCTCCTGCACCTGCAGGCGACGGGCGAAGATATCTACCACACGCGGGATCTTGCTCAAGCCCACCACGTGCCCGTTAGGGATATAGGCCACGTGCGCTTTGCCAAAGAAGGGCAGCATGTGGTGCTCGCACATCGAATAAACTTCAATATCCTTTACCACTACCATCTGGCTGTAATCTTCCTTAAACATGGCCGAGGTAAGCACAGCTTTGGCATCCTGGTCATAGCCATGTGTTAAATACAGCAGGGCTTTGGCCACACGCTCGGGAGTTTTTAATATACCTTCGCGGGATGGGTCTTCGCCCAGGGCTTTCAGGATGTGCTCGTAATGGCCCGAAATGCTTTTGATCAGCTCGGGGTTGTAGCGGTCTATTTTAACGTATCCGTCGATGTCTTCATCGTCGTCGTTGAACGGTCCTTGGTTATTCATTGCAGGTTGTTACTCGCCAAAGTACTCGGCAGAGTTGTTTTCGGTCTCAAATAATTTAACAGAGTGTAAAAATACACCCTCGTAGGCTTCGATTGGTGCTTTCAGCTGTTTAAAGATCTCAATGCAAAGCAGTTCTGTCGATGCCATTTTGCCTTCCATAAAATCAACATCTCTGTTCAGATTTTTATGGTCAAGCTTTTCAACAACATAGTCTTTAATAATCTGCTTCAGATCTTTCAGATCAATCAGGTAACCGGTTTCGTAGCTCAGGTTACCTTTTACGGTAACAAAGAGGTTGTAGTTATGACCGTGCCAGTTGGGGTTTGCGCACTTACCAAATACCTCGGCATTCTTCTCTTCGCTCCAGTCTTCACGGTACATGCGGTGGGCGGCGTTGAATTGTTCTCTGCGCGTTATATAAATCATCATAAAGGTAATTGGGTGCAAATATACAAAACAAAAAATCAGGCTATTGTTTTTATATATTCGTATCCTATCACATCACTATGAAAATACTTATTGTAGCTGCAACCCAGCAAGAAATTGCACCATTGTTTGAGTTGGATGGCCCTGAAACAGAGGTTGATGCATTGGTTGACGATGTATTGGCCAGTGCCGGTGCCATCTCGTCTGATCTTACCTCTGTACAAACATCTGTGCTGGTAACCGGTGTGGGCATGACGGCCACCGCCTTTGCCCTGGGCCGTCAACTGGCGCTTAACCAGTATGACCTGGCCATAAATCTGGGCATTTGCGGCGCATTTGACCGCGGCCTGGCTTTGGGCGAGGTAGTAGAAATAACCACCGATATTTTTGCCGAACTGGGCGCGCAGGACGATGAAGACTTTATCAGCATAGATCAATTGGGATTTGGTGAGAGCATTTATACTGCAGGTGCTTCCATCCCGCAATTTATGGGCAGCATTGAAGACCATAAGCCGCGATTGAAACAGGTGACTGGCATTACCGTTAACCGGGTGCATGGCAACGAGCGCACCATCAGCAAAACTGCCGACCGGCTGCACCCGCAGGTGGAGAGTATGGAGGGGGCTGCATTTTTCTACGCCTGTAAACAGGCTGGGGTGCCTGCGTTGCAAATCAGGGCAGTGTCAAATTATGTAGAAAAACGTAATCGCGAGCAGTGGCAGATAGGCCTGGCCATTAAAAATCTGAATACATTTGCCAACAACCTGCTCAAGCACCTGGAGGCGTTGCCACCGGCCGTTAGCTGATGCGTTGAGCGCGAAAAATGTATTACTACCTATGAAACTGACCCTTGGCTTTTCGCCCTGCCCAAACGACACTTTTATATTTGATGCCCTCATTCATCATAAGATAGACACCGAAGGTTTAGAGTTCGATGTGTTTTATGATGATGTAGAAACGCTGAACCAGAAAGCCTTTCGCGGCGAGCTGGATATTACCAAACTGAGCTATCATGCTTTTGCCTACGTGGTTGATAAATATGTGTTGCTGGATGCCGGCAGCGCGCTGGGTTTTGGAGTTGGGCCGATGTTAATTTCGAAATTCGAATATTCAATTTCGGATTTAAAAGAAAGGCCTGATTTGAGCGTTGCTATTCCCGGTAAGTACACCACTGCAAATTTTCTTTTGGGCTACGCTTTTCCGGAGCTAAGCAATAAGCAGGAGCTCGTTTTCTCTGAGATTGAAGATGCATTACTAAATGAAAAAATTGATGCAGGCCTAATCATCCACGAGAATCGTTTTACTTATCAGGATAAGGGCCTAAAAAAGATCCTAGATCTGGGCGATTATTGGGAGCAGCAAACCGGTTGTGCTATCCCGCTGGGCGGCATCGTAGCCAATCGTCGTTTACCTGAAGATGTGCAGCATAAGATTAACCGCGTGCTGCGCCGCTCGGTAGAGTTTGCGTTTGCCAACCCTAAATCGGGGCTGGATTTTATCCGCAGTCATGCACAGGAGATGAGCGAAGAGGTGATGTACAAACACATTGACCTCTACGTAAATAAATACTCGGTTGAACTGGGCGAGGAGGGGCGTAAGGCAATCAAACTATTATTTGATACCGCGTTAGAGAAAAAGATTATTCCGGAGATTAAGGAGGAGATATTTTTGACGCTTTAGTCCGTTATTTGGGATTTCGAATGTTCAATTTCGGATTTTATATTTAAACAAGAAATGCGGCCAAAGCCGCATTTCTTGTTTAATAATTTTGTCATTTCGAACGTAGCGTAGCGCAGAGAGAAATCTTAGCCCCCATGTTGGTATCCGATGGCCTGGCTAGCGTCTAAGATTTCTCGTCGCCCTCCCGCACAATTCCCGCCCTTCGCTCGCTCGAAATGACATTGGGGATAAAAGAGTAAAGCCGCGGGATTCCCCGCGGCTTTACTCTTTTATTATGAATAATCATTCAGCCTTTAAGAGGCTAAGTGGGTCTCAATACAATAACTGATCATACGGGTACCTTTCCGTGTGTATAGCAATTACTTTATCATAAAGCAGCTTCCTGAAATTATCTACGTTCTCTTTTTTCAAGGCCGAGATAAATATCGCCGGGCTGTTATGCCTACCCATCCAGCTTTGCTCAAAATCCTCCAGGGTGAGCGGTTTTACCTCGTCATCCTCGTGATAGGGCACTGGCTTGTAAGCGTCAATCTTGTTAAACACAGTAATCATTGGCTTGTCAATAGCGCCCAGGTCTTTCAGTGTTTCGTTCACGGTGTTGATCTGGTCCTCAAAGTTCGGGTGTGAGATATCAACCACGTGGATCAAAATATCAGCTTCGCGCACCTCATCCAGTGTAGATTTAAAACACTCCACCAAATGGTGAGGCAGCTTGCGGATGAAACCTACAGTATCTGACAGCAGGAACGGCAGATTTTCAACTACCACCTTGCGCACCGTGGTATCCAGCGTTGCAAACAGTTTGTTCTCGGCAAATACTTCAGATTTGGAGATCATGTTCATGATGGTTGATTTGCCTACGTTGGTATAACCAACCAACGCTACGCGCACCAGTTGATGGCGGTTTTTACGCTGCGTTTCGTTCTGTCGATCGATATGTCTCAGTTTCTCTTTCAGTAACGAGATCTTGTTCAGGATCAAACGACGGTCAGTCTCAATCTGCGACTCACCCGGTCCGCGCATACCAATACCACCCTTCTGGCGCTCCAAGTGAGTCCAGAGGCGGGTTAGTCGCGGTAGCAGGTATTGCAGCTGGGCCAGTTCTACCTGCGTTTTGGCCTGTGCGGTCTGCGCACGTTTGGCAAATATGTCAAGGATCAGGTTACTGCGATCCAGAATCTTTACCTGTAGTTCGTTCTCTATGTTACGCAGTTGCGATGGCGAGAGCTCGTCATCAAATACCACAATATCAATCTCTTCACTTTTAACATAATCGCGAATCTCCTCCAGTTTACCCGATTGCACAAAGGTGGCACGGTCTGGCTTTTGCAGTCGTTGGGTAAATACCCGTTCGGTTCTTCCACCGGCAGTCATTACCAGAAATTCCAGCTCTTCGAGGTACTCTTTGGTTTGTTCCTCGGTTTCGCCGGGTGTAATAATACCAACCAGAACCACACGTTCCTGCTCCTCGGCGGTATCATAATATTTTTTCTTCATTAAGTAATCTTAAAATTTGTAAATGAAATTACGCAAACCTTAAACAAATAAGGTCATGCATTAACTTTTGTTTTAACAGTGGGATGCCCGCGAAAATATAGGTCGCTTGCGCATAAGTCTAAACAGGCTTTGCGGGCAGTGTAGCGTAGAACTATGTGAAAATAAGTAACATGCCGCAAATATCTTAAAAAGTTGAGAGAAACGCAAAGGGGACGAGAGGGGATAAATACGTCATTGCGAGGTACGAAGCAATCTCTGTACTTGCAGCGCCGGTATGTTAACCGTATTGTCCTGAGCAGAGATTGCTTCGTACCTCGCAATGACGTTATGGCGATTATGCGAGTAGAAGAAAGACGAGTGGTAATTACAATCCCTTCACAAACTCGGCCATAGCCTTGCCCGGATCTGCCTGGCGCATAAAATTCTCGCCGATCAGGAAGCCGTTAAAGCCTGCAGCTTTCAGTTGCTTGATGACGTTGGTGTTGCTGATAGCGCTTTCTGAGATCTTCAAAAACTCATTCGGGATCTGTTCTACCAGCTGGAACGAGGTATCTACCGATACAGTAAAATCGGCCAGATTACGGTTGTTTACACCGATGGCATCTACATGCGGATCAATGCTGCGTTTCAGTTCTTCCAGGTTGTGTACTTCCAGCAGTACATTCAATCCCAAACTTTTGGCAAATGCAGCCAGGTGACTCACCTCGGCAGGGGTGAGGATGGCCGCAATGAGCAGGATAACGTCTGCACCCATGGCGCGGGCTTCCAGCAATTGGTATTCATCAATGATAAACTCTTTGCGCAGGATAGGAATGCCATTTACGCGACGGGCGGCAATCACGTCCTCGGTTTTACCCATAAAAAAGTCGGTATCGGTTAGTACCGATAGGGCAGATGCACCGGCCGCGGCATAAGCAGTGGTTACATCCTCTACAGAAACCTGGTCATTAATAATGCCTTTTGATGGCGATTTACGCTTAAACTCGGCAATGATGCCGGTACGTGCCGGATTGAGCAGAAAATCGCGGAAAGAATATACATGGCGGTTGAAGAACTCTGATTTTTCCAGCTCGGCCACGCTTACACGTGCTTTGGCCTCTTTTACTTCTTCCTTTTTACGAACTACTATTTTATCTAAGATGGTCATGCCCTCTTACCCCCTGAAGGGGAATTTTGTTTTTTATGTGTTTATTAAAACCCGTTTGTCATTTCTCCCAACGGGAGAAGTCTTATACGATTGCAATGTTTTGCGTCTAAGATTTCTCCGTCACGCTTTCCCTTGGTCCACTGTTTCGTTCCATCGAAATGACAAAACGGAATAACGCTGGGTTAGCCTGTTAACTATTTGCCCTCCGGCAATAACCAGTTGCGCATCATCTCTTTTCCAAACTCGGTCAGTACCGATTCCGGGTGAAACTGTACGCCGCGTACATCATATTCCTTATGGCGCAGGGCCATGATTGAATCGTCGGCCGCATCAATAGCGGTTACTTCCAGGCTATCCGGTAGTCCCTCGCGAGATACTACCCACGAGTGGTAGCGGCCCACTTTAAAGCTTTGCGGCAAACCGGCAAATAGTTGCTCGGTAGCGTCGGTTACCTCAATTGGCGTGGCAATACCGTGCATCGGGCGGCTCAGATTGTGCAGCTTACCGCCAAAAACTTCCGCTATGGCCTGCTGACCCAAACATACCCCAAAAATGCTTTTGGTGGGCGCATACTTTTCAATTACCGGCTGCAGCAAACCAGCCTCAGACGGGATACCCGGCCCAGGTGAGAGCAGGATCCGGTCAAACGCGTCTACATCCTCCAAAGCAAATTGATCATTGCGCCAAACGGTACACTCCAGTCCCAGTTCATTTACCAGATGCACCAGGTTATAGGTGAAGGAGTCGTAGTTGTCGATGATTAAAATATTGTTGTTCATTGTCTTATCTCTTTCCTGCATCAGCAGGTCTTACTAATCTCTGTTAACTGATCTCTAATCGCCGCTTACAACTCCTGCGCCAGTTCCAGCGCTTTGCGTAGTGCGGCAATTTTGTTGCTTACCTCGTTCAGTTCGTTTACCGGTACCGAGTCGGCCACAATGCCGGCGCCGGCCTGGTAATGTAATACGTTGTTCTTACTCAGGAAAGAGCGGATCATAATGGCATGGTTAAAATCGCCATTGAAACCCAAATAACCAATAGCGCCGCTGTAAAAACTGCGTTTAATGTTCTCGTTCTCGTCAATAATCTCCATGGCCCTGTATTTGGGTGCACCACTCAGCGTACCGGCCGGATACGTATCGCCTACCACTTTGAATGATGATACGCCCTCGCGCAGCTTACCGCTCACATGCGATACCAGGTGGATAAGATGCGAATAATATTGCACTTCTTTAAACGCTTTAACCTCTACCTGTGTACAGTGGCGGCTCAGGTCATTACGGGCCAGGTCTACCAGCATCACGTGCTCGGCAGATTCTTTGGGGTCGTTTTCCAGCGCGCGGGCAATTTCGGCATCTTTCTCATCATCACCACTACGTTTAAACGTACCGGCAATAGGGAAGATGCTGGCCACGCGATTTTTCACGGTGATCTGCGCTTCAGGCGATGAGCCGAAAATGCGGAAATCGCCGTAATCAAAATAGAACAAATATGGTGACGGGTTAATAGAGCGCAGCGCACGGTACACGTTAAACTCATCACCGGTGAATTGGCGCGAGAAGGCGCGCGATGGCACAATCTGGAACACATCACCACGGTAAACGTGCTGTTTCATCTTTTCAACAATGGCTATAAAGCCCTCGTCGGTCAGGTTTGATTTTTCTTCAAAATCACTCTGGAAACGATACTCCGGGAAGTTTTTGTTCTGGATCAGGTACTCGATCTTTTCCAGCCCGCTGGTATCGGTCAGTTCCAATCCGTTCTCAAAAATATAGAGCTCATTTTTAAAGTGATCTATAGCAATAATGTAGCGGTAAATATGATACTGCATCTCAGGGATGCGGCGCGGGTTTTCTTCGGTTACTTTGAGCCTGATGGTTTCAAAGTGCTCCACCGCCTCATGGGTAAAATAGCCAAACAAGCCGTTAGAGATCATCTTTAGCTGGATGGCTTCGGTCTCAAAGTTTGCCAGAAAGTTGTCTATACTGTTAATCAGCTCAAAGCTACCCTGGGCATAAGTTTCCTTTGGTTTGCCAGGATAGTTGATGGTCAGCTCGCCACTTTCCAGTACCAGGCCGCCAATAGGGTCGCAACAAACGTAGCTCATGCTGTTCTCGCGACTATGGTAGTCTGAGCTTTCCAGCAGCAGCGAGTTGGGGAACACGTCGCGCAGGCGCAGGTAAATGCTTACCGGCGTAGTGGTATCGGCCAGTAGTTTTTTGTAATGTGTTTTAATTTTAATCTTTTCCATTTGTGTATGCGATGACCTAAAAAAGAAAAACCCGGCGTTGGTGACGCCGGGCTCATAATTAGGTTTATAACATTAAATCTTTAGATCGAGGTATAGCCGGCTGCCAAATTATTTTGGTGCCACCAGCTAAAAATATTGCCCATCCTGATCATTGTGAAGCAAAAATATAAATAATAATCAATCAGCCAATTTTTTCTAAAAAAAGTTTTAGCGGCTCATGGCTAACAACGGACGGTGACCGGCCAGTGCTGCAACTATCACAAGTACAGCCAGTACGTAAAAAATGGCAATGTTTTTATGCTTAGCCTGTGCGGTAGCGGCTTTTTTTGAACGGCTGTGGCCAATGGTTACTATTGCAATGGCAGCAATCATCATGGTAATGTGTTCAACGGTCCAGTAACGGGTGTCGGCCTGTTTCATGGTGTTGGCTCCAAACTGTACCAGCGGGCTCACAAAATATAAAGCCAGGCCTACCAGTAACTGCACGTGCATGCTAATCATGGTAAACATATTGCCTTTGCGGTTTGATTCGGTATATGGTTTGTTACCTAACCAGCCGGTAAGCGACTGTATAATTGATAACAGCAGGAGCAGCAATACTACAAAGCGCAGCCCCGAGTGGAAGTAAAAAAGAAAAGTGTACATGCCTGGTGTTTTTTGTTGCCAAATATAGGCGTTGGAGGAAGTAAAAAGTTAAAATTAAAAAGTAAAAAATATGCCGATTGCCTGAAGATGAATTAATGGAATTAAGTAATTGCCGGAATTCTTCGCACAACAGTAGGTCATGCTGCACTTGTTTCAGTACCCCGCATGCTATGTGGATGTTTGTGATGTACCTCTCATGGGTGAGATTGACATTCAGAGATGTACCACTTGCAGTTTATCGCCGTAAACCACTATAATTGTATTAGCAGTTATGACTGATATACTTAAACTTCATCAAGAGAACAAAGATCTGGTAAAACTTATCCGTAAAATAGATAATAATATCGAAGGCAGTAATGGCTATATTCTTGGTTTCTCAGATGATTTAATACTAATACAGAATGTCATTGATTTTGATATAGACGGCTATTCTGTTTTTCCCACTAATCAGATTGATAAAATTCGTTTCAATCGGTCGGATAAATACTTTAACAAAATGATGCAATGGGAAAAACTATCAGACACCATTAATATTAATTACCAGATAAGGCTTAATAATTGGCGAGCGGCTTTTTCTTCATTAAAAGAAAATAATTTGAAAGTTATAGTAGAGTGCGAGTCATCTGCTCTTGATACTTTTACTATAGGAAGCATTACAAAAGTTGGTACCACATATGTTTATGTTAAACACTTTGATGCCACAGGCCTGATAGACGAAGAGGAAACATCAATAGATTATGCCTCCATTTCTAAAGTGACATTTGACTCTCGGTACATTAATATATTCAGTAAATATTTACGTAGACGGAAGAAAAGATGAACCTGATGAGAATTAACAAATCGAGCTGGCTACTTCTTACATTTATGTTGTTAACAGCTACGATCTACGCCCAGCAAAAAACCTTTACCCGTGCCGATTCGTTGCGTGGTAACATCTACTCGCCGTTGCGTACCTGTTATGATATCAATTATTACCACCTGGATGTGAAGTTTGATATCGATAAGAAATTCATCAGCGGCAGCAATCAGTTTAAGTTTACCGCTACTCGCGACTTTGACAAACTGCAGTTTGATCTTTTTGCCAACCTCAATATCCAGCGCATTGTATATAAAGGTAAAGACCTGCCGTTTGAGCGCGAGTTTAATGCCGTGTTTATTACTTTTCCGCAAACCATTAGCAAGGGCAGTAAAGACGAGTTTACTGTTTATTACTCTGGTAACCCCACTATTGCCAAACGCGCGCCCTGGGATGGCGGTGTGGTGTTCACTACAGATTCGCTGGGCAAACCCTGGGTAGCAACCGCATGCGAAGGCGTCGGCGCCAGCATCTGGTGGCCTAATAAAGATCAGCTGGACGACGAGGTGGATAGCGTCATGATCAGCATCAGTGCACCCAAAGGTTTAAAAGATGTATCTAATGGCCGCTTGCGTAAGGTGACTGACTTAAAAGATGGCTACACCCGCTTCGATTGGTTTGTGGCTAACCCCATTAATAATTATGACATAGAAGCCAATATTGGCGACTATGCCCATTACAGCGAAACCTATCCGGGCGAAAAAGGTAAACTCGATCTGGACTTCTGGCCACTGAGCTATAACCTGGCTAAAGCCAAAAAACAATGGGACGCGAACGTGATGCCGATGCTCAAAGCTTTTGAATACTGGTTCGGCCCGTATCCTTTTTATGAAGATGGTTACAAACTGGTGGAAACCCCACACCTGGGTATGGAACACCAAAGCGGGGTTGCCTATGGAAACAAATACAGAAACGGCTACCTCGGTCGCGACCTGTCAGGCACCGGCCTGGGCCTGGATTGGGACTTTATTGTGGTGCACGAGAGCGGGCACGAATGGTTCGGCAACAACATTACCGATAAAGACAATGCCGATATGTGGATTCACGAGAGCTTTACCAATTACTCAGAGTCGCTGTTTATTGAGCACAAAACCGGCAGCAAACTAAAAGGACAGGAATATATCCATGGCACCCGTCGCGGCATTTTAAATGATGAACCCATCATTGGGCAATACGGGGTGAATAACGAAGGCTCGGGCGATATGTATCCTAAAGGCGGCAACCTGCTTAACATGGTGCGCACTATTGTTAATGATGATGCTAAATGGCGCGGCATTTTGCGCGGCCTCAACAAAACGTTCTATCACCAAACAGTGACCGCCAAACAAATAGTAGATTATATGAGTACGCAGGCAGGTATCAACTTAACCCCGGTGTTTGACCAATACCTGCGCTATAAAAACATCCCAACACTGGAGTTTCGGTTTGAGAACGGCACCCCTACCTGCCGCTGGATAGCTGATGTAGACGGCTTCAGCATGCCGGTGCAGGTTCGCACCAAAGGTGGGGAGTATCAGATGATTACGCCCACCACTACTTTTAGCCCTGTTAAAATTAATGGTATAACTAAGGATAATGTAGAAGTAGATACCTTTAATTATTATATAGGTGTATTGGTAGATTGATTTTAAATCAAAAATTAAAATTAAGAATTAAAAAGGGGCGGTTTCTTGAGATTTAGACCGCCCTTGCTGTTTTTAATGTCGTTTTTTCTGCTTTTTAATCTTAACTTTTGAATTACTCCCTGATTTTTACTTTTTAATTTTCAGTTTTCCTTACTTTAGCCGTCAAAAAATAAAATACACTGCTATGCAATACGATGTCATCGTTATAGGTTCGGGCCCGGGCGGCTATGTAGGCGCTATCCGTTGCGCCCAATTGGGTTTAAAAACAGCCATTATTGAGAAGTATTCAACCCTGGGCGGTACCTGCCTTAACGTAGGTTGTATTCCATCTAAGGCGCTGTTAGACTCATCTGAACACTTCCATAACGCTGCACATGCTTTTGCAGACCACGGCATCCAACTGAGCAACCTGAAGATTGACTGGAAACAGATGATCAAACGCAAGCAGGAAGTAGTTGACGCCAATACCAGCGGTATCACCTTCTTGATGAAGAAAAACAAGATCGACGTTCATCAGGGCGTGGGTTCTTTTAAAGATAAAAACACCATCATCGTAACCAAAGCTGATGGCACCAAAACCGAGCTGACCACCAAAAACGTAATCATTGCTACCGGTTCAAAACCATCGTCGCTGCCGTTCCTGCCGATCGACAAAAAACGCATCATCACTTCAACCGAGGCTTTAACCCTGGGCGAAGTGCCTAAGCACCTGGTGCTGATTGGCGGTGGCGTTATCGGTTTGGAGCTGGGTTCTGTTTACGCTCGCCTGGGTGCTAAAGTATCGGTGATTGAGTATATGGATTCAATTATCCCTACTATGGATAAAGGTCTGGGTCGCGAGCTGCAGAAAGTATTGACTAAACTGGGTATGGATTTTTACCTGGGCCACAAAGTAACCGGCGCTACTGTAAAAGGTAAAGAAGTGACCGTTACTTTTGATACTCCAAAAGGCGAGAAAGGCGAGCTGAAAGGCGATTACTGCCTGGTAGCCGTTGGCCGTGTGGCTTATACTGATGGTTTGGGTCTGGAAAACATTGGCCTGACCGTTGAAGAACGCGGTCGTAAAATTACGGTTGACGAGCACATGGAAACCAGCGTTAAAGGCGTTTACGCCATTGGCGACGTGGTGCGTGGCGCAATGCTGGCTCACAAAGCAGAAGAGGAGGGTACTTTGGTGGCCGAGCTTCTTGCCGGTCAGAAACCACACATTAACTACAACCTGATCCCAGGCGTAGTTTACACTTGGCCAGAGGTTGCCAGCGTAGGCTATACCGAAGAGCAGTTGAAAGAAAAAGGCACCGCCTATAAATCAGGTCAGTTTCCGTTTAAAGCAAGCGGTCGTGCCCGTGCAAGCGGCGATCTGGACGGCTTTGTAAAAGTTCTGGCTGATGCCACTACCGACGAGATACTGGGCGTACACATGATTGGCCCGCGTGCTGCAGACATGATTGCCGAGGCGGTTATTGCCATGGAGTTCCGCGCCAGTGCAGAGGATGTTACCCGCGCCAGCCACGCTCACCCAACCTTCACTGAAGCAATGCGTGAGGCTTGTTTGGCAGCAACTGACAAACGCCCGATCCATATTTAATATCGGAGTTCGGAGTTTCGAATTCGGACTTATTAATACAGAGGTGCCATTCAAACAATATGTTGGGTGGCACCTTTTCATTTAAATAGAGCGAGATTGAAAATTTTGTCATTGCGAGCAGGGTTGTGGGCTGACTGTGCGCGAAGCAATCTCGTCGCAGAACATGCGGATTTGCATCGTTGATGGTAATATGACGAGATTGCTTCGTCACCCTTTATCACATTCCCCTCACGTTCCTCGCAATGACAAATGTTATTTAACGCCGTAGAAGATAGTTTTTACCAGATGCTAGTCCTCATCAACATAGCAATAATAATAGCTACCATCGCAGGCATGGAAGCTATTTCCTGGGCTATGCACAAATACCTGTTCCACGGGCCGTTGTGGTTTATCCATAAAACTCATCATGGGCATGGTAAAGGTTGGTTTGAGCTAAATGATCTGTTCAGCATCCTATTTGCCGGTATTGCCCTGTGGCTAATGTGGCTGGGGCATCTTAGTTTAGATCACCGCTTTTGGCTGGGCACCGGCATCAGCATTTATGGTATCATCTACTTCATTTTTCATGATTGGTTTATTCATAATCGCTTCAAAGCCTTCCGGTCCAATAACCGCTACTTGCTGGCTATCCGCAGGGCGCATAAAATCCATCATAAGTCGATGAAGAAATGGCCATCAGAAGAATTTGGGTTACTGGTGGTGGGAAGGAAATGGTTTAGGGGGAGTTAGGTTATAGCGATGACAGAAAATCGGTTATCGTTATTATTTTCGTATTGCCAATGGTTTTCACGCTGAGTAAATCATTATCGCCGGTTAATAAATAATCTGCACTACCATCTATTGCTAGAGCTAAAAGAAAATTGTCCTTAATATCGCGGCATTGGGTTATAACGCTCTTAACTTCTATCACCTTCATATAAGGGCTTATCAAGTGAAAAAAGCTTTCAACATCCTTTGGTTTAAAAAACTTCGAAAATTTGGCTCGTTTGGTAACGGATGCAATCTCTTCAATCAATTCATTACTAAATAAAAGAGTAATGTTACCCGAATACAAGATTCTCTCAATCTTTGAGATATCATTCTTAATCAAAAAACTTATCCAAAGATTGGTATCTAAAATTAGAAGAAGCGATTTATTTAGATTTGGCATATCGCTCCGCGCGTACAGCTTCTACTTCCGCTGTTATTTCTTCAAGAGATGGTGCCGTTTCTTCATTTGCCCTTAAGCGCTTAAGGAAAGCCTTTAAATCTTCTTTCGGTTTCTCTTTCCTGATAGCAATCAGATCAAGATCAGCCAAATCTTTTAAAAGCTTTTTTGCTTTGGGATTTAAAATGTCTATTCTGAGGGTGTCCATATACAAATCTAATCAATAGAATTATAATTAACAGGATCATAATTAGCGGGATTAGCAAAATTACAATTACCAGCAGGATTATAATCAATAGAATTATTAGCAGGATTAGCAGAATCAGTAAAATCATTATTATGAGCAGGCTGATAATTCGCACAATAAATAAACACATCAGAAAATTTCCGACATTCGCCCTCATGCTGCAAATACAGGAGAATGTTTCGTTAAAAAACTTTAACACCTTTGGCGTTGAGGCTAAGGCCCGATACTTTGTAGAGATTAGTCACGAGGATGAACTGGCCGAGCTCTTTCTTGACCCGATGTGGCAAACCGTTCCGCGCCTGATCCTGGGCGGGGGTAGTAATATGCTTTTTATCAGCGATTTTGATGGCTTGGTGATCCGCATGAACATCCGCGGGATTGAGCATCGCATCAGCCATACCGATGTTTTTGTGGAGGCCGGAGCAGGCGAAGTTTGGAACGGGCTGGTGCAATATGCCGTGCAGCATGGCTATGCCGGTTTGGAAAACCTGAGTTTGATTCCCGGCTCGGTGGGTGCATCACCTATTCAGAACATAGGTGCCTATGGTGTGGAGCTGAAAGATGTGTTTGAAAGCTGCTGCGCATTTGAGATTGCCTCACGTACCGTTAAAAAGTTTAATAAGGCTGATTGCGGCTTCGGCTATCGTGAGAGTGTATTTAAAGGAGAGCTGAAAGGGCAGTATATTATTACGTCGGTAAAATTCAAGCTATCACTTACACCTAATTTGAGTTTGCATTATGGAGCCATCAGTCAGGAACTGACTAATCGTGGTATTGCGCAGCCTTCTATTAAAGATGTGTCAGACGTGGTATCACACATCCGCGTGTCTAAATTGCCCGATCCGTCTACCATTGGTAATGCGGGCAGCTTCTTTAAAAATCCGGTGATAGGTGCAGATCAATTTGAAAAGTTGCATAGCCTGTACCCGGAAGTGGTGAACTATCCCGCAGGAGAAAACAGGGTAAAATTGGCCGCAGGCTGGCTCATTGAGCAGTGCGGCTGGAAAGGAAAAGTGGTTGGCAACACCGGTACGTGGAAAAATCAGGCGCTGGTTTTAGTGAACCATGGAGGGGCCACTGGTACCGAAGTGTATGCACTGTCGTCGCAAATCATAGACAGTGTGTACAGTAAATTTGGCGTTATGTTAGAACGTGAAGTAAATATGATACAGTGATGTTTTTCTAACAAAAAATTAATATAAATTTTCTTAATAGGAAAAACAGCCACCGCCCAGCGGCTGTTTTTATTTTGCAAATGGTTCAAAAACAGGTATAAATGCGGTTTTTGAACCATTTGTCCATTTCAATATACGGGTATTGACAATTGGATGACAGAGGCCCATTGGCCCGGTTTCCTTACATGAAATTGAGATGAAAAAATTATCGGTATGACGTTTGTCTATTCATTTATACACAAACACCAACCGAAATGACAAAGATTGAGTTTAACACATTAGTATTGCGCCAGGCAAGTTCGCTACGTTCTTATGCCTTACATTTCACGCACGATGCGGATGACGCAAATGACCTTGTACAGGATACTATGTTAAAGGCCATTACTTATTACAATAAGTTTAAAGAGGGCACAAATCTTAAGGGCTGGTTATATACCATTATGAAAAATACTTTCATAAACAATTACCGCCGCTTTGTTAAGATGAGCACTTTTGTAACAAAATCTGAAGAAATTTCATCAGCAAACCTGGTTTTCAGTTCAACCAAAAATCAGGGCGAATCTAAATTTGTGATGGACGATATCAAGAAAGCGCTTGACCGTCTGCCAGAAGATTACTACGTACCATTCACTATGTATTTTGAGGGACATAAATACCATGAGATTGCCGATCATCTGGCTATCCCAATCGGTACCGTTAAAACCCGCATTCACGTAGCTCGTAAAATTTTGAAAAAGAGCCTGAAAGCTTACGATAACGGCATCAAACGTCCGGTTTATTATAACGACGAAGACTAACTACACAATCATCTTTTAAACTCAATATATAAATGTGGAGTCGCCCGCTTGTACCAACAAGCGGGCGATTTTTTTATAACCCTTTCAGCAATATAATAGCCTCCTTGGCCACAACTAGCCCCGAGATGATGGCAGGCGGCACACCCGGCCCCGGCACGGTGAGTTGGCCGGTGTATAGTAAATTCTTCACTTTTTTAGCGCGCATAGCCGGTTTCAGAAACGCTGTCTGACTGAGCGTATTAGCCAGTCCATAGGCATTGCCTTTAAACGAGTGGTAATCGGCCTTAAAATCGTTAACCGCATAGCTACGTTTCACAACGATGTTATGACGAATGCTTTGGCCGGTCAGTTGCTCAAATCGCGTTAGCATCAGGTCAAAGTATTTTTCGCGGATGTTTTCTTCGTCATGTAGTCCGGGAGCAATAGGCATCAGGAAAAATAGGTTTTCGCAGCCTTCGGGGGCTACGCCTGGGTCTGTTTGCGAAGGGCATGAGGCATAGAACAACGGGCGCTCCGGCCATTGGGGCGAGGTGTAGATATCGCGTGCGTGTGCGTTAAAATCTTCATCAAAAAACAAGTTATGATGCTGCACACCACCAATCTTTTTGTCGATCCCGATATAATATAACAGGCTCGATGGCGACATCACCCGTTTATCCCAATACGCCGCCGTATAATTGTGATAAGGTTCATCCAGCAGGTGCTGATCTACATGCTCGTAATCTGCCCCGGCAATTACCACATCAGCCTCAAAAATACCGTTGCTGGTAATGATGGTTTTGGCTCGATTGCCGTTAACCTCTATTTTAACAGCTTCGGTATTCAGTTTAATTTCTACGCCCTGTTCTTCGGCAACCGCTACCATGGCTTTCACAATTTCATGCATACCACCCATCGGGTACCAGGTACCCAGGGACAAGTCGGCATAGTTCATCATGCTGTACATGGCCGGTGTGTTTTGCGGTGTGGCACCCAAAAACAGCACAGGGAATTCCAGCAGTTTAATGAGTTTAGGATTTTTAAAATAGCCACGCACATGCTTGCTCATATCCGTCAGCAATTGCATGCCGATGGATTTTCGCAGCAGATCCAAGCTCATGTACTCGGTAATGGAGTGTGATGGTTTGAACACGTACTCGCCCATACCCACGCGATATTTATAGGCGGCCTGATCTAAAAACTTACGTAACTGTTGGCTACTGCCTGGCTCCAGCAGCTCAAAGGTGGCTTCCAGTTGGGTCATATCGGCAGGCACATCCAGCAAATCATCTTTGCCAAAGTAAATGCGGTAACCCGGGTCGAGGCGTTTCAGTTGGTAATAGTCTGACGGATGTTTGCCAAACAGGGCAAAATAGTTTTCAAAAACATCGGGCATCCAATACCAACTGGGGCCCATATCAAACTTAAAACCCTCCTTTTCCCACACCCGGGCGCGACCGCCTGGCTGGTCATTCTTTTCCAGAATGGTCACCTTATGGCCTTCTTTAGCCAGTAATGATGCAGCCGCCAAGCCGGCAAAGCCAGAACCAATAACTATAACCTGCCGGGGTGTGTTCATGGGGCGCAAAATAGCAAAAATGTAATGGGAGTAATTGATCTGAATAATGCTATTTACATGCCGCGCCCACGGCGCTCTGTTCGTTTTGGAGGGTATTGCTATTAACATATCATCCCTATGGGATTTTTTCTGACTACTATTTCCCGTTGCTTCCAGCTCCGGAGGAGCGATATGTCAATAGCACTGAGTAAATTAATAAAATGGAGCTCCGCTAGGAGCGGCATGTTTAACCACATTTATTCTGCCTGCTTCTACACATCGCCATAAAACTTTAGGCATTTTTCTACCCTTACAACAGAAAGGTTTTTAAAAATGACCGTTTCTGAAAACAATAGGCAGGGTATTTTCGTATTTTTAGCCGATGTCTGCCAATGATGTGAATCTGTTTAACGAAACGTGCTTTAAGTGCAGCGAGGTGATTACCCGGCAGTACAGCACCTCTTTCAGCAACGGCATCCGTGCGCTGGACGAGCGTTTTCGTTACCCCGTTTACGCCATTTACGGCTACGTGCGTTATGCCGATGAAATTGTAGACACGTTTCACGAGCATGATAAGCAACGGCTGATTGCCGATTTTCGCAAGGCCACTTTTGAGGCTATTGATACGGGCATCAGCATCAATCCAGTATTACAGGCCTTTCAGCAGGTAGTTAACCGTTACCACATTCAAACCGAACTTATTGACGCCTTTTTACGTTCAATGGAGCGCGACCTGCATCAAACCAGTTATGACGCTGAAGGTTATCAGCAATACATCTATGGTTCGGCAGAGGTTGTGGGTCTGATGTGCCTTCGGGTGTTTTGTGAGGGTGACGACGCCATGTACAACAAACTGTTGCCTTATGCGCGCAGTCTGGGTGCAGCCTTTCAGAAGGTAAACTTTCTGCGCGATGTAAAGGATGACCTGCAATCCCGCGGACGGGTATACTTCCCCGGTGTAAGCTTCGCCAATTTTTGCAAAGCCGATAAACAGCAGATAGAGGCCGATATTCGTGAGGATTTCCGTAAGGCGCTCATCGGCATCAAATTATTACCGAGAGGAGCCAGGTTGGGGGTGTATATTGCTTATGTGTATTACTTCAGATTGTTTAAAAAGATCTGCGATATACCGGCCGAAGTAATTTTGCAACAACGCATCAGGATACCTGATGCCATAAAAATGTTATTGTATTTTAAAGCCATTATGCGGCAAAAGCTAAATTTGCTGTGATGAGAGCAGGGGTTTTGCAGTTGTTGCTGTTATTGTTATCGTTCGTTGCACCGGCCCAGAGTTTACCGAAGGTTAGGGCGGCTTTTGTTAGAGCGCTGAACAGCAAGCAGGTGACCGACTCGCTGTACAACAGTTTGAGCAAAGCGAAAGATAAAAGTCCGATACTGGTGGCTTACACAGGTTCTGCCAACGCCATGCGGGCCTTGCACACCTGGAACCCCTACTTTAAAATAAAATATGTGGGGGATGCTGAGCAATGTTTTAGCACCGCCGTGCAGCAGGATCCGCACAATATAGAGATCAGGTTTTTGCGGTTTTCTATGGAACATTATGTGCCTGGTTTTTTGGGGTTCAGCAAGAATTTGCAGGCTGATAAGGTCGAGATAATAACGCAATTGCGCGCCGGCCATCATGGTACGGCAGATGCGGTAACCGTTAAAACCATTATGGAGTTTTTGGCGCAAAGCAAACGTTGCACCGTACAAGAAGACGAATTTTTAAAAAGACAGTTGAGCCTGCTGAAATGATACCAGCCAAGTTTACCTACTTATTTATTAACGCACTTACTATAGTGTTCCCGCTCATCCTGTCGTTTGATAAGCGGGTGCAGTTCTATAAGAAATGGCGCTTTCTGTGGCCGGGTATGCTTATTACCGGTCTGGTGTTTTTGGGTTGGGATATGGTGTTTGTGGTAGAGGGCGTTTGGCGTTTTAACGATCAATACACCATCGGCATAAATATTAACAACTTGCCGGTAGAGGAGATCTTGTTTTTCCTTACCGTGCCATTCTCCTGTGTGTTTGTTTACGCCTGCCTCAATCACTACATCCGGTTAGAAATACCGGAGTTGAGCCCGAAACCGTTTACCGGGGGAATGATCCTGCTATCATTGGGGGTTATTATTCTTTGTTTTAACCGGGTTTATACGCTGGTGACTTTTGGCTTTCTGATGGTGCTGCTGTTGTACATCCAATACATTCGTTCGGTGAAATGGATGGGTAAGTTTTACCGGGCCTATATTGTGTGCCTGCTGCCTTTTTTTATTGTGAATGGACTGCTCACGGCCATCCCCGTGGTAGAATATAATGATCACCGTAACCTGGGCGTTCGCCTGTGGACTATCCCCTTAGAGGATCTTTTTTATATGATGGCCCTGCTGCTGATGAATATTGCTTTTTTTGAGTATTTCAGCAAACGTGCTAAACCAGTAGTTGTTGTTGCAGATGAGTGATTTACCGGTATATACCCGCAGCCAGCTGGCTTTGCGTAATGGACAGGATAAACCCCAGATTTGGGTAGCCTGCCGCGGGCTGATCTATGACGTTACCGAGAGTCGCCTATGGCGCAACGGCAAACACTATGAGCACTGGGCCGGTCAAGATCTTACCGATGAACTGGCTGACGCCCCGCATACCGACGGCGTTTTTGAAAAGTTTGTGGTGATTGGGCGCTTGGCCTGATGGGAGAGTTGTGCCTGTTTAGAGGGTTAAACAGAACTAGTTTTATTTCATTGGATAAAAGTTCCCGGTGATGGCGAAATATTTTTCTCCATCTACATCATAAACGCTGCATACAATATAGTTGTGAACCCGATGTGTGTTTACAAATTCACGTTCACCCAGAAAACCCATAAAATCATCTTCTCCTGGATTGCCGAGCACAAAAATAAGAAGGACAATTCCGGCTAAAATCAGAATTGTCCTTCGTTTCATATCAATATCAAGTAGGTATTAACCGGCAATAGTAAATTGAGCAAGGTTAACAAACTGCTGTACGCGGTTGTTAATCTCTTCCGCACTCAGATTTTTCAGACGCTCGGTACCAAATTTTTCTACACAGAACGATGCCAGGGCAGAGCCGAAGATGATAGCATTCTTCATATTGTTGAAGTTTACGGTACCTACCTGGGCCAGGTAACCGATGAAGCCACCTGCAAAGCTATCGCCAGCACCGGTTGGATCAAATACATCAGCCAGTGGCAGGGCGGGGGCAGAGAAGATTTGGCCCTCGCCAAACAACAATGCGCCGTGCTCACCTTTTTTAATGATCAGGTATTTTGGGCCCATGGTCAGGATTTTGTTCGCGGCTTTTACCAGCGAGTGCTCGCCTGATAGCTGGCGTGCTTCGGCGTCATTAATGGTTAGTACGTCTACCATTTTCAGAGTTTCCAGCAAATCATCCAGTGCAATGTCCATCCAGAAGTTCATGGTGTCCATTACAATCAGTTTAGGGCGGTTTTTAAGTCTTTTAATCACGGTTTGCTGCACTTGAGGGGTAAGATTGCCCAGCATCAAAAACTCGCAATCCTGGTAGTTTTCCGGGATGATAGGATCAAAATCGGCCAGTACGTTCAGTTCCGTCACCAGCGTATCGCGGCTGTTCATGTCATTATGATACTTGCCGCTCCAGAAAAACGATTTCTCGCCCTGTTTAATCTGCAGGCCTTCGGTATCTATACGGTGGTTATGAAAGTCTTCAATCTCTTCTTTAGGGAAGTCATCGCCAACAACGGCAACAATTTTGGTTTTATCATAAAAATATGAAGCCGCCAGACCGGCATAAGTGGCTGCGCCGCCTACAATTTTATCGGTTTTGCCGAAAGGAGTTTCAATTGCGTCGAACGCTACGGTGCCAATAACTACTAAGCTCATGTATGTTGAGTGGTATTAATTTTCGGCAAATATTGCGATTTTAAGCTGTACTTACTGTGCCGGCGGCCAACAAACTGAAAAAAGTTAAAATCAAGCAAAAAATTAATGAATTGGTTATCAAGCCAAAACAAAATATTTGAAATTTTTTTGCAGAAAAATTGTGCAGTTAAGATAAAAAACCTACTTTTGCCCCACTCCAAACCGGAAACGCACTCCTGAATAGCTCAGCCGGTTAGAGCATCTGACTGTTAATCAGAGGGTCGCTGGTTCGAGTCCAGCTTCAGGAGCAAAAAGCCTCACAGAAATGTGAGGCTTTTTTTTATGCTTTATATTTTACAGGCTAAGAATACCTGATCACTTATAGGCCACAGCGGCACTTGATGGGCCTGCTAACGGTATCACTTCAACTTTGCGGAAACCTGCTTCTTTCGTCCATCGTGCAAAATCGGCCCCGGTATAATCAAAAGCTACGCCAAATTCAATCAGCATATTAAGTGACATCATTAATCCGAACGTATTTTCCCTCCGTTCATCATCTATAAGCGCTTCCACCACTATAAATGCGCCACCTTGGGGGAGGGCATTGTAGGCTTTTTTTATCAGCATCATTTTATTCGGAAGGTCCCAGTCATGCAATATCATACCCATCGTAATTACATCGGCTTTCGGGAATTCATCCGTAAAGAAATCCAGGTTTGCGGTCTTCACCCGGTCTGTCATACCACGTGCGGCTATATATTCCTTCGCAATAGGCTCAACCTGTGGCAAATCGGCCGAGATGCACGATATGTTCGAATGCTGTTTAGCCACCTCAACCGCCAATACAGCTGCTGCGCCACCCACGTCACAAAGACTTGAATAGGCCGAAAAATCAAATTTCTGTGCTAGAGCCACAAAATTACCGGTTGAGATTCCCGACATCGCATTCATAAATTGCTTTAACCTGGCCGGTTCAGAATAAAGTTCTTCAAACATCGAATGGCCGGTGCTCTTTATCTCGTTCTGTGGTTTACCGGTAAGCAGGGCTAGGTCCAGATCTGCCCAAAAGCGATACAGGCGGTCATTGGCCATTTCTATAAACCCACCGATATAAGACGGTTTGTTCTTATCAAGAAATAATTCGGTCTCGGGCGCATTTGAGTATTTGGCTGTTTCCAGCAAACCCTCACGGTTTAAAAATCCGAGTGACACCAGGGCATCAAGGAAATCATAAACACCTCGCTCATGCAAACCCAGTGCTTTCTGAAGTTCGTTACCCGATCGTGATTGATTACCGGAAAGTGCTGTAAAAACGCCAAGCTTAACTGCAGTGAGCAGTGTTTTTGATGCAAAGAACGCCAATCCGGTTTCCATGATACGGGAAGGCGTAAGTTGGTTCTCTGATTCGGTTGACAGGTTCATATCAATTTTTTTAAAAAGGGGAGGTATATAAGCAATATATAAAAAAATAATCAATACATGGTTTGCTTATCCTTATTAATATTCAGATAGCTGCCTGTTAATCAGAGTGTCGATAGTTTGATTTTCGCTTCGGGAGTCAAAAAGAAAAAGCCTCACATTTTCTGTGAAGCTTCGATTATCTTACTCTTATTCCAGCATCTTTCTCCGTAATACTTTACCCACCCGCCCGCTTACTATCCATAATAACCTTTGCGCGCTGATAAAAGCTTTGTACCTCCATTTGCTGTTCTACCTCTTCCAGTGCTTTCAGCAGGTTGTTTTTTGTTTCGGTTAACTGGGCTGTTGCGGCAATCATTACCTGCCAAACGGGTTCCATCTGGTTAATAAGCGCGCTGCCTTTTTCGGTTAACAGAACAAGGCGCTTTCTTTCATCGGCTTTATCTTTTTTTGATTTGATCAGCTTCTGCGTTTCCAGCTCTTTCAGCAAAGTGATAGTTGAAGGATGCGAGTACCCTATTTCGGCAGATAGTTCAACCACGCTTAAAACATGCTTAACGTGCAGCGTATACATCACCGGGAACCACTTGGGCTCAAAGTCAATGCCATGAGCCTTATAGATCAGCAGGCCATCTTTACGCAGTTGCTCGGCCAGGCGTTGTAAACGTGTTGCAATAGCCAGCAGGCCTAAATCATTTACTATGTTCATCGTCTGTTTTCTATTAAACTAAGTGCAGTTGAAAAAACATATTGTCGGTTTTCATGAGCGGGAAATAATCAGGCAGATCGTCAACCTCAATAGCCGAGAAGCCATTGCGTTCATAGAAGCGGTGTGCGGCTTTGAGTTGATGCACCGTACCTAAGTATACATGCACAATTTGCTTACTGCGGCAATAATCCAGCATTACATTAAGCAGCTGCTGCGCCGCACCTGTGGCCCGGCCGCGGTATTCTTTCTTAACAAACATTTTGCGCACACAGCCGGTATTGTGCCCGCAATTAATCAGGGCTATGGTACCAATAAGTTCATCGCCCCAAAAAGCGCCCCAGAAATTGCCCCCGCCCTGGTGGTAGTTGGTTTCAATATCTTTTAAATCTGGTTGCTGGTCAATAGTAATGGGCAAGTTAAACTCCACTTGCTGTATGGTTCGTACAATGTCTATTACCTGGTCGCAATAATTGTTAAAAATGGGTTTGATGGTTAACGTATCTTCCATATCACTTCGTTATATGTACAAATATATGTAGTTAACTACATATATTTGTACATATAATTTCATTTTTAGCTAACGCGAAGCGCCGCATGCCTCCGGAAAGGCAAGGAACACTGCATAACAATTATCGCCCAAGCCATAACAACAGGTAAGATACAGGCCAACTGGCGCCTACTTTTTCTTAATGGGCTTCAGATCATTGCCCCCTATTGATTTTTTACCGGACTGGTAATCTGATTCGGCTTTTTTGCCGCCTTCTGCCGGGGCTTTTTTAACATTTTTACTGCCTCTGTCTTTGCTCATATCGTATTTGTTTTAGGTGGATTTTTATAAACAGGCTGTAAGGTTTATTTAATTTTCAAGGGCCCTGGCCAGATCGCTGTTTTTCAAGTATCGTCTTAAATACATCAGCGCCTTGTCTTTAATTTGCCGCACCCGTTCGGGTGATAGCTCGTACCGTTCGCCTATTTGTTCTAAGGTGTAAGGCTGACTTAGACCTATGCCGAAAAAAAGCACTAAAATATTTCTGTCCCGCTCTGGCAGACTGATCAATATTTCCTGAATGGTGATAGATACCGACTCTTTTAAAAGCAGCTCATCCGTAGTACTGTCGTTCAGGCTAACGACATCTAATAGCGAGTTTTCGCCATCTTCTCCAATCGGGGCATCCAGTGATATCTGCCGGCGCGACTTGCTCATCATGTCGGCAATATTTTCTGCCGTTTGCTCTAATGCATCAGCCAGTTCTTCTACCGATGGTTCGCGCTCGTACTCCTGTTCCAGTTTAGAAAAGGTTTTGTTTAACCTGGATAGCGCCCCAATCTGGTTAAGCGGCAGCCGCACCATGCGCGATTGATCTGCAATGGCCTGTAAAATACACTGCCTGATCCACCATACCGCATAGGATATAAACTTAAACCCCTTGGTTTCATCAAAACGATGTGCTGCTTTAATGAGCCCTAAATTCCCCTCGTTAATCAGATCGTTGAGCGAAAGCCCCTGATTTTGAAATTTTTTTGAGACTGAGACTACAAAACGCAGGTTGGCCCGCGTTAGTTTATGCAATGCCGCCTGATCTCCGTTACGGATCAGTTGGGTTAGCTTAACTTCTTCATCTGCTGTCACCATACTGATCTTGCTAATCTCATTCAGGTACTTTTCCAATGAATGGCTCTCGCGAACAGTAATAGACGGCGTAATTTTAAGTTGTCTCATGCTGTGTTACATGTGCCGTTTGGATATACTTGGCCAGAAAAGTACGTTTATCATCCCTGTAGCTGCTTACGGCCCCCAGTCGGTATAATAACCTGATATATAGCCAGGCCATATCTAACTGATGGGCTTTAAAACCACTACGGGCGCTTTTGGGGTATAAATGATGGTTGTTGTGCCATTCGCCGGCTACATACCCTGGCCATAGCTGATTGATAGACCGATCATTACGGTTATAATCAACCCCTTCGCGTTGCTTATCTTTACCATGGCCGTGCCCATCATAATTAAAAGTACGCACACCAACGGCCCAAATGCCAGCTGCCGCAAATAAAGAGCAGGCCAGTGCATGGCCGCCCATCAGGTAAAAGGCCATATACCAAAACCCCCAGTTGAGCAGCCAGGCCGCTACAGAACGAACCGGATTGGCATAAGAGCCCCAGTGCTGATATTGCTGATAAGTATTTGCTTTAATACCCGTATGCGCCATTAAGCGTTGAACGCGTTGGTAATCAGCTTCAGCAAGGTCTTTGGCTATGGGCTGGTGGTTAACATCTGCTAAAAAGCAGTACCAAAAACCACCCTGTGCGTTGTAAGGATCGCCGGGCTGGTCTGACTTTGCGTGGTGTACATGATGAGATATAACATAGATCTCCTCCGGGATGATATTGAGGGTAAGCTGCTGGGTTACAAAGCGCCAGAAAGCATTTTTAAACTTATAAGCTCCATGCGTACAATACCGGTGATGCCAGATGGTACCATGTGTACCCATAATCATCATACTATAAATAAATGCAGCACCAAAAGTTACAGGGCTTAAATATTTAAAGAGGAATAAAAAAAGAAACGGCACTAAACAAATAACCTTTAACCAGCTAAAAAAAGGCAGCCAGTTCTTACGGTCATTAAATACATTCAACCGGTTCAAAAACTCCTTCAGGAGGACGCCTTTACCAGGCCGCACAAGTTTTCCGTTTTCACATTGCCAGCCATAAGATGGAGACTGCAATACATAGTCTAAAAAAGGCATGAATTAAATAATGTTAATGATGGCTATTTACGGTTAGACCTTGCAGGATAAGCGGCCAGGTGCCGCTTTTCGGTGTTGGCCAAATCTCCTGCCGTTAACGAGGCCTCGGCCGGGGTGAGGGATTGCTGTAACTTGCTTTTTACCTGCTGATAAACTTTCAACAAGGCATGTGGCAGCAACCTGACAGAAATTATTGGATAATGATGCCTTTTCAGATCTATCATTTCGGTTTCAGTAACTAATTCCAGATTCCATGATTCGCCGTCTTTAAAACCATGTTCAGTGGCCTCGTTCTTTAGGTCGAATAAAAAAAGATTGACCTGGCTGTTCATGGCTTGTTCTTGCGCATCTGCGCTGCCCACATGGGCCTGTTGGTTACTCATTTTGATTTCAGCTGATTCGGATTCAGAAACTAAGAAGCTTAAAGATCACCTGAATCAGTTGACGGCAATGTCTAAGTAGTGAAGCGTAGGAGGTATGGAGTACAAGGTAGGCAAATAGTCCTAGTTTTTTGCATAAAGGTGAAAATATTTTATCTTTTGTTATGTTTGTTAAATTTATTTTTAATTTTTTTACCAAAAGTAAAAATATGCCGATTATTAAGCCTACCTTGCCAACTTATCAAAATATAATATAATGCAACAAGAAGGAACAGTGAAGTTCTTCAATAACCTGAAAGGTTTTGGATTTATTTCACAAGATGGTAC
This sequence comes from Mucilaginibacter yixingensis, assembly GCF_041080815.1. Taxonomy (NCBI): domain Bacteria; kingdom Pseudomonadati; phylum Bacteroidota; class Sphingobacteriia; order Sphingobacteriales; family Sphingobacteriaceae; genus Mucilaginibacter; species Mucilaginibacter yixingensis. Next base: position 4,049,110 of record NZ_CP160205.1, on the reverse strand, counting down.
AGGAGCTGATGTTTTTGTACATTCAACCGGTCTGATTGACCAGATCCGCGAAAACGACAAAGTGCGTTTTGAAGTGGAGAACGGCAAAAAAGGCCCTAGCGCAGTAAACGTTAAAGTTATTTAATTATCACGATAAAATTTACCGTACAACACCTGTCTCAACCGGCAGGTGTTTTTTTATGCCATTTATTTTAGAATAAAACTTTTGTAGATGGTGCAATGATTTACGCGGATGCATTGTCTGTTGCACTCCTAAAATGCCTCTCCAACACTAAACAATATGGCACGGTAGTTATTGCTGAAGCCATAATCAGCGCCCACATTAGTGCGTGAGCCCTTGTTGAATTTAACACGTAAACCGCCACCTGCCGCCGGGTGCCAGGCTTTAAACATGGTGCCTGAACCACTTACCGTATTGATGTTACTGAATAGCACAAAGCCCAGCAAACCGTTGTTGGTGATATCGCGGCGGTATTCGGTTTCAAAATAGAACAGGCTTTGTCCGCGGTAACGGCTTTGGTCAATGCCGCGGCCTGAGCGGTTGTACGGATCCCAGCCTATGTTGGGCAAATCAAGGTAGGGGGTACTTTTATTAAAGGCCGACCAAAGGTAGGTCCAGAAGGCCAGCGTATTTTGCTGTGTTGGCTTTGCCGGGTTAAGCGAAAGGTATTTGCGCAGATCAATATAAATAGAGCTCCACAGGTTGTTACTGCCTAAAAATGGAGGGTTAACACGATAAATAATGTTGGTGTAAGCGCCTGGTAACGAGGCCTGCTCGGTGTTGCGGCTATCATACAACAAATTTAAAGTAATGCCTGACGAGAACGAGTTGCCTGCCGTGCCGTGCTCATACTGCGTATACTGTTTCAGATCAATAGTCGGATCATCGGCATGAATACTGGTGTGGAAGTCAAGTGCGTAGCCAACACCCACAAACAGAAAGGGTTGTATGCGCTTCAGTACGTTCTGATAAAAACGGATGTAGTTATAATCTACCAGCACGCTATGTGAATAATCATTAGAGGTCCCCAGCCCCCAGGTAAACTGCGGATAATGCAGAAAACGGGTATCGCCCTGGATGGTCCATGTATTATCAGGAAACCAGACAGAGGTATGTAACGGCAACCCATAGCGGTTTTTAAAATTCCAGTACGGTGCAAAGGTGGCGGTGCTCAGGTTGGTGGTTTCCTTGGGCCCCAGGTACATGCCTGCGGTGGTGCTGGTTACCAAGGCGCGACCTGTCCCGCCGGGTACGGTACTGGATGGCAGGATAGAAAAATAAACGTTTTTATCGGGATCGACTTTCATCGGCTTCTTTTTGATGGTGACAATGGTTTTGCCAATATCAATCAGGTCAGTCTGTCGGGCGGTATCTTTCCGGGAAACACTATCTGGAATAATAGAGCTGGCGTTCTGCGCAGCTGCGTTTAAACTGCCGATGCTTAACAATAGGATGAATAATTTAAAATACCTTAACATTAATTAGCTCAACAGTTAAAACAATACTATGGTTTTAGTTAGCTGAACTATAAATGAGTTATTTATGCCGTTAAAGTTTCATACAACCATAAGCTATTTAACCAAAACATTAACACCTGTATGGGTTGTTTTGTAATTCAGTTCTGTTATTAATTGCATTGATATCTCATCAAAAAAATCGATCTGCATCAACGGAAAAACTTCGATATCTTTGGGTATAAACCGTTAAAAAATCTGAAACATCATGGAAAATAACACCCTTCATTACTCTAATGAGCACCATCCCGGCGCTCCGGGAAAATGCCCTTTTACCAGCGGAATGCTGAAGCAAAGTGCAGGCGGTGGCGCCCGTAACCGCGACTGGTGGCCCAATCAGTTAAACCTGAGTATATTGAGGCAAAACTCAGCACTGACGGACCCGATGGACGCAGATTTTGATTATGCCAGGGAGTTTAAATCGCTTGATTTGAATGAAGTTAAGAAAGATGTTACCGAGGCCATCACTACCTCGCAGGATTGGTGGCCGGCAGATTATGGGCATTACGGTCCGTTTATGATCCGTATGGCCTGGCATAGTGCGGGTACCTACCGCATTGGCGATGGTCGTGGCGGTGCCGGCATGGGCATGCAACGTTTTGCCCCGCTCAATAGCTGGCCTGATAATGCCAACCTGGATAAGGCCCGATTGCTGTTGTGGCCGGTAAAACAAAAATATGGCCGCAAGCTGTCATGGGCAGATCTGCTCATACTGGCTGGCAACTGCGCGTTGGAATCAATGGGCTTTAAAACTTTTGGATATGCCGGTGGTCGTAAAGACGTATGGGAGCCTGCCGAAGATGTGTATTGGGGCCCTGAAAAAGAATGGCTGGGTGATAAACGCTACGAGGGCGATCGTCAATTGGAAAACCCGCTTGGTGCCGTACAAATGGGCTTGATCTACGTTAACCCGGAAGGCCCTAACGGTGTGCCTGACCCCATAGCTTCTGCACGCGACATCCGCGAAACTTTTGGCCGTATGGCGATGAATGATGAGGAAACCGTAGCACTGATTGCCGGCGGACACACTTTTGGCAAAACCCACGGCGCTGCCGAAGCCGGTAAATATGTAGGGCATGAGCCTGCCGGTGCCGGTATTGAAGAGCAGGGCCTGGGTTGGAAAAATACTTATGGCAGCGGTAACGCGGGCCATACCATTACCAGCGGTTTAGAAGGTGCATGGACAACCACCCCAACCCAATGGAGTAATAACTTTTTTGAAAACCTGTTTAGCTTTGAATGGGAGCTAACCAAAAGCCCGGCTGGCGCTTACCAATGGAAACCAGCCAATGGCGCAGGCGCAGGTACCGTACCCGATGCGCACGACGCTGAAAAAAGCCACGCCCCAACTATGCTGACAACTGATTTGGCCTTAAAAGCCGATCCTGCTTATGAGGCTATCTCCAAACGCTTTTATGAAAACCCAGATGAGTTTGCTGATGCTTTTGCACGTGCCTGGTTTAAACTGACACACCGTGATATGGGTCCGCGGGCGCGCTATTTGGGAAGTGAGGTGCCTGCTGAAGAATTGATCTGGCAAGATCCTATCCCAGCGGTTAATCAGCCATTGATTGGTGAGCAAGATGCTGCTGCTTTGAAACAGCAGATCCTGGCATCAGGCCTGAGTGTGTCTCAGCTGGTATCAACCGCCTGGGCATCGGCATCAACGTTCCGTGGTTCTGATAAGCGTGGTGGCGCCAATGGTGCACGCATCCGCCTGGCTCCGCAGAAGGATTGGGAAGCCAACAACCCTGCCCAGCTGGCTAAAGTTTTGGAGAAACTGGAAGGCATCCAGCAAGCATTCAACTCGGGTGGCAAAACCGTCTCCCTGGCCGATCTGATTGTGCTGGCGGGTAATGCCGGTGTTGAGCAGGCTGCTAAAAATGCAGGCTTTAACATCTCGGTACCGTTTACTCCAGGTCGTGCAGATGCCTCGCAAGAGCAAACCGATGTAGAATCATTTGATGCGTTGACGCCTGTTGCCGATGGCTTCCGCAATTACTCGCAGCCACGCTATGCGCATAAGGCCGAGAATCTGCTGGTAGATAAAGCGCAACTGCTCACCCTCACTGCACCGGAGATGACCGTGCTGGTTGGTGGCCTGCGGGTGCTGAATACCAATTATGATCACTCGCAACACGGCGTGTTTACGCATAATCCAGAATCGCTGACTAATGATTTTTTTGTCAACTTGCTTGATCTGAGTACCAAATGGGCATCAACCTCTGATGTGCAGGATCTGTTTGAAGGTCGCGACCGCGCAACCGGCGCCCTGAAATGGACCGGCACCCGTACCGACCTGATCTTCGGCTCTAATTCAGAATTACGTGCTTTGGCCGAGGTTTACGCCTGTGCAGACTCGAAAGAGAAGTTTGTAAAAGACTTTGTATCGGCCTGGACAAAAGTGATGAACCTGGACAGGTTTGATGTGCATCAATAGCAGTCAATCGCGTCCAATAGAAATCCCCGTCAGGTAATCATGCTGACGGGGATTTTTTGTATCGCATCAGATCCACCAATGTGGTTACGGCTACATAAAGCGTTTATCTTTCGCCGGAAATCCCAAACCAAGGTGTTTGTATAAAAGTGTCAGTGTTTTTCCGGGTAGGTCAACCTGTCCGGCAAGAAAGGCCTGCGGGTCAAAGTCTGCTTTGGCAAATGAGGGCAGGTCATCAGGCATAAGGTCTAATACCTGCATCTGTCGCTTAACTATATCGGCAACGCTCAGTTTGGGAAATTGCAGATCAAAGCGCTCATAGCGCTTAATACGGGGTAGTAGCTGCATAAATTCATTGTATTCATTTGTACCTGGTTTTGACTGGAGTAGTAGGGTTGCCTTACCGACGGCATCTTCATAAGCTATGGTGTTGGCAAAGGGTTCGGCCATGGCCAATGCCCCGTCAGGCTCCGGACCAATTATTTCAGACTTTTTGATGGTGCGTACTTGTCCTGCTCCGGCCTTTAGGGTAACCGAAACCACTTTTATTTTTCTTTGTGCGCCTTCGGGATATTGTTCCTGCATTTCGCGCGCCCTTAATTCATCATGTTCGGTTTTGGTGCCTACCCAGGTTATCAGCTTAACATCTGCCGCAAAATTGATGTCATATCTAATAGCATAGTTGCTGTGACCTGGTTGCGCCATTAAATTGATACTGTAGGGCTTTTCTATAACCGGCGGCTGCATTTTAAAATGAAAGTAAGGGTAACTTTTAAGCCAGACCAATAGTTCTGTTTTAGCGGCCGGGTTTCTTTCTAAATAAGCGGCTATTTTATTAGTAGCAATAAAGGTCATGATATTTTGATAGCAGGATGGAGTTTATAAGAGCAAAGCGTTGTTAACTACATGTAACTATAATCAGTTACCGGGAACCAAAGGCTTAAGCTTTTGTATAAATGTGCCAGCACATCGGTTGGTAATTCTAATTGACCTGCAAAAAAATCATCAGCCTTAAACTCAAAGCGAGTGATTAATGGCAACTCATGCGGTTCTATTTTAAAAATCCGCATACGTTCTCTGATTATCTCCGCAGGCGTGATTTTGGGGAATGACAGCTTTTGCTTTTCGTAAGCTTTTATTGACGGTAGCAGCTGTATCAACTCCTCATACTCGGGAGTGCCTGATTTTGATCTCATCAGCGTTTCTGCTTTAGTCAAGGCTTGCTCATATGCTGCTGTTGTTTTGAAAGGCTCTCCATCAGGTATTAGGTCAACTTGTTCTGTACGCCCGATGGTTTCTTTAGCAACAGGTGGCCGACTAATTTCTTTTGTTTTATAGGCCATTACAGGTGGTGGTGCTATTACTTTTTCTATAACCTTCACCCGTTTTACAGAATTGGGATATTGCAGCAATACCATGGCCTCGTATTCAGCAGGTGTACCTACCCAAGTAATTAACTCAATACCGGCCGCATAATTACTAATATACCTGATGCTAAAATCACCTATTCCCGGACTAATTCCGGTTTCGTCATAAGGCCTCTCCGGATCAGAAGTTATTTGATGGCGTCTGTAAGGATGATTTTTTAGCCAGGTAAGCAACTCTGATTTTGCTTCGGGATTTTCCTGGACGTAGTCGGCAATTTTGTTGATGGCAACTAGCATAATGTTTAGGCAGTGGTTTAGGCGGCTGTTTTGCAACGATGGCTGAGCCGTAATCAATACATGATAGCTAATGTAAACTTTCTCTTTAAGAAAAAGATGTCATGGCAGATAATTTAACAATTAAATATACTGCTAATAATATTAGTACTTTTGTAAAATATTTTTCAACTTTGAAGGATGATTGCCAAAAATATCCGCTTGCTGCAGGAGGCCAAAGCCTGGTTAAAGAGAAAGCATGGGCCAGACGAGGTGATCCGCGTGGTGCCTTCGCTGGAAAACCACGGACCGGTAACCGCCTATCATTTGTACACAGCCTATGATCAGACACATGATTTTCTGGGCAGTATACTGTTTGATGTCAAAGGCTACTGGATCTATGACGGCGACTTGCTCAGCGTGACTGAGCAGGAACAAGTAGCCAATTTTATTATCAATTACCAGGAACGGCTTTAGGCGTTATTGTTTGTGCGCAGGCAGCTTTACAAACTCATAGTTAATTGCTTTTCCATCGCCCGAGATAGCAGCTTTTATACGGTTGCCCTCCAATTGATAAGTGATCTTTTTAGGGAAATCATGCTCAGGGTTTTCGCAGGTAAAGCTGTCGGCGGTGATCTGCGTCAACTTAAAAGGTACGGCTTTGAGGCTTTTACCCACTCGGGCCATGTAGTAAATAGCATTACCGTTAACCACCAATTGTAAGTGCTCTACAAAAACGGTGTCTTTACCTTTTAGGGTGATGCCGGTACCCGTCATTGTGGTTGTTGATGCTATTTGCCAGGTCTCCGTATCTATTTCGCCGGGTTTGTTATTAGTGCTTTGCCAGGTGCCTGCCAGCCAGTGCAGCTTGCCGAAATCTTTTTGGGTTTGCGCGTGGGAAGTAATAGTGGCCGTTAGCAGTGCAGCCAGGAACAGTATCTTTTTCATGTTGGGATTGATTAGGGTTGGTTTACTAATTTAATGATAATAGCATTGGGTTATGATGTCTTATTTAAAGTTTTGTCATTGCGAGCAGGGGTGTGGGGTGAGTTGAGCGCGAAGCAATCTCGTCGCATGTTATAGTCCTACGACGAGATTGCTTCGTCGTTCCTCCTCGTAATGACAGCAAGGGATTTTTTATATTGGCTATAACTTTCCTTAACTTCCCATCATGAAAATCCGCCTAACCTTCATCCTCCTTCTATTTGCAATTACCGCCCATGCGCAGGACTCTGTTTTTGCCCGGCGTATGGTTGATACGTTGACATCTCCTTATTTCTGGGGGCGCGGCTATACTAATGATGGTATGGGCAAGGCCGCGCGTTTCATTAGTAGTGAGTTTAAAGAATTTGGCTTGAAACCGATGGATGGCAAGGATTTTCAACAGCCGTTCACCTACAATGTCAACACTTTTCCGGGTAATATGGAGGTGAGCATTAATGGCGTTAAGCTTGCACCCGGTAAGGATTTTATCATTGGCGAGGAAAGCCGGGGATTGAGAGCATCGGGCAAATTGTTCAAAAAAGACAGTGTTACGTATATCGATCCAGATCACCGGCTGATGGTGTCGCTGGATAAAAAGCTAACCTGGTCTGCCGCGCAGGAGGAGGCTGATTTTACTCGTGTGATTATTGATAAGAAAGCACTTACTGCCGAGCCTGCAACTATCGACATTAACGTAGATAATAAATTCGTCAAAAACTTTAAAGCCAATAACGTTTGTGCCACGGTGCAGGGCACCGATCATCCCGATTCTGTGATTATGATCACCGCGCATTATGATCATTTGGGTGGGATGGGGAGCCAGACATATTTCCCCGGTGCAAATGATAATGCCAGCGGCATGGCCATGCTGCTTAGTCTGGCGCGGTACTATGCCACGCATCCGCAGCGCTATACCATGGCCTTTGTATGTTTCGGCGGGGAGGAGGCCGGCATTTTAGGTTCAAAGTATTTTACCGAACATCCCGAACTACCGCTCAGCAGCATCCACTTTCTGCTCAATATGGATATCATGGGGACGGGCGAAGAAGGCATCACCGCTGTTAATGCTACGGTTTACCCCAAAGAGTTTGCCCTGTTGCAGCAAGCCAACGCCAAAGGCCATTATCTAAGTAAGGTGGCATCCCGCGGGAAGGCCGCCAATAGCGATCATTACTGGTTTACCGAGAAAGGCGTACCGGCATTTTTTATCTATACCATGGGCGGCATCAAAGCCTATCATGATGTGTTCGACGTTAGTAAAACCCTCCCTTTGAATGAGTACAAGCATTTGTTTGGGTTGATAACAGATTTTGTAACCGGATTAACTCAGCCCCTCCCGGCCTCCCCAAACGGTAGGTAAGGAATACGATAGACCTGTTTTAGTCCCGCCCCTTTTGGGGAGGCCGGGAGGGGTTTAACGGCCTCAGATCAAACACGACGTTTGACGTATTCGAGCTTTTCGTCAAGTGTTTCCTGGTGTTGGTGTAAAAAAATGGCAGGGGCGGTGCCCATTGGCTTTCTTCGTATCAACAAAAAAGAAAGAACATGAAACATCCTTTTCACCACCACCACGATCACGATCATCAGCCAGGCGAAGACGGCATCGATCGCCGCGGATTTCTGCAATGTATGGCCTGGGCCGGTACCGGCGTGCTGTGGATGATGTCTGGCGGGATCCTGAAATCATACGGTATGAGTCAGCTCATTGATCATGCATCCGGCAAGTTGAAAGATGGACTGGTGATGCCCGCCGCTGATTTCAGTTTTGTGCAGATCAGCGATAGCCACATCGGTTTCAGCAAACCCGCCAACCCTGATGTTACGGCCACCCTGCAGGCTACTATAGATAAAATTAATGCTATGGCCAAAGCGCCGTCGTTTGTGTTGCACACCGGCGACCTTACCCATCTTGCCCAGGCCGATGAGTTTGACACACTGGAGCAATCGCTCAAAAGTGTGAAAACCGGCAATATATTTTACGTGCCTGGCGAGCACGACGTAACTGATGGGGGTAAACTTTATCATGAGTGTTTTGGTAAAGACACAAAGGGGGGCGGCTGGTACAGTTTTGACAGTAACGGGGTGCACTTCATTGGTTTGGTGAATGTAACCAACCAGGTTGATGGCGGCCTGGGCTATCTTGGTCCCGATCAATTGAAATGGCTGGCCGATGATCTGAAAAGCCTGAGCAACAGCACCCCGATAGTGGTATTTGCACACATACCACTGTGGGCTATTTACCCGCAATGGGGTTGGGGTACGCAGGATAGCGAGCAGGCGCTGGCCATGTTGCGCAGGTTTGGTTCGGTGTCGGTACTAAACGGGCATATCCATCAAACTATTCAAAAAGTAGAGGGTAACATTACTTTTCATACGGCCACATCAACGGCGTTTCCGCAGCCTGCGCCCGGCACAGCCCCGGCACTAGGGCCAATGAAAGTGCCGGCCGAGCAATTGCGTACCATGCTGGGATTAACCAGCGTAAATTATGTGGAGCACAACCATAGCCTGGCCATAACAGACATCCCTCTAATAAAAGCTGACGCTAGTAAATAACAAGCCGGAAAGGTGTGGTTTGCGAGGGGCTTTGTGCGATTCCCGCTTTTACCTCACCCCAGCCCCCTCCTCCAAAGGAGTCCTTCGGACAAAGGAGAGGGAGCGCCGATCAATTAACATTAATAAACTTATATAAAGTCCTCTCCTTTGGAGAGGATTTAGGAGAGGTCATGAAAACAACAATAATAGCGCTGCTTATAACCTGTATAGGTTTCCGCGCATCGGCACAAAACTATAAACCAGCGGTGGGTAGCACCGTTCAGTTTAAGGTAACTAACCTGGGGTTTGGCGTAAATGGATCATTTACCGGGGTGGAAGGCGTCATCATTTTTGACCCATCGGCGCCAGCCAAAAGTAATTTTGATACCAGTATTGACGCGGCTACAGTAAACACCGATAATAACTTGCGCGATGCCCACTTGAAGGAAGACGGATATTTTAGTGTGAAAACCTATCCGCGCATCAAGTTAGTTTCCAGTTCGATAACGGGGAATGGAAAGAATACCTACGTTTTTATGGGAACGCTGACGATGAAAGGCAAGTCGCAAAAGATCAGTTTTCCGTTCACAGCCTTGGCCTCTGGCGATGGCTGGCTGTTTAAAGGTTCGTTTAAGATCAACCGTAAAGATTTTGACATTGGCGGTACCAGTACTATCTCAAATGAGGTAGAAATTACGCTCAATATACCTGTAACCAAAGCTTGATTAAGCAGAGATGAATAAGAAATTAACCATTGTGCTATTGCTTTCGGTTTGTTGCGGGGGCCTGGCGGCTATGTCTTTCAAAGCGCCCGATGTACGGTATAAAAACCTGAAAGTGCTGCCTAAAAACATCAGCTCAAAAGAGTTGAACAGTTTAATGGCCGACGATTTTCAGGATGCGCTGGGCGTAACCTGTAGCTTTTGCCACGCGCAAAATGCCGACGGCCACGGTTTGGATTATGCCAGTGACGCCAAGCCCGAAAAGGAAATTACCCGCCAGATGATGCGCATGACGCTCGGCCTCAACAAAAAGTACCTGAAGGTGAGGCATCCCATGCTGACAGGGAGTGCCTTGGTGGTGAGTTGTAACACGTGCCATAAAGGGCAGGCTTTTCCGGAGTAGGGCAGATTACTCACCACGTCATTGCGAGGAACGAAGCCTCTCTGAAGACGATCCTGTTAGCTTGTCATCCTGGATTTTTCGCTTACGCTCAAGAGATAGTTTTTCGCCTGCGCTCAAGAGATAGTTCTTCGCTATCGCTCAGAATGACATATGAGGTGATTACTTTATTCCAACTGGATATTATAAATTTATAAACATCTTTTGAAACCGCACCGCTATACATACCATCTCCTTTTTTGGCTGCTGGCCTACGTTTTCTGGATCTTTATTTTCCGGAACACTACGCTGGTGCTTAGCCACGCCATTACCGTGCAGTTTTGTTACCTGGTGTTTATAGCGAGCAATTATTACTTCAATGAGTTGTATACGGTGCCTCGGTTGCTGAGCCGTAAGCGTTATGTGGCTTTTGGGGCCGCGTTTCTGGCCGGTGTAATAGTGGGGGCGGCGCTACGGGTGCCGGTATCTTACTGGGTTAACCGTTTTGTGTTTAAAAGCAATGTGGCGCACTTCAATATAACGGGCGTATTCCTGGAATCGTTCATTAATATCCTGTTTTGGACGGTGCTGATCCTGGCTGCTAAGTTAATTGCCGACCGTATCCGCTCGCAACGCTACATTGAGCAGATTGAGAACGAACGTGCTGCCAACGAGCTGAATTTTCTGCGTGCGCAGTTTAACCCACATTTTTTGTTTAACTCCATCAACTCCATTTACGCGCATATTGACCGCTCTAACAAAACAGCGCGCAACATGCTGCTGGTGTTCTCAGAAATGCTGCGTTACCAGCTATATGAGTGCAATGTAGAGCAGATTGAGCTGGATAAAGAAATAGCCTACATCAGCAACTATATTGCCTTGCAAAAAAGCCGGATGGATGACCGCATCAACGTACAGTTTAGCCATCAGATTGACGGCCATGTTTGCATTGCTCCGTTGATGCTTATCACTTTTATAGAAAATGCGTTTAAGTATGTAGGTTTTGATGAGCAGCAGGATAACCGCATCACCATACAACTAAAATACAGTGAGGCGCGATTGGAATTTGCTATTTTTAATACCAAAGACGGCTTTCTGTCCAAGCTGCCGGAAGATGCCAGTGGATTGGGCATTGCCAATGTAAAGCGTAGATTGGAACTGCTGTATCCAGATCGGCACAATTTAAAGATCAATGATGACGGCGCCGCCTTTACCGTAAACTTAACCCTTTGGGGCTTATGAAACTGAATTGTATCATAATTGACGACGAGCCGATGGCGCGCAAACTGCTGCAGGAATATATTGAAGAGATAGATTTCCTGGAGCTGGCCGGCACGGCCGAAAATCCGCTTAAGGTGGGTAAGCTGTTGAGCGAAAACACGGTCGACCTCATCTTTCTGGATATTAACATGCCGCGCATTAACGGGATGGATTTTCTGCGCTCGTCTGTCAACTTGCCAATGGTTATTATGACTACCGCCTACGGACAATACGCGTTGGACGGCTTTGAATTGTCGGTGGTAGATTATCTGGTAAAACCGTTCTCTTTAGAGCGGTTCCTGAAAGCCAGCCAGAAAGCTCTGGAGCTAAAAACGTTGCGACAAAAACCGGCCGCACTGCCATCCACTGCCGTCGATCACTTTTTTGTAAAGGCCGATGGCATCATTGAAAAGATCTGCTATCGCGATTTATTGTATGCCGAAGGGATGGCCAATTACGTGGTGCTTTATACTGCCCAGAGCAAGCACATCGTCTATCTTACCATTAAGGCCCTGCTGGAGCAATTGCCCATTAAAAACTTTATGCAGGTACATAAAAGCAGCATTGTTAACGTAGACCATGTAAAAGCGGTAGAGGGCAATATGCTGCACGTGGCAGATCGTAAACTGAGTATAGGCCCAAACTATCAGTCGCGGGTGATGGAGGTTCTATTGAATGGCAAATTACTCAAAAGATAGCTTTCTTAGTAAATGTGTATCTTGCTTTAAGGTATGATTGGCAAATCCGCTAAAATCTTCGCTTTGTTAATAGCCCTCGTTGTTTGGGCGGGATTAGTGTTGCAATTCTCAATTTCTGTACCATCATATTTGCGCACTGGCATTACAATGCCGGGCGCCATAATTCAAATCTTCAGCTTTTTTACTATACAAACTAATTTGCTGGTAGCCGTTTGCTTAACAGGGCTTTCTGTATTGCCGAAAACGAGCTGGGGCAAATTCTTCTACAGGCCGTCAGTATTAACGGCAATAGCAGTTTATATCTCTATTGTGGGTTTGGTTTACGCAGTAGTATTAAGAAATACCTGGCAACCGCAGGGGTTGTTTAAAACGACCGATTTTTTATTGCATACAATTAGTCCGCTGTTATATGTGGTGTTTTGGCTGGTGTTTGTGAGCGCTGGTAGTGTTAAATGGCAAGCCATGTTGCGCTGGGCAATTTTTCCCCTGGCTTATCTTGTTTATGCTTTAGTGCGTGGCGCTGTTATCGGCTGGTACCCATATCCCTTTTTAGATGTTGCTAAGTTGGGTTATGAGCGCGTAGCTGTCAACTCGTTAGTCATACTGGTTGTATTTCTGATATTCAGCGCATTGTTTATCGGGGGCAGTTGTTTGAGAAGGCGTATTACCGCCTGATTTGCCAATACTCAGCTCTGCCCGCCGGGGGGCTTTAAATCGGTGGATGCTATTCTTCCAATAACTCTTTCATACTTTTCAGTACCATGCCCCAGTTCTCCCGCATGTGATGTATGCCCGCTTCGTCGTCAATATTATCCTGTGTAATGCTTACTATATGGTGGTCGGCTTCGGGTTTAATCTCGTAAATCACGTTGGCATAGTTCTCGGGTTTATCTTCTTTGCCGCTCATGCCGCTCCAGTAGGTGGTATGCAGAAGTTTTTCGGGTACCATTTCTATAATGGAGCCTTTGTCTTCGTATGTTTTTCCCTTCCATTCGCCACGGTAGGTAATGGCGCTGCCCTGTTGCCAGTCAGACGTTACGTTGGTGCCAAACAGATATTTTTTAATCATGGCCGGGTCTGTAAACGCCTGCCATATCTTTGATGCCGGGGCATTGATCTCAATACTGCATTTAACTGATAACTTTCTCATTTCAATAGTGCTCTGATAAATTAAATAACCACGGCCATCGGGTTTATGTTTGATTAGGTAATGTCTGCCTCGCATCAACTTTAAAAGTATTCATACTTGCTCTAAATGGCGTTTGGCTCAAACAATATGCTGTGGTTGCGCATTTTGCTATTTAATGGCCGAAGTTACCACCAAAAAATTTGTTATACAGAAGGTGCAGCCCGCCCTGCTGGGATTGATGGATGGCTCGGTATCAACCCTGGCGCCTATTTTTGCTACTGCGGGTTTAACAGAACAACCTATCAAAGCTTTTTATGTGGGTCTGGCCGCGTCGTTAGGTGCAGGTGTAAGCATGGGCCTGGCCGAAGCGCTTTCAGACGATGGAACGGTGACCGGCAGGGGCAGTCCGCTGATGCGGGGGAGTATTACTGGCCTGGCAACGGCACTCGGTGGTATGTTGCATACCTTCCCGTTTTTGGTGCCTAATATCCGTCATGCGTTGCACCTGGCTTATGTGGTGGTGGTAGTAGAGCTGCTGGCTATAGCCATTATCCGCTACAAGTTTATGAAAACACCACTATGGCCAACCATTATGCAGGTAATTATTGGAGGAGGGATAGTATTTGTAATCGGCCTGTTTTTGGGAAGCGCGTGAGAGGGAGATTTAAGATTAGTGGATTAAAGATTGGGAGGGACCTTGTTGTGTTTGATACAGAATTACTAACCTCTAATCTTCAGCCTTATTTAACAATCTTTAATCTTCAACCTTTGATCTCCAATCTTTAACCCCTACCTTTAAATTCTAAACAAACAAATACAAAACCTTATGAAGCGAAAAAGCTATTTGCCTATGGCTGTTATTTTGGCTGTAATGGCCTCTTCATGCAATAATAACCCCGCTGGTGGCGGCAATGCTGATAACCCTTTCTTTACCAAGAGCACGCTGCCTTTTGAGGCACCAGCCTGGGACAAGATCAAGAACGAGCATTTTAAGCCTGCCCTGGAAGAAGGCATGAAGCAGCAACTAGCCGAAGTACAAAAAATTGCTGATAACACCGAAGCTCCAACTTTTCAAAATACGCTGGAAGCGATGGAGAAGACCGGCGCAATGCTCAATCGCGCCAATATTGCTCTAAACGTGCTGGCAGGGGCCAATACCAACCCTGATCTGCAGAAACTGCAGGAAGAGGAGGCTCCCAAACTGGCTGCCACAAATGATGAGATCTATCTGAATAGCAAACTGTTCAAACGTGTAGAAGCTGTTTACAATCAGCGTGAGCAATTAAAGCTGGATCCTGAATCAAAGCGATTGGTAGAGTTTTACTATCAGAAATTTTTGCTGGCCGGTGCCAAACTATCAGATGCTGATAAAGGCAAACTGAAAGAACTAAATAAGGAAGAAGCTGGCCTGAGCGCCAAATTTAATAATAAACTACTGGGCGCTGCTAAAGATGGCGCACTGGTGGTTGACGATAAAACTAAACTGGCCGGTTTCTCGCAAGGTGAAATTGATGCTGCTGCGCAGGATGCCAAAGCGCGTAAGTTGGATGGCAAATGGGTGTTGCCTTTGCAAAATACCACCCAACAGCCTGCACTGCGGTCATTAAGCGACAGGGCCACCCGCCAAAAACTGTTTGAAGCCTCATGGACCCGTGCAGAGAAGGGCGACGCTAACGATACTCGTGATGTAATTGTCCAAATTGCACAGATCCGCGCGCAAAAAGCTCAACTATTAGGCTTTAAAAACTATGCCGAGTGGAAGCTGCAAGATCAGATGGCTAAAAATCCGGCTGCGGTACAATCATTCCTGGGTAAACTGGTGCCTGCTGCTACGGCTCATGCCAAACAAGAAGCTGCCGATATTCAGGCTGTGATAGATCAGCAAAAAGGCGGCTTCAAACTGGAGCCTTACGATTGGAATTTCTATGCCGAGCAGGTGCGCAAGGCTAAATATGACCTGGATGAAAACGAAGTAAAGCCATACTTTGAGCTGAATAAAGTATTAGAGAATGGCGTATTCTACGCGGCCACTCAACTTTACGGCATCACTTTTAAAGAACGTAAAGACCTGCCGGTTTACCAGCCTGACGTGCGCGTGTTTGAGGTACTGGATAAAGACGGCTCATCAATGGCACTGTTCTATTGCGATTACTTTAAACGCGATAACAAAAACGGCGGCGCCTGGATGGATAACATGGTGATCCAATCAAAACTGCTGGGCACTAAGCCGGTGGTTTATAACGTGTGTAACTTTACCAAGCCAGCTCCAGGGCAGCCAGCGTTGATCAGCTTTGATGATGTAACTACCATGTTCCATGAGTTTGGTCATGCGTTGCATGGCATGTTTGCCAGTCAGCAGTACCCAAGTATCTCTGGCGCTAATACCGCACGCGATTTTGTGGAGTTCCCGTCGCAATTTAACGAGCACTGGGCATCAGATCCTAAAGTGTTTGCCAACTACGCGGTACATTACAAAACCGGTGCTGCTATGCCGCAGGTGCTGGTAGATAAAATTAAAAAGGCCCATGGCTTTAATCAGGGCTATGCTTTAACTGAAATACTTGCCGCTGCTAGCCTGGATATGGAATGGCATACCCTGGCTGCCAATGCAGGCAAACAGGATGTAGATAAGTTTGAAGCCGATGCCTTAAACAGAACGCACCTCGACCTGCCACAGGTGCCCACGCGTTACCGTTCAAGCTATTTCCTGCATATCTGGGCAAATGGTTACGCAGCCGGCTACTATGCTTATCTGTGGACTGAAATGCTGGATGACGATGCCTACCAATGGTTTAAAGAAAACGGCGGTTTGACCCGTCAGAACGGTCAGCGATTTAGAGATATGATCCTTTCTAAAGGTAACACCGAAGATTTGGCTACCATGTTCAGAAACTTCCGCGGGCATGACCCGGATATCAAGCCGATGCTGGAGAACCGAGCATTGATTGGTAAATAATTGTTTAACGGCCCGCGAAAGCGGGCCGTTTTGGTTTGTGGTGCCGTGGGCTAAATGACACACCCCTGTTAATGTCAACATAATTGTCAACGCCTGAAGTTTCCCCTCTCGACAGGGGATTGTACGGACGCTGCTTTAGCACTGACCTGTAATAGGGGTGTGTCTTTGATAATCGTTCCCATTGTAAAAAGATTATTAAACATATGTTACAACCTTTTTTATAAAAACGGGATGGTTTTTTCAAACCGATTGCTAAATTTGATCTCATTCCTAATTTATGAATACAGACGCCCCGGCGGGTAAACAGGTGCTTGGTGTTTATATCAGCGGCTACCACATTACCACGCTTATTGTAGATCTTGCAACTGGCAATACCTTACGCTCTTCATACCAACGTGTTCCCGTTAACTCATGGGGCACGGCCGACGAGATTATTGGTACCTGTGCCACCGTTATCAAAAAAGCGCTTACCGAAAACCATGTTGATATCCACTTCATCGGCATAGCTATGCCCGGTCCGTTTGATTATGAGCAGGGGATATCCTACATCCGTAACAACAAAAAACACGACGCCCTTTACGGCCTGAATGTAAAACAGCTTTTGGCCGAACAAGTGGGCATTGCCACAGATCAGCTTTGTATGTTAAGCGATGCCGCGGCCTTTTTAAAAGGTGAGGTATTTGCCGGAGTAGCCAAAGGGGAGGACCGCTTGATTGGGCTTACACTGGGCACCGGTTTGGGTACTGCCAGGCTAAAAGACGGCGTAGCCGAAGACGCCAACCTATGGTGCATGCCGTTTTTAGATAGCATTGCCGAGGATTACCTGTCTGAACGCTGGTTCCTGAAACGTTATTACGAGCTCTCGGGCATTAACGTAGTCAATGTAAAAGAGCTGTCATCATTCTACCAAAGCTCATCAACCGTTAAATCGGTATTCAAAGAGTTTGCGGTTAACCTGGCCAATTTTACCGGCAACTTTGTGCATGCAGTACAGCCAAAAATGGTGGTGCTAAGCGGCGACATTTCTCGCGCCAGCGATTGCTTCCTGGCGGCCTATAAAGCTCAGCTAGCTAAAATTGGCCTGGAGGACTTACCCATCAACGTATCTAAATTGAACAGCGAGGCGGTAATGATAGGAGCGGCAACGAGTTGGCTAAACTAATAAGGAGAATATCTATAAATAATCACATTGGATGTATTTCTGAATTAAGATAACTGTCAGTCGTTATAGTGTATGGATGTCTTAAAAGTTTTGGGCGGTATCTTGTCTCTGTCGTTTGGAATCTATTACACAAGAAAACAACTGTTGATTTTCAAACGAAAAGAGCAGGATGAATTAGGCTTCGATATAAAAGGCCTTGGTGCAGGCGTTTGTTTCATTATGATCGGCATGAGCATGATACTAAGTAGTCTTTAAATACTTTTCTTTAAAGTGTTCTCGCTTAATCCAAACAGGTAGATTAAGTATGAAAAGAATTACCGGTGTTGACATTGATCATTCAAGAATGCATAATTCGTTTAACTGCGAAGCCTTCTTGAGTGGCTTTAAAAAACATTAGCTCACGAAAAATCCTGGCTCCAAACATCTCCCCGCTTATTCCGTTTAGCCTTTAATCAATTTTATTTATTAGACAGATACGAATGAAGAAAAACTTACTACTCATTGCTCTCATTATTTTTTGCTCCAAAACTTTTGCCCAAACCGATAGCCTGAAACACTCGCCTGTGCGTACGCTTACAGACGCGCAGTATACCGCCTGGCAAAACGGCACCGATTTGCAAAACCATGCTTACGTGGCCGAGCTAAACCGGTATCCACAGCCAGATAAAGTGTTGAAGCTGAAAAAGGAGCTGGATTTAAGTCCGATACAGATCAACAAGCTGAATGATATCATAAAGACGCTGAAACTAAAGAAGACAGAAGTAGGTATCTCCGTAATCAGGAATGAGCGCACGCTGGACAGTTTGTTTCGTACCGGCAGACTGGACGAGGGATCGATTATTTTTTACGGCAACCGTTACGGATTATATGAGGGCGAGTACCGCACAGCGCTGCTGATTGCCTGTTTTAACACCCGCAGATTGCTGAGCGACCAGCAACTGAAGAAGTTTGAAGCATTACAAAAGCATTAAATGATAATTTGCCGTTGGTTTTGTTTAATTTAGCGGCCCGAACTTTGTGGGCTACTAAAAGCAAGGCCCGGCAAATAGGACTGATAATTTTTGTATGAAGATTTCATTTGACTTTGAAAAACCACTGGCCGATCTGCAAGGGCAGATAGATAAGGTTAGACAGGTTGAAGATAAAACCCAGGTTGATATGTCGGCTACGCTGACGGAGCTTGAGGAGAAACTGGAAACAGCACAAAAGGAGCTTTACAGCAACCTGAGCGGCTGGCAGAAGGTACAGATCTCTCGTCACCCTGAAAGACCTTATACCCTGCAATACCTGGAGCTGATGTGCGATGATTTCATCGAAATGCATGGCGACCGTACTGTAGGTGATGACAAAGCCATCGTAGGTGGTTTTGGTACCCTGAACGGGCAGACTGTGATGTTTATCGGTCACCAAAAAGGCCGTAACACTAAAGACCGCCAGTACCGCAACTTTGGTATGGCTAACCCAGAGGGCTATCGCAAAGCGTTGCGCCTGATGAAACTGGCCGAAAAATTCAACAAACCTGTAGTTACCCTGATTGATACTCCGGGCGCATTCCCAGGCCTTGAGGCTGAAGAGCGCGGCCAGGGCGAAGCTATTGCCCGCAACCTACTGGAAATGTCTGTACTGAAGGTGCCTGTAATCTGTGTAATTATTGGTGAAGGTGCATCGGGCGGTGCGCTGGGTATTGGTATTGGCGATAGGGTGCTGATGCTGGAAAACTCATGGTACTCGGTAATCTCTCCAGAGAACTGTTCTACCATCCTTTGGAAAACCTGGGATTACAAAGAGAAAGCAGCCGAAGCTCTGAAACTGACCTCGAACGAGATGCTGAAAAATAAACTGATCGACGGCGTGGTAAAAGAACCACTAGGTGGCGCACACCAGGATCCGGTTGCTATGGCAGCCACCCTGAAAAAGCAACTGCTGAAAGATCTGAAAACCCTGAGAGAAGTGCCAGTTGATAAATTGGTAAATGACCGTATCGAGAAATTTAGCTCGATGGGTGTAGTAAACGAATAATCATCTTTGATTTAGATATGAAAGGGCGCTGTAAGGCGCCTTTTTTGTTTTTCGGGATATCTTCCCTTCTCTTTACTTTATGTCATTTCGACCAACGGGAGAAATCTTAGACGATTGCAACCTGATACGTGGCTTGACAATTGTCTAAGATTCCTCATCACGCCGTCCACAAACCCCACGCAGGTTCGTTCGGAATGACAGGAGGGAGAGGGGCAAAAACAAAAAAACCGGCACAAGGCCGGTTTTTCTATATCGCAATAGCTAATAAGTGTTATTTGGTTGCCATACCAAAGGTGCTGGCGTAGCTGGTAAACTGGGTTTCCAGCTTTTTGCTCAGAGCATCCTGGTGGGCATCTTTGGTCACACCTACAAATCCGTTGAATACAGACAGTGACAGCTGTATCTCGCGGCTGTTGATCGGGCCTGAACCGGTGCGCTGATTGTTGGCATAATAATCCATCAGGTTGGTCAGGTAATCATCAATCTGGTTAACCCATTTGTTGGCCAGTTGTGTGTCGCCCACTTTGTAGGCGTTAATTACCAGGCCGTATTTGTGTATCATTACATCCACATAAGGCATCAGGTTTGGCTGCACATCATCATATCTGTGCAGGGCCAGTTTGGCTTCTGCCGTACGGCCATCTTTAATCAGGTGATCTGTCAGGCTGGCAAATTGTTTAGCAATCAGCGGGTAGAACATCGTGGTCGACTCGTGATCCAGGTAACGGGCATTTTTCATGTTACCCCATTTAAACTTGTCCATCATGTTATGGTACATGGTCATGGTGTTGGCTGCCTGCAAGGTTTCCTGTTTGGCAGTATCAACAGCTATTGGCAACAGGCGGTAAGCAAAACCTTCCTGGTACAGGTAGTTTTGCAGACCCATCATGTTATCGGTACCTACGGTAATGGTAAAGTAAATCGGGCGTTTCCAGTTGTTATGCGCCAGGATATCCATCATCGCCAAATTGTCTTTGGTTACATAGTTTGATGGATATTTCCATTCCATTTCTTTCTTAACGCTGTCTTTTTTGTCAGCAGGAATTACGCCCTGTTTTACCAACTCGTTAGCATCAAGCGTCAGCTTAAAGTTTTTAGTTGGCAGGTAGTTTACCGGAGGGGTATCCTGTAACAGCAATTCTTTAGCGCGGTCATCATCCGAAGTAAGGAAATCAAATACATCCTTCAACTCGGTTGAGCCGTTCAGCTTTTTATCATCAGCATAGATCACATCGCGTACACCGGCTTCAAACTTCTCGTTCGGCATGGTGATAGGCAGTGGATCGGACTCATTCATTTTTTGCTTCATTTGGCGGATGTACCAATCTGTACCCAGCAAACTCAGGTTTACAATACGTACGTCCGGACGAACATTTTCAACCTCTTGTGCATACCACAGCGGATAAGTATCGTTATCGCCATAAGTAAACAGAATGGCGTTTGGCGCGCATGACTCCAGGTAGTTGGTAGCCATATCGCGAGGAGTAGTTTTGGTAGAGCGGTCATGATCATCCCACTCCTGGCTGGCCATTAATACAGGGGCAGCCAGTAAACAAGCCACAGAAGCTATAACAGCGCCCGTTTTTGGACTGATGGATTTGATTTTGCCCAGCCAATCGCCAATGGCAATTACGGCAAGGCCTATCCATATAGCAAAGGCATAGAATGACCCCGCATAGGCATAGTCACGCTCACGTGGTTGCAGCGGGTCCTGGTTAAGGTAAAGCACAATGGCTAAACCAGTGAAGAAGAACAGCAAACCTACCACGCCCGCATCTTTCTGATTACGGCCAAAGTGGTAGAAAGCGCCAATTAAGCCTAAGATAAGCGGCAACGCAAACAACTGGTTGTATGATTTGCTCTTAGTTACCGAGTATGGGTAGTGAGAGCGGTTTTTGAATGGATTGGTCCAGTTACCGTCAATACCGTAGCTGTCGTTCTGGCCATCCAGATCGTTAGTTCTGCCCACAAAGTTCCACAAGAAATAGCGGGTATACATCTGGTTGATCTGCCAGCTGAAGAAGAAGCCTAAGTTTTGGGCCATGCCCGGTTTATCTTCCGGACCCATGTGCAGCCAGTCGCGGTAAAACTGTGCAGCGTCTGGTTTGTCGCCTTTATAAATACGTGGGAACAGTGTGTTGTGATCATAAACCGTAGAGATTTTATGACCCGCAACCTCATATTGTGTTTTACCACGACGGTAAATAGGAGCGGTTTCTTTTTGGTCGATTGCCTTAGCATCAAAGAATTGACCGTACATCAGCGGTGTATCGCCATACTGGTCGCGGTTCAGGTAGCTGTTCAGGGTAAAGGCATCCTCAGGGTCGCTGTTGTTCAGGTTAGGGCTTGCTTTAGCGCGGATGATCAGCATTACAAACGAGCTGTAACCAAACAGGATGAACAGGGTGCTCACCAGAATCATGTTAAACACATAACGTTTCTGGCGAATTTTTACCACGTATTCAAGCAGAGCTACAACGCCTGCAGAGAATACCAGGCCAATAACACCGGTGGTAGCATCAACTGCAGAACCACAAACGGTGAACAGTAAAACAAAGATGATGGCCGCCGCAACAATAACTGGTTTTTGCGGCTTAACAGTATAGTAAATACCCAATATAATAGCACCAATAAGCAACAGGAAGAAGGTAACGGCACCACTGCCGAAGCCCATTTTAAAGGTGTTAACAAAAATCAGATCGAAATAAGCAGCGCCTTTTACGGTGTACTGAATAATACCCCAAAGGATAACACCCAGCGCAATAATACCCAATACAAATGCCCACAGTGTGCCTTTACCGGTAATGGTTTTAGCCCTGCGGAAGTAGATTACAATGGCAATGGCCGGGATAACCAGCAAGTTGAGCAAGTGCACACCGATAGAAAGGCCCATTACATAAGCAATGAAAACCAGCCAGCGGTCTGCATGTGGCTTATCGGCATTTGCATCCCACTTCATGATGGCCCAGAACACGATGGCTGTACACAGGGATGACTGTGCATAAACCTCAGACTCAACAGCCGAGAACCAGAAGGTATCAGAATAAGTATAAGCTAAAGCGCCAACCAAACCGGCGCCCATAATGAGTATAATATTGGTAATGTTTTCGTCGCTCTCTTTTTTGATAAGCAGCTTGCGGCCCAGCGCCGTGATGCTCCAGAACAGGAAAAGAATAGTGGCGCCGCTGGCCAAAGCCGAAGCAATGTTGGTCCAGTAAGCTACCCTATGTACATCGCCCATAGAGAGCAATGAGAAAACTTTACCTATCATGGTAAATAAAGGCGCACCTGGCTGGTGTGCTACCTGCAGACGATAAATACAGGCTATAAATTCACCACAATCCCAGAAACTGGCAGATGGTTCCAGTGTAAGAATATAGGTAAGGGAAGCAATGAGGAAGGCGATCCAGCCGAAAAGGTTATTGATCTTTGAATAACTCATGGGTAAAAATTTACAATATGGTGCTCATTTAGTGCAACGAAAGTAGTAATTCTATCCTCATGTTTCATCTAAATTAGCGGGAGTTTAACATATTTTAACCACTGGTAAGGGGCAAACAGAACAATTTTCATTTTTTTTCAATTTGTATTTTTGTTTTCTGAAAAACCTCCTATATTTGCAGTCCGTTTCAGAGAGTACTTTTAGACGGGGGAATTGCCTGATAGTATAATGGTAGTACGACGGTTTTTGGTACCGTTTGTCTTGGTTCGAATCCAGGTCGGGCAACACAGAATTTCGGATTTCGGATTTTCAACTTCCAAATTAAGAAGTCGGAAATTTGAAATCCGAAGTTGTTTTATCAGGGTTGATAACGGTGATGAGTGAAGATGATAAAGCCCCGGATAATAAGCATTGAAGTAGATCCGAAAGGGAACATTCTAAATGGCGCAGCCTTCTTGAATGCCTTCGGCAGCAGACAACTGAAAAATCCGAAATAAAATGCCTCTACAATTTAACCCGGTTAAGTTATTCTCAGGTTCGGGCACTACCCAGCTCGCCGAAAAGATTGCCAAGAAATATGGTCATGATTTGGGTGATGTTGTTCTTTCGCGTTTTAGCGATGGCGAGTTTCAGCCGCACTTCAATGAGTCCGTTCGCGGATGTGATGTGTTTCTGATCCAGTCAACTAACCCGCCGACTGACAACCTGATGGAACTGCTGATGATGATTGATGCCGCACGCCGCGCATCAGCCCATTATGTAACTGCAGTTATTCCTTATTTCGGGTTGGCCCGTCAGGATAGGAAAGATAAGCCACGTGTGGCTATCGGTTCTAAACTGGTTGCCAATTTGCTGGTAGCTGCTGGTATTGACCGCATTATGACGATGGACCTGCACGCTGCGCAGATCCAAGGTTTCTTTGACATTCCGGTTGATCACCTGGATGCATCGGTGATTTTTGTGCCTTATATTAAAAGCCTGGCACTGCCAAATCTAACCATTGCATCGCCGGATATGGGTGGTTCATACCGTGCACGTACCTTTGCCAAGTTTTTCAATGCAGAGGTGGTAATTTGCGACAAGCGCCGTAAACGTGCTAACGAGATTGAATCAATGACGGTAATTGGCGATGTAACCGATCAGGACATTGTGCTGATTGACGATATGTGCGATACTGCCGGTACCCTGAGTAAAGCGGCAGCCCTGGTTATGGAGCGTGGCGCCCGCAGTGTAAGAGCCGTTTGTACTCACGCGCTGCTGTCTGGTAATGCTTACGAGACCATTGAAAACTCGGTATTAACCGAACTGATTGTTACCGATACTATCCCGTTGAAACAACCGTGCGATAAGATCAGAGTACTGTCAACCGATACGCTTTTTGCCCGCGCCATTGCTAATGTAAATGAGCACGGATCAATAAGCGAGTTGTTTAAGGTGGATTAATTGTTGGTTGATAGTTGATGGTTCATTGTTCATAGAACTAAAGACCGTCGAAAAGATGGAGAATAGACGCCACGAACAATGATCTATGAACCAGAAAATGAATAAAGACTTTATGGAAAGTAGGCCATGAACAATGATCTATGAACCATGAACTAAAATAAATAACAAATAAATAAAAAATGAAATCAATTGCTATTAGCGGTTCTCTAAGAGAGAACGTAGGGAAAAGAGACGCAAAAGAAGCGCGTTACCAAGGTCAGGTACCAGCGGTTCTTTACGGTGGGGCAGAACAAACCCACTTCACAGTGTCTGCAGCTGATTTGAAACCTGCTGTTTACACTCCGCAGGTTCATTTCATCGATCTGGAAATTGGCGGCAAAAAAGCTCAGGCTATCATTCAGGACATTCAGTTCCACCCGTTGACCGAGCAGATCCTGCACGTTGACTTCCTGGAATTGTTTGAAAACAAACCAGTAACTATCGAAATTCCAATCCGCTTAACCGGTACTTCACCTGGTGTTAAAATGGGTGGTAAATTAGTGCAGAAACTGCGCAAATTGCGTGTTAAAGCACTTCCAAAAGATCACCTGGATAACATCGAAGTAAGCATCGAAGGTCTGGAAGTAGGTAAATCAGTACGTGTACGTGAAATCAGCGTTGAAAACCTGACTATCACTAACACTCCTGAAGATACTATCCTGTCTATCACTACCTCACGTGCATTGCGTCAGGCTGAGCAGGAAGCTAACAAAAAATAATTCTCGGATCACACCGATAATAGAAAACAGCGATGGGAAACCATCGCTGTTTTTGTTTGGAGGAATATCAACCAGATCAGTAATTACGTCATTGCGAGGTACGAAGCAATCTCTGCATACGCAAAGCGAATTTCTATTCCCGACTGTCCTTTACAGAGATTGCTTCGTACCTCGCAATGACGTGGTGAAAGTCTTCTCCTCTCCCCAAAAAATCCCATATTTGCATCCTGAAAAATAAAAGTTCCTCTACCAGGAGGCGCAAGGGTTTATAAATGAAATATCTGATAGTAGGTTTAGGTAATATAGGGCAGGAGTATGCAGATACCCGCCACAACATTGGTTTTATGGTGCTGGACGAACTGGCTAAGCAAGAAAACCTGAAGTTTAGCAACATGCGCCTGGCTTATTATGCCGAGTATAGCTACAAAGGCCGTATGCTGCACCTTATTAAGCCAACCACCTACATGAACCTGAGTGGCAAAGCCCTGAACTACTGGATGAAGGAGTTGAAAATACCCGTAGAAAACGTACTGGTGATAGTTGATGAACTGGCCTTGCCGCTGGGTACCCTGCGCCTGAAACCCAAAGGCAGCGCTGCCGGCCATAACGGGCTGCGCAATATTGAAGCCACGCTGGGGAATAACAACTATGCCCGTCTGCGCTTTGGCATTGGCGATAATTATCCTAAAGGCCGCCAGGTTGACTACGTGTTGAGCGGCTTTGATGATGACGAGCAACCCGAACTGCCCGCATTGATCGATAAATCTATTGAGATTGTTAAAAGCTTTGCTGCCATTGGTACTGAGCTGACCATGACAAAATTTAACAATAAATAACATTAAGCATTCTGGAAACGTGGTTTTAACTAATTGATTAGTTAAAATCTGTTAAATAGTTTAGCGGGTTTGGTTGCTGTTTTATCTTGCAGCATCGGCACAGAAAAAAATTCTGAAAAGCGTAACGAATTGTGGCGCGCTGTGTCTTATTGGAACGAAACCAAATCTTGCTATGAAGAAACTATTACTTGCTGCAATTTTTTGCATGCTTACCGCTTTGGTGCATGCGCAAACCAAGGCACCCACGGTGACCATAAAGGGGATGGTGACCGATTCTGTTACACAAAAGCCACTGGGTTTCGTAACTGCTGCATTGACTGATGCCACTACCAGGCAGCCCGTAAAAAGTACGCTATCTAAAGACGATGGTGTGTTTGAACTCCGTAATCTACCTTCAAAATCTTATCAGCTGGCATTGGTTTATGTGGGCTATCAAAGTAAAACCATAGAAGTAAAGGGCAACGCATCAGTTGATATAGGAAAAATCATCCTGTCGCCAGCCAATAATCAGCTCAAAGAAGTAGCGGTGAGCGCTACCAAACCGTTGATGAAACAAGAGGTTGATCGCATTAGCTACGATGTACAGGCCGATCCGGAGAGCAAGGCCCTTACCGCGCTGGATATGATGCGCAAAGTACCACTGGTAAGTGTTGACGGTAACGATAATATCAGGCTGAAGGGTACGGGCAATTATAAGATCCTGATCAATGGTAAAGAGTCTGCATTGATGGCCAAAAATCCGTCTGACGTGTTGAAGGCCATGCCGGCATCAAACATTGTGCGCATTGAAGTAATTACCACGCCGCCGGCCAAGTATGATGCCGAGGGTTTGGCCGGTATACTAAACATTATTACCAAAGCCGACGCAGATCAAGGCTATAACATTGGCATTAACGGGCGCATCAATAACCGTTGGGGGCCGGGTGGTAATATTAACGGTAGCGTAAAACAAGGTAAGTTTGGTGCAACGGCTTATTTTGGTGCAGGTAAACAAACCGGAAACGAAACAGCTAACGGTACCGTGCAAAATATTTTTGCGCCAGGCACAACCAACATTCAATCGGTGCGTACGCAAGATGCGCGTAATGCCTACGGTGGCAATTATAAATACGGTAATGCAGAGTTGAGCTATGAGATAGATTCGCTTAATCTGCTTACCGGCTCTGTGAACTATTGGGGGGGCGATTTTTATAACAACAATAAGCAATTGTTTAATAGTACCGGTACCAGTGTATCCCACTATTATTTAATGGCAGATAATCTTAACAATAACTTGGGTTTGGATGCGGGCTTAAACTATCAGCTTGGGTTTAAACGCAGCAAAGATCAATTGCTTACACTGTCATACAAATACAGTTACTCGCCCAGTAAATCAACCTCAAATAACCTGATAACAGACCGGCAGAATTATTATAACAAAGATTTTCCAGACTATAACCAATACAACAACTCGGGTAACAGAGAACATACCATACAGTTAGATTACGCTCATCCGCTTAAAAAGATCACCATAGAGGCGGGCGCGAAAGCTATCCTGCGCAATAATTTCAGCGATTTTCATAGAGACGATCGTGATACGGCAAGCAATACCTATACCCTTAATCCTAATCAGACCAATAATTTTAATTATAAACAAGGGGTATACAGCTTGTATAATTCCTACCAGTTGAAGCTTGAAAACTGGACAGCCAAAGCCGGTTTGCGCCTGGAGCGAACTACGGTTGATGCCGATTTTACCAACCTTAGCACCAACAGCGTTAACCAGGGCTATAATAACCTGATCCCATCGGTTTCCATCCAACGCAAATTTAAAAAATACAGCTTTACCCTGGGTTATACAGAGCGTATCCAACGTCCGGGTATTTATCAGCTTAATCCATTTGTAGATCGTACCGACCCCAAATTCATTAACACCGGCAATCCCAACCTGCGCCCCGAGCTAAGCCATTCTTTTGAGCTAAATTATAGCAATTTCAGCAAAAACTCGTTTACGCTTGGGCTGAGCTACGCGTTCTCTAACAACGCTATTCAAAATGTGTCTACTCTAATCACCGATATGATTAACGGTAACCCTGACGTGGTAACCTTAACCACTTATGAAAACCTGGGGAGCAATAAATCGCTCGGTTTAAACTCCAATGCCACCTTTGCCGTTACTAAACAGCTTAACGTGAGCCTGAACGGACAGGTAAGCAGAGTTTGGCTGGCAGGTACATTTAACGGTATGTTCTATAAAAATGCGGGCTATAATGGCAATGCATTTTTTAATGGCTCTTATAAATTTAACAAGGGCTACCGGGTTAGTACAGATGTAGGTTATTTTAGTGGTAACGTGGCTTTGCAGGGTAGCTCCAGTCAGTTCATTTATTCGTCGTTTGTGGTAACTAAAGAGTTTCTGGATAAGAAGGCCAGCATATCGCTGGTGTCTAATAACCCTTGGGCCACTTATCAAACCTACCGTTCCACAACAGTAACCGACAACTTTTATCAAAGCGTCTATTATCAAAATATTTACCGCCATTTTGCCATTCGCTTTAATTATAAGTTTGGCAAGCTGAAGAGCGAGATCAAACGCAGCCAGCATGGTATTAATAATGATGATACCAAAGGCGGAAGCAAATCTGGTAGCACAGCCGGATAGCCCATTAATCAATAGTAAAAGAGCCGTACATGTGTTAAACTTGCTGGTTTTTAATAAAACAATATAAAACTAAATTATTAGTTTTATATTTGATAGCCCTAACCAAACCAATTATCTGCCTTATCAATATTATGAGAAAAACCATCTTTACAATTCTGTGCGCGCTGCTTTCAACGCTGGCCATTGCGCAAACACCAGCGCTGCCTAAAACTATGCTGATTAAAGGGACGGTGATAGATTCGGCGTCGGGTAAATCATTAAGTTTTGTTACCGCAGCCTTAACAGATGCTACTACCAAAGCGCCGGTAAAAAGCACGCTGACTAAAGAGAGCGGCCTGTTTGAGCTGAAAAATCTGCCCATGAAAGCGTACCATCTCTCGTTGGTTTATACAGGTTATAAAACTCATCCTATCAGCATTAAGGGCGATAAAGAAGTGGAGGATGTAGGCAAGATTGTACTGGCTCCATCAAATAATCAATTAAAGGAAGTTGCTGTTACCGCCAGCAAACCGCTGGCAACCCAGGAGATTGACCGCCTGAGCTATGACATACAAGCCGATCCGGAAAGCAAGGTATTGAACGTGCTGGAAATGATGCGCAAAGTGCCTATGCTCTCGCTGGACGCGGACGATAATATTAAGCTGAAGGGCAGCGGTAACTACAAGATCTTTATTAACGGTAAACCGTCCAGTATGCTGGCGCACAACCCCAAGGATGTATTAAGAGCCATGCCGGCAACCAGCATCCAAAAAATAGAGGTGATTACTACACCTCCCGCTAAGTATGACAGCGAGGGACTGGACGGCATCATTAACATCATCACCAACAAAAACGTTGACAATGGTTATAATGCCAGTTTAAACTTCCGCCAGAATTTTCCGATAGGCGGCCCGGGAGGAGGTGGTTCATTTACCGGTAAGAAAGGAAAATTCGGGATATCTACCTATATGGGTGGCAATATCTATAATACGCCAGAAGTGGCAGGCAGCAGCAGCAGGATCACCAGCGGCTCTAATCCGTCTGTTTTAACGCAGAATAGCATTAACAGCTATAAAAACAAGGGCGTTTATGGCAACGCCGAGTTAAGCTTTGAGGCTGATTCTCTGAACTTGTTTACGGTAGAGTTTGGTTTATACACCGGAAACTATACCGGCTTAAACTCTAACCGGTCTTTCACGCAGGTAGCGCCGGCCAATATTGGCTACACTTTTAATAACACAAACCTGGATAAGTATAACAGTTACGATCTTGGTTTGAACTACCAATTAGGTTTTAAGGGCAACAAGAACAGGTTGCTTACCTTTTCCTACCGCAGTATTAATGGTATTGACAAAGGCTCAAATAACCAGTTGCTTGGAGATACCATAAACTATCATGCTTCCAGCTTTTTGCAGATCAATAACGCTAACTCGCATGAGCACACGCTCCAGGTTGATTATGTTCACCCGCTGAAGAAGATAAATATTGAAGGAGGTATGAAAGCCATACTACGTAACAACAACAGTAATTTTGAGTATGACGTACAGGATGCCAAAACCAACACCTACAATATAGATACTGCACGCAGCAATGTGTATGATAATAACCAGTATGTGCTGGGTGCTTACAATACTTATCAGTATACCTTGAAAAGCTGGGCGTTTAAAGCAGGCGCCCGTGCAGAAGAAACTATTGTAAAGGCCGATTTTATTACCAATGCAACCAACGTAAACCGTAACTATTTTAACGTGGTGCCTTCTGTATCCATCAATCGGAAATTTAAAAACAACAGCAGCCTTAATTTAGGTTACACCCAGCGTATACAGCGGCCCGACATCTGGCAGCTTAATCCTTTTGTTGATTTGTCTAACCCTGCTTTTCAATTTCATGGTAACCCTGATCTGAAAGCTGTTGTAAGTAATAACTTTCAGTTGAATTACAGCTGGTTTAAAAAAGCAACCATCAATGTAGGACTGAGCTATAATTTTGCCAGCAACACCATTGAAGCCGTTTCTGTATATGACACTGTTTCCCGCGTAACAACTACTTCGTACGCCAATATTGGTAAAAACAGATCGATTGGTACCAATTTTAGCGTCAATTATCCCATTACTAAAAAACTCACCTTT